>CAYWLO010000066.1:0-25787 GCA_964459035.1 uncultured Polyangiaceae bacterium | reverse complement strand
CTTCAGTTGGGTCTGGTGAAACCCGGCACGGACTTCCGGCACGAGGTACTAGGTCTAAACTCACCACGGTGACTTCAACGCCCCCGACAATCTCATAACCGTCCACCCAGTAGCCGCATCCTCCGCCTTTTAGAGTACAGCCTTTGTAGGACTTGCATCCCCGGAGAAAGCAATACTCAGGGCTTTCAGGGCAATCAGCAGAGAGCTCTCCTCCGCGATTTGCCTCCGCAATGCAGGATGAGGCAAACATCTCAGTGGGGGTCGCTCGACCACAAAGGTCGCCCTCTGTGCAACGACTAGCTCTGGGGCTGCACTCTTTTTCGCCACACTTCTGAACGCCAAGAGTTGACGCCAAGTTGGGCGTCAACTCTTGGCGTTCCCCTGCGCCACCGGTAGACGGCTCAGAGATAGTCTTTTCCGGAGCGGATTCTTGAGCACATGAGCCAAGCAATAGGCATAAACATAACCATTTTATCATGATCACTCTTTTTTCTTTGAATTCACGAGAGCTAAATTACCCAGTGGAAACAATATCACAGGATATCGTGCAACAAGAGGCTGTGCAACGCGCGCACTGGTCACAACTCACGGAGTTCAAACCCACACCGCACGAACAGATCATATCCCCCTTGACCGTCAATGACATTCGCTTTGCGTGCTGCCAAAAATGAGCGACATTCCATCGCCACCCGCCAGGTAGCTGCTGCCGAGTGAGCAAAATGTGGAGTCACTTCTCTCGCCCCTTGCACTCATTGAATTCATTGAGGCGACATCTTTCCTGACACAGGGGGGTCTCGTCTACCGGCACCGTGTTTGCGTACGCTGTCGGTCGCTGCATTCCCGCGAAGTTGGATTTGACGAGATTGAAGACCGAATCACGCACACAGTCGAGCGGATGTTCGTGCGCGCTAACACATCTTTTTCAAAGCATCGTGATCGCTCATTTCAGTGTTCAAGACCGGTCTAGCGACGAGATTAATACATTTAAGTCTTCAATAAGGAGGCTCAATGACAAGCCGACGCTGCCCGCGCTCATGTCTAGACTCACGCCACCTCTCGACACGTAAGTCCCTTCTCAAATTTGAGTCGAAGTATTTCTTTGATTCTCGCCATATCTAGTGGTGAGCTTCCCATGCTGACCTTCTTAATGAAGCCTACATCCTCCCCCGACTACTCGACTAATCACAATGTGAAATAGCTGATCACGATGGATTGAAATGACTGATCACGATGGGCTGAAATCCGCAACTATCGACATGACAGCTTTTACCCTCAGTTGTCGAAACACCTCATCGTGCGAACCTGCGAACCCTTTCATTCCCAATATCGCGAGAGTTCGAGAATACACAGGCAGTTCGTTCCCCAAATTGCTTGCAAGAGACTTCATTGTCGCGAGTGAGCACCCAGGTGCTCTCCCGACAGTCTCAGCTCCGCTAACGAGAGCAATCAAACCAGCGCAAGACAACCAATCGTGCTCCGCCCTCAGCAGGAGTTCTACCATCTTGGCAGCATCTTTCTGCTGGCCTAGTAGCATTCCAACCGCGCAATGGACGTGCACCAACCACTGGACTGGATCCGCTTTTGCAGGACAGTTAGGTGGATCGATCAAGATCGCAAAGAGTGAATTGGTCTCAACCTCGCCCTGGGCGCGAGCCCACTCCAACCAGACGTCCCAGGCGAATGGCGAGTGAAGGCATTTGACAAGAATGTGCTCTACGCGAGCCCTTTCTTCCTCCGAACAGGCCAACTCTGGCCAGAGAACGGCGGTTCTCTCCCCGCAAAACTGAAGCGATGCGTCTAGCTTTTGAGCAGCGACTCCTTGGCAGAATGCCAATTCGGCAGACGGCGCAACAAGACCGGGAACAACTACCTCTGCACGGATAGCTTGTTCGGGCCTCTTGTTGGCCTCGGTTAGCACTCCCCGGATCGCGCGGACAGTCGCATCCAGGGGATCAGGAAGCTCAGTCTCGTAGGCCCTCAAATCACGAAGAAGAATCTCGCTCAGCCGTCGAGTGCCCTTCGTGCAGAGAGCAGTCCGCGAGCCGTCCTCACCAGCGAGAGCGCGGAAGTACAGCGCGAAGGAAAGAGCGTCGCCCTCCGCCCCCTTTGTCACGGCCTGCTCAAACAGTTGGGAAGCTTCTTGAGTATTTCCGTCTTTGGCCAATGCAAGAGCGAGATCGGTTAATGTTTCCGCATTGCCGGGGCGAAACGCAAGGGCCTTTCTAAGACAATCGATCTCTTCACCAAGGTGATTCCTACCGCGATGAATCCACGAGGCGGCCACCCATCCTTCCCAGGTGCCCTGCCCTCTGGCAAGCGACAACGCTTGTTCCTGAGCCCCCATGGCGCGAAGAGCCTGACATCGCGCCACAAGCAAACTGCCGTCTTGAGGGTGTTGCGCGGATGCTGTTGACGCCAAGCGCATGGCGATTTCTAAGTTCTCTTTCCCCCCCGCGTGAAGGCCTTGCGCCTTCAGAGTTTCCAAAAGTCGAGTGAGAAGTCGAGCTATTGTTTCGGCTCTGACTGCAGACACAGCGAAAGGACGAGCCAATTCATCAAGCCAACGAAGGATGGTCAAATTGGGCCGAAACACTAAGACAGCCTCAAGCACAAGCAAGCCGTCCTCCCACTTTCCCTCTTGTAAGAGGAACCATCCACGCGCGGCGGCCAAGCCGTAGAACGCGCCGGAATCGTGCAGCACGAGCAATTGGAGGGGACTACGACTGTGAAGGAGAATATCTCCCAACACAGCACGATGCTTTCGCTCCTCGGGTTCAAGAGCGATGGCGCCGCTGATCTGTTGAACCGCGCGCGGCAACTGCTTCAGACGCAGCGCATACTTGGCTGCCAGTGCATAGTCGGAGGCCGTGGGGTCGCTCACCGCTTCAGAAATCTCAGGTAAGTCAGGAAAGAGGCTCAAACTACAATACGACTAGGACAGGTCGAGATAAAGAGCCACCGGCTCTGGCTTGACCGCCAAGCGTCTGAATTGTAACTTGCCGTTATGTCTCAGAGCACGAGCCCCAAGTGGGTGTTCCTGGGGTAGACGCCCTTGTTGTTTCCGTAGGAATTGCCCCGAGGCGCTACCATAGGAACGCATCTACACGCGAGCTCCAGGCCCTTGACAGCTCCTGCGCCCCCGCTGTAGTCTCCCTCCATGGCCGAAGATAATCCTACTTTTCGATTCGTGAACTACCACAAGATCGCAGGTGTAGGCAGAGCTGACGCGAACTGGGAGAGCACGTGGCTTCGAGCCGACGACTTTTCGGAAAGTGAGAAGAAACAGCTCGCGAACATCTTGGAGGAGTGGGACCTGGACGGAGATCCTTTTACTGGCTCCTGCAAAGACTTTCAGGACCTAGCCGAATGTGGCTTCGACCTCTGGGACGTAGTCGACGCAACCGAGCAGCTGGTCTTCAGCATCTGGACCTATACCGATAGCGGCATGATCTATCGGTATGGAACCACGAAGCGAGTCGGCGAGATTATACAGTGGGGCGCGGAATTTGATGATAACAGCGTCGGCTGGGACCTCGAAGACGCTCGGTTGGCCCAAAAGACGCTCGACCCAAGTGTCCCGTTGCCTAGCTCGCTGAAACCGACCTAAGCGCTGTCTACAGTCTGGCCGATGAGGGCCTGGTGCTGCTAGTAGCTCAATTCTTGCTCAGCTTGTTCTAGGCCTTGACGTGCTAGGGCATTGGTCTCTGCAAGTTTCTTAATTGCTGCTTCGACTTCGAGCGAATTCTCAAGAACCTGCCCCTCTTCACGACGATAGTGCTCAATGTTGACCAGCTTGCGCTGAAAGAGCCGGGCTGACGGATACAGATCGACGAAATGAATCGCATCGCTACTGTACGGGTCATTTTCCCACAGCCACTCTTCGCGTTCTTCGGGGTCCATAGCTTCGATCAGTTCCCGCCCCAGAGGCCCGAGGTCAAACTTCTCAGGCAATAAGCAGAACCAGCTCTTCTTGAGCTGAATGCCTGCCCGACACAGAGGAATGAGCGCATGGGCTATGTTCTCTGGATAATACCACGCCGTCGAAATCCCGGCGGCGACGAGCCTAGACCAATACAAGGCAAGTTCGTCAACGATGGGGGGACCGATTTCGCGGAGCTCCGGACAGACCCCAAGCTCATCAAGTGCTGTTGCCAGGCGGTCGTCCAAGAGACGATGACCCCTCGGGCGGTAAAATCCACAGTAGAAAAGCACCATCACCTCCCACTTCTCAGCTGGCGCTAGAGTGCTTAGTTTCAGAATTCGATCGCGCGATTCGTAGAGGGTGTGAAGCACAAACCCGCGCCAGAGTGGCACGGAGGCGCCTTCGTATTCGATCATCCGGTCCATCGGCCCTGGCTCTGCCTTTCCGCACCAGCGCCGACGGATCAAGCCAGCTGCGGGAAAACCGGTGCCGCTATTGAAAAGCACAGGCCCGTCTAGACATCTGAGGGCGAGCTCCTGTTGCTGAACTTCCAATTGGCCGAACTCGAGGACATTTGACCACATTCCCTCGCCGCGCAGACCACAACTTAGCTGGAGAATTTCCGAGATTTTGTCCAGAAGCACTAGGTCCGTTTTTGTCTCCGCATGGTCAAGTAAAGGCTGCTTCCATTCATCGAAAACATCCAAGTCCTGCCCCACTGCGATCAGCGCGGCTACCGTATGCGACAATCCATCGGAGCGAGTCTGTCTCCAAAAAAATTGCGTCTGCTGAAATCCAAACCAATGAAGATCGGTTTCAGCGTCCATCTCTGAGTCGCTCGGCACCCAGGTCAACCAACGATCGAGCGAGGCAACCACGGAAGCAATGTTCTTTCCGCCGGAGAGATGCAGCGCAATGAGCGCCGCCGCGCCCGCGACGACATCCTCCTCGTCCCTTAGGCTCGCTTCGAGCGCCTCTTGTATCTCTTCGTCGCCGAAGCGTGCCCAGGAGAAAATGGCGCTCGCTCGGACGACCGGATCAGGATCGGATCGGCCCATTGCCAGAAGCAAGGCGCGTGCGGCCTCAGCAATTGGTGATGGAACTACCGCGGCCAACAGCGCAGCCGCCGCTCGCTCTGTAGCCCGTTCCGACTCAAGACAGCGCAAGAGCATATCGCGGTGCTTCACGACAACATCTATCACCTCAGCCGGCGGCGTGCTTGCGGAACCGAGCCGAGGAACCGGCGTGGCACAGAGGATCACAGCCACAAAAACCAGGTAGCGCTCAGGGTTTTCTGCCTCACTCACTTTGCAAAGGAGTAGATCCACTGTCGGTGCCGACGCGGCGCAGAACTGCCCCTCGCAAATCAGAGCATCAAGGAGGTCCGATCGAGAATTCCTGCGAATCTCGTAGGCTCGGCCTTTATCCAATGAGTCGACCCATTGAGGAATGCGCTTTGATGAGGGACCTGCGTGATTCCCAATATTTTTCCAGTCGACAGCAAGCATCTGTTTAGTTTTCCCTCTTCGGCTTCTTGGCCGGTGATTCCTTCGGTGGGTTTCGGTTGGGTCGAGTTCCAAGTGTACCACCCTCATCTACAACCTCTTCCTCGGTCCAATAATCCGCACCCGACTTTTCGGTGCGCTTATCGGAGCCGACGCTCTGGTAGTTCTTACTCAAGTCAGGCTTTTTCCCATCCTCCCTTTTCGGATCGGCCCCCCACAGATCATGAGCAGGAATACCCTTGGACGAATCACTTCCGTGAAACTTCCAGTCGTCCTTCAGTGAACTCTCGTCGTGATAGCCACCTAGAAGCTCTTTGGCGTTTTTATTCCCCCCTTTTTTGTCGTCAGGTGCCGTGGGTTTTCCTGTTCCGCCCTTGTAGGTGATGGTCTGGTGATCTCCCTTTTCGTCCTTCCATTTGTATTTGATATCGGCGCCCGTGTGCTGGCTTGTTCGCATCATCGCACTATGGCATCGCGGGCAAGGCGGTTTTTCCCCGAGCATGGTGACCTTCTTTCCTTTAAGGGCATCCTTATCTCCATTTTTTTGAGCCAGCAGGTCGTGGCACACCTTCTGTTCTGTGTGGCACTTGGGTTGACTCTTCAGCGAGTCGGGGCAGAGGTATCGATCTGCCGATCCGCTGATGACCAAATTGGGATCGCCGGAGAAGGAGTGAATCCCCCCCCCCATTGCTACATCTGTGATGAGGTACGCAAAGTGCTTCCACCCCATCGGATCGATCCAACCGATGGGATTGGGACCGTAGGAGTAGAGGTTCAATCCGCCAGCCACGCCGATAGGATCGGGGCTGAGGTAGCGACCAAGATTCGGATCGTAGTAGCGGTAGCGGTTGTAGTGCAGGCCTGTATCAGGATCCGCTTGCTGACCTGGATGCCGGAATGGGGTGCTAACGGTACCCTCGACGAGCTCCGCCTTGCCAAAGACATTAGAACTTAGACGACCCAAGGTGCGCCCAGCGCCATCGATGATGCGCTCCGGCGCAAGAGTGACCCCGGCAAGGTAGTAGTTCCACGCCTGACTCGTTTGAAAGTCCCCGTGGCGTTGACCTATCGGGGTCTCGTCCCAGTTCTCGAGGTAGAGATAGGTCGAAAGGTCCCGCAACTTCCCGTGTACGTCGACCTCGGCCGCGTGCACCATGCTCACGCGATCCCAAATGAAGTGTTCGCTACGAATCACCTTGCCCTCGCGCAGTAGCCGCCGCCCCATGCGACGAGCAAAGGCATCGTAGATGTACTCAACCCGAGACCCGTCTGGCAGCTCTGCGGCGCTCAACATGCCTTCGGCATCCCACTCGTAACGAGTGACCAAAGGCGGAGTACCGCCCCCTTGTTCCACCAGGCGCTCAATAATGAATCCTCGATCATCATGAACGAAGACTTCCGGGCCGCACTTCTCGATCTGGTTACCCTTACCGTAGGTGCGTCGCGGATCGTTCTCTCCCGATTCGTAGTAGTTTCCGGCACCGTCCACGGCGAACTTCAAGTCCCCGAAAGCCCCCTCAGCGCTCTTGATGTGACGGCGCAAATCGTACTGCAAGCTCAGAACGTGACCATCCGAAGACTCGGCCCTGATCATCTCCCCTGCGGGCGAATAGTCGAAGCTGCGCTCAATTCCATCGGCAGCTCTTCCCACCCAGCCAGGCTCAGCCCCCGTTGTTCCGCCGGAGGGGACCTTGACCGACCGACTCTTCAAGTGGAGCCCTGCATCGTATTCCTCGACGATTACGGCGCCGCCTGGAAGAGCCTTGCGAACAGGCAAACCCGTAGCATCACGCTCGATGCCGAGGATAACGTTTTCGGGGCTCACAACCCGTTCAATTTGCCCCTCAATCGATCGCGGAGTTTTTAGATCGAGACCGAGGCTCGTCTTGGTCGCGATGCGCTCTCCTGTGGCATCGTATTCCGTATCGATGCGGTATTCCTGCCCCTCGATGAGGAGCTTTTCTTCAACGATGGCGCCAAACGGATCGTGACGCCACACAAACTCCACGTTTGCGCTTTTTGCTCGAACAAGTTCTCCCCGGGAGCTGTATTCAAAATCGTGGCGAGTGTCATCCGGTGCCACACGGGCAAGCACTTGGCCCGTAGCGTCGAGCTCCATGGAGTGCTTTCCTCGACCTTCATCCCATGAAATGAGGCGACCCAGAGCGTCACGCTCGTACTCAGTGCGACGGCCGAATGTGTCTCTCTCTGCTTCCAAAAGACCATTCGACTGGTACTCGTATTTGTGAACTTCCTGACGCTCATTTTGAACCGTGAGTAGCCAGCCCTCACGATTGTACCTTCTTTGCACTTGCGAGCCATCTGCATGAGTCATGCAGTAGAGCCAGTCCAAGCCACCGTACTGCCAGGTCTCAACCCCACCATCCGGGTTCACTCTTTGTACGAGATTTCCCATATTGTCGAAGAAAAAGTGCACCACGCGGCCAAGAGGGTCCGTGACATTTGCCGGTAAGCCGCTGTTTGAATATTGGTAGTGGTACCCGTGTCCGAGCGGGTCGGACTCCGAGAGCATACGGCCCCAATAGTCGTACTCAAACTGGTACTTGCGCCCTCCTGGCGAAGTGTAGGCAATGAGATTTGCATGACCGTCATACTCGTAACGATGTGTAGCGCCACGAGCATCGACGCGCTGGGCTACCCGACTGTTAGCACCAAGGGTGAAGTGCTGTACCGAGCCATTGGCAGTCTGAATCGTGACCACCTCACCAAAACCGTCCCGCCACATCTGGGTCCGATGCCCCAGAGGGTCGGTTACCGAAAGGACACGCCCCGCTACATCGCGCTCAAACTGAACAGTGCTTCCAAGCGGATCTACTTCTTCGACAACGTCCCCGTTGTCGTTGTAACGGGTCTCCCATCGCGCCTCAGTCGGGTCGATAAGCGCGCTAACTCTGCCTCTTTCGTCGTACTCGCGCTCCGTGACGGCACCTGTACCATCCACGGCCTTGCCCACTTCACCATCTTCGCCGGCAAAGAAGCGCTGCAGGCAAATAGAGTTGGAAAGCTCCGTGTAACCGTCCTCAAACTCAAACTTGCAGTGCAGGATGCCTTTGGCTTTCGACCCATCAGCGAGCTCCTTGGGCACCGAGTCGGCGAGAGCGGGATCCCTGCCATCTGGATAGGCCCCCCACGTCTCTTTGCAACGTCCTTGCTTGTCGTAGACAAAGTGAAAGGTTAGCGAACTTGGGTAGGTGAGCCGGGTGAGACGATGATTGTCATCGTATTCGTAGTAGGTGACGTGACCATCGGCATCCGTGACTGCCCGCAGGTTGCCGTTGACGTCGTAGTCATAGCTCGCAAAAACGATCGATTGTCCATTGGGAGAAGGAACCGATACGTTCGCGAGTCGCCCCTCCGCGTTGTGGGCCAAGTGAACCTCGCGCCCCACCGTATCGAGGACGCGCACGAGGCGCCCCTGCTCGTAGTAGAGATTCAGCTGGCCGATATTGCGACAAATAACGTGAACAAGACGATAGGTTTCAGTATCGTCGGTACGGGCGAAGTAGTGGACGAAATCATTGCCCGGCCGCACGACATAGCCGGGCCCTTCTCGTTTGACGGCCCAATTGTCGTTGCGTGCTGCCTCTCCGACCTTGAGCTTCGGAAGCTCAACCTGCCGACCGTCACCAGCATTGAGGACCAGGTTGCGACGCTTCTCCTCAAGAGTCCAAGCCAATGAGTGGGTCCAGCCCCAGCCCATGCCCTTGTCCCGACTTCTCAAGTCACTTGAGTAGCTTCTCCGAAAGTCGAGCTTGAACGCTCCAGGCAAAAGGAGATCCGTCTTGGGGATGGTAAATGTCCGTCCATCGACGACAGCAACGGGATCTCCCGCCGAAAAATCGGAAGTGCAGTTAGAACAAGACCCCTTGTCACCGGACCCGCACTTTCCCGCGCCCTTGCCGCCGCCTTCGGCGTCCTCGTCTTCTCCTTGGCCGCCCTTGCCACCTTTACCGCCTTTGCCAGAGCCACCGCCGGCTCCGCCGCCGCCGCCAGCGACGATGTTTCCCGGATTCATACCGGGCGCTGCTATCATATTGGGTGCTGGAGCAGTGCGGGGCACTTTAGATCCTACGGGCGAATGAGTGGGAGCTGATGGTTGTCATCTCACTTACTGTTACCGGGACATGCGCCGTCCTGCAAGACACCCCAACTCCTTGTGCAGAAGAAAAACTGTCCATGAGAGTCGGCAATGGCAAATAGGTGTCCACCTCGACTTCTCAACGCTTGGCAGGGCGTCTCTGGGCATCTAGCATCCTTTGCGTCATGCAAGGCGGCCCTCACCCAGATCACTCGTTTCGGAGCACAAATTGGTGAACGCTGGCCCTCTCCCTCTTGAGCAGTTTGCGGAGGTAACGGCCCGTTTTGACGCCGGTGAAGACCGGCAGGCGCTGCTGAGCGAGCTGCGCTTGAATAGAGAGGAGTTTCGCGCTGGCCAGGAGCATTGGCTGGGGGAGATCGGACGTCAGGTGCTCCGCAACAAATTTAAGCTGCACCGCCAGTATGCAAGCGCTTATCATACTTATTATGACACAAGCCTCCGCAGAAAAGAACAGTCTCAGTCGGCCGGAGGCTCTGGACTTGCGCCGCTCTCCCCGACGCAAGAGCCAATGGTCCCTGTGCTTCAGCAACCAGCAGGCGTCACCGAAAGTGTGAGTGTACACTTGCCGAGTGCCGGCTTAGTTGTGCCCTGCCTGGCTCCAGGAGCTTCGAGTTCCGAGCACGCCGCGGGCGTGAGTTCCACCGTTACCTTGAGCATCGAACAAATGGCCTTTATTGCCGCCGAACTTCAGCTCTATCCGAGTCGATCTGAAGGGATCTACGCGGCAAATGGGATCGATGCCGACTCCTATGTAGCGCTGGTGTCGCACTGGAATGAAAAGCTTCAGGCGGACCCCAAGCAGCATGCACACTTCGTCCAACTACTCGAATACTACCGAGCGATTCTACGTAAATAAGGAAACTACTGTGACTGTCTTGGACTGGGGTGAAATGGCGACCGGAACGTTTGAGGGCGCGCATTTGTGTTTGCTCGACGCCCGCAATCTGTTCATTGAGCGCGATGAAATCCCTTCTCAATTTGTGGACGCGCTTCAGCAGGTCTACATTGCTTGGGAGGAGCTGTCCGACCCGCTCGCAGCCCTTCGACAAGCAAGTAATTGGATTCAAGAAGTACTCACTCAAGATCCGTCAGAGAAACCTCAAGGAGTCGACCAGTACTTGGCTTCTAGCTTGGCTGCCCTTCGTAGCTTGGAGGCGACAGCCGCCTCACGCCCCGCCATGCGGACTCACCAAAAGATTCCCTTGGTTGCTAGTCGTGGGGTTCCGACCGTCCGAATGATTGAGCGGCCGGTGATTAGTCCTCTCCAATCTACGGCGCCAACCATCTTTATGGCACCACCTGACATGGAGTCTCAAGAGGGCTGGTTGAAAGATCCCCTTCCGGCCTTGACCCTGGAGGGGTGGCGGTTTCTACGATTCGAAGAGCTGATCCGAGACATCGCGATCTGTGGAATGAACCGAATCCCACAACTGGGGGATCCCTGGCGCTCGGCGCTGTTCGGTGAAGACCGCATGTTGCGTGATCTGGACGCAGTGCTCGCCATTGAGGGCGCCGATTTGGGGGCGGTGGAACAACTCTTTTCCAACTCACCCTCTCCCGATCCTACACTTTTATTTGCGGTTGCTCTCCTTGGAGGTTCACTCTTTGGTAGGGATGGGCTTGCTATGGCTGAGCGCTGTCTCATGTCCTTGGAAGAGGACCGAGAGTTTGAGGATGCTCTCGTAAGTGCCTGGACGATGACTCCGCACCCGGCCATCGAGGGGCTTGCCCGATGGTATCTTCGAGAACACCAACCTGCTCGCCGCCGACTGGGACTTCGCCTACTGATTGGCCGTCGAACCGTCACTCTAGAGGAGCTGGAAAAAGCGGCATTTGATGTACCAGAAGTGGCCGCCTCTGCCCTGGTGCCTCTCGTTCTGAAAAGCCCCCCCCACTTGCGCCAGCGTCTGGACGAATTGTGGGCTCGTTTCCAGACGGAAGAATCTCGAGAACTTAGCGATCAGTGGCTAATTGCTCGCGTGCTGGCGGCCTATCCTCACGCCACGGTGGATGCGAGTAAGCGTCTACTTGAGGGGGATGTGCTCGGAGCGCGCCTACTCGGGATCGCCTCCTCAAGCACCGATGCCGAGCGATTGCTCGAATGGGTAGCAGCAGAGCCCTCACCCGCCCTTGTAGAGGCGCTCGGTTGGGCGGGAGATCCAAAATGCTTGCCTTTTCTTGTCGGTCTATTGGCACTCGAGGATGAAGGTTTGACCCTCACTGCAGCGATGTCACTTGAGCGGATCACTGGTGCGGGACTTGTAGAAGAAGTGGACCTTCCGCCTGAGGCCGTGATGGAGGCCGATCCCCTCGCCAAGCCTCTACCCAACAGCCTGGTGCTCGAAAACAAATCTCGTGATCCCGCGGAGGAAGGCAGCCCAGACACCATCGAATTACCCTCGCGCGATCAGGAACGCTGGCGTGCTTATGTACAGGAGCACCGTGAAACTCTTGTACCAGGCGTTCGTACACGTCGGGGGGTCCTCTATTCACCCTTGGTCTCGCTCAACGAGCTCGATCGCGGCCCCCTGACCCCCGCTGAAAGAACGACACTGCATTGGGAGATCATTGTGCGGGCAGGGCTAAACGCTTCTTTCGACGGACTTGACCTGGTGGTGCGCCAGGAAGCAGACATCGCTCACATAAAAGCTAGACTTGAACAATCTCCCGTGGAACCTGGGGCATGGCACCTTCCCCTGCACCGCAAGTAGTCAATTGGAGATGCTTAGTATGAAAGCTGTGCGGTGGCCGGTGTCGCTCCCCAAAAGGCAAAGACAGTCCGGTGCAGGTGCGTAGCCGCGCATGAAAGCTTCTGCGGCATAAATGATTTGCCAGAGGCCGACCACGCTTCCCATGTGCCCTATTCGTTGGCACGGGGCCTCCAATACCTGTGGCGATGCCAAGCGCGACTGAACCCGGGCCATGACCGTCTGCAGTTCGTGGACGCGGAACATCTCAAAACTCATGTCAGTTGACAACCAACCAATAGGACGCCCCTTCAGCTCCGGGCTAGCGAGGACGTGTCGACTGGCCACAGTTAATCCTGCGGCTTCAAACGCCGATTCATCATTGTTCCAGCGAGCCTTTTCGTGGGTGTTGTGCACGCTTGTGATGGCAACCGGCGACACAAGGTCAAAAGTGCGCGCTGTTCGGTCCGTACAGAGGAGGACGCCGGCGCCGGCTTCCCCCAAGAGAAGTGCGTCCAGGTTGTCGGACGAGTAAATTCGATCGTTTTCGGATAGCTCGCGTATGCGAGTCACCCCGTAGTCCGAATGAGCAGAAATAATGACGGCGAACTCATACTGCCCGGCTTCAAGTTCCTGCGAAATTGTGCCCAGAAGCGCGCCGAGCCCACCGGCACCGGTGGACACAACTTCGATCTTGGTCGTTGTTCCTGTCCGGTTGCGTAATTCTTCCTGGAGCTGTAGGGCAACGCCGTCGACGATGTTAGCGTTCATTTCGTCGCGTTGGTCGAGATATTCGTCCAACAGAAGATAGAGCTTCATCCTCTGCCGATGCAAAGTCGTGCCACACTTATCAAGCAGGGTATTCATAACAGAATAGGCAAGCGTATGTACCCGCTTGAGCCCCTCGACAGTCGGATCGATAACGGGGATGGAGGCCAGGGTAACGGCATCGCCATTTTTGTCGACAATGGGACATTCACGGAGCCCACTACTGCCCGCACGATAGGCGAAACATGAGTCTTGGGCGCTTTCGCCAAGGGGTGTCAGGCATGCCCACTGGGAAACAACAATGCTCATACAAGTTCTTTCACGATGAGAAGACTATCTTTCATCTTGCGGGGAGCAGGAACACTAGCTCGCCACACGAGTTCTACTGTCAATGGCCCCCCCTCCTCCATTGAAGTCGAGTCAATGATGACCGTATCAAGAGGGGGGCGCACCGTCTCTGGAGAACGACGTTTTGCTCGAAACTCGAACTCTGGACGCACCCCTGGGAGGGCGAATCGGACTGCTCCCTGAGGAACAAGATTGAGCAAGGCACACACTTCGTCTCCAATAAGAAAGGGCACAGCGAGAAGCCCAGGACTCGCATAAGTGTAGAAGCCATCTTGCTCGTCGAGCGGGGGGAGAGGTGAGCGTAGTTCCTTCCAGGATTCGTCGAACGTCCCTGAAAGAGAGCGCCGTGGCGCATAATTTCTGCCCGTAGGGCCCAGGCTCACGGGCTGGGGAGCTGTCTTGAACGAACGGATGAGGTTGTCAGGATCTTCAATTTGTGGGCCCTGTTGGTGAGTCAAACTGGACGGGCTCACGGCAATCCCACGCCCGACGGGGTTGCGAGGCTCTTCTGCTAAGCGGCCGTCCTCGGCTTGGTCGATGCCCCCCCAGGCGAAGTCATAACGAACTTCTAGCGATGTAAGTGGTCGCGGAGACGAAAGGCCAGCACCGCTTGATTCCCACACACGGAGCCCCGAAACACGAATCGCCTTCTTTACCGGTCCCACACTGAGATACGCATCAAAGAATGGAGTTGGCTCACCATTTGGAGCATAGGCTGAGCCGACAAAGAGCACATCTGTTCCCGGTTTTGTTGGAACGAGATCGCAGGGGTACTTGATACTTGCAATTTCAGGCTCACCCCAAGGCTCGTCGCTCATCCGTACTGGTCGAGCGCGTTTTTTGGGCGCAAGTACGAGCTCGCCGGTCTCCGGAACCAGCTCAAATGTAGCCTTTAGTACAGCCACGAGCTTCTCCCCTGTCCTGGTAAGGAGCATTTGCGGGTGCAACTCAAAATCGGTCCGATTGTCAGTAGGAGGAGAATCCACTTTGTCTCGTCGGGGTAAAAGTTAGTTCAACCTAAGGGCGCGTCCGGCTAGCCGAAGGACCCCTCGTGATGCAGCACTGATACGACTACCAAGGAGTTCCAACGACCCATCGGACTGGAGCCGTAGGGCAGAACTTCCACTTTTGAGGGTCAAACGTTTTTTAGCCGTCAATTCGATCTCATCGGCCTCCAAAATGTGTCGGCGTCGAGGGCCCACATCGACAAGACCAACAACAAGTAGTTTCTCAGTTGTTCCTTGCACCAAGGCAGCCTGGCCATTTTCGACTTGTGAGGAAAGATAGGCAGAGTCAAGATGAGGCGCTACGGAAGCCTTAAATAGTTCACCACTTGCTGGGTTCCTCAGACGAACAGTCGTGCCGTCGACCTCTGAGAGAAGCGCAATAAAGAGCCCACCCTGGGGCGCAACGAAGGGGCGCACAGACGGAGCTGGAGCCTTGCTCGATGCGTCTGCGTCCACCATATCGAAAATGTTCTCAAGAGTGTTTCCTGATATTGAACAAGGGTCGCTTTCTTCAGTTACCGTATTTTTCTCGGCAGAAGCTGGTACTGTAACGGGACCTTTAACCATCGTGAACAGCCTTTGTTGCTTTTACTGTCGAGCCGGAGATGCTCACCATGGGAGACTCCAACGTCACTCCTGAACCATCAATCACGAGGGTAGATGCACCACACTTGAATGTGATTTTGCTCTTTGCTGTCCAGTCTTGAAGAGCTCCCACTAGGGTGATCGCTGTGCTTGCCTCGATACAATAATCCCCTTTGACGGTTTCCATGAGGGCCCCTCCTAGACTTAGTTGAGATGACGCCTTCACCGTTTCAATCTCGTCGCCACTAGTCATGACAATGAGTCCCGATTCTGTCTCGCTAGCGGCTTCCCATGCCTCTGCGCGGTTACCTTTGATGAGCTCAATGTGGGCTGCACCCACGTTCTCGGACATATTCCCAGCAATATTGTAATTGACGCTCGCAACAGCCGCGCACAATCGAAGCGCACCGATTGTTTCCTTGTGAGTGCTCGATAGCAAGTGCTGGGAATGACCGGGGCCAGTCGTGGTATCGGATTCCTCGAAGCCTTCCAGCGCACCATCGGGCCCGCTCTGATTCTCTTGGGACTTCCCGCCACCACCTTGACCGCTGGAGGCAGAGGCATCACCCAACGCCGCCGTTTTTGCTGCTCTGGTCGCTTGAGTCAGTTTACCCGTTACTGCAGCGCTCACCATGCTGGCGACGGCGACTTGGCCCGCAGAAGATTCTGCACCATCTGCTGTGTTCGTGGCCGCTGGCCCAGACGCGAGGGCGCTCATCATGCCCATCGCACTAGGCAGGGCGATAGCCCCACCCATAACCGCTGCGGCAGCCGCCTGTTTGCCCGATGCGAGCTCCTGCATGCTTGCTTGAATCTTGTCGACCTGATCTGTGAGTCCCTTAATGGGACCCAGCGCCTGGTCAATCGCGCCCTGGGCAGCACCCTCGAATTTCTTCATTGCTTGGTCAGCTTTGGCGGTAGCCAATTTTGCAACCTCGGCTGTCCCTAGGGCAATGAGGGCATCGAGAGGATTACCCACCATACTCATCCAATTGCCACCGATTTGAGTGCTGGATGAACCGCCTACTTTCAGTGCCGATACAGCATTCACCTCCCGATTACGGCTTCCCCCCACGTCAATGGTTTGGTCAGCTCCGACACTTACTTCAAGCCCTTTGGTCGTCTTCAAATCCTGATTCCCTCCCACTGTCGTTGTTGAGCTATTGCCCACCACAAGGGTTTCATTTGCGGTGACATTCTTCTTGCGATCATTGCTGGCGTTGATCACAGTGTTGTACTGGGAAGCTACCATCAGCTCCTCCTGACCCGCCGCATCTTCAAAACGGATTTCATTGCGCCCACCACCAGCAGGACTGGAGGCACTCTGAAGCGAAGTTCGGGTCTTGCCTTTAGGAAGCACGTATGGCGGCATGAAGCTACCATTGAATAGGCGACCAGTCACAATCGGTTGGTCCGGATTTCCTTCGAGGAACTCGACCACAACTTCCCAGTGAATTCTTGGAAAGTGGATTGCTCCGGACGTTTGCAATTGAGCGACCCGGATCCACGGGGACGCATTGCTATCAAGCTTAGCCCGACGATCCCAATGAAACTGCACCTTGATACGACCATACTCCTCTGTGAGGACCGTTTCAGTATCCGCGCCTTGTTCGCCCACCACAATCGCTGTCTGTGGTCCCCAAATACGAGGTTTGGGGTGACGAAGAGGAGGACGATAGGGGATCTCAGCCGGAATGACCGCTGCAACAAGAGTGAACTCATGAGTTCCGGAGGCACCCGCGTCTTTCGACGTCTGAGCATATCGAAGTAAGGTAGTCGTTACAAAGAACTGCTGTGCTTTCTTGCCGTTCTCTTGGATCGAAAGAAGCATGCCCGGTTGCACAAGTAGGTCGTTCGTCTCAAGCTCTCCGTACTCTGCGCCCGCGACAGAATGCTCCAGGCGATTTTGTGCGAGCATCGCCCCCCGACTGTCCGTGGTGAACAGCTCGCTCGGGATGTACGTCTCCAAGTCATCAAATAGATCGCCCTTGACTGAGCATTCTAGGGGAAGCTGCGGCTTTTCGAAGTTGAACGACTTTGTTGTGAATTTGCCCGAATGGATGGCATTTCCGAGATCCAATCGATATACGGCAGTTTCTGCGCCGTCGCCGCCGCCCTTGTTTCGTAGCGTAAGTGTCTTTTCCGGACTCCGTGGGGCCTGAGGACTCGCATCAGCAAAATGCAAAATTTCATTTCCGTCTTTGTCCGTGGTTGCGAAGAAGTAGATGCCTTCTTCTTCGAGCAATCGCGAGATGAAATTTAGCCCAGACTCCGAATACTGGGTACAATAGGTCCGCTTGTCCAAGGTCTGGCTCAGCTGCCAGTCGGCCTCTAGCCCCCCAAGACCATGTTCTTCCAGAACCAGTCCAACGATTTCTTGAGTGGTGAGTTCTTGGAAGATCTGACTGTCGACGCTGCCTGCCAAACGAGCCAAGTGAGAACTAATTGTAAACTCATAGACAGGCGCGACTGTGTCTGGACCATAAGGGGTTGCGACGACTCCAATTTCACTGATCGTTCCACGTATTCTGCGGGTGGCGACCGAGTCCTCAATGGTGACCAAAGCGGGAGCCCCCAGACTATCTTCTAGAGAAAAATATTCGGTGAAGACAGCACGAACTTTCACTTGATTGGTAGAGGAGACGTGCGAGGACTCATCCACCCAGTGAACCAGATGGCTGAGGCTTTCCCCTACTACTACTGAAACATGGACCCTTCGATTCATTGCTAATTATTCAGGTTGAGCGCGGAGCTTTGAATGAGCTTTCCATCAATTTTGATACTAGCTCCAGTAACGGAAATGGAGGATGGGGTGATGGCCACGCTGGCACCCCCCATCGTGAGAGTAACGGCAATATCTGCCTCAATGGTGATATTTTTGGCTTCGACCTTTTGTTGACCCCCGGCCGTTTCCGACCACGTGAGCTCCGACTTGTCGGACCGGTCACCGTCGACTTTGCTGATAACAGCGCCACCCACCTGAACAGCCAGCGAACCAGCTTCCACGGCACGATTTCCCTGGACAATCAGCACCTTGGCCCCTCCAGTTGTCTCACTGCGCGCAGCTGCGATAACTGATCTATCGCCGCCTGCCATCTCAATGAGTGCAGCACCCACCTTGTGGTCGTGCCCTGCGGCTGTATTCATTGATACGGCGCCTAGGACGGCCGTTAGGGAGCTGCCCGCAACACTCACCTCGCAGCTACCCTCCACCGTGCGGCGATGATCGCCTCCGATCATTTGCATGCGATTGCCGCCTACAGAGGCCGAATGATCGGAACTCACATCGTCCACCGACAAGGTACCTACGGTTGCCTTTTGGTTTCCAGATATTGTGCAGATCTGATTGCTACCCACCGTGTATTTCACACTGTCAATCACGGTGATGGATTGATCCGCTCCCACCTCAACGGCGAGGTCGTTTCCTATACTTTGAGTAGTATTATTACCCACATCGATCGACATGTCGCGCGAGGCGTTGAACATCATTTGCTCGTCCCCCTTGGTGTCACTCATGCGGATTTCATTTGAGGTGCCGTCCCCGGGTGTGGAGGCGGTTTGGATAGATGACTTGAGCGCGTTGTCCGGGAGTTTGTAAGGGGGCATCGTGCCGCCATTGTACAGTCGCGACATGACCATCGGTTGATCGACGTCACCCTCTTGATACGCGACCAACACCTCCCAGCCGACGCGGGGTAAGAGCATAGAACCACCGGTTGGTATCTGGCTTGTGCGCATGAAGCGGCTCGCGCTGTGATCCGCTTTTCCATCGCGATCCCAATGAAACTTTGTGGTCACTTCACCATGCTCATTTGTGTAGATCTCTTCCCCATCGCCCGTAGTCATGGCTGTCTGTGGGCCGGCTATCTTGCGCGCGGCGGAAAGCCTCGCCGGCTGCCACGGTTTATCGATGAGCGCGCCTACGACCTCCACTCGACGTGTTTCCGCCGTGGTGGCTGTATCGAACGCCCCCAGGCGAGCACGTGAACCTTCTTGCTCAACGCATACAAGTAGGTACTCACCGTTGAGCGGTGCATAGGGGTGCGATTCGAGATTGATCCTGTCACCAGGTTGGAGGCCAAGGGCCGATGTTATAAGAGTGACCTGAGTTCGTCTGGTATCATAACTCTCGACAACTGTCTTAGCGTCTTGCGCTACCCGGTCAGGAACGGGTCGACGCGATTCGGGGGAATATATCTCATTTGTATGAGAGCCCTGAAACGCGGACTCAGATTCCTTCTCGATCGCTAGATGAGGGTGATGAGGGTCGTAACCCGACACCCGCGCCCGATCCGGAAGGATTCGGTGAGTCATTCTGGCGTGACTGACGAAATCACCCACATTGCTTGTGCCAATTTCTGTGCGAAAGTCGAGAGTGCGTGACGTTTGTTGAAATGTATTTACGGCATCGACAAAGAAGATTTCGGCCTGGTCTTCAGTGTGGCGGGCGAACCACGCCATTCCATCTTCCGCAAGGGTTCGGTGAAAAAACGAAAGATTCGATTCATCGTATTGAACGACATACTTTTTCTGGTCGGTTGGACCCATCCAGGTAGTGGGAGTCGAATCATTTACGGACGCAGCAACATCCGAAGCGATCGTCTGCAGGCTCTTGTCTTGAAAAATTGTTGAGTTGGCAGTACGCAACAGTCCATAGAGTGGACCCTCGACATCGAGTTCCAATCGCTGAACATCATCTTGGTCCTTCATGTAGCGAGCCGCCACGACCGTTCCATGGAAGTAGCTGGCCGCATTCGTCGCAACACTGGTCATAGCCAACTTTGCCTTTTGCTTGATGTAGCTCTTGGCTGGCTTAATTTCCAAATCTGTACTTGCGTCCACCACAAGACAAACCTTGTCGATTGAACAGAGCTCCTGATGGGTATGATACGACAGAACGGGCAGCGCGACGTCACCCACCTGAAGTTTGATATCAACGATAGACTCAGGCACTTCTTTATCCCAACTTCATTGAGCCGCCAGTGCCCTTAACCATTGCAGCCTTGATCGCAATTGTGCTGCCCTTGATAGTAATGGGCCCACCAGCAAGATCGAGAAGTCCGCTTCCGCCTTTAAACTTGCCTTTGCCGCCAACAATCATGACAGCTTTTGCCTTGATTGTTAGATCTCCAGAGATCTTTCTTTGGGCAATGCCTCCGATCAAATGAACTACAGCTCCCGAACACGTGGAGTTGTACGCACCTTTGCATTTACGGGCCACCGCAGCGGCAACAGTGATGGCCTTGCCGGTGCTCACTGTCTCCCCGTGATCGCCTCCGACGATGTGAACTCGCGCAGCCCCCACCGTCGAACTGCTTGGCCCTGTGATATTGTGGCTGATATTGGCGGGAGTGCAGACTAGCTCCACAGCCCCAACTTCACGGGTAATTTGTCCTTTTGCAGTGAGCTTCTCGCCGTTGCAGAGCAAGAGTTGGTTGCCGCTCACGGTGAAGGAACGGGCACCGGTGACGGACTCCAGATAGTTGCCCGTTGCATTGTCGGTCTCAGTTCCGCCCACGGAAAGGCTCTGACAACCCCCTACCTTACATTTCTGGTGGGCACCGGTCGAGCTTGTCTGATTTCCTCCTACCTCAAGACTTTCGTCGACCGCTACCGAGCGTGAGTAGTTTGCATTGATCTGGGTTGTGTCGTTGACGGTGACTTTTTCTACCTGGTCATAGCCAGTCGTAAAGTTCAAATCTTTTTGGGCCTTGAACCCAAACCCCTGAGCACCACCACTGTCTCCCATGGAAATACCATTACTCCCAGCGCCGCCAGGAGACGACATGCTCGTGAAGCTTCCTGATGCTTTTGCCGCCGGAAGGGCTAAGGGGGGCATATTTTCCCCGTTGTAGACACGTCCGATGACCAATGGACGATTGGGGTCACCCTCCAAAAATGCGACGGATACCTCCCACCCCACTCGAGGCAAAATCATGGATCCTCCCATGGGTAGTTGATTCACTCGGACCCAACAGGAAGAATTTGCATCAGAGGGCTGCATCCTGTCCCAATGGAAATGAACTTTTATTCGACCAAGGGCATCAACGTGAATGCTTTGGTCCGCGGTGTCTTCACCCATGACCACCGCCGTTTGAACCCCCGAAATGCGAGGGCGACGTGCCTTGGGGGCGGGTAGATAGAGGGCATCGGTGGGCACGCAACCAAAACACGCGTGTAGGACACGAGCGGTGTTCGCGTGGCTGTCGCTCTCGACAAATTGGCGCCCCGAGGTTCTCAGTTTGGTGACATAGTAGCTGGCGTTGGCATCCTGCTCAGCCGCGTCGGTCAGGGTAATGGTTGATCCTACCAAGAGCGGGAGTGTCTTTACCTCCCCCTCACCTTGTTCTGCATCCCAGCGAGCTGAGCATAATGTCGCCGAGGCGAGTTGTTTACCCACCTGAGCATCTTTGAAACCTGCCGGGTAAATGAAGCGGGGCTGTGGAACCTGTGTCTCTGTGGGCAGGTCCACATGGGGTGCCGCTGCTGGCTGATTGGGATCAAAGTCGCGCAGGCTCACACTTGATGTTCGCACAGCCTTCCGGCGAATGAAAGACATCAAAGGGTGACCAACCTCGTTCTGCCCTAGGGCAAGGGGTATGGGGGCACCCAGAACTTCCAGCGAGGTCAAGTCATCCGCAAAGACCATCATGTGACCTTCTTCGGTGTGTTCAAAAAAGTAAAAAATACCCTCTTCTTCACAGAGCCGCTGCATGAAGTTGAACGTCGACTCGCGGTATTGCACACAAAAGTCTCTAGGCTCGTAGGACTTGGTAAGATCCCAGCGGATCTGTTCGGTCAACCCCAGCTCACTTTGCAAGAGCTTGATGATATTTGGCGCAGTCGCCCCGCCTGATACGGTTGCTTCGTGAAAGATTCGGCAGTCTTCGCGTTGGGTGCTCGCAAAAATGGAGGGGGAAAGGCGAATTCGGAAGTGGAGTCTTTCGCCCGCGACGCGGACGAAACGCGCTTGGCTCACAACACCATCGAAATAGCGCTTCGATGTGAGCGAGAGCTGGGCCTTGAGAAGTAACCGTTGATTGATCAAGTCCTCGACAACGAAACTGTCGGCTTTTGTACTGAAGTCGACATCGACACGAAAGGGACGCGAAAGGGCCTCGTCGGCCTGGAATTGTGAAACCAGCGCGTCGTCAGGAAGGTGCTCTCCGAGGAGTGCAAAGGAAGTAGAATCGGCAAAGGGCATCTGTATTTTAGGCCCTAGCCAAGCTTGTTCATCATACCAAAGCTACCTGTCGCGCAGGTCATGCCCAGCTCAGTGATCACAGTGGGTATGCCGAGGATCGGGAAGCACTTGCCGCCGGTGTTTAGACTGACGACCTCCTTCAAGGTACCTGCTTCATTGCCATGACAAGCTTTGAGGCATCCCCCCACCGTGAGTGCTTTGCTGCCTGCAATCTTGGTGCGTGTCGGCGGGTCCACTAGGCCCTCTCCTGAAGATCCCATCAGCGGATAGGGGATGGGAAGAGGACTAGGAGCGGCTGGAGTGGTACAGACACTGACTGCACAGCCGATCATCTGGTGACCAGACTTCTCAGTAACAACAGCCATCTTGCAAGCGGTGACTTGACCCATGGGCCCACGCTAGCTGGGTTTGGCTAGATCTCCTACAAATACCGACAAGAAGTTGGGCCACAAAACGCCTGGCGATTCGGCTAAATCACTTAGTTGTTTTCATAAATTACGCGTCATTTTCGCCTACCTACAAACTGTAAAGGTGGCCAAAAATGTGTCGCAATCTCCACTTATGCCCACGAAGCAGCGCTCTGAATGAGCTTCTGTTCACGTCAAGCGCGTCGCCACTTGACCAAGTCATTCGAGTGCTGATGAAGTATCGGAAAAGCCCTGTTGCTTTAAATGGAGTCGGCAATTGCCCCGTGGGGCTGGGTTGACGATGGCCCGCCCTTCTGCATCCGTTCGGCCTTCGATCTTAGCGCCGTCACTAAACTCGAGCACAAAGGGCTCTTGGGCAAAGGGTTCACCCGTGTCGTCCTTGAGGATTGCCTTGAAGTAGCCCAAGCCCGAGAGAGGCACATCCAGATGATCGTTGAGGACAACTGCCGCTTCTTCTTTCCCGTCGATCTCTAGCTGGAGGCCGATCTCCAAATGCATTGCCTGATCTGGAAACTTCGGAAGCTTGAGTCTTTGGGGTAGTTTACCTCGAAAATTCGCGCGCTCATAGGCCAAACGAAGGCTCAAGGGCTCGGGATCATCATGTGCCTGCCCTTCATTTGCGCCCGGCCCCGGCACCTCGGCCAAATACAGTAGCTCTGTGTCCTCCGCCAACGTAAAGACTGGCTGCCCAGCAATTCCTTCCAGGGTTAAACTTCCCTCAAGCGATGCCAATGGGGAGAAGCCTGCAGAGGGGTTGTTGGCCACTTTCTCAAAAAATGCCGTGTGAAACGTCAATTTGGCCGAAGAACTCTGGGCGCGCTCGGCCTGGCTTTTACCCGAGCCAAACTGTTGCAAGCTGAGTACTCCGCCCAGCACAGATGACTTGCCGTTGGAAGCGCCCGCTGGCGGTGTGATGACAACTCTGAGAGCAAAAGCCATGGGCCCACCCTAGCGATTGTGAGAAAAACCCCAAGGAATTTTTTGGATTCGAAAGTTCTCTCTTTTCCTAAGCGCAACAGCCACCTAAAAGACTTGATGTGGTAAATCGAACGTTCACAGTCGAGGAATTGGTCAAAGGGGTCACCCTTCGAACGGGTAAGGTCCACACCGCAAGTGTCAAACGGACCGATGTATCCGTCACAGCTCAGGTTGATTCAGAATTCCTCATTGTCCCCATCAGCCACAAGCTCGACATCCACCAGCCAGCTGGTGAAACGAAGCGAGCAGCCTCACCCATCCGCCTTGAGCTTAAGCTCTCGCAAGATCCCAAAGTACCGGCAGTTAAAGCGTCACTCAGTACTAACGGGATCGGGCGCCTTTCCTTCTTTGCCGACGAGGCCATGACGAAGCCCCTCGCCACTGCTGCGCTGTCTGCGCTCACTCTCACTTCAGGAAATCTTAAGCTTTGGATGCTTGGAACCACCCCGGGTAAGGTGGAGATTTCCGTTCAGGGAGGCACTACCGCTGGCGTGCGCTATACAAAAAACGACCCTGAAAAGCTCAAGATTCTCGTTGCCCAACTAGAAGCACAAATTGGCCAGCAGGATGCCCTAGAACTCGCTAAACTCAAGTGTAATCCCGATGTCGCACCGATAGCAACTTACCACAACAACCTGAAAGCTCTTGTTTTTCCTGATCAAAAGGTGCTTACCCCAGAGGAACGCATCAAAACGGGAAGAATCCTGCATGAGCAAAAGTCGAAGGCTCATGGTCGCGCCAAGCTGACTCTCCCCAAGCTCGATTCTGCCTTGCTTCCGGCGGGCGCCGAAAGTCATCAACTGGTGCTGAAGACAGCGACCGATAGTGGTGCCCTTCAAGTTTTTGACAAGGAATTTGAAGGAGTCAAACAAAGCCTACCACTCAAAATCCCCGTTTCGAATCTGACAGGCCAGGATAAAATCCTTTGGGTTGAGGGAGAAAAGATCACGGACAAGCCTCGCGACGCCCGCCTAGAACTCAGTTTAGATCGCCCGGGAGGTGGGCTCTCACACAAACCAAAGGGTAACGTAGATTGGTGTACGTTTACCGTGGTGTCGCTTGACACTGTCGATGTTGAGCATACGGCCCAAGCAGGGGCGCCTGCCGCCTGGGACTCAACAACCCATAGATTTTATATCAACTTGCAGGCGGACGATGCAGGAAGAAAGCTTCATCTCACGGCAAAGATTTCCAAACCCATTGCTGATGTGGTCGTTCACTTTTGTCTCGTTCCCCACGAGGACAACCAGAAGCGGGCCAACTGGGGCGAAGATTTGCCCGCCACGTGGCAGTGGGAGACGATCGATTCCGCTTTCAAACGTCAAGACAAGGCCGCCTGGGACGATCTGATCCATGTCTCGGCAAAAACGGATGCCCAAGGCCTGGCGAAAGCCGAGGTGACACTGTCGCGCTTTGGTGGTGACAAATTTCTCCCTGCAGCCTATATCGATCAAGATTCTCACCTTGCCAAGTACGTGCACAACCACGCCGACCTCGGAAAAAAGAAGCCCTCCGTGGCCGCCTTCGAGATCAATGTTTGGCGTCGTTTCTGGTACCAAATGACGAGACCCCAAGGTTTTGCAGCTCCACAGCCCGGAGCGGCTGAAACCTGCTACGAAGAGGTAAAGTCCGACATGGTGTTAGGCAACAGTGTGACCTACACGGCCGCCTCTGCTCCTCGCACCTTCTATCCGCGGTACGTCATCGACGGAGGAAACGATGCCACTCAAGTATCCGTCGTCGGTAGCCACAATAAGACCCAGCTTGGTAGCCTCTTTGTTGCGGGTGCCAATCAGCCTGTCAAGAGTCACGTCATTGTCTGTGAGTACCAATACGATGAGGATAGCGGAGGCCCTGCAGCAGGGTCCACGACGCTTGCTGCACCACCTCCAGGGGGGAGTGTGAAGCTTGCCATGAACAAGGCTGTTTTTGATCCCCCGCTTCAGGGGGGCACCATGGCTACGAGTGTTCGTTGGTCTCAAGGTGCGGCCTCCGGAGTGATTGCAAACGCTGCTGTTAGCGTACCGCAGCCGCGCGCGGACAATCAGGAAGTAGAGATCACCCTACCAGCCGGCCTGCCAGTGGCTTCAGTCGCGGCCCCGCTGCGTCTCACGGTTCAGTGTCAAGCTGCAGACGGCCCCTACTTGGGTGAGAGCTTTCAGCATCATACTCTAGTGGTGTATGATGCCAACGATGTACCGGACTACAACGACACTGTCGCTCACGAAATAGGTC
>CAYWLO010000065.1:23714-25797 GCA_964459035.1 uncultured Polyangiaceae bacterium | reverse complement strand
GTCTCATGGGTACCAAAACCCGGCACGAAGTTCCGACCTTTGGTACTAGTGCGGCGTTTGGAACCACCTCTACAATCTGCAGGTGGGCTAAAATGCCGAGTATTTCCTTCAAACGGATCGACGCTCTGGGTGTAAGTGTTTACGAAGAAGGTCCCAAGACCGCGCGATAGTATTCGCGAAACTGTGCAAAGCGTGTGGAGAGATCGACGTCGCTGGTCATTTCGTTTTCCAGGTTTTTGCGCTGAGCGATATATGCCTGCTCGTCCACGCTATTGGATTGTAGAACGTCGGCTAACCGGGATGGGTCCCTGTCTAGCTCTGCTTGAATGCATGCCAGCTGTTCTAGACTTAGTTTCATAGAAGCTGTCATGAGCGCTGGGCCAACTTCAGCTCCTACATTGCTTAGAGGGCTACCAGACCGCCTTGCAGGTGAAGCTAAAGGCGTCGTACCGAGTGCCGACTGCATGAAACTAGGAGCCACGGCAGGCGTCACTTCGCCCAAAACAGGAAGGCCACCCTCTGGAGGCAGCACGACGGCGCCAGCCGATCGAATTTCTGTCGATTTGCCGCCACTCATAAAATCAAGCCGCTGAGGTAGAGGTTTAAGTGAAGGCATTGCCGCGCGCAGGGGCGCTGCCGTCGCAGCTGGCGCAACCTGCAGGACAGTTGGGGGCTCTTTTGGGCTCAGTGCCGGCAGACCTTCAGCTGATATACCAAACCCAGTTTCAGAAAAACTAACAGGCAAGCGTTGGTAGCCTCTGCCCGCAGAATTTTTATTGATATCTGCGGTCGAGCCTGACCCCTGGTGTGACGCTATCGTAGTAGGCGTGGGGGGGAGAGTTCCGGCTAGTTCACCTACGGCGGCCACGACTTGAGGAGGCTGGAGCAGCGCAGGCGTGATGAGTGCCGGTGGAGTTGCCGACACAGCTGTATCAGACGAGCCTGGCCCGAAGGGAGGAGGCCCCGGAGAAGCGACTGCAACAGCTATCGGCTTGGCCAATGAAGGAATTGTGGGCTGAGCCGACACTACCGCTGGCGGAATTTTAAATGCCGGTACCGCGGCCGGGGTCGCTGTGCTTGTAGGAGAAACTACCTGTGGAGATGCCATGGCCGGAGCTGTTACCACTGGCGGTGGCGAGATGATCACCGATGGTGCCATAGCCGGAGGTGAAATGACCTGAGGGGCGAAAACTTGAGAAGGATCAAATACTTGCGATGGCGAAACTTGCGGTGGCGCTAGTACCGGTGGAGGCGTCACTATCTGCGGAGGTGCCACAGGTGGCGCAACCACTTGCGGAGGCGAGACTGACGGAGGTGGCGCAATCACTGGTGGAGGCGAGGCTAGCGGAGGTGGCGCAATCACTGGTGGAGGCGAGACTGACGGAGGTGGCGCAACCACTGGTGAAGGCGAGGCTAGCGGAGGTGGCGCAATCACTGGTGGGGGCGAGGCTAGCGGAGGTGCCACAGATGGAGGTGCGGCCGAAGGAGAAACTACGATGGGACGCATCCCCAGATATTCCTCTTCCTGACGCACACCTCTCGCCCTTTGGAAACTTGAATTGTACTGAGCCGAATACTTACGCTGAAGTTCGAATTCACCGCGCAGTACCGCGTTGCCGATGAGCGCCAACCAACGTTGCTGGGCGTCAAGAAACTGAGACTCCTCCAAGTCGACTTCGCGGAGGATCTCCTCGCGTGGCTCTCCGGCGTCTAAGCGTGCTGTAAGTTCCGCGAGGCGCAAATAGATAATTTCAGAATCACTCACAACTGGACTCTCTGTGGGGAATGCGAAAAGAGCGGATTAGCCGAAAAATGGACAAGTTGCTGGTATATAACTTCGTTCGTGGGCGCGCACAATCTTAGGTGCGCACCCTCAAGAGATCAATGCCTCCGATCAAAGGGGCTTGGTGAGGCATTTGAGAACCCTTGACCGCGCCAGGAGCTTACTTAAGTCGGTCCACCGCGATCATTGAGCTCGTTGAGGGTGCTTCTTGCTTTGTAAGCGCCGGGGGCTCGTCCGGAAGCGACCTCTTTTTGCTCTTTGGTGGCGTCTTCTTTTTGCTCTTTGGTGGCGTCTTCTTTT
>CAYWLO010000065.1:0-23614 GCA_964459035.1 uncultured Polyangiaceae bacterium | reverse complement strand
TCTTTTTGCTCTTTGGTGGCGTCTTCTTTTTGCTCTTTGGTGGCGTCTTCTTTTCGGCCCCTGCAGCCGCCTCAGGTACGCGATTGAGATACATACGCTGCCAGAGTGACGAGCTCGTCTCGACAACGTCGAGCCCGTTGAGCATGTAAGCACGTTCAACCTGGGCACGTCGTAGAGCGCGCCCAGCGCCGTCGCTCACGGAAAACTCTTCGACAAGCGCGATGCCATTTGGTGTATACTCAGGCGAGGAGACAAATTGAATCGCAAGGGGGCCACTCACACCGGGCTCCAATCCCTGACCCTGACGCACCCGGCGCAGTCCGATATCGGCCAGCTTGTCCAAGCGACCAGACTGAGGTCGGTAGACCTGCAAAATGGTGTCGCAATCCCCTTGAGCTCCCGAACATCCGTCGGTAATGGCAGTGACGACGACTTCCCCCCCTAGGCGCTCCAAGTCGAAACGCACTTTTTGAGGATCGCCACGAAAGCTAGTCACGCCGTAGACCTCCGCATGGTGTCCCACTACCCGAACAAGCGCCAAGGGGCCCGCCTCTTGGCCTTGGGAACTACTATGACTGCGAAGCCACACCACTTTTAGTTGATTTGCACCGCCGCCATAGGTGATTCTTCCCTCCATCCTAGCTGCTGGATCTAGTTGAACCCCATCAAAGGTGGCGTCCAAAAAAAGCGGTTGACCATTGCACGCAAGAACCTCGCCTGTAGTTTCAAACGAATCTTTCCAGGTGGGTACCAATAGCCCCCAATACTCATCTTCTGGCAATTGCCTCGCGTAATCTGGGTTTCCGGCGGGCGGGAGATTTCTGACGCAAGCTGGCACAGGTGAGATGGAGCGAGATGGATCTGCGCTCTTAGACTCAGTGGGTGCGGGGCAACCGGACAAGACCGTAGCACAAATGACGCTACTGGCAGTTCGTGTCCAGTTCTTGCTGCGGACAATTTGAGGATTGGAAGCAAATATGCGGGAGAGACCCATGTAGGAAATTGTAACCCCACAGCCTTCAATTGGGCCACTTATTGGCAGGTGGTACCGCGCAAATTATGCGACATTCGAATCTATCAGCACCGCGCGCGCGTCTTCAGCTCGATCTGTCAACAATACCCTCATACGCCCTGAGCGTTCCGAATGAGGTGCCCCCAGACGTGTGCTGACTCCAAGACTGCCTCCACGACTGCTCGCTAGGCAATATCTTGGGATCTCATTTTTATTGAGCAGTAAATCGACTTCACATTCAAGGGTCCCACGCGAAAATTGCTCAATCACCCGGCGCAAGATCGGGTATCGAGCTCCTCCTGGAATGAATGTTTCACAGGTATCATAATCCATAGGTCCCATGATGATCCTAAATCGCGCAGAACGATCCAAAACTCGGGCGCCCAGAGTAAAATTACGACCGAGCCGATTACTCTTTCTACCCAATTGCATGCGATCTTCTGGATCTATCTCAGCCCGTCGCTCAACAAATTGTTCAATTGTAACGTCCACGCCAGGTAGGAGCCGCCTGATAGCCAAGATAAGCACTCTTGGAGGGCGAGCACGCATCGAAAGAAGGGGCGCCAGCTCCAAGATCTCCAAACGGGACAAGCAACTTTCGGCCCTCGCACCGTAGGCATCCACACCCACCATGCAAAGCATTCGCTTGGTGGAACTGTCCTCTTCATTCAGCCGAAACCCTGCTTGTAATCGGTATTTTTTCCAGGCACGGTAGTAGAGGCTAATGAGACGATGATGGAATATATCGTAAAATGCCCTCAAAGTAGGTTGATCGTCTTGTTCTGCCTCGATGACATCCTCTGAGAAATGAGTTGCTAGAGGAGAAGCTGCTCCAAAAAGCCCCAAAAATGTAGACGTGAGGCGTGCGGGGCCCTCCGCTGGTATTTCGATATTCTCGACATCGCCGGGGTGGAAATGCAAAGCGGTTGAATGGCGAAAATGAACCGGCTCTTGGGAAAATGGACCCAATTCGCCCACAGGCACGACGAGAGGACTCAAACGGTGAAGAGCCTGCACAGCCGAAAAAAATTGGTAGCGGTGACCGCTCTCCTGAATCTCTTTCTTTAGATCAACGTTTGATTGCCGCTTCTCGCTGGCCATTTAAACTCCAAGTTGCTTCCCAACCCACGAACTTGGGTACGCGAGAATGAATTGATAGAAACATATTCGGCAAAAAGCCGATCAAGCACAGCACCAAAAAGAAAAAGATCTCCCTCGCCAGAGAATCCGGTCTCGTCGAGGTCCACGTTAATATTTACTCCACGAACTACCGCGCCACGGTAGATCTTTTCACCGGGAGATACCGTCACTTCTTTAAGAGCTTCGATTCGAAGCTCGTTGGCACGAGCCACCTGCCTATCGACGAGAGCTTGTAGATTGTAGACGGCCAGGGTGGTCCGTAGGACTGATGTCTCTGTGAGTGCGCGTAAATTCATCGCAGTATGAGCGGTCGCGCGCCATTGGAGATCATGCCCGAGAGGGGGCGGTACATAATTGGTTACGGACTGCAAATTGCGAAACTTTGCAAATGCTGGAGAACTTGATGTGGCCTCGGTAATTTCCCCTACCCGTAAGGCATTGGCCAACGGACCATTCGTTGCGAGAAGGTCGACAGACAAGACTTCCGCGGTAACTGACTCACCCGAGTCTTCTGCGGTACCCAGAGAGATATATGTGTCAGAGCCCTCCCCGACAACACGCGTCCTCAAGTGCTCCGTGTAAAAAACCCGGCTACGGTCCTCCATAGCGGAAGCGTGATCGAAGGAAAGAAACGATGGAATATCTTCGCGTTTTCCTCCGCGCAGGACCGTATGGACTCGCTCAATGCTGTACACTGAGCCATGCCCAACGCCCAAACCAGCCGGACGGACTACATGCCGCTCTCTCTTGCTATCCAAACGGATAGGTTCTGCGCTGGTCTTGAACACGTTCACGATGGGCACACAGTGTAGTTTAAAGTTGTCGGCACTAATGGACCGCACGTCGCGTAAGCGGCTTTTTAGACGGAACACAACACCGACCCTTTGCAGTTCTCCCAATGTCGCTACCCTGCGAACTTGCTCAAGACGTAGGAAGGAAAACTTGGCGGGTTGAACGTAGTACTCTTGGAGTAGTCGAAACCCAGGAAAACCAGACTTAACTTGGGGAAGCAAGGCATGGTCGTCGTCAAAGCCAACTGGCTGAAGGCTCTCGGGACCCAGGCGCACTGTTCCCGCTTCTTTACCACGGGCGGGATCAAAGAGTAGGATCTCGATTGTCTGCTGCTGCAAGTGAGCAAGTAGAGCCAGCGCATCCCGGGGCTCTCCGGCCAAGAACAACTCGAGGTGCTCGGGAATGATTCGCTCCAACTCGCCCGATTCTCGCAGGCTGAGTTCGAGTTCAATTTCTTGCCCGCCGCCACTTACGTCTCGAATCTTGGCGGTGTCAAGCGCCCACGGCGCTACGAAGCAATCGCTGGAGGTGCGAAATCGACAGCGCGTCCCGTCGACAGCGATACTCTGCACTTCGGTTCCCTTCGCGACGAGACGACATTCTCGCAGGCCGTTGGGCAACGGCTCAAATTCCAGAATGGAAGTAGCCGGCAAAGGTCTTACCAGCTGGGGAAAGAGCAATTGAGAGACAGTCAGCATGAGTTCGGGAAGCTCATCATCTAACTTCTCCCGAATTCGTCCACTTAAAAAGGCGAAGCCCTCGAGGAGCCGCTCTACATCAGGATCGCCGCCTCGCTCGGAGAGCAAAGGAGCTAATGCTGGGTAGGCTGCTGAAAATTCCCGTCCCATTTCACGCAGGTAAGCTAGTTCGTCTTGAAAATACTTATTAAAAGCCATGTAAGGTCAACTTGGGGGGGATAGTTTGACTAACGTATGCTGAATCGTTGACTAGGGTCCAGGTTCGTTTCAAACCTGACCGGTACCCGCTGGCCGTCAGCGACAAGATCCGCGGTGATCTCGTAGCGCAACGTCAAATCTTCTGCCGGGAGATGCACAATTCGTACGTTTGTCATGCGAGGCTCGTAATGTCGAATCGTCTCGCGAATTGAGCGAGACATCTCAGCGATGGCGTCCGGAAAAGCATGCACCATTTCGCTCACTGTGGCCGTACCGTAACTGGGACAACTAAGTGCCGTTCCTGCCCGTGTCTCACAAATTACTTTTAGATGCGCTAAAACGCTGTCCCGTGTCTCTTGGGATGAAATGGATCGCCGAGCTACCGCAAATTGGGGGTGGCGTATGCGCGTGAGTAAACTGTGTCCTTTGGCCATGTGATTACGAGTGCAGTATTGTCTACCTGAGAAATCACCTCGCTTGCATGGCCGTCTACCGACTAGGCAAGCTATTGACAGCGATTAGAAAGACGGGGCAGGCACCTAGAGAGCCTCCGTTTGAATAGAGTATGAGGAGATTTTACCTACCTACAAACTGGATGAGGTGGAAAAAAGACCTCTCTAGGTCCAGCTATGCCGGTGAATCGGCGCCTTTGAAGTCCCTGGTCACGACGATCGGCAACCCGATCGCCGCTTGAAAGATGTCGGCCCGCCCTGTCGCTCCTTCGAAAGAAGAAGCCTATTTAGTCCAATCGTCTTCTGCAGACGTCTGACCAGGCAGGTTTTCTACCTCGATACGCTGGTAGGTAAAGGAGATCTCCTCTAACTCGTGAGTATCGTAGGTAGCGCTGGTCTTGGAGGACCCCGAACTCTCGCCGGTTCCGGTCGATTGGGCCAGCTTACTCACCGTGGCATTCACGAGCCTGATGGTGTGATACACTTCCTCCAAACCATCTGGTGTGGTGTGGAAAAACTCTAGCTGCACTGAAGTGAGTACTTCGTTTGTCACTAGAGCTTGGAAAAGCTGGGGACTGGAGGCCCCCCATTCTTTGGTAATTACCACAGGCCCGTGCTGCCGCTTTCCACTAGCCTGCCCGGTTGCAACGTCGCGTGGAGAGGTGATTTCGTGCCGATAAGAGAGGCCCGCAATCTTTTCAGAGTGTGCCTCACGGACGCTCTCGCCTTTAAACGCTCCCTGTCGGGTGCCTTCGATTTTCACGTAAAACTCGTACGCCATTCAAGTCCTCATTGTCTGTTAGTGTTCTCAAGTTGTCTCCGCAAACCAAACAGGTTGAGCAGAGCTTCATCGCCAAACGTTAGACTGAAGCTCTACCACTTTCAACCACATATGAGACAAACAGCGGAGGGCGTCTGTTTTTAACGGTGCGCTCGCTGAGCGAGTGGTCAAGCTCTAAAGAATTCTGATACTTTTTACAAAATTCAGGAGCTCGGGCTCGGCTTCGCCATAGTCCTCTCTAGGGCGAACAATTTGCACTAGCACGATCCTATGATCGCTGCGCATCACGTATTCGCGGCTGAATGACACGAAGGGTTGCGAGCCTGCAGGCACACCGCGACGAATATCGTAGGCCCGTCCTTGAGAATTAAACGTAGAGATGGGAACGGACTTTCCGAGCAATGTCCCCCCTTGTTTCTCTGTATCAGCCTCGTAGCGAGCCAAAATTTTCCCCCACGTGTCGTCGGGAGACTCGAGACGCTCATAAACGGCGATGATCACCTGTCTCGGAGAAACGTATTCGATAAACCGTCCCTCAGCTCGAACGCTTCCACCCCGGATCACCCAATCCTTCGGGCGCGAATATCTTGCAACTCCCCCGAGAACTTCTACCCCGATGAATCCCATGCCCTTGGATTCTAAATCGAGTTCTACGTGGGGCTGTTCGAGAACCTCGGACAAATCTTCGCCTCCGCCACCATCATACTCGTAAAAAACGTGATTTGCGTACGCAACTGGAGCGGGCTGGGAGCCACACGCCGAAACGCTGCCAAGACAAAACAAGCCATGCAGTGAAAGAGCCAATGCACTCTTCAATCGATGCAGTTTCATGAGGCGAAGCCTAGTCCTGATTGACGATGCTGAGCAAAAAAACAGCGGGAAGAATGCACCAATAAATTTACCCTACAGAGCAGGGACTGGTATCCTCGCGCCATGAAACACCTGCGGAGTCTAGGTTGGATGAGCGGCCTTGTCTTTCTTACAAGTGCATGCGCCGCCGAAGGACAACTCAACCACCAGAGCGGAAAGTCTCAAGTCTCTTTTACCGTGAGAAAAGACGAAGGTACAGGAGATAATTCAACCCAGCTTTCGCGCGCGCGACTCATAGAAGGCACTTGTGATGGATACAATCTGATTCCTGATACCCGGCAGCTATCAGTTCAAGCGTTAAAAAATCACCTCAAAGCAAAAGGTATTGAGCATACTGTTCGGACAGAGCGGCAGGATCTGCATCTATTCGATCTGAAAATTGGTGGAACTACCGCACGATTGCGAGTTGCAACTCTTGATACGCCGCGGGAAGCTGGACGGCACTTACACAAGGCATTGTTGGAGCATGGCGGTGGATTCTGGGGAGTTCACCGGAGCAACTTAGCGGTCCTAGGGCCTGACGCATCAACACAGAATGCGCTTGCCTTTGCCAGCGACACTGGTCTTGTTTGTTGGGGAGTTTTCACGGCTGCTAATCGTGATGATACATTCACGGTGCCAGGCGGTTACTTTGAACTCTGATAGACGGTTCTGAGTGTTCAATAAAAAAGGCCAACCCCACGAGGAAGTTGGCCTTTTTTATTTGATTGCAACTTAGAGTGCTTCGAGGGAACGAAGTCAGTCTTTGTCTAACTTACCCACAAGACTTAAGGTGAAGAATGCGCCCATGTACTTGAAGTGTGGACGAACCTTCATGTCTACTTTGTACCAGCCTGCATTTCCAGGAACATCCTCGACAGTAATCTTTGCCTGACGCAGAGGACGCCGTCCGCGAACTGCTGGCGTCACAGAATCCATATCTGCGACATACTGCCCAATCCACTTATTCAGCTCGTTCTCGAGGTCTTGTCGCTCTTTCCACGTACCAATTTGCTCACGCTGCAATACTTTGAGATAGTGGGCGATTCGGTTGGTCACGAACAGGTAGGGTAATTGGGTACCCAATCGATAGTTCAGCTCGGCGTCTTTACCCTCAGGTGATTGACCGAAGTACTTAGGCTTTTGCGTACTATTTGCCGAGAAGAAACAGGCGTTGTCGGAGTCTTTTCGATAGGTCAGAGCAATAAAACCTTCTTCGCTCAATTCAAACTCGCGGCGCTCGGAGAGCATAATTTCTGTCGGAATTTTGGTTTGGGTTTCTCCCATTGCCTCATATTGATGCAAGGGGAGATCGTCTACCGAACCACCGGCCTGGGGACCAATGATATTGGGACACCAACGAAACTTGGCGAAACTGTCCGCTATGCGTGTTGCAAAAGCAAATGTGGCATTGCCCCACAGATATTTTACATGCTCCCCGACAACGTCCTCTTCGTATTGAAAGGTTTTTGCTGGAACTGTGTCATTACCGTAGGGCAAGCGCAGTAGAAAGCGAGGCATCAAAAGACCAACATTGCGAGCATCGTCAGATTCTCGGAATGATTGCCATTTTGCGTACTGGGGCCCTTCAAAGATGCTCTTCATGTCTTTGAGGTTGGGAATATTGAGGTAGTCTTCACCGCCAAAAAATTGAGGACCGGCTGCACCAAAGAAGGGAGCGTGAGACATTGCTGCCACGGACGCACAACTTTGCAGCAGAGCAACATCTTGCGGACCTGGACCGAAGTCGTAGTTCGAAAAAATGGCGCCGTAAGGCTTACCACCAAACTGACCGTACTCTGCGGTATATGCCAGCTTGTAGAGCCCGCTTTTTGTAACCTCAGGAGCGTCCTCGAAGTCCTCCATCAGCTCGTCTTTGGAGCAGCTCAATACCTCGACCTTCACATTTTCGCGAAAGTCCACTCGGTCTACAACAAACTTAAGGCCACGCCAGGCGGACTCAAGCTGCTGGAACTTTTCGTCGTGAATGATGGCATCGACCTGCTTTGAAAGGCGCTGATCGATGTCGGCGATCATTTGATCGACGACAAGCTTGTCGACTTTTTCGTTGGCGCGCTGGGGAGTGAGCAGCTCGGCAATAAATGCCTCGACACCTGCTTTGGCAACGCCATAAGCCTCGTCGTTCGGCGAGATTTTAGTCTCGCTCAAAATTTGGTCCAATAAGGAGCCTTCGTTGAGCTCAGTGCTGGCTTCTGCCGATACGGATTGTTCTTCAGACATGATTACTTACCTTATTCCCCACCATTGAGGCCAAGCTCAGCGAGAAGCTTCGACTTAGCGTTTTCGTCTTGCAGCATACCTTGAATTTTCCGACGGAAGGTCGGCACGTTTCCAAGGGGTCCCTTGAGGGAGGTCAAAGCCGCTCGCAATTGCATGAGCTTTTGCAACTCGGGTACTTGATCGGCGATTGCGTCAGGGCTGAAGTCAGAGAGTCTTTTGAACTTGAGCTCTACGCTCAAGGACTCACCCTCGGTACCAGACAGCTCATTGGACACACTCGACTTGATGCTCAGCTTTTGCTCAGCAAGCACTTGCTGAAAATTGTCCTTGTCTACATTGATGGGCTTGCGCTCCTCAACGGGAGTATCATCGGGACGCCCAGTATAGTCCCCGAGGAAGAGCATCTTTAGAGGAAGCTCGACTTCCTCCTGCAGGTCTCCAACAGACGATTTATAGGTGATGTTGACGCGCTCCTGAGGAGCGACCGAACCTTCTTTTGCCATGGCTTGATCTTTTCTTCTTCAATTCTACCAGGAACTACCTGGGTACTTCCACCACCGAACAGAACCCCAACGACCCTGCTCCATCTACAACCGGAAGCGACATAGCAGCCGTCGCCAAAGAAATCACGGATTGTCGTGAATCATTGACTGTTAGCTTTCATCGCAGCTGCTGGATCTAAACGACATAGCCTGTCCAGGACAACGCCATCGCTGGGTTCATGGGAATTGCTTGCGCTCGCTCGCCGTGATTTGAGCAAGGCGGCGTAGAGTTCCGCGCAAAGCGTGGGCTCCCAGTGCTCCAGACCATGAGTCTCAGCCTCTGCTACGAGTCCATCGAGTAGTGGCCGCGCCAACTCGGGCTTAGAGGCCTTGAGTGCCAGCTGTGCGGTCTCAAGCTTTGCCCGAAATGTCGAACGAGCGTCTTTTGAGCGGCGGGATAGCTGAATCGCTAAGCTCAGGCCCTCAGCTACCTTTCCTCCAAGAGCAAGCTCGCGGGCAGTCTGAAAACGAGCCCGGAGTTCTTCTTCTTCTTCGTCGAGTTGGACGCTGGTTCCACTGCCTGCATTCGCTCCAGAAGGTGCTCTCTGAGACTGCTCTTCTTCGAGCCAGGTTTTTGTCGCTTCATTCGCGAAATGGGTTCCATCGTTGAACGAAAGCTCGAGCACTTGAGGATGTTGTCGAACGAAGTTGAGCACTTCGTGAATGACCGCCTCCTTTGCTTCCTGGTAGCGCGCGCCTTGTCGATCCAGAGCGATGGCGACGAAACGGTGCAAATCTAACCAGAAGAGAAAGCGTCCAGTGAGCCCTTCGGCATGATTCAAAAGCTCGCCCCATTGTTGCCCCTCGAAAAGACTTTGAAGGCGTGAGCTATCGTTTGCCTGGGGTGCCGGAATTTTAGTCTTTCCTCCCTCGGCGGGTGGAGTCTGCTTAACAGCTAGCCAAATACCTATGCGTGCCAACCTATAGGCCCAGGCCGCGGACGGATCTGCTTGGCGCAGGTGCCGGGCAGCCTCCACGATTCCTTTGCCCAAACTTCGTAGTGCAGGCAAGACATCTGCTGCGCCGGACATTGTTGGTGCCTGAGGAGGCGCCATGGCTGGAGCGGCAGGCGAGGCTTGAACGACCGGTTGGGGGGCGGCGACAGCAACGGGAAGTGCCGCCGCAGGCGCGGGGGCAGCAGTGCCTGGTTGGGGCGAGATGGCAGCAGGTGAAGCTACCGCTGCCGGCGCAACTGTAGCCGGCAACATACGATTTTTATCTCGGAGTAGGGAGCGAATCGGTCCCATTCCCTCGTACTTGGCATCCAGCTTTTCGGTGAGAAGCTCGTCTAGTTGGGTGAACATCACCTCGACAACATCGATGCCTGCCTTGTCTTGGGCGCTCGGTACATAGTCGCCGTAGTGCGCCAAAATCATGTCGCCTAGCCAGCCGGCTAATTTTCCGCGAGCTTTGGCCCGCTTCAATGGAGGAAACATCGTGTCCCATTGCGCGCGGCAAACGGCGTCGACCCCGGCTATGCCGGCGGCTAGGCCCTCCCAGCCACCTTGCTTCATGCGAGCGGCAGCGACCCAAATGACCAAGCGCATGTCCTTGGTCTTCTCTTTGAGGAGTTCTTCTCCTGCTGACACGACAAGCGCCCAATTGGGGGCTTCGCCTGCCATTGCAGTGAGTTTGTCAATTTCCCCGCGTACCTCGTCGAACTCTGGCTCGTAGGAAATGTCTGTGCCACTAGGAGCGTCTGCTGAAAGGGGCTGCGCTAGCGCTTGGGCTTCGCTTTTAAGTTTTTCGCTAAGTTCAGACATAAAACAAACAATTATAATTTAGTGAGCGGTGGAAACATTAGGCGGGTCGTATTGCGTGCAGCAACTGAGCCACAGTGGTGCTTTCTTGCCGAATAAGCTGTGCTAGGTCGGGACGGGACGCTTCAAGCAGCTCGCCGCGAGAGGCTCCAGCCTCTAACAAGTTGCAGAGATTCTCATTAGAAGGCTCAGGCTCCCAAACATCGGCAAAGGTATGAGCGGAATTGGGCCCCAACTGAACGGTGAGGCTCGGACACTCTGGCTCAAAGGACCAGACGGCACAGGGGACTTTATTTCGCCACCCGGCACACAACCTCACTAGCTGTAGCCAGAAAACAGCAGCTCCTGAAAGACCTGCGCCCAATGCATAGCGAATGGAAAGGGGCGTAGGAGGAGATTCTTGACCTTCGAATGGCTGAAGTGCCTCCCAGGTCATATAAAGGGCGTAGGCGAGACGGTCTCGCCAGTCGGGGCCGAAAATTGCCTTGCCTGCGTTTCTGAGGAGTTCCCCTTGAGCCCAGCTACGATAGCCCTCTTCATGAGCTAAAAGTGAGTCAACCTCAGGAAAAGGAAGCAGACTCACCGCTTGAGCGACATCTGTCTCCTGAGCTTGTAGGGAGAGCACTTGAGTGCCCGCTGCATGAAGGAAGTTTCCCAGCATGAGCGGCGCCACATGAGGAGCGGCGTCGAGACTGTCGCCGGCAAGCGACGCGTAGGTAACAAAAGGAAACCGACGACCCACCAAGTCTCGACTAGGCCCCATGACTCCTACAATAATGCCTTGATTGGAGCATGGGAAAAGAAACCCTTTTTGAGCCCCTTCCTCAAAGGCCGTTTTCCAGGGGGTATCGCGTTGGGAACCAATTGCAATTCCCTGCTCGAGCCACTCTAAGAACTCTTCTTTACCTGGCGGGTGGCCCACCTGAAGGAAGTCGCCCGCCCAGGGAAGCTTTCCGAATGCGGCGACCTCTCTTGGATAGGCGGAATGTGAACGATGCTGTGGCCACATAGGGAAACTCAGTCTCTCTTTCAGTTCGTCGGAGTCGTGATGATGCGAGGACAACGATAATCTGTCACCAAATCGGGCCTGAGCACTTCGAGCCCCTGCTTGGTTCGGATATCTAATTGAAGGAAGGCTCGCTCGGAGGGGAATTCGTAGGTGGCAACTAGAGTAGAAACCCCGGCCGCGCCTCCAGCTGCAGTGCCTTCTTCTAGCTTAGATGCGGCTTGAATCATGTGGAACAATCCGAACTCTCCCTCTCGAATAATTTCTTCATCGAGCCCTTTTGCTCCTTGAATGCGAATGTGGGCACCGGGAGCCCCCTCTTCGGCCGGCCATGTCCCCGAGAGCCATTGCTCGGGAGTATTTTTGTAAACATGAGAAACGCCGTCGATACTTAGAGAAACCTCCGACACGTTTCGACTTACGGAATGTAGATTTACCTGGAATTCGATTTTGGGTCGATCGTCTCCAGCGCCAAAGAAGGCGTCGGTGATCTTACGACCTCGAGCTAGACACCCGGAGAGAAATTCCCCGTTGTAGGAAGCTTGCGAATCGAAGCGGCGAGTTGCGACATAGCTCTCACCCATTCTTTTCAGGGAACCCTTGAGGTTTTGATCGTAAAATGACCAGAGAGCTCCTGTTTTGGGAGCAAAGAACTCAACAAAGTCGTCGAGTTTTGCGTCTTTTAAGGTGGGTTTGAAAGGGAAATTGGGCTCCAACTTCTTATTCCATGCCTCCCACACAGAGACCTCCCACAGACCACCAGCTGCACTGCCCACGTCATTGGAGACGCCTGACCACGTTCCCATGATTGGGCGGAGTAAAAGAGGTGACAAAAGAGGTCGGGTAAAACCGTCCTGGCTTGCCAGTAAAGCGCTGGTTGCCCGAAATGCAGACTGAAACTCGCCTTCGAGTTCAGCTGTATTGGTGGGGGTATCACCGTCGCGTAGATCGCTCATGATACCGACCAACTTTGCCAAGATACCCTGATACTGAGCTAGCGGAGTTGCTGAGGCGTCTTGATCGCCCTCAACGATGGCGAAGCGTGAGAGCGGTGCAAACGCCTTTTCTATGGACGATCTCTTTAGCTTTTCCTTGCCCTCGTCCTGGTTACCAAGAACCTTTTGCTTCAGTTTTTTCTTGGCCTTCTTGATGAGTGTGTCTTTGAGTTGGTCTTTTTCTTCCAGTGGAAGTCGAACATTTTCATTGAGAATACGCAGGAGCCGTAAATAAGGCCACTCGGGTTCGCTCAGCGCGTTGAGCTCCTCTAGAGCAGTCGTCGAGTCCTGCGGCCTCTCAATCTCTAGATCGCGCAGGAAAGCGTGCCATGCCGCTTGGTAGCGATCGAAATAGAGTTTGCGAAGTGCCGCGATCTGCTTTTCGATGTCTCGTGCCGCCATCTCGTCTTTTTCGCCCAGCACCCATTTTTCGCCGGTCAAGCGTGATTGCTCTGAATTGAGAAGTGCTCGCACTTTGTGCCAGCCTTCCCTCGTATAGGCACCCTGCACTCGAACATTCTTTCGTCCCTTTACGAAAGGCGCAATCGAGCCATAAAAGATATTTTCTCGGCGTACGGCGGCTACTTGTTCGTTCGCCTCGCGCACCAGTAGATCATAGATTCTATCTATTTGTGGTGCACGCAGCAAAACGGAGCGGACCTTGCTGACCAGCTTATCGTCACTTGGCCAAGCGGGTATCTTCTTGGCTTGAATCAGCTGAAGGTAATAATCAACATGAGGTTCCATCAACTCGGCAGTTTCTGGAGTCTGGTCGCGTAACACTTGTCCCCAAAGATCGCTCATACGAGGCAGCGCCCATTCTCTATCCAAATACCTGATCTGACTCAGCATCAAATAGAGCTTCAGGCGATCATAGACTCTACCGTATTGGCTAGACGGAACAGTCTGGGACATACCCACAGACTCCAGATCGAGAAGAATTTTATTTCTGACCGGGAGAGCCATTCCTCTCTCGAGGTGGCCCGCATAGGCGTCCGTGAGAGCTGGATAGAGGGTCTCTCCTGTGAACATGCCCCAGCGCAAACCAATAGGAGGGCCCTCTTTTTCGTATTTGCCTAGGCGAATCAACTGCTCACGAGTTGGCGTCAGCTTGGTGACTTTGTCCTCTGCGCTTTTGCGCCCTCCCCAACGAACAGCGGCAGTGTCTGCCGAGACGGTTTCAGTCTCTTTGATTAGACCGCGATTTTTAGCCATTGAAGCTACCGCCGGAAAAATAAGAAGAGAGCCGGCCACCAATGCTGCGGCGGACAGGACTGCTCGCAGTAATTTCTGTCGCTTCATTTCTGAAGCGGTGCGTCCCGCCAAATTTTGGTCTGGAAACACCACCCGTTTGAAGACATCTGTAACGAAGTAGCTCTTTGATTCTACCTGGGCTTGATTGGTAGGGGGTTGGCGTATACCCAAAGCGCGCGCCATATTCCCCATGATACGCTGAAAAGGAGCTCCTTCTTGAGTACCACTAGTAAAGTAGAATCCGCGAAACATGGGATTCTCTTGAAATGCATTTTGACGGAACAACTCATCAACGAATTGCTCGGTATTGTCGGCCAGACCTTTGAACTCCAGTGGAAACTGGAAAATACGAGATCGCGCCTCTGGTTGAGGTTCTTTACCAACTACTTTTAGCGCACGAGCGTGCAGAACCTGGGAAATCTTGAGAAACTCGTTGCGAAACGTTTCTCCCGGCTTTTCTGCAACTTCGGGCGTAAGAGGCAGGGTTGCACCCAAGATTTGATCGCGGTCACTTTTTCTGAGATCTCCCCAAAAGTCGGTGAAGCCGCCGATTAAATCGGCCTTGGTAAAGATGATGTAGACGGGCAAGACCATGTCGAGCCGTGTCATGATTTCATCAATGCGTGCACGAAGCTTGGTTGCGTAGCCAGATACCTGCTCGTCGGTTGCTTCAAAGAGATCGGCTATTGAAAGGGCAACCAAGAGGCCATTGATGGGCTTTTTGGGGCGGTACTTGCGCAGCATACCTAGAAAAGCAAACCACTCTTCCCGATCGGCGTCGTCAGTTGCGTAGCGCCCGGCTGTGTCGAGCAGGATACCTTCGTTTGTGAACCACCAATCGCAATTTCTGGTGCCTCCTACACCACGCACCCCTCCCCCGCCCTCGGGATCTTGAAAGGGAAACACCAGACCAGAATGACGTAAGGCGGTTGTTTTTCCAGCGCCTGGTGGGCCTATGATAGCGTACCAAGGCAGCGCATAGAGCGCGCTGCGACCGTGGTTTTTACCCACTTTGGTTTGCTGAAGAGCCCTGATGCCCTGTTGAACGCGCTTTTGAAGTTCTAAGATCTCTGCCCGGCGATCGGGACGAGCCATCGCCGCTTGCTCCTCACTCTGTTTGAGTATTTCGGCCTCAAGCTCAGACGCCCGTTTTTGCGCCCGCCAACGTCGATAGATTACCCAACCAACCGCAGAGAGCACCACGAAAAGCGACGCCAAAATTTGTGGAATCAAGGGAACTTCGATGTCGAAGAGAGCAAGCACATAGCCGCCACCCCAGATAGAACTCAGAAGAAACGCAACCAATAAAATCAACCAAATCATCGAATCTTAAAGCTCCACCTTGGTAGATTTCGGTCCCGCAATGGCCGTCGAACGAATTCTATCGGCAGCGCTCTCGGCGCTACTGGATGTGAGCAACATCAACACAACAAAAAGGAGTACAGAGAGTCCCAAGAAACCGAATGCCGTGGCGACAACCGGGAACTTTTTGGGGGATAGGTTGAGCCCCTGAGATTTGGGGTAACCAGAGGGACTAAAGGTGTCTGCCGCAGGCAAGCTGCGCGCCAAGTGAATTGAAGTACGCTCTTGAACTGCAGCTAATTCTGCCGGGCTCGCTACTGCATACTTTCCTCGAAAGCCTAGAGCCATGCAAAGGTAGTAGATTTGCACCACATGAGTTCGCTCTGAGTCTGCCTCTAGGGCGGCCAAACGATCAAAGAAACCTTCACCGGCCGTGTTTTCTTGAAAGTAGACCAGTTGCAGAGGTTGAGCCATCCATTGTTGACGGGCCGGCCATGGGGAGCGCAGTATTTGCTCGTCCATGAACGCTGCGAGAGCGTAGATTGCCTCCATCGCATCGCCAGAGGTGATCTGTGCTTGAGTGGCACGTGTGTTGAGCGCGTCGAAAGTGGCATTGATGCGCTGGCGGAGTACCTCCGGCGCAGGGAGGTCGGGAGCCGTTCCCAACTGAGTCGCGAGGGCAATAGCGTCCGCACACGCCCAATACATTTTTTCGAGAAGAGTTTCTTTCACAATTTCTCCGGAGCAACAGCGTAGAGCGAGAGTTCCATCGCCTCTTGAGAGAGGGGGTGGTAGATTGCGATGGTTCCGCTGGAGTGAATTTCTGGCCAGTACTCCGCAGTGGGTTGCACTCTAAAAAAGGACATGCCGGGCCGGACCGGAAGAGCGGCCGAGGGGCGGTACTCGAGTTCGATGCGCGCGCCGTTCACGGCTTGGTTCAAAAGAGCTCCAATTGCATTCCACGAGGCGATTTTTGAAAGTTTAGGGAGTTGACTATGAATTTCCGCGTCGCTTAAGTTGCCGTGGGCAGCGATAAAGAAAACGTGGTTACGCACCTCTGCATCTTCGATTCGCCCCAAGTACATCCCGTCTTCACGTCGTTGAAGAGGTATGCGTACATAGCGCTCAGCCACTGTGGTGTTGATCATTGCTAAGGCGCGAGCAAAGGCTGGCTCGAAAGTATCCCCCAAGCTGAGATAATTGTAGCGAGGTAAGGTGGACGGGTCGCCATCCGCCGTAAATGTACAGAGCTCGCCTGCCAACTTGACTAGGGCCAGATAGGCAGGCTCCGGATGGATATCAGCCGATTCAGCCAAGTGGGCGAAATGGGGGATCTCTCTGTTAAAGATCGCCAAGAGGAGCATTTTTGAGGCATCAGCTCCGTCAAACTCGACATGAGCCTCGCTGCGCTGACGCCGAGTCTCGGCGATACCGCGAGCGCGACTTGCCAAGGCGCTGGCTACCCGCCGCATGCTTGCCTGAAGAAAGCCAGAAGCCCCAATACGAAGGACGGGAGGAATGAAGGTATCACGCAATTGGAAAGCGCCAGCGCTAGAACGCAGAACCTCAGCGATTTGCATACTGACAAAGCCCTCACGTGGCTCCTCTCCGAGGGTTACCCGCACCTCGGAGCGTCCCCAGTTGTAGACCACCGTGCGTCCCCCGGCATTGAAGTCGGCAACTTCCACCTTTGCTTCGGAATAACGCCCTGTGGCGGTTCCCTCCTGGCCGAGATTTCCTCGCGCAGGACTTGCGCTGGGTAAAACAAGGTAAACAGCTAAAGAACTCACATTGGGTCCGAAGGCGCTATTGATATCTCGGCTTGCGGGAGCGGGAGTTTCACCGTCGCCGCAACCGACGCTACTACCGTCGGGCATGATAGCGCGAAGCCTTTGCAGGACTAATTGCCCTTGAGCCAGAGCGTCTAGGTCGAAGAGTATATCGAGAATTCCCCATGCAGGACGACCAAGGGCCTCAAAGCGTTCGTCGAGTAGCTGCTCGTGGTAAAGATCTTGTTGCTGCAGGTGGTGCTCGGAGATGAACAAGCCTTCAGTCCAGATTGGCTTTCGAAGTGTCATAGTAGTGTAGAAGCCCCTGCTGCAGCCGTTTCTTGCTTGGGAAAGTACCCCGCCCAATCGCTACCATCAGTCACTCGTGTCCCATCGACTCGAATGTATACCTTGGGGTTGAATTCGGCTGGCTCTGAGCATTCACCGTCGACACAAACCGCACCGCAGGCCTCCTCACCTGGAGGAGGTGGTAGTTCGAAGATTGTGAACCACTGTTTTCCGCGGGGTGTACGAAAGAGTGCGGCAGCTACAATGTACTGTGCTTCTGGATTGCGCTCAAAATCGACTTCCATTCGCGCGTTGGGATACACCGGAAATTCCTGGCGGTCGAGGAGATCTTCTGCGAGCTTTTCCTCGTCGGCCTTCCACACTTCGTCAAAAGTCGCGTTGCGAAAACCAACGTCGTTTTTCAATTGGTACAATCGGACCTGCACAGGACGAGGCTCGCCTGCATCGGTGGGATTAATATGAGCCGTACTGATCACCGCAGCAGTGAGTACCTGTCTATCGCAGGCCTCGGCCTCTTTTGCTGGCGGAGCTTTTTTGCAAGCCGAAAAAAGGCTGACTGCGGCAAGAGGCCAGAGAAGTCGTTTTGGAAAGTTCATGGTGCTTTGTTTGAGATCAAACAGGTGATTTCGCCGTCGTCCCCTACGGCGACACGCAGATGGGACATCTCGCGTCCCTCAGCGAGGGACTCCAAGATAGCAAAGGACAATCGGGGTAATAGGGTACGACGTAGGATGTGGTCAACATTGCGCGCCCCGCTTTCTACTTCACTACAGCGATCGACGATGGCACCAATGACTGACTCGTGCACGTCTACCTGAAGTTTATGGGAATCGGCAGCACGTTTGAGGGCCGTATTGAGCTTCATGCGCGTGATTTCGATCAGGGCTTCGCGCCGAATTGGCACATAAGGAACGACAGTCATACGTGCTAATAGTGCGGGTTTGAGGTAGTTGGACAAGGTCGGCTTGACGAGATCAACTAACTTTTCGTGGCTTGGCATCTCTCGATCGGGTGACGCGGCGTTCGTGAGAAGATCAGTCGCCAAGTTACTGGTCATGATGACCACGGTGTTCGAAAAATCGACGACTCGTCCTTCTCCGTCACTCAAGGTGCCCTTGTCAAACACCTGATAGAACAGATTCATCACCTCAGGATCAGCCTTTTCTATCTCGTCGAGCAAGACAACAGAATAGGGTCGATGTCTGACTGCTTCGGTCAAAAGCCCGCCCTCGCCATAACCGACATAGCCCGGAGGAGAGCCGATCAGTCGGGAGACAGAATGTCGCTCTTGAAACTCGCTCATGTTGATGACCGTTGTAAAGCGCTCACCGCCAAACATGAGATCGGCGAGGGCCAAAGCAGTCTCGGTCTTACCCACGCCGCTAGGGCCGACTAGTAAAAACACCCCCATAGGAGCTTGGGGATCTTTCAACCCCGAGCGAGCGGCCCTGAGTTCACGGCCCAGGACAGCGAGAGCTGGAGATTGTCCACGAACTCGCTTTTCTAGGCGTTTCTCGAGTTCGAGAGTCGTGCGCAGGTCGTCTTGCACCATTTTCCCGATGGGGATCCCTGTCCAGTCGGCGACAATCGAAGCAACGACGGATTCATCGACATCGGCATGCAATAGACGTTCTTCGTGGGGGATCTCGTCTATTTCACGAAGAATTTCCTGTATTTCTACCGTAGAAGGTTCATCTTTCGCGCGCGCTTCTTCCAATTTTTTAAGCAACGCACGTTGCGCTGCCACCTGAGACTCGTAGAGCTGGACCTCATTCTCAAGGCGGGTTTGTGATTCTTTGGCTTCGCTGACCAATTCTGCCTCTACATGGTGACCTTGAGCCACGTCGGCATCCAGCGCAGCCAGCTCGCGTTGAACCCCCACGAGGCGGGCTTGAGCGTCTTCGAGTATTGCAGGAGGAGCATTTTGCACCAACTTTACATAAGCGGCGCTGGTGTCCAGGAGATCTACCGCCTTGTCTGGCAATTGCCGCCCAGAAATATACCGAGCGGAGAGGGTCACTGCAGCTCGGACCGCGTCGTCACGAATGTGCACCCCATGAGCAACCCGAAAACGCTCAGCAATGCCACGAATCATCAATTCTGCCACTTCAAGAGAGGGCTCTTCGACCCGAACAGGCTGAAAACGGCGCTCCAACGCCGCATCTTTTTCGAAGTACTTTTTGAACTCTGCATACGTGGTTGCCGCAACAGTACGCAGTTCACCCCGAGCAAGAGCGGGTTTGAGAAGGTTTGCAGCGTCACTCCCTCCTTGAGCCCCTCCAGCACCAATCAATGTATGAGCTTCGTCAATGAAGAGTATGATGGGCTGTTCTGAAGCTTTTACCGCCTCGATAACCCCTTTAAGCCTATTTTCGAACTCCCCCTTGACCCCAGCACCTGCCTGAAGCGCCCCCAAGTCGAGAGAAAGCACTCGCGAATTAGCTAAGGCAGCAGGCACGGTTCCCTCTGCAATACGATTGGCTAAGCCCTCAACAAGCGCAGTTTTACCCACTCCGGGTTCGCCCACAATGATGGGATTATTCTTACGGCGGCGAAGCAAAATCTCTACGACCTGTCTGACCTCCTTCTCTCTTCCCAAAACCGGATCGAGCTCACCGGAGCGTGCTCGCTCTGTCAGATCGAGGGTAAATTTGTCGAGAGGCCCTTCGCCGTCGGCTGATTGACGCTTGCTAGACCCAGCCCCCTCCGAAGAACTTGACGCACGTGGGGCCTCCACGCTGGTGGCACAAATGACGTCGACATCACGGGATAGCTCTTCGGGATGAAGGCGATTGAGCTCTGCCAAATCGAGAGCACAATATCTTTCGGGCTGGTTGGCTAATCGAGCCAGAAGCGCCCCCGAACGTAGCTCGGTAGAACGGTTTTCTACGCTGGCATAAACCCAACTGTCCTGAATCCATTCTAAAAGAAGCCGGCTAAAGACGGGGCGACCCACTGCGCCACTGCGAAAAGTGCGGAGCGCTTGGCGAACTGAGGCCAAAAGAGACTCACCATTTGCCCCATAGTGGTTGAGCACAACCTGAAAGTCGCTACCGTTGGACTCTAACGCAACAAGCACAAAATGCTCTACGGTGACTTCGTCGTGCCCCTGACTTACGCAAGCAGCGGCGGCCCTTTCTAAGAGTTGCGAACAGAAGGGCGTGAGGCGTTGAAGTAACGAACGGGGCTGGGTGACAAGCATGGTTTCGACTGAATACTGGAATGGACAGTGCTGGTGGAGCAGATGCCAACCGAATTGTGCAACGTGGCGACGACTATAGACAAGAAACCGACATAGACCCACACAAATTGATCGTGATGAGTAAGAATATTCAACCGGTGACAGCTCACATTCGTAGAACTTCATGAAGTTCTTCTTCACTCATGATCAAGCAAGTGCCTTGCCAACAATGCCAATTGTGAAGAGCATGCGCCCACCAGCCATGACATACGAAGAAAAGATGCTCATCGTTTTCGCCCGCTACCGCGGAGAGGCGCTCACCCCCGAACTCATCACGAAGATAGAGGGTGAATGTACGACGGAGGTCTGGGCGCACCTTCCGCCCTCCATACAACAAAAGTGGATGCTTCACCTGGCCCTCTCGGACAACGGGCACATTGAACTGCGGCCCGAGCAGTTGAAACCAGGCGGAGCGGAAGAGCTAGAAACGGTACTCAAGACGGAATTTGTGGAACAACTCCCCTACACTTCTGTGAGCCTCTCCTTTTCGGGAGATGTGCACAGCGCGGTTCAAGCAGGTGTCGTTACTCAGTTTTCCGTCGAAAAAAACGAAAAGCCCCTTGTAGAATCGAAGAACACAACACAGGTAAAACAAGGCGAGACGTCGATCGACTCAAAAAAATCAGCAACTGAGATCGCCGAACAAGCCAAGGAGCTGGGCATAGCGCTTCCTCCCAACTCTTCCTTGTTAGGTCCTTTTTTGGAGGCTCTGAACGTAGCAACCGCTTATAAAAAGCGAGCCGATGAAGCTGAAGCGCGCCTGGCCGAGTTCGCCCGCCTGAGCCGGGATTGAGTGGGTTGCCCAACCACAGCATATAAATCCCCCCTTGGCGAAACGACCACATTCGCCTACCGTGGCCCTCCGTGTGGGCGCCCACTCCGGGCAGCATCCGCCGCACGACCATTCGTCCCCCATTGGGGTGACCAGCACGCCTATGTCGCAATCGAACCGAGATCCAGAAGCCCCCGCCTTGGCTGATAAAGAGAGTTATATCGCCCCCACAGGTACCGGCGAGGCGCGTGGCCGTCTTGAAGGGGCGCCCGTGGCTCCCCCCGAGTCTGGAATGAAGAGAGCCTTTCCGTCGCCCAACTTGGCGGCCGGATTTGGCGGAACAGTTGTTGGCCAAGTTTCTCCGTTTGACCAATCGTTCGCTCCCCGAACTACCTCACCGCCACCAGCGGTCCCCGACGCGTTGAAACACGCCCCGCCTTCTTCCTCTCGGCGCCCTCCCCCGCCTCGACGTGCGCTTGCCAAGACCACAACGGGAGATGAAGAGTTGGCTCGTGCACGAGCAGCGATTTTGGCCCAAAGCGGAGGCACCATTGCAGCGGACGAATTGCCTATTCAAGCACCAGCTGCCCCGGCACAAGTGAGCGACTCCCAAGCCGGACCGGGTGGAACTGTCGTAGCTGATGGATCTGATATTGACTATGATGCCCTCTCGAACAATAGCGGCATTGTATCAACCCGGCATGAACCCGCGGGCAGTGTGCCGGCGAGCATCGGTCAGTACGAAATAATTCGTGAACTAGGCCGCGGCGGCATGGGGGTGGTCTATCTGGCAAGAGATAGCCGATTAGGCCGTCGGGTTGCCGTAAAAGTTCTTCACACGGACAGCGAGGAACTTACAGCACGCTTCATTGTAGAGGCCCAGGCGACGGCACAATGTGACCACGAGAACATCGTGGTAGTTTATGAGGTTGGAGAGCACGAGGGCTCTCCCTTTATGGTGCTTGAGTACCTACAAGGGCAAACTCTCGCAGAAATGCTTGAAAAATCGGGCCTAATGCAAGCGTCGCGAGTGGTCGACATTATGGTTGCGGTGATGCGAGCACTTGTGCGCGCTCACTCCCAAGGCATTGTACACCGCGACCTAAAACCAGAAAACATCTTTCTAACAGACACGGGTATCGTCAAAGTATTGGACTTTGGTATTGCCAAAGTACTGCGAGAGGAGGCGACGACTCAAGGATCGGCGCTGACCAATATCAATACTCTCAGCGCGCGCAGTAGCGGGGTGGCTGGCACTCTTGCTTATATGTCACCTGAGCAATGGCAGGCGGGGGGGAATATTGACCATCGTGCCGACATTTGGGCTGTAGGCATTATTCTTTACGAGCTTCTAACGGGTCAGCACCCTCTGTTGCACGACCTGGAGCATTTTAAGGAGCGCGTCAACGACCCCAATTTGCCCATGCCCAGTGTGGCCAAGGCAAACCCTGAGGTTATACAGCAACTCTCTGAAGTGGTTGATAAATGCCTCATGAAGGCGCCCACGGATCGGTATGGAGATGCCGAGGCGTTGCTGAAGGAGCTTGAGCCATTTTTACCCGGAAGATTTCGCGCGTGGGGAAATGTTTCTCGCGGGCCGTACACGGGGCTCAAGGCATTTCAAGAAGAGGATGCAGCGTGCTTTTTTGGTCGTTCGGCTGAGGTAGCGGCGATGGTGCAGCGGGTCTTTGACTACCCCATGTTGGCAGTTGTCGGGCCCTCGGGAATTGGTAAGTCATCGCTAATTCGCGCGGGGGTGGTGCCTGCTTTACGAAGTTTTGGGACCAATTGGCGAATTCTTGTGGTGCGTCCAGGGCCGACGCCCCTGGTGGCTTTGGCTACGATGCTGCAAGAGTTGAAGGGGGAGTTGGAGGAGGCTGGGGAGAAATTGGCCGATGCGACGAATTTGGGCATTCGACTGAAGATGGAGCCTGGGTACTTAGGGCAGCTGTTGAGGTTGGCGTCGCAGCAGAGTGATGTGAAGTGTATGGTCGTGGTGGACCAGTTTGAAGAGTTGTATACTCTTTGTAATTCGCAGGAACAGAGAAAGGCTTTTACGCAATGTTTAAGCGGTGCAGCAGATGACCAAAGTGCGCCGATTCGGCTGATGATTACGGTACGTTCTGACTTTTTAGGACGTATTAGTGAGGATGCCGAGTTTATGAGTGAAATTTCTCGTGGACTCTTCTTTTTGGGTGCGCCGGGGCCGGAGTCTTTGCGTGAGGCGCTTGTGCAGCCGGCTGAGATGGTGGGGTATCGCTTTGAGTCGGAGGGTATGGTGGATGAGATGGTGGAGCATTTGCAGTCGACTCCTGGTGCTTTGCCGTTGTTGCAGTTTACAGCGTTTCAGTTGTGGCAGAAGCGGGACGCTGCGAGGAAGATTCTAACAAAACAAAGTTACGATGCTTTAGGAGGGATTGCAGGGGCGTTGGCTACGCATGCTGATCAGGTAATTCAGAAGCAGAGTGTAGAGGCCCGTACAATGTGTAGGGCGTTGTTTT
>CAYWLO010000064.1:0-25958 GCA_964459035.1 uncultured Polyangiaceae bacterium | reverse complement strand
ATGAACTCACTCCTCAATCATAGTTGGAAAGGTTATTAGGATCGGCCTCCTTACTTCATTCATTGGCCCATGGGCACCCAGCCATAGTTCATTAATTTCACATACTACTGAAGGCGCATACCGGCGTCCGTACCAACAAAAAGAGTAGAGAACACCAAAGGCTGGTGGAGTGATGAGCCTCCTTGCATGGCCCCCCTACCCTTCTTAAAAGAGGTGAATGCCGATCAGAAGGTTCAGGCGTGAGATGTTTGCTTGAGTTCGGTTCGCACGAGGGCTGCGGCTGCAACCATATGAGAGAGGGCCAGGGAAACCTCTTCCCACCCCCGTGTCTTGAGACCACAGTCTGGATTCACCCAAAGACGCTCCGACGGAATCACGCGAGAAGCGCGGCGAAGCAAGTCTGCAATCTCTTCCACAGAAGGCACTCGTGGAGAATGAATATCGTAAACTCCCGGCCCCATCTCGTTGGGATAAGCCACGTCAGAAAAAGCTCCCAACAACTCAGTTCGACTTCGGGCCGATTCAACGCTGATCACGTCGGCATCAAGAGAGACAATTGCCCCGATGATTTCGTTGAACTCGGCGTAGCACATATGGGTGTGGATCTGAGTTTCCGATTGCGCGCCACTCGTCGCCAGGCGAAATGCCCCCACAGCCCAACGTAGATACTCGCTCTGCTCTGACTTTTTCAGTGGAAGCCCCTCTCGCAGGGCGGGTTCGTCAACTTGAATTATTCTTAAGCCAATTTTCTCTAGATCTTCCACCTCATCACGAAGGGCCCAGGCCAGTTGATAGGCGGTTTTCTCCAGGGGCTGATCATCCCTCACAAAAGACCATTTTAGTAAAGTCACTGGGCCCGTTAGCATTCCTTTTACATGTTTTTTTGTGAGGGAGTGTGCGACTTTCATCTCACGGGTTGTCATTGCCCCCTTGCGGTCCACATCTCCATAAATGATGGGCGGTTTCACGCAGCGCGTTCCATAAGATTGTACCCACCCATATTCTGTTTCAGAAAAACCATGAAGACGAGTCGCGAAAAACTCCACCATATCATTTCGCTCAGCCTCACCGTGAACTAAAACGTCCAAGCCCAAGCGCTCTTGCTCTCGTATGGTCGATTGAATGCACTCGTCAATATAAGCTTCGTAGTCCGAGTCGGAAAGCGCCCCCTTTCGATACTGCGCTCGTTTAATTCGAATATCGTCGGTTTGAGGAAAGCTTCCAATAGTCGTCGTAGGCAAAGGTGGAAGTGCCAAAATTCTTTTTTGAATGCCTGCTCTTCGCTCGTAGGGCAGGCTCCTGCGAAAGTCTGCACTCCCCTGGGTCGCTACACGTTCACGAACCGCCTTGCGCAACACCAACGAACTCACCTGCCGACTCTGTTGGGCCCGGTCTGAATCATCGAGACTCCTTAGAGTTGCAGCATCTCTTTTTTCTATCGCGTCTTTGATGAGGTTAAGTTCGCCAAGTTTCTCGTGGCTAAACGCGAGCCACTGACAAATCTCAGGTTCAATATTTTTCTCCTGCCTTAGATCAACTGGACTATGCAAAAGTGAGCACGATGTACTCACAATGCTATTTTGCGAAACTTTACCAATCAGGTCCAAGGTGGCCCGGACATCGTTTCTCCAAACATTTCGCCCGTTCACCACGCCAAGAGAAAGAACTCTCTCCTGAGGCCAATATTTCTTTGCTACCTCTAGTTGCCTCCCGTCACTCACCAAATCCAGGTGCAAACCATCTATCGGTAGATCAGAAATCCACGGTATATGCTCACCTATCGAGCCAAAGTAGGTTGTGAGCAATAGTCGAGGTCTATTTTTATTTTCTCCCAAAGTTCGCAAGGCATGTTCAAATGCCCCCAGCGAGTGTGGAGTGAGATCTTGAGCCAAGCAAGGCTCGTCAAGTTGAACCCAAGAAGCACCCGCCTCGTGCAGCTCTTCCAATATTCTCTCATAGAGAGGAAGAAGCTCAACTAAACGTCGCAAAGGCACACTACCCTGCTCCTCAGGATTCTTAGAAAGAAGCAAAAAACTGACTGGACCAAGAAGTACCGGCTGAGTCTCTATTCCCCATGAAAGAGCTTCTCTGTAGCTCTCGAGCGCCAAGTTCTTACGAAGTTCAAAGCGGGACTTATTGCCAATTTCTGGAACTATATAGTGATAGTTGGTATCGAACCATTTGGTCATCTCCAGAGCGCGCCCGCTGGTCTTTTCTCGTACTTCCGAGGCCGGAATGCGCCCCCGGGCGAGGAGAAACATCTCTTCAACGGTGCTCAACGCTTGCGTAGTCTCCGCGCGGGCCACCCCAAGGGATTGCGCAAAATCCAATACATGGTCATAGAGCGCAAAATCGTTGCAAGGGATGCAATCAATTCCGGCTGTCTTTTGCGCCAATAAATTGGCTTTTCGCACTTCCGAAGAGTCTTGAAGCAGTTGTTCCTCAGTCTCGCTGCCATTGAAGTATGCTTCGACAACTTTTTTCAATTCGCGGCGCGGACCAATTCGAGGATAACCAAGTGTTTTCGTTTTCATCACCCTGGTTTTTGGTCAAGGCCATTGTCCTATCAATCGAATCATTTTCAACTCAACTTGAGAATGATTCATGTTGGACGAAATATCTCGCCATCTCCTCCCTTTTATTCAAAGAGTGCGTTACTAAAAAGAGTGTTTGAGATACGTCATTTAAGAGCCCTGACAGCCATTCGTCGACGAGGTACCATGGCGAGTGCAGCCCGCGACGTGTATGTAAGTCAATCGGCACTCTCCCATACCATTCATGATCTGGAAGAGGTGTTGGGCCAAATGCTCTTTCATCGTAAAAGCAAGCCGCTGCGTTTCACGGGGGCTGGTTTGCGTTTACTTAGCCTGGCCGATGAAATTCTTCCTCAAGTCGACAGCGCAGAGGACGACCTCAAACGACTCAAATTAGGAAACGAAGGTCGGTTGCTGTTGGCAATGGAATGCCATTCTTGCTTCGATTGGCTTCTGCCAACTCTCAACGAATACCGGGCTCAATTCCCTCAGGTCGAGTTAGATTTGAGGATTGGGATGCCATTTGATCCCTACCCTGCGCTGAAAGAGCACATGGTTGATGTGATTTTTAGTACCGATCCCACGGACGATCCCGCAATATATTTCGCCCCACTTTTTCGCTACGAAAGCGTGCTCATCTGCTCGCCACGCCATCGATTGGCCAAAAGAAAAATCGTACACCCGGCAGATTTACTGGAAGAAACAATCATTACGTATCCGGTCGAAGAAAAGAGATTGGACTTCTTTAGCCGTTTTTTGAACCCGGCAGGGGCGATACCCAGGAGAATTCGCCATACAGAACTCACCATGATGCTCATACAATTAGTAGCTAGCGGTCAAGGGGTCGCTGCACTCCCTAGCTGGGCCGTGCATCAAGAAGTAGCGAATGGCACATTGCATAGCCTCAAGTTGGGAAGAAAAGGTCTCACCTGCGATCTTTATGGGGCCGTGAGGCGCGAAGATGCAGAGCTTGGCTATATGTCCGCCTTTATTTCAACTTCGCGAAGAGTCAGCTTCAAAAACCTGAGGGAGTTAAGTGAGGTTCCCACCCGCTCTCGATAAGTTGTGTACGGCGACAGAGCCTAAGCTTTACTCTTCTCTATCTTTTGACTCACAGATTCATCGATAGAACGTAGGTGAAGATCGCGCTGAGGAAAGGGGATCTCAATATCAGCCTCTTTGAAGGCACCGTTGATGGCAACCGCCAGATCGCTGCGAATATTGATCCATCGCCCCCCTTCACCCGTCCACGCCCGCAGTTGAAAGTCCAATGAACTCTCGCCAAATGCCACAAAAATGGCCTCGGTCTTAGGAAAGTCGAGCACTTCTGGGTGGGCAGCTGCCGCGGCTAATAAAATATCCAGGACTCGTTGTGGATCTGTTCCGTACTTAACCCCAACGTCCACATCGACTCTTCGTTGATCATCCGAAAGAGACCAATTGATGACCTGCTCTGAAACGAATTGTGAGTTGGGAACAATCACCTCCGCCCCCTGAATTGTGCGCACCGTACTGGCCCTAAAACCGACCTTTCGCACCCTGCCTACCAAGTCGTCCAACTGCACTCGGTCTCCCACGTTAATAGGGCGGCCAAAAATGAGAATGATTCCCGCCACAAAATTTTGAACAATATTTTGCAAACCAAAACCAATGCCCACCCCGAGGGCACTGACCAAAATAGTTATTTTGTCCAGCTCGAAGCCCACGGCCACCATGGTGGTAAAAAGACCAAAGCCTAGAATTATGTAAAATATACTCGAAGAGACTGCAGCCTGAGTTCCTTCGCTGAGCTCCGTGCGCGGTAGCATATCTTGCTCAAGGGCGAATCGAGTAAATCGCGCGGCCGCCACTGCTACAATGATACCCACAACCAAAACGAAGATACTTCCCAACTCAACGCTGAGGCTTCCTGCGCTAATCGAGTGTTCAAAGAGGGACTCAAACATGTCCTTTGCAGGAGAAAGCAACGTGTACGCCGTAGCTGCAGCCCGAAACCAAAGAGCTAGCAAGACGATCCTCAAAATAAAGGTGGCTCGCTCGGCGATAAAGGGCCCCTGACTCTTCAAGGCATGGGACTTCTGCGCCCAAGGGCTTTCTACGCCAAGGCGTAGGACGCTGGCCAATAAGTCGTACGAGATCCGAAATGCAACGGTAGTCAGCATCAATCGGACAGTTCCATCTATCAAGATTGCAGAGGATCTATCATATCCAAGAAACCAAACTACCAAGCCAAAGATTGCTGCCGCTATCCAAAAGCGCATGACAAATTGGGCAAATGTATTCCAGTTTCCTTCCCAACGAATCGTAGGCAACCTCATCAGTTGAACAATCAGGGCAAGTACAAATACGCCCTCTACGCCGACAACCCAATGAGCCACAAGAGGAACTTGGCTCAGTCCCATGTGAGCAAGAACGAAGAAAGTGGACATCAATGCCCCGCCCACAAAAAGTTTGCTCCCGCGGTCGCGCACTTCAAGAAGAATAAAACTGGCTCCCACAACCGCCAACGCAAGAGTGGCCCAGGCCGCGACTGAGGGCATCACATCGTAGATAAAAATGGTCGCAAAGGCCGAAATAAGAATCGCTCCGGACCAAGGGTGGCGCACAAGCAAATGTTTCTCGTCCAGCTCCTCCGAGTCAACCGGGGCGTAGTGTTCTCGAGCTTTACGCAGCGCAAAGATCAAACCGCCCAATAAAAGAAGATGAAAAATGATGCGCGCTCTCTCTATCTTTATAAATGCACGCCACGAACGCCGCTGTCGTCGTACCTCCCCTTGAATGACCCGCCAGAGTTCCTCCGGGAACACCCCTTGCTCTCCAGGCTCATTTCGATGAGAAAAGTCGGTCAAAAGGGTGGGTGCTCCAATTTCGCTAAATCGAAGAATCCCCAAAATGGCAGTCTCCATTCGCTCAAAAACAGCCCCAGTCTGCGCAATAGCAGACTGGGCACGACCGAGGCGAAGGCTCAACAAATGGGCTTTTCGCAAAAGTTCATCGACACGATTTAAGACGGTGGGAGGTGCCTTCACTTTCGTTAGAATCTCACGCGCGGCGGCCCATTCTCTAATGATCGCCTCGACTCGCTCGGGAACCAATTGAACAACCGAAGAGAAGGTGTCTAGGGGCCTTCTTTGGGACTGAAGCTCCAAGAGCCTGCCCGTAAATTCAAAACGAATATCAGTTAAGATGAACCAACGAGCGGCTTCTAAAATATCCTCCCGAGCTCCCGCCACTTTCTTCGTGAGCCCACTCTCTCGAGAGGCAAGATCTTTTCGAAGTAGACCCAGCTTCTTGGGGATCTCGATGGCCTGATTGAGCGCTTGAAGCTCGCTTTCTATTTCTCCTGCCCGCGAAAGTAACTCAACGTGCTCCAAGGCGGCCAGAGCCTCTGCCGCGTCAAGGAGTTTCTTGGCTTCAGCCGCCTCTTTCTCTGACTTCTCTTTCGCTACTGCTTCCAGCTCTTTGGTCTGGGCAGCTTGCTCCAAGGCTTGTTCCCGCTCAAGTGACTCTTGAGTGATTTCCTCCTCAGAAAGTTCACCAGGTTCAGCCGGCTCGTCTGGAACCACCTCCTTTTTCTCAACAACAGTCGGTGCCCCTTTCTCCGAGGGCTGCGCCTTCGCCCCCTGAACAAGAAGAAGGCAAAGCAGCAAGGCGGAGAAAAAACCGCAAAGAGACCGAATAGCAGTACTCATCATTAGAAAAGCACTAGCGAAAGGCACGAAAAGCAGCAATCAAGAGGACGGCAAGCGAGCAGCTGCGCTCCATTGCGTCCTCAGCGCATTGCGCCCTCTGTCCCTTGAGCCCCTCGGGCCCATGCAGCTAAAAGAATGACACTCTTCGAGAGAGCAATGCAGCACGTTCAGCGGCGAGCACTCGGCCACGAGTCTTGGGGCGCAAAGTCATTGTTTCGCCCCCTAGGCGGCACCACGTTTCGCTCGGGCGCCCCCCGTTGCAAGTGGGAGACTGAGAAACGGCCGCAATAGGTCTTCCAAAGAGAGTGAATTCTCTCCACTTCGGGATCATGAGCAATTGCAGCCCCTAAATGCTCCAGGGTGGCCCGCGTACCTTCACAATCAGAGTAGGCAACTTGGTCTTGCCATCCATGACGCTTTCGAGAATAGCGAGAGGGTAAAGTACGTGCCGCCGAATTGCCTAAATCAAGAGCAAAGCGTGAAAGCAACAATGCTTTGTCAATATTGGCGGACTTTCCAGCAATTGTCCCGATGTTCCATGCCGTCTCTTCGACGCGCGATACACCCGTTTCTGGATCTTCGTATTCAATCGTGAGCATCAAGTCGTCCAAGACCGGCAATTGTCCCGAGCGGGACTTGAGATCACTGAGAAACATCTGAGAAGTGTTTGCAAAATAGTGAATTGCTTGCACTCTTTCCTTCACTACAGAGGCTTCCTCACCGTAAAAAGTGTGTAAAGAAAGAGAGGGAGGTAGACTCAATTTGAAGTGCACATTATTAGCGACAGTCTCGATTAATGAGACAAATCGCTCTCCAAAAACAGCATCTACCTCAGCTGAACTTCCCAGAAAAACATACGCGCCTTTTCCTCTTTCGGTCAACTCATCAAGTAAGGAGTCATTGAAACTGCTTCCTACGCCTACCCCGCTCAGCCTAATTCTTCTATCGTCATAATTACGCCCGACAGTGGCTATTAATTGCGAATTCGTGACCCCTGTGTTGGTGAGCGCGTCAGTAATTAAGACCACACGATTGCTATAGTCAGCTTGATAGCTGCCATTGGCAAGAGCGTAACCATTGGTAAGCCCACCATGAAGATTTGTTGAACCCCGCGGTTCCATACGTCTCACTAACTGACGCAAATGGGATAAGTTGTCGCGCCCCACCATGAAATTTTTTGCGAGTTCGCAGGAGCTTGAATCAAAAAGAACGATGTTGACAATATCCCCCGGCTTGAGTTCATTGAAGGAGCGCAAGAGACCTTGTTTGAGATACTCCATGCGCCCTTCCGCTGACATGGAACCCGAACGGTCCACCACATAGGACAGGTTGGCATTGCGGCGGGTTCTGCGAGTCAGGGCCCTGCCCTGAATAGACAAGCCCAGAGAAAATAGCTCGGGGTTCTCGGCATTTCTATCGATATTTGCCCGAATAGAAAAATCGTGACCGGGTTTTACTCTTTCAGTTCTAAATGAAAAGTAATTCAACAACTCATGAGGACGAATATGAGATTGAGGGATGGGCGCATAGTGATCGATAGCCCAAATAACGCGCTGAGCAGATGATAAACTCATCGTATCATCATTGGACAAGTAGACACCCTCTCCCCCCAGTTGGGTTGGTGAACGAACGCTCTGTCTCTCGCCTTCCTCCGACCGGGCAATATCACGAGAGTCTTCACCGTCACGACGGGAAGAAGGAGATGTTTTTCTTGCCACCCTGGGGGCATTTTCCGCCCGTGGGAGAGGACTTGCAGCCTGGGGCGCCGAGGTGCCGCGTTTTAATTTCTCCTGGGCAAAGCCACCGCCCCAACTCAGACCCAAGCCCGAGCCCGAGCCCGAGGCAACATGTGGTCGAGCCAGGGAGCGTTTTCGCGTAGGGTGTGAATATTGGGAGCGAAAACATCTGGAAGAACCATTCACAAAAGGCGGCAAGGTGTGCGCTCGATTGGCAAGAGAGGTAACGATTGTCGAGGATGAGATTTCGCCATGATTCTTGTGCTCTTGTGGAGAGAAGCGATGCCCCGAACCCAACCCTCCAGCACTCTCCGTTGGCGAGGTTTCCCCACGAGGGGATTGCTCGGAATACGTCTCGCGTGACTCGTCTTTCGACGAGGCTGCTAGGCTCACCCGCTCCCCTCCGGGCGAAGGGCGAGGGCTCACCTGACCCGAAGTACACGCCAATGCCATGGATGCCATGAATGCTCCCCAAAACCCGCAAGTCACAATTTGCCTCATGTATCATTGGTACGGGCGAGCATGAGGAACGATCTGGTAAATTTAATTTTTCTGATCGGCACTTAAAGAACCCGCGCCAATGCCCTTCTTTGCCGCAAGAAGCCCCCCAAGAGGTCTAGCGGAGACCCTCCCTCAGTGACGCCAGCCCAAGCTGCATGCAAATTCGTCAAATTGCGCGAAACCTTCCAAAGTCAGAGCCGTAGACTCGCAAGTATGGCCAGCTACAAAATGATTCGCCCCAGTATTGTCCTCACTTTTCTCCTAGGTGCGGGGCTCACGCTCAACGCTTGCGATAAGAAAGAGGCAAAAAAGGACCTAGCTCCTCAAACAAAAGCATTGCAGCCGGACGATCCAACAGCCCAAAGTCAGGCTTTTGCTATCAACACAAGCGACTCAAAAATTACTTTTGAGATGGACGCCGAGCTAGAGCATATCTCGGGACGGGCCCCCCAATCGGCGAGTGGCAATTTCAGTGTCGATCTCTCCGACGTGACAAAAACGACCGGGCTCATCAAAATTGATCTCCTCGAACTCAGTATCTACCAACAAAAACGGGAGAGTGCGGATGGTGAGTTTGGCAAAGAAGAAAAGAACGATACCCAAAATGGGCATATGCGAACTTGGCTACAGATATCGGATGATGGGCCCAGTGACGAGGTAGAAAAAAATCGATTCGTAGAGTTTAAGATCAGTGAAGTTAGCGTTTCTGGAGAAAAGAACCTCTCAAAGATCAAAGAAAAAGACCGAAAGGTCACCTTGAATATCTCAGGCGATGTACGCCTGCACGGGCGCTTCACCAAACACACTTTTCCTGCCGAGGCTGTCTTTTCTTTTACGGGAGACAAGGTGAGCAGTGTTCATATTGTCAGCAAGAAAACCTTAGATATCAGCTTGGACAAACATGACGTGCACCCCCGAAGTGCTTTCAATGTGCTCGCAGACAAGACCCTTGAGGCGATGGGCTCCAAAGTAGCCAAAGTAGCCAAGATATCCCTCGATATCACCGCAATCGTAAAATAGTAGCGAGCAAGCGGGAAAGCTTTCATGGTAAAAAGGGGCTTGGCAAAGCCTCTTGGAGAAAATAGTCTGTCACCGCGATGACAACGATTTCCATTCCACAATTTTTCCTTACTCCCCTTGCTCTCTGTATCCTTGCGTCTGCTTGTACGCCCACGTTAACCGCCACAGCGGTGCCCTCCCCCAACTCAGGCAATGCAACGCAAGACCCCAAAGAGATCTCAAAAGGCGCAGCCACCACGCAAAATGGCTCCCCAAAAGAAGAAGTTCCAGAGCCCATTTTGCCGGGCCGTCACCTAACGCTTCAAGGTGAAAGCTTTTTGGTGAGCGATTTTGAAGACCAAAAATTGACCCACGCCTTGACGGGCACCTGGGTCGAAAGCTTTGACCAGAACAACCTGGGCACGACATTGACCCCACACCCCTTAGAGCTTGCACCAGGGGGGCCTGGCGACTCAAAATTCGCCCTGCGCATTCACGGACACTTTGGGAGAAATGTGGCACCTTGGCCCTACGTGGACGTGCGCGCTCCTTTCGAAAAAACCGATCTCAGCGCCTTCTCCTCAATACGGTTTTGGGTCAAAGGTGACAATAAAAAATACGTACTCGCTCTCGTACGGACCGCCGTCACAGACTACTGCCATTACCGAGCTGTATTTACTGCCACCTCCACTTGGCAACAAATAGAACTACCCTTGGACGCTTTTTTTCAACCTAGTTGGGGCAAAAGCATGCCCAAAAGCTGGCAGGATATTACCGCTTTTTCTTTTCAGCCTGACGTGAGTCTCAACGACGAATCATTCGATCTCACCATCGACAATATCGAACTCATCCCTGCAGCGAAGAAAACTGCCGAATAGAAATTCTTCTCCTCATCGATTGTTCATTCGCGTCTTGTCGAATTCCGCTGTAGGAGACCCCATGCAAGATTTGGCGGCCTATGGCCTAAGTGTTTTTATGGGTTTTTTCGCCATCATGAACCCCATTGCAAACACTCCAATCTTCTTGGGTTTGACCTCGGACTTGTCCCCCACAGCTCAGAGACGCGCGGCCGCCCAATCGACTCTTCTGGCTTTCGCAATCGTTACAGTTTTCACAATCGGGGGTCACTTCCTCTTCGATTTATTCGGAATTGGCTTGCCCGCGTTTCGCATAGCTGGTGGTATTTTGGTTTTTCTGATCGGAAAACATCTCTTAGAAGGGCAGGCAACCTCCCCCATTCACACTCCTAAAAATATTAAAGAGAAGTTCGGGGACAGTAATCAATCGCCCAACCATGAGGAAGCTCCAGAGAGCAATGTTGCTATCTCACCCCTCGCAATTCCCATTTTGGCAGGCCCTGGCACGATTGCCTGCGCCATCAACTTCTCCTCGGGGCACGCCCCCCTGGAGATTGGCATTTGTATTGCGCTCTTTGCAGTCATGTGCGCATGCACCTATCTCATGTTTATTGGGGGAGAGCGCCTTGTCGCCGCCTTGGGGCAACAATCCCTAGGAGTCGTCAGCCGCCTCATGGGGATGATTCTGGCGGTCATTGGAGTGCAAATGTTCCTCACCGGTCTTGGAAACGCTTTTCCTCTACATTTTCGCTAACGCTCATCAGTCTAGTTTGTGCGTCAGCGAAACCACAGACAGGCGAAACCACGGACTAGTACCTCGTGCCGGAAGTCCGTGCCGGGTTTCACCAGACCCAACTGAAGTGGGGGCCTGATGAAACCCGCAATAGCCTCCCTATTTGCCCTCGGTACTACTTTTTGTCTCATGGGTACCAAAACCCGGCACGAAGTTCCGACCTTTGGTACTAGCCACTTCGTTTCAAGGGGACGGGCAGGTCAAGGGAGTGTCCACAGGCGCAACGCCGTCGTTAGGATCCACTCCTGAATTGTCCTCCACCACCAAATTGGGCAAGGCTTCAATCGTGGCTCGACAAGTATCGGCCAAAAGTTCGGCCGGGGTGTACTCGTAAGTCCCGCCGAGCCACTCAACCTCCACCTTGTTCCCATTCATGGGACTCACCTGTACGTAGCCGCCCAAAGCAGCGGGCTCTGCGCCCTGACCGGAAGAGTATTGAATTGCAACGAGCTCACCGACCGAGGGAACACGACTATTGTAAAAGACCTCCATGACTCCTCCGAGGGAGTCGCCCACCGCAAATGAGGACATTTTCGCCCCTTGGCTCAAGAGAGTTTGGACCGTGCCTTCAAAGCATCCCCCTTCGACACTGGTGATTTCGACGGTAAACACGCTCTGTTGCTCAAAGAAACAAGGCAGGCGAAGTTGCGAGCCCTCGCTGCCAGATTGCCCCTCAGACAGCCCAGCCACCGTAGGATCGCCAGCAGGAGCCTCTCTCGCGTCCGTCGACGTGCCATTGCAGCCAACCAGGACAAGAGAGCTAAAAACAAGAGAACTGAAGAAGTTGAAGGATTTTCGTAGGGTCATGCAAAGAAGAATGGTCCCGCAATAGCTCCCACGCCAGAGCAAACTATCCCATATTTGCACAAACTATACCTCAAAACTGGCAAGCAGCGTGCAAATCCGGGACATATATGCCAATTATCTGGATAGAATGGCCAGGCACTACGAAAAAGCCGCTCAAGAACTCCTCCGAGCAATTCGCGGTAAACGCTCTCAAATTGCCTTTGCACGGCGCCTTGGGTACCGCTCCAATCCAATCACCGATTGGGAAAATGGTCGTCGTTTTCCGGCGATCACTGAAGTTCTCCGGGCAGCTCGCCTCGCCAAACTTCCGGTGGGTGCAGCCTTCCAGGCGTTTTCTCCGATATCTCCAATAGACCAATGCGCCTTTTATGAGATCTCCGATTGGCTGAATCGACTCAGGGGCACCCGGCCTCTCGCAGGTCTTGCCCTCGCCGCCGAAAAGTCGCGTTCGAGTGTGAGTCGTTGGCTCTCGGGAAAGACCGAGCCGCGCCTCCCCGATTTTCTCCGCCTACTCGACGCCATTACCGGGAGGGTCCACGACTGGGTACAAGCGCTAGTCGGGGTAGAAAAAGTTCCCACTCTTTATGGACGTTACGCCCAAGTACAAGCGGCTCGACGCCTCGCCTGGGAGCGACCATGGAGCGAAGCTGTATTGAGAATCTTAGAGACCCAATCCTACAAGAATCTCAAAGAACATCACCATCAAAACATAGCCGACCGTTTAAAAATCAGTGAACAAGAGGTAAAAGAACTCTTGGCGGAGCTTGTCGAAGCTGGCATCATTGACAAGAAACTAAAGCTCTATCAAGTAAGAGAAAATCTCACAGTAGACACATCAAGCCCAAGCGAGGAACTGCGAGCGGTCCGAGAACATTGGGCCCAAGTGAGCCTAGAGCGCCTCAAGGGCTCCCCAGAGAAAACCAACGCACAGGCGGCAGCCCCACTTCGGACAGAGAACGAGCCCAAGGACTGGTTTGCCTACAACGTCCTAGCTGTTTCAAAGGAGGATTCCCAACGTATCGAAGCACGCCTGCGAGCCGCCTACCGAGAGGTAAGAAGCATTGTGGCCGAGTCCGAACCTGCCGATGTGGCTGCTCTTTTGACGATGCAAATCATTCGCTGGTGAGCCAGCCTCAACTCCCGGCTCTGGAAAGAGGCAACACGTCATTCTCTGCCATGGCCATGTTGCCCGGAAAAACAAAGCGAAATGTTGTCCCTTCACCTTCTTCACTTTCCACTTCGACAGTTCCTCCTAGCTCCTCGCAGATAGTTTTGACAGCGTCCAGCCCCACCCCACGCCCGGCAACGTTGTCCACCTTATCGCGGGTCGAAAGCCCTGGAGAGAAAATTGCATCCACCAACTCGGCCCTTGACCCATGGGGCATCTGTCTGTCTTTTGCCTTTTGGGCCACCTTATGCCAGGCGATTCCGCGCCCATTGTCCTTAATAACAAAATGCAATTTTCCAGCACGAACAACCGTTTCCAAATGAAGGTTCAAGTCATTGTTTTGAACCCCCTCTTCTACCTCGGAGAAACCATGAGCAATCGCATTGCGACTCACATGCACCATGGCTGACCAAAAGTCGGACCAAATAGCAGGATCTAAACGCAAACCGTGGTCGAGTATCGACACCTGCAGATCACCAGAATGGCGCCGGTGGGCCAATGCCTTCGCTCCATCACCTAGTTCTCGTAGGCGCTTCGAGGTGGGCTCAGCCGACCATAATTTCACAGTACGCGAGAGCTGCTCGTGATCGACCCCCTCATTCAATTCTCCCAGCAAGCGGTGGTATTGTGAAACGGAGACTTCTATCACTTCTTTTTCGTCGTACTTAAGAAGTGAATTGAGCTTGAGTAAAAGAGAATGCCAAGCCTTGTTGAGCCTCTCCTTGTCGGAGTCCAAAAGGGGAGCTTGGGTATCGTCAATGCGCGACTCAAGTTGATGAGCGGCATGAGCTATCGACGTTACATCGAAAAGCATGCAATTGCCCTTTAAAGTATGTAAGTGGCGCAGAGTTATGGATATTTCTTCCTGTTCGCGACTCACCAATTCGTCGACGAGATGACCCGCTTCGCCGACAAAACGGACAAATCCGGCTTTGTCCTTCATCACTCTATCAAGCACAAGAAGAAGCTCTCGCTGACTTGCCTCCAACTCTTCTTGACGTTTTTGAGCAGTCACGTCTGAAATCACAAGAAGCAGACCCGCTAGGGGCGGCTCGTCCCCCTCCCCTACTGGCTCGGACTCGGTCGCAGGCTCGGGAGACAAGGGTTGGTATTCGATACTGAGATATTGTCCTTCATGATGCATCGACCGGGGCATTTGCCCTAAGGTCAGTTCTTGGGGCAGAAAGTTCTCGAAAACGGCTTCTAGCCCGAGCTCCATTCTAAACTCGATATCAGGATCAAAGCGCGCCAAATATTTTCCAATATGATCCGAGCCGGGCTCTCCAAACCATTCGTCCGAAATAGTTGAGCGCGCAGGCCCCACATTTCCTTCGAGATCAATGGTAATCACAGCTTGCTCTAAATTATCGAGCACCATGCGCATCTCTCGATTTTTCTTATCAAGTTGCTTTTGTTTACGCTCCACAGAACTCGCGTAAGTCTCCAGCATTACCTGCTTTTCCGCAATTTTTGAATTGTCCGCACCGACCAAAATCCAAACAGCCTGGCCATCGATCTCATCTTTGCGCAGCTTGTATTCAGCCGGAATTTCCCTGCCACGATTTCCCATAGCTTGGCAAGAGTGGCTGATAACGCGCCCTTTACCGAGCTTCTTTAGATTTTGTTCGCTCACCAACTCGGGTAAAATTGCCCCCAGGGTATCAAACGCCGACTCTTTCTTGAGCCATTTCCCTAAGCTTTCATTGGCAAAAATGAGTTTTCCAGACCCAGCTTCAAAGAGCGCCCAGGGAGTCTGTAAAAGGTGAAGTGCACCAAACTTAGAACTTGTCGACATAACATTCCTCAACAATTCAACGTAAACAAAAAAAGAGGGACTGATGTCCGTCTTTTGCTCAGCTCATGCGGCCGTTACAATATCGTCCACGGTACCGGCTACAATTCCTATAATCGTCTTCACATCATCATCCGAAACTCCGCCTTCTTCGAGAGTTTCTGCAAGAAGCTCGGCTACTTCATCAAAGAGTGGTTTGGTTATTTCCAATCCCTTGTGCACAGCCCTCAGTTGACGGCCCGTATATTCATCGGGTCCGCCCAATACATGGGCAAGAAACTTCGTCTGATGGGCCATGAGTTTCTTCATCTCGACGTCCTTAAAAAAAGGAGCCAGGTCATCTGAGTCCAGTACCTTTTCATAGAAAACGTGCACCAATTTACTCACGGTCGCAAAGCCACCGTACTTATCATATAGGGTCTCTGACATCTTTTTCTCTCCTGAAGACACACACGGTCTTCCCAGCGTCAGAGAACGGCCAGTCTACTTTTCAACTAAGGACCTACCGACCATCGTCGGCCATTCGGAGCTGCCCCCAGGCTGAGTCGAAGCCTCCCCCATTCAATCACATAGCTCTTCGTCAATAGCGCCCTGCGTTGGAGCGAGCAAAGGCGATGACTCCGGAGTTCATAAGAAAAGACAGCTGACTCAAGGTCTCTTCGCGCTCAAACGGAGAGAGATCGATGAGTTCCTCAACGGAAACCTCTCCCACGATGCGCGACAAGATAAAAGCTTGCTGAGGCGATAGCTGAACAGCACCCGGAGCTGGGAAGGTAAGCTTCAAGAGGGCATCTGGCTCCTCCAGTCGACTGGCCGAAAAGCGCACCTCACTAGTTGGCTCCAACTCAAAATGCGCTGGGGGGCTTGTTTGAGGCGACTCTATAAAACAGGCGAGTTCATCGGCAAAATCAGCAATACTCTCAAAACGATCTTCTGGTTCTTTAGACAGACTTCTGAGAACGATTTCGTCAAGAGTAGTTGGAATATCTGGGCGCATCCTAGAAGGCGGTAAAGGTGACTCATGAATGACGTTCAACAAGATCTCGGTAATGTCCGACCCCGTATGAGGAACGACTCCCGTTAACATTTCGTAGAGAATAACGCCCAATGAATATTGGTCGCCCCGTGCATCGACCGATGCCGCTCGCCCCAAAGCCTGCTCGGGAGCCATGTATTCTGGCGTACCCAACACATCAAATTCCCCTGTGAGACGCTGACGACCACTTTGATTTTTGCCAATGCCAAAGTCGAGTACTTTAACAAATACCTTGGCTTCTACGTCCAGCATAAAAAGATTGGCTGGTTTAAGGTCACGGTGCACAATGCCGCGCCCATGAGCCCGAGTAAGAGCGGACGCTACCTGAAGAACAACTTGGATAGAGTCGTTGATGCTCAACCTAGACTCAGCTTCGAGCACGGCGTGTAGAGGGCGCCCTTGGAGCAACTCCATCACTAGGTAGGGGCGATGGTCAGGCGTCATATCAAAGTCCAAGACCTCAACAATATGAGGGTGACTCAACTCGGCTATGATCTCGGCCTCTTGACGAAAGCGACCCAGTGCCTGGGCGTCACTCACTAAATGACCAGCAACTACCTTCACTGCGACCGGTCTGCGTAAACGAACATGCTCGGCGCGATACACCGCACCCATGCTGCCCGCGTCCAATCGGGACTGAACCAAATAGGCCCCTCCTAATGTCTGGCCGATGAAGTTGTCTTCCTCGGCTGCAGCCTCAACCTGATTCACTTTCTAACCTCCCCACCTAAATTTATCACCATTGAGGGAGTACCCACAAGGCACTAGAATAAGGCAACTTATTTCACCTGGGCGTTCCGAGATCATGATGTCGAGTCCAGCTAGATTTGACATATTTACCACCTGAAATTCTTATCCACTTGAGATACCGCGGCAGGTGAACACCGGCTCAAATCTCACTAGTCATTTGGCAATGGTATTGAATTTTTTTTATTACCGTACAAAAACTTCACGAGTAGCCCCCACATCGCCCAGAAGATCGGGGCTCTGTCGGGCTTTTACCTCTTTGAGAACGAAAAAAACCCCGGGCCGTGCAGCACTCGGGGCTAATTCATGGAATTTCTCCTGCCTCTATGAGCAAGAGAAGCGCAACTTACTCGCTGACCAGAGGCGCTGGTGGCACTTCGCACGAAGCCTTGGTGATCCAAGGTTTATCGTCACTGGTCTCTTCATTGTGAAGCCCAAGAACATTCTTGCATTCAACATCATTGTCACAGCCGATGTACTGACAGGCACCTTTGGAGCAAATCTCAGTAGAAGAACAATGAGCGTCAATTTGGCAAGATATCTTGCACTGGCCTAATCCGTCTTCGACAACGCACTTTGAGAGACGAGAATCGCTGAGGTCATTGCCTTCTCGCCCTAATACGCACTCTCGGTCAGAGCGACAGCCCTTGTAGACACATTCACCCGCTTCGCACGCCTGCATTCTTCCGCATTCGGTGTCACCTTGGCAAGGAGTAATGCATTCGCCACGCAGGCAAACGTCGTCGTCGTCTTCTTCGTCGTCAGCGTCGTCGCAATCAGCCTTCGCTTTGCACTCGACACATTCACCGGCATCACACTTATCTCTGTCGCCAACAACACACTCACTATCTTCCTTGCAGGAGTTGTCCTCTACGCACTGACGGTCGTCGCAGGTAAGAGTACAGATATCATCACACTCTGCATCGCTACAGATTGGGTCAGTGGGATCATAGTCAGGGTTTGTACAATCGCAGGCACCGCCGCCGCACTCATTTGCCGTGGTGCAGTCCCCGTCTCCCGTGCAGCTCACACGACTCAAAGAACACCTGCCATTTTGGGCTCCCCCAAGACCGTTACTGATAAATTCGCAAGTATCGGGAGCACAGGGCGCCGCGTCCGAACAAGTTTGCCCCGAAGCATCGCAACGACGAAAACCTCCGCAGGTGCCACCGTTGCACTCCGAGTTCTCGTCACACGAGGCTCCTAAGTCGCAGCGAGGAGCGCGAGGCTCGCATTTAACGGCACGCTCACGGCATTTCGCCGGGGCATCCATTGATTTGTCTCCGCAACAGTCAACCGCCGCCTCGCAGTCAATGCTATAACACTCTTTGTTCGTACTTGAGATATCAAAGTTAGCGGGAAGACAAATCCTGTTGATACAGGATAGAGATTCACCACAATCATTCTTAGCCTCACAAGCGGTACCACGCTCGCCCAATTTAGCGGGAGCGACTTCTGTCGGCTTTGAAGAGCAAGCTGCCGAGAGACCAAATGCGGTGAGACCGGCTAGGAGAATCTTTGTATAATATTTCATGAAGGTGATCCTTGAAGGTAAGGGCTAGCCCATCCCGAGCAGCCTGAACCAGTTTCTCTAGACCACCTGCAACATTGGCGAAAGAGAAAAAATGGCGAGGCGTATTTACGGGGCGATTCTTTTCAGCACCGGTGTATTCCTTTTTAGCACCCTGCATTCCTTTTTAGCACCCAGGGGGATCACCTCACTTTGACCCACCTCAATTCGTGGCAAGTCCAACGTTTTGACTTGCCACGAGCAGCTCAAGAAAACATCTGGAGATGTTGGAGTGCCAAAAGACATGGTAAACTGCACTGAATTATCATAAAATCTTCAAATAAGTGCATTTTGCCATGCTTTTGTACCATCGCCGAATGAAGGTGCCCTGAAACGCTCAACCCGAGTACCAAGGACCGGAACTTCGTGCCGGGTTTTGGTACCAAGAGGACCGGGGGCAACTGAGACGAATCAGCGGGGATCAAAGGCCCCCTACCCTAGTCCGAGGCGGCGAAACCACGCACGAACATCAGGCAAGAGGTACTTGAGCGCCTCTCAGTTTGAGGAAAGACATTCGTGAATTTCAATGACAGTGGACGCAATTGAATAGCTGTTCAAGTATCAGTATTCACAATCCTCCCATGCATCCGCAGCGCTCGACTCCTCAGCCTCGGGCTTCTGTCCTGAATGGCTGACACGGTCGGAAAGGTCCTCCCCTTCTCCGTTACCCCAGCCTTGACGTGGAATCGGGTTAGCTCTGGCGTCTGGGCTATTTCCCAACACCTCATCAAACTCAATGCATTCAAGAGGAGCGTCTCTGTCCCCCACCGTAATGGTCGACCGCACGAGGGGTGCACCCAAATTGCTCACGTCAAATGTAGTTATATTTACATCACCTACAGAAACAACGTGATTGTCGATTGCAAGAGTGCGTCGAGCCCTATCGGTTAGCGAAACTTCGGACCGAAGGGTGAGAGACCCTTGACCCCATTCAATGAAGGCCATCGAGTTTTCTTGAGTACACGAGTCGCCATTGAGCGTTTGCACGGTGAGGGGCACGGCCAAAAGCGGGTTCGATGTGCCCACCTCAAGAATACTCAAGCCCCGATAGTCCAAATTACCTTCGGTCAGCGCAGTGTCGGCTCCCAGCTCTAGGCGCTGAATCTCGGCTGGTGCCGCCGGGTTGGAAACATCAAAAAGAGACACCGCCACCCGCGCCCCTTGGTCCCCTCGTCCCACTGCCAGCAAAGTATCACCACGCGGGTAGAGAAAGCTACTGAACCCAGGAATTTCTAAGCTTCCCTGTACAGTAGGGGCCTGAGGATCAGACAGATCGATAATCCAGAGAGGGTCGGTCCTTAAGATTACAGCCTCATAGGTCACTACATAAAGACTATCGCCCACGAACCGCGCCGCATGTAAATCTTCGCGAGGAGCGAGAGCGAGCAACGCCCCTTCGACGCGTAATTTGTCCGGGTTTGAGATATCGACCACAGTGACCGCTGAGCCTTCCGCGCGACCTAAAAAGGTAACCAAACGAAAGGTGTCCCCAGCTTCGTCAAAATGAAACCGCCCCTGAGGCGCTCCGAAAATGGGCAAAGAACCGCGGGCTATGAGAGGATCGTCCACCGAGCCGATCTCGTAATAGCGCAGATTGGTCCCCAAGGATTCGGCTGGAGCATTTGGGGGTGGCACTTCTTTAGGCGCCTCAGTGGGAGCCCAACTGGGCGCCCCCCCCATGCCTGCCCTACCTGCGCCTTGCACCGCAACTTCTGTCCCGGCAAAGACTCGTTCTGCCACGTAAACAGCCTGATTGGATACGTAAAACTCGTGAGCTGTGCCTGCAAAGCTTTCCACATCAAGAACAATGATTTCCTGAGGATTGGAGATATCAAAAACGGTGAGCCACGAAGCGGCGGCCCCAAATCCCGAGTTTTCGCTGAGCACGTAAAGCCTTTCTGCAACAAGACGACTTCCCACTACTTTTCCAGGTAAACACTCAGAATCGAGCAGAGAAAACGTATGAACAGTGTCCAAGGATGCTATTTTATGGCGCTCGTTTACAGACCAAGCTCCAGCACCCGACGTAAACTCACAGGTCTCGGCGTCCTGCTCAACTACAACGATTGCGTGTTTTCCTCTCACATAGAGTTCACCAGCATTACCTGCGACTTCGGCAATTTGTCCGAGAATTTTTGGCTGAGTAACATCGCTTACATCGAGAACAGTTAAACCCTTTATTTCATTGTGCACGTAGAGCTTTTTTTCCTCCAGCTGCACGAGATCTCCCTCTTCGATTTCTAGGGGCAACGAGCTAGAATCAAATACCGGTACCTTGAGGACACTTGCTCTTGTCTCGCTAGCAATATCGATATTTGAGCCGGGTGATACATTGGTCTTACTTTGTCTTGAGCCACTTTGTTTCGCCGGTGTGACCCCTTTGTCATTACCCCCTTCGTCTAATGTCATGGCCCACGGGTTTGCACCCTGCCTGGTTCCGCAAGAATCCTCTGTGCAGCCGCTCAATGGCAACACGCTGAGCGCAACGATGAGTTTGAAGAAAGTACGTGGCATGTTTACCCGCCCACAAAGCGTAGAGGTAGTGAGAAATGCCTCACTGGTACCTCGTGCCTTCAGAACGTGCCGGGTTTCGCCGCCCCCAACTAGTACCTCGTGCCGGAAGTCCGTGCCGGGTTTCACCAGACCCAACTGAAGTGGGGGCCTGATGAAACCCGCAATAGCCTCCCTATTTGCCCTCGGTACTACTTTTTGTCTCATGGGTACCAAAACCCGGCACGAAGTTCCGACCTTTGGTACTAGGGTAGAGGGCCTTTGATCCCCACTGATTCGTCTCAGTTTGCCCTCGGCACTACTTTTTATCTCATTGGTACCACTTATACCTACCAATCGCCGCCCTAGGAGTAGAGCTAAACCACACGCAGCACTTGAGGAACCGACCCGACTATATCTTGACAACTTTCGCATTTTCTCTCCTTGAACTCCGAAGAGTTGCAATGCGTGTGCCAAATGTGTGTCAATCAAAGTCAGGCGAATTCAGGGCTACTCGGACGATCAAAACCACAAATTGCGTGATCTGGTACGATTTATCGGTGGCGCACTATGACACAATACCCGCCACAAGCGCCCTGACGCGTCCCCTCAAACGAGGGCTCCCCTGGGACGCTAGCGAAAATACGCGGAATTACTCTCGACGGAGATTGAGGATAACTCGGGGGAACGTAGTGTGAGGCGATGACGAAGCATCGTGTGAAGATGCGTCTCCATCATTTGAGGAAACCAAGCTGTGAGACGCTGCCCAAGTTTTAAAAATGGACTCAATCTCAACCTCTACTTAGTCATCGTGTAAGCTGCCCCACGGGCTACCAGACGCTCCTCAAGCGGGGAGATACGAAGAGCACAAGCCGAAAACGACTCGGGAAGGGTATGCTCCTTCAATGTCTCGAGACCCGAATCAAGATACGCTCCAAAATTGAGAGTGCCACCGCCCAAGGTCAGAGCATGGGAATTCAAGAGATTGACGGCTGAACCTAGCCAAACAACTTCACGGGATCGCGCCCGCCTAGAATCGCTCCCCCCCGAGCTAATTTGACAATTAGCCTCCGAAGTTTTGTGTCCAGAGATGACCAAACATACCCCCACCGTAGTAACCTACGCCCAGTTGGGTAAAGTCGCCGTTCATCATGACTTTGCAATGAAGGGGGCTATTGACCCACTGCTGGACGGTAGCGGCTGCCGCGGCGTTACCGCGCGCAATATTCTCACCAATTGCATTTCCAGGATAGTCAAGACCCCATATGCGATCGTTAGGTTGCTCCATGTCGGGGTTCAGGTGTGCAAAGAACATTCTCGCGTCCATGTCCTTTGAATGAAGGCGTGCGGCGCAGGCGAGAATTGGTTCCATCGTCAGGGGACCGACAGGCGGCATGACCGTGCCCCCACAATTCTGTTCTTTTGCTCGAACTTCATTGGTCAGCTTGAGAACCTCTAACTCCAGTTTGGTAGAGGCCGCCGGCCAATCTTTTGTTGGAGCACATTTGCCGGTTGGCTCTGGTGCGTCGCCGCCCGTACCCTCGCTGGACCCCGTGCCTCCCGACGCTGGCGAGCCGCCCGACGACGCGTCCGTACCACCCGAACCTGTTGAGTCCCCCCCGCCCGATGAACTTGTCCCCCCGGTAGGCGTCGAGGCGGCGCCTCCTGTAGCTGTTAAGGAGTCACCCCCCGTACCAGAATCGACATCACCGCCGTTTCCGCCAACGTCCACCAGGCCGTCACCATCAGTATCTAGACTATCGACGATGCCATCGCCATTTGTGTCAACGCCCACGGCGTCAGCAACGCCGTCACCGTCGGTGTCCACACCCGGACCATCCACAACGCCGTCGGCGTCAATATCGAACGCATCATCGACTAACACGCCCAAACCGTCAGCCACCCCATCTCCATTTGCGTCAAGAGAACCTTCGGCGCCGGTTGAATCATCGGAGGAACAGCCGGTGAATACTCCCACAATAATCAAAGAGTTGGCGAAAAGCGCAAATGTAAAAGTAGCTGATGATGATCGTCGCATGTCTTATTGTCCTGAATATGGTACAGAAAAACAAGTGTAAATTGCCAGCGAACCCCTCGCTGTCTCGTGCCCCGGTAGTTCGTTGAGAACAGAAGATTCTTTCGCTATCTGATCTTGAATCATTCTACCGGCTCAGCCTGCCATCTTGCCCTCACTACTATTTTTTGATTCATGAGGGCCGTTCTGAAACTATTTGATACTTAGGAAAACGCCCCTCACGTGTGCGCTGGAGGAAACACTATGTCGCTTCATTGAGACAGAGTTTACCCAAGCAGGTAACTTTCCGTGCTTTCTCCGGGGAGGCGACGGTTGGCACAATCATTGCTCAGTGGCTGATATGCAATTCAACACTCTCGCAACTTTTCCCCATCGGGCACAGTTCATCGTCTCTGTTGCTGCAATTTTTGGCAGTACAGCTTTGGCTAGTTGTGCGACACCAGAACAATCTGAACAAGTTGATCGTGCCCTGAGCCCGGATGTTTCAAGGGACCAAAGTGCGAGCCGAGGGGCTACTGGTGTAGATCCCCTGGATCAAAAAACGACTAGTCCGCAGTTGACTGAGACAAGTGCCGAGAGTGCCGGCTCTGAAACGAATGGAAATTTTTCTCAGGAAGAAACCTTAGTGGAGCAATTGCAAGGTCCCCAAGGCAGTTCGATCGGAGCAATGGGACAACCCGTGCTCGGCGACTTCGACCGCCTTGAACCCCTCAATTGCGGAGAGGGGGGAATTGCGATGCAAGACTCCGGCCCAGCTAACAATCGAGTGAATATCGTAATTGTTGGCGATGGCTATCAAGCCCACGAGCTTGACACAACCTTCGCAGAGCATGCGCAGACCACCGTAGATGCGCTCTTCAAAAGTACAATGGGAGATCCCTACGGGCGCTACAGAAACTTCATCAACGTATGTCGTCTGCCTGTGGTGAGCAATCAATCAGGAATTGACAACCTTGACACAGGACACTCCGTCGACACTGCACTCGACGGATTCAGTCGTGGTCGACTCGGTCAAGTCGTCTTCAGTAAAGTAAATCAACTCTTAGCTCTACGGCTACAGGGAACAGGAACTGACCCTGATTGGATTTTTGCTAGTCTCAATACCGAACGCTGGGTGGGAAGTGGCGGCCGAGTCTCCGTCTATGCGGGCGGCCTCCATGTTGCCGGCGAAATGGCCTTGCACGAAGGAGGTCATAGTTTTCATGGTTTAGCGGACGAGTACAGCGTTGGAGGAGCCGACCGCTACCCCCTTGGGGAAACCTGGGAGCGAAATGTTACCGTCGACAGCGGGGGGACCAAGTGGGCCGAGTGGCTCGGTGTCGAACAGGCCGGCCTCGGACCCATCGGAAGCTACGAGGGCGCCAAGTATTCACGCCTTGGGATCTATCGCCCTTCGGAACAAAGCATGATGCGTAAATTGGGAGCCCCTTACAATGCCCCCAGTAGGCAAGCGGTTATCCACGATATCTACGATAATATTTCCCCCATTGACCAACATACAGATTCAAGCCAGCCCGTAAGTGATGAGGCCCTCGGCATCAAGGTAATAGACCCCGAGGTGCTCACCATTCGCTGGTTCGTCAACGAAAAACTGGCCCAAACAGGTGGGGAAGTTTTTGATCGACGCGTTCTAGAAGGAGAACATCGAGTACGCGTAGTGGTAAGCGCCGAAACTGACCTGGTACGTTCTAACAAAGAGGCTCTCCGTCAAGGCTAGAAAAAAGCTCAGAAGCCTCTGTTTAACGGGGTGATTTGACAAGGAGTCTCCCTGCATGCCTCTGAGCTGAACTCCCATTGAGTGTGGGGTCACGAGCGATTCTATATTGATTCGCCCGGGCACTTCGAATGATTTGAAGAACCTCGGCAGTCGCCGGGAGGCGCAGAGCGAGACATACGATTCTGTCGCAAAGTTGATATTGCTCGCAGTAGATGCCCTCACGGGGTTCCGCTTCGACTTCAGTTCGACACGTTAACATTTATACGTAATACTTGATACGTATAAAATCTCCAGTCTCGAAGTAGAGATTTTTTGGGAATCCACGACCTCCCTGAAAGAGGACTACTTCTGAGACTTTTGTCTGGACGCCTTCATGAACTGTTCTTGAAGAAGTTCACGTGCCTCGGAGACGGTAGAAATTTGAGAGGAAGGCTTCGTCTCCAGGCGTCGCTCCGCCCCTAAGTACCCCTCGGCACGAGCCGGGTTTTCGCGAATTAGCCCCAACAACGCAGTGTCCAACACACCCTGAATAGGTTCATTCGCCTCCACGAACTGCTGCGCAGCTTTGAACGTAGCTTGTCCGAATGCCCCGCCCAAATAGCTATTGAGCGTTTCAGTCGTCACCCCAAACCCCAGAGCGAGCCCAGCCCTGATCTCGACGCTATTGCCCTTGTGGCGACCCGCCTCCAATGCCTGAACCTGCAGACGAGTCAGCCCTGCCAATTCGGCAAATTTTTCTTGAGAGAGGTCTCCCCTGAGCGCCGTCCGCGCCCAAAATATCCTGTCACCCAAATCGGAGATGCCCACTGGTCGCTTTTTTCTCGCTGCCATTGAGTTCGGTACACTTACCTAGATGAGTGCTCTAAAAAACGTAGAAAAATATACGTATTAACTGTTCCTCCAATCAAGAACGACGATTGGACGATACTCTTAAACTCGAATGCCCAATCGGTCTGACAAAGTGCTGAGAATTTCTGAAGGTGCGCTGCAAGTGATAGGTGCCCCGTCTCCTGGGTAATCGATCTGTTTGGATACCGGAATCTGCCCTCAATGCCATTTTTGGCAATTAGGCGAACACGAGCCCTTCCCTGAACAATCAATCACAAGAAGGAACTTCTCGACAACAAGTCATTGACAATCGTGGTGCAGTGCACTTTTTTACGGACACTGTGCTAATTGTGTGCATTGCGCCATGATTATTGAGGGCTAACTGTAAGCGCAACGTGAAAATGTCCGGTTTCTCCAAAGTAGAAATGTCCGCTTCAGGGTATTTCGAAAGACATGGAAGGAACCGTAAATATGAGCCGAAAAGAGTTGAAACGATTGGCGCTAATTACGCGCTTGGGGGGCAAAGACCTCACTCCGGCTGAGGTGAGCGAGCGACTTGGCATTTGTTCGCGCCAGGTACGCCGACTGCTGAGGGCCTATCAACCCCCTGTGTCAGGAAAGATGTCGCGTCAATGATTTAAGAAGTGCGGGGGCGA
>CAYWLO010000063.1:0-26365 GCA_964459035.1 uncultured Polyangiaceae bacterium | reverse complement strand
ACGACCTTCGGGTTATGAGCCCGACGAGCTACCAGACTGCTCCACCGCGCGTCAGGTGAGGCGGAAGATACTCTCCGCGAGTTCACTGTCAACAAGTAACGACAGCAAATCGACATGAGAAATTTGGCAGGTAAAAATAAGGCATCTTTTGATCCACTCTCAGCAGAACCCTCAGGATGCCCTCGGGACCCAATTGTGCCACCCTCCTGGACCGTTCGGCCCTCCTGTCGCGCGCACCCCACCAATGAAGTATCCCATTTACTGCCAGAATCTCGTAAAGAGATACGGGAACAAGACAGCCGTAGCCGGCATTGACCTCCAAGTACGCCCAGGAATCTGTTTTGGCCTTCTAGGCCCCAACGGGGCGGGTAAAACAACGACCGTTGAGATGCTCGAGGGCCTTCACCCCTGCACCTCGGGTACAATGAAGCTTTTTGGAGAGAGTTGGGGCACAGGTAAAGACCAATTCATTCGCGAGAAGATGGGTGTGCAACTCCAAGAGACCCAGCTCGCCGACAAATTGAAGGTGGTTGAAGTCATTCAACTTTTCCGCTCCTTCTACGAGCGGGGTCCAAGCGTGGCTGAACTCATTCATCTGGTCGACCTCAAAGAAGAGCGAAACCAAAGATTCCACACCCTGTCAGGCGGGCAAAAACAGAGGGTCGCCCTCGCCACCGCCCTCGCGGGAGATCCCGAACTACTCTTTCTGGACGAACCGACGACGGGCCTTGATCCTCGTGCCCGTCAACTTCTTTGGAAAGTGGTCGAAGAATTTCGAGCCCGTGGAGGCACCATTGTACTCACCACCCATTATATGGATGAAGCCGCAATTCTTTGTGATGAGATTGCGGTCATGGACAACGGTAAAATAATTGCCCGGGGCACGCCGCGCGCGCTCATCGATTCATTGGGGGAAGTTCAATTTGTTGATTTTGAAGTCGCACGCGCTCCCGCCAACTTTACCGTGCAACAACTTCAGAGGCTTACCCACGTACAGAACGTAGAAAAAGTACGAGAAGGCATACGCATGACAATCTCACGCGATCTCAACGTGCTCGCTCAGGTTCTCAATTCCCTCGCTCAAGCAGACATCGTTCCGCGCGGTTTGACCACCCACCAAGCCACTTTGGACGACGTTTTTCTCCGCCTCACCGGAAAGGAGCTTGCTCATGGCTCATAAAGATCTGTCACCACTAGCAGAGCTCGTCAAAACGAGATTACGAGAATTTTATAGAGAGCCCGCCATTGTGTTTTGGGTTTTCGTATTTCCTCTTTTGATGGCATTGGGGCTCGGAGCGGCCTTTCGAGCAAAAGAGATGCCCATCCCTCTCTTAGCCGTCGTTCTCGACTTTCCAGCTAAAAACACCAGAAGCATCTCCAATGCACTCTTAAAAAGCGAACGAGTCGACGCCCATCTTGCATCAAAAAAGCAAGCTCTCAACGAATTAGCTCTTACGAAAGTTGACGCTATTGTCACCCTTCAAAAGGCGCATATAGATTTTCAATTTGATCCCAAAAAAGAGAGCGGACCCGTCGCGCAAATGATAGCGGACGATATTTTGCAAGAGGCGGCTGGCCGTAAAGATCCTCTAACAACCAGCGTTCAAGCCATTATCAAACCTGGCTCTCGCTATATTGACTTTTTAATTCCCGGGCTCATTGCCATGAACCTCATGGGTAGCTCAATGTGGGGAATAGGCTTTAACCTAGTCGTCACCCGCAAGCGCAAACTCCTGAGACGTTACGCAGTAACGCCCATGAAGCGCTACCAATTTCTCTTTTCTTACCTGGTTTCTCGGGCCATTTTCTTAGCGGTCGAGCTCCTTCTCTTAGTAGGCTTTGGCGTGCTCATGTTCGGCACCAAAGTACAAGGTAGCTACTTTACACTCGTTTTTATCTCAACCTTAGGCGCCGCCGCCTACGCCGGTATCGGGCTCATTGTCGGGGCACGAATCGACAATACCGAGACAGCCAATGGTTGGATGAACTTCGTTCAATTGCCCATGTACGTGCTTTCGGGAGCCTTTTTCTCCTATGAGCGCTTTCCTCAGTGGATGCACCGCCCCTTGGAAATGTTGCCCTTGACCGCATTGGTCAACGCCCTGCGCGCCACGTACAATGAAGGGGCTACGATAGTGAGTCTGACTCCAGAAATATTAGTACTTATTTTTTGGTGCTTGTTTGGCTTTCTGACCGCAGTCAAAATATTTCGCTGGCAATAAGACACCTCACTTAGGCGAGGTGTCCCCCTCTTCGTCATGCTAGCTTACGAGCGCTCACTGACACACCACCATTTTTTGTACGAAAAAGCGCCGGACATTCTTGAGGCACAGCATCTCGCCCTGCTCCACCCAGTAAAACAAAGGCGGGGGTGAGATCAGGGCGTTTTTTTAAGACACGCATTAATTTACCTATAGCCTCAGTATCTTTCAGCCGCTTGCCGTAGGGAGGGTTTGTTACAATGAGAGCATTGAGAGGAATGCTCTTCTCTATCTCCTCAATATCTCCCAGCAGAACCTCACCAAATTCGGTAAGGCCCGCTTCTTTTAGGTTATTCGTCGTTGCATCCAATGCTTTCTGACTTCGATCGCTCGCCCAAAACTTTACCTGAGAAAAGGGAGCCTTATTCCTAAGTGTTTCAGAGAATTCCTTCAAAAACAGCGCATACGCATCGCTTTCGTGCGCCCTAAAGCTCTCAAACGCATGGCGACGCTTTGCCCCGGCCACATAACCCAATGCCCCGTGCACCATTTCCAACACAATGGTTCCAGCGCCGCAAAATGGATCCCAAACCAACAACTCACTACCGGGCGTCGCTTTTCTTTCCTTCAACGCGCTAGCAATTAGCGCGGCGGCTAAGGTCTCTCTTAAGGAAGCCTCTTGCACGTGCACACGATAGCCTCGGCGATGCATTCTTTCACCGCTAGCGCTCAAACTCACTTGCACCTCATCATCTTGCACTCGCACGTGAATCAGTTGCACATCAGAATCTGCCTCACCTTTGGATTCAGAATCTATCTCCAAACCGACATATTTCTTCAGTACTTCCTCTACGCGCTCTTGTACCGCTCCCGAATGCCAAAGACGCGAATGATGGCAAACAGCCCGCACTCGTACTTTTCTACCCTTTGAAATGAATGCGCGAAATGGTAGTTTTCTGAGTTCTTTTTCGAGGGAAGAAAAACCACGAACCACAAATGGCTTCAAGCGCAAGCGTACGCTTTCGGCAATGCGAGAGGCGAGACATACCTGCCAAAGGGTTTCCAAGGGGCCCCGAAACTCAACCCCACCCACTTGCTGATTATTTATGACCCCCAAGGCCACTAGTTCGTCTCCTAAAAGTTCCTCTAAACCGGGAGCGCAAGACGCAAAAAATAGAAATGTACTGGGCTGTTTCATAAAACTTAAAACGAAGGTGCAAGAAGAATCGTGGTTACATTTCGTGAAAATGCCCACACTAGAGAGAGAAATTTAAGGTGGCTCATATTTCTCCAAGCTCAAGAAGCTAGAGGATTAGCTTTCGCGGGCTTGCTAGTCGACATTCGCGTGATTCGAGGCGATTCTCCGCGGTAGGTCGATTGTCAGTGTCTACAGCCGAAAAAACAGCCGATGGCCCGCGCCAAGTGGGCTCCTATCTCCTGCTCGAAGAAATCGGCTCAGGGGCAATGGGTAAGGTGTATCGCGCCAGACACAAGACCCTCGACAACGAGGTGGCCCTTAAAATATTGCATGAGGAGATGAGCGACCCTCATGGCGAAGTTCGAGAACGCTTCTTACAAGAAGGAGTCGCCGCTTCCCGGGTACGCCACCCCAATGTTGTGCAGATTCTCGACGCCGGAGTCGACGGTGACACCGCGTTTATGGCCATGCAATTGCTCGATGGCGAAACCCTTGCCGATTGCATCTCTCGGCAAGGTCGTTTGCCACTTACCTACGCGGTCGACCTTATTTTACCTGTGTGTGCCGCTCTAGGGGCGGCCCACGACGCCGGTGTCCTACATCGCGATCTCAAGCCAGCTAATATATTTCTAAGGGACGTAGGTCGTGGCGATCCCGATCCCATGCTTCTTGATTTTGGTATTTCCAAAATATTAGGTCCGGTCGATGCCGAGTTAACACAAAATCCAAAGTTTTTGGGGACTCCTCTTTATATCGCCCCCGAGCAAGCAGATGGCGCCCCGGGCTCCACCTATTCTGACCAATATTCTCTGGCTCTCACATTTTACGAAGTCTTCTTGGGCGTTCGTCCTTTCGAAAAGTATCGCAGCTCGCTCATGCAGCTCCTCAGGCACGTAGCAGAAGGGGACATTATTCCAGCCAATGAGCTCGACCCTAGTATCCCCCCTGATTTAGATCGGGCAATTTGCCGGGCACTCGCGACCAACCCACAAGACCGGTTCCCCTCGGTACGCGAGTTTGCCGCGGCTCTCTTGCCCTACGCTTCTGCAGCACGACAAACACTCTGGCAGCATAGTTTTGTCGACGCCGAACGAACGATGAACTCCGCCAACTTGCCCATCGGTAGTTCACGCAGTTCACGCAGTTCACGTCGAATTGCCGTGAGTGTAGCCACCACTCCTCAACCACCTCAAGTCGCCGCGCCTGCCTCTGTTGACGAGCCCCACCAACCGGTTGGCCAGGGCGACTTCATCTCTCACTCGTTGCTCTTCAATCAAGAGGACGACAATTACGAAGCCAGCTCAAACTACGACAAGGACGATGTCTTTGAAGGGGATCAAAGCGCGGTCAGTTGCAAAGAAGAAGGCGTTGTCAATAGAGGCGAGGGCGACGCTGTAATGGATCGCATTACCCGTCCTGCTCAAAATTACGATCCTTATTGTCAGCCTCCTAGTAGTCGTGACGGTGGTTTCGAATCGTCCGCACCCCCAGGGCCATCCTATCTCACTCACGATAGATACCGAGGCAGCTCCCGCCCGCCTCCTTCGGCGCCGCGGCCTGTCACCGCCTTTTCTTGGTTCATTGCAGGACTCATTGTAATTACGGGCTTCGTCGGCACCTTCATTCTATTCACCAACAACCCCATTGTGAACGACGGTGAGTCCTATGGAGTCGCAGTACGCGTGAGCCCTCGCGAGGCCAATATAGAACTGGACGACCACCTAGTCGCGACAGGTAGCTTTAAAGGTTCATTCGGAAAAACCGGCGAGGTTCATCGACTTCGCATCACCCTCAGAGGCTACGATCCTGTCTCGGTGGTCTTTCAAGATCAGGCGCCACCTCAACATATTCAATTGAATCACTCAAAAGACTCACAGGGAGCACCCCGCGCACCTTTGCACGATTCAAACCGTAATGGAGCGAACCGGACGCTCTCCCGTTCCCAAGCGCAAGTAGATGTTCGGTCCACCACACGGGAAACTTTGCCCACCTTTCCGCTAAAAAATAAGCCAACGCTACACGACAAGAAGCCCCGCAAAGAAAACGAATTCAAAAAGTCTCAGAAGATCGTCCCACCACGTGACGCCTCTTCTCAAGATGCTGCGCCCCAAAGCAAAAGCAAAAGCAATATGCAAGGTGCCCCTGCGTCCGAAAAGGCAGCCTCTCCACAGCAGAAAGCGGAGCGTCCCAGTAAGGCTTCTATTCGCACTGGCAATCTCGACCCCTGGGCCCCATGAGCTGGTGCCAAGCCCCTCATTTACGATTGAAGAATATCAAGTCAAGTAACTGCCCACGCGGCACGCTTCTGCTACTTTGCTCAGCGCTTACATTGGGCGTCCTCCACCCCTCCTTAGCGGAGGCACAAGCGCTAAACTCAAGCCCCCCTGCCCCCATGGAGCCGGCAGAAAAGTCTCCCACTCAAGCCACCCCGGCCTCACCAAAAGCTCCAGATTCAGAGGCACGTGCGGCATACGCCCTGGGCGATCGCCTCTATTTTGACGGAGACTACCCTGGGGCCATTCGAGCATTCGAAAAAGCGTACGCCTTGAGCGGGCGCATCGAAATGCTCTTTAACTTAGCAAACGCTCATGAGCGAATGGGTGACTACCGTCGAGCGAGCGTTGCTTTAAGAGGGTACATTCCCCACTCTCCTCAAGACCAGCGCCCGGCCCTCGAGCGTCGCCTGCAGCGCTTCGAAGAATTGGCTGAGCTGCCCCCTCCCCCGATTGCGGCCCCGCTTCCCCCACCTAAAAGCACCGAAACGACTCCTCAAGAGCCAACTATTGAGCAAGCTAAAATACCCCTCGACCGAGCAGTCGGCATAGCCTTTGTTACTCTGGGCGTCACTGGTTTAGCCATAGGCACCGGTTTTGCAATTTCTGCGGCAAACGCCCGCGCCAACTTGGACGAACTCTGCGTCGAAGGCTCCTTGGGGCGCCTCTGTCCTTCGGAAGCCGAACAAGACCTAGAGCAAGACAGAATTCACTCCCTCGCTGCAGACATTTCTTTTGTCGCAGGGACAGCAATTGCTCTCGCTGGCACCTATTTTATCGTCAGGAGCTATAATTTTGGCAAAATTAAAGCAAATATAACCGCTACCAGCCTCTCCCTTCAGGGAACCTTCTAATGCTCACCTTCCTACAATTGGGAAAATTCCTCCCCCCCATCCTCTTGGGTGCGGCCGGGGCTCTCCTTCTGGCCCCCCTCGCATGCTCCCTTACACGTAGCAAAGCGAATTGTGAGTCCACAACAGAGTGCAAAGAAGCATTTGGCACGGGATTCGTCTGCTCAAAAGAAGGTATCTGTGAGCAGGCTGCTATCGAAGCGAGTTGCCAAACTCAAACTCCGCACAACCTTCTTCTCAGCCCAGAAAAGAATAAAAACCGCATCGTCCTGGGCAGCCTCTTGCGCGCCGCCGGTAAAGAAGGTGCTCGACACGACTCAGTTCAATTAGCCCTCGAGTCGGTCAACACGTTTTTGGAACGCAATGAAAGTCAAAATAAAAACAACTTTCCCGAATTAGAGAATCTGCGTTTTGGTCTGGTGCAATGCGACCACGAAGGCAACACCGAAGAGATCGCAAACCTAGCCCAGTACTTAGTCGAGACGTTAGAGGTACCAGCGATCATCGGCCCAGCCTCTTCCTCGGGTACAGATAGAGCGTTTCGCCGCGTAAACCTAGGAGCTGAGGAAGTAGAACTCCAAAAGGTGCTTTTTATGTCCCCCAGCGCCACCAGCGTATCTCTCAGTTCGCTCGAAACGACGCAACCAGGAGTGCTCTGGCGCACAGCCCCCATGGACGATGGCCAAGGTTTGCTCATGGGTACCTACGCAAAGAACTCAAGTGTAAAGTTTGCCGTTATTTACGAGGATACACCCTACGGAAAGGGGCTCTACAAAGAGCTCATGGCCACATCGGGCAGTACTTGTGCCAACTGTAGTGTTACTTTTCCTGCTGATAAAAGCGATGCCGCTGCCCTTGGTTTGGCCTTAGCCACCGACGAAGCACGTGCAGCCTTAGAAGGCGCTGAAATAGTATTCTTCATTGGCGCCCAGGAGAAGCACATTAAGGCAATGATGGGTCGATTAGGTGAGCCCGAGTTTAAAGGACGTGTCTTCTTTTTTAGCGATGCTGCCGCCAGCCAAGATCACGTTCGGGTCGTGCCTGCCGACTACTACAAAAATGTCGTGGGTACCCGCACTCGTTCTCCCAAGGACACCGAGGCCCTGCGTCTCTTCACAAGTGCCTACAGTTTTCGCCACGAAGAGCCCCCCTTGATTCATTCGTTCACAGCCAACGCCTACGACGCGGCATGGCTAGTCTTAGTAAGTGCTATGGGGGCAAGACTTTCTGGTAAAGAAATAACACCTAGCACTCTTGCTCGACACCTAGGTCACCTCAGCGATACCCATTGGGCAAGTCTCCCCGAGAAACAATGCCCTTCGAAATTTCAAGACGAGAATTGTCCACCCATCACCTTAAGTGCTAACAACTTGCCTTTAATTCTCAGAACCCTCGCTCAAAGAGGCGCTGTCGATGTAGAAGGGGCTTCGGGAGACCTCAACTATTGTCCCAATAGCGAAGAATTAGAGCGCTCCAGCGCTGCCTTTGAACTCTGGCACCTAGAGCCCCTCGAAGATCAGATGGGCTATGAAATTGTCGCTGACGCCGCTCCGCTCCCCCCCCAGCTCCTCCCCCCCTGTCCAGACTAAAGAGAAAAGCCCTTCTCTAAGCGAATAGGGCGAAGACTTTTCCACGCGTCATTCTATCCCTACAAGAGAAAGGATATGGCGAATAAAAGCGAGTTTCAGTTCCAAAGCGTGCTCCCCCTGGGAGAAGACTCAACTTCTTACAAGAAGCTGACCGGCGACTTCGTCTCGACTTTCGAGGCAGAGGGTCAGTCTTTTCTCAAGGTCGCCCCTGAGGCCCTCACCCTCTTGGCTCAAGAGGCGATGAAGGACATCGCTCACCTTTTGCGCACCGATCATCTAGCACAATTAGCGAAGATCTTAGACGATGAGGAAGCTTCGGAAAACGATAAATTTGTCGCTCTCGACCTCTTAAAGAATGCCAGTATCTCTGCCGGCGGTGTCTTACCCATGTGCCAAGACACAGGCACAGCCATCATCATGGGTAAAAAGGGAGATCGCGTATTTACCGGAATAAACGACGAAGAAGCTCTTTCTTTGGGCGTGTTTGAGACATACCGTAAATCTAACTTACGCTACTCACAAATGGCACCCCTCACAATGTACGAGGAGGTGAACACCAAAACCAACTTACCCGCTCAAGTTGAACTCTATGCTACTGAGGGCGATAGCTACAACTTCCTTTTTATGGCAAAAGGAGGCGGCTCTGCCAATAAAACATATCTTTATCAGGAGACAAAAGCCCTTCTCAACCCCCGTCGCCTGCTCTCATTTCTAGAAGAGAAAATGAAGAGCCTTGGAACCGCAGCTTGCCCCCCCTACCACCTGGCGATTGTTGTCGGCGGTACAAGTGCCGAATTCAACCTGAAGACCGCCAAACTTGCCTCTGCTCACTATCTTGACACACTTCCGACAAGCGGAAGCCCCAGCGGTCATGCTTTTCGAGACCTCGAAGTCGAGGCGCAAATTCTAAAGATTGCCCAAGAAACCGGCATTGGGGCCCAATTTGGTGGAAAATATTTTTGTCACGACGTGCGGGTGATTCGCCTGCCGCGCCATGGGGCGTCCAATCCGGTAGGCATTGCAGTCTCCTGCTCAGCAGATAGACAAATTAAAGGCAAAATTACTCGAGAGGGTGTTTTTCTAGAAGAACTCGAAACCGATCCCGCTCGATTTTTGCCTCCGACGACCGACGAGCATCTTGGTGGCGATGTGGTGAAAATCGACTTGGACCAACCAATGAACAAGATTCGCGAGGAGCTCACCAAGCACCCCGTAAAGACGAGGCTAAGTCTCACAGGTACCCTAATAGTTGCTCGTGATATTGCTCATGCAAAAATTCAAGAACAACTAGCCGCAGGTATGCCCATGCCAGAATACTTAAGAAATCACCCGGTCTACTACGCAGGGCCTGCCAAAACACCCAAAGGCATGGCATCGGGATCGTTTGGCCCTACGACTGCCGGTCGTATGGACGCCTACGTAGAAGAGTTTCAATCTCAAGGTGGCAGCCTAGTCATGCTAGCGAAAGGAAACAGAAGTCCGATTGTAACCAAAGCCTGTGAGAAGTATGGGGGCTTTTACTTGGGGTCAATTGGTGGGCCAGCCGCCCGCCTAGCCCAAGACTGCATTAAGAAGGTCGAGGTCCTTGAGTTTGCAGAGTTAGGAATGGAAGCTGTCTGGCGTATTTCCGTAGAGGACTTTCCAGCCTTCATCATTGTGGACGATAAAGGAGGTGACTTTTTCGCCGATCTCGCGCCAGGACATCTTAAGATCACCAAGTAATCTCTCTTTTTTTTGGTGAGGGCGCGGGGCGCCCCCATCAACGCGGTGTCCCTAAAGCGTATTTTTCTTAACGAAGTGAAACAAGGGAGGAGGCTGAGTGGAGCTCACCGAAGGAAAAAGCGAAGGCAATTCTCATGAAAGCGCTTTCAAATTGAAAGTTTTCCATCGAATTCGCATCTTTTTCCCCAAAAGACCGCATGGGGGAGTCAATCGAAACAATTGCGAAATATAGCCGCGCTATCTGTTTTCTCGCCTGGGCGCTCGCGCTAATGCCCAGGGACATAATTTCCGGATCGAGAGGGCGCTAGAAACGGTCGACACCGTAATGCCCCCCCTCGCTCCGACCGAACGGAAGACTAAGGAGAACAAATGACAACTGCTGCTGACGTACTCGCTCTGATCAAAAAAGAAGAAGTCCTTTTTGTGGACCTTCGATTCACGGACACCCACGGCAAAGAACAGCACGTCACCGTTCCGGTTGGCGAGGTAAACGAAACACTCTTCAAAGAAGGCAAAATGTTCGACGGCTCGTCGATCGCCGGTTGGAAGACAATCAATGAGTCAGACATGACTCTGCTTCCCGATCCTGCAACTGCGGTTCTTGACGTATTTGCTAAGCACAAGCAACTCAACATTACCTGCGATGTTGTAGAGCCCGCCGATCTCAAGGGATACATTCGCTGTCCCCGTAGCTGCGCAAAGCGAGCCCTGGACTTCCTCAAGTCTACCGGCATCGCCGACACTGCATATTTCGGTCCCGAGAACGAATTCTTCGTTTTTGACAGCGTGCACTACGACTCTCAAATTCAAGGCGCCTTCTACCAAATCAACTCAGAAGAGGGCTCTTGGTCATCTGGCGAAGACTTTCCTGGCGGTAACAAGGGACATCGTCCCGGTCCCAAGGGCGGCTACTTTCCAGTTCCCCCCGTAGACAGCCTCAACGATCTGCGCGGCGACATGTGTCTCAACCTCAATAAGATGGGCCTCGTAAGCGAAGTGCACCATCACGAAGTTGCAACCGGCGGACAGTGTGAAATTGGTGTTGGTCCCGGTACCCTCGTCGAAAAAGCTGACGAAGTTCAGATCCTCAAGTACGTCGTACACAATACGGCTCATGAGGCTGGCAAAACCGCAACGTTTATGCCCAAGCCCCTCGTTGGTGACAACGGCAACGGCATGCACGTGCATCAGTCTCTCATCAAAGACGGCGTAAACATCTTCGCTGGCGATGGCGTGGGCAATCTCAGCCAGATTGCGATGTGGTACATCGGCGGAATCATGAAACATGCGCGAGCCATCAACGCTTTTGCCAATGCTTCGACCAATAGCTACAAACGCTTGGTGCCCGGCTTTGAGGCTCCATTGATCCTCACCTACAGCGCGCGCAACCGCTCGGCATCTATTCGTATTCCGTGGGTTACCAACGATAAGGGTCGTCGTATCGAGGTTCGTTTCCCCGACAACACCGCCAACCCCTACCTCGCCTTCACTGCAATGATGATGGCAGGTCTCGACGGCATCAAGAACAAGATTGATCCTGGTGACCCTATCGATAAGGATCTCTACGAGCTCTCTGCTGAAGAAGAGGCATCTCTTCCCTGTGTCGCCCATTCTCTTGATCAAGCTCTTGAAGCCCTCGACGCTGACCGTGACTTCCTCAAGGCTGGCGGCGTAATGGACGACAGCATGATTGACGCGTACATCTCCCTCAAGGGCGAAGAAGTCACACGACTCCGTCAGGCAACCAACCCCGTTGAGTTCCAGATGTATTACTCCTGCTGAGTAAATTACAGCAAAAACAAGAAGGCGCGGCCCCCTGGGGTTCGCGCCTTTTTTTTAACTCGCCTCCGAACTCCTGCTCAGCATGTCCTCAGAAGCAAGAGGCCCTTGCGCTTGGCTCTCAGCCGCCACCCGAGCGTACTCGTCGTGCACAATCAAAACCGGACAGGAAGCGTCCCTGACGACCTTTTCGGCAATACTGCCCAGGACCATTCGAGCGACCCCCGTTCTTCCATGTGTCCCCATCACTATCAAATCAAAGTCCACAGACTGCTCCATGATGGTTTGAAACGCCGGCCCACATACCGAGTCCGAGGCAATCCCCTCTCGCGTTGCACAACCAGAGCTAATCAAAAACTCATCAAGCCATTCTCGTTCGTCTTTACTTGTCTCTGTGTCAAGCGTTTTTGACATCGCCCACATGCTGAGGTCATCAGCCGAGTGGATAGCTATTTGATAACAATGCAAGATATGCAGGCTCGCACCAAACTTCACCCCCATTGCCAACGCCGAATCAATCGCGCAGACGGAACACGAAGTAAAATCAACCGGCACCAATATATTAGAAATTTCTCTCATGCAAGCCCCTTACTTCTTTCAGCAGAACCTCTGCATTGCCAAATTAGCACTCACGGGAAATCTTTCATCTTTCCCCGTGCGCAAATTTTGATAGAGCAAAAGCGTCATCCCAAAACGGTAAATTCACCCCCCCTAGTTTAAGCAGCGTTATTGACCGAGAAATTTCCCTCAATAGTCATATCGTCTGGCCGTACACGATTATCACCGACATGAAGTGAAATGAGAGTCCGTGTGGGCAATACATGCCAGCGGGTCGAGTTTTCTAACTAAGTGCGAATCCTCTGCATCCCAGAGGGTTAATACGGGGGATATATGGCAGTTCGCGGATCTAGTCCTGATAAAGCTCAAAGAAACTTTCCTCGATACTCCCTATTCCTCTCCCTGACTCACCGGGGAATCGACTCCGCCCTCATCGTGCTCTGCCTCTACTTGGCCAATCGAACTTACCAAGAGCAGTGGAGTTTACAGCTCACAGTACTCGCACTTCTTTCGGTTAGCTACTTTCAAGCATTTGCTCCCATCTCGGGTCTTTACCGAAGGTGGAGCCATGATTCGCTGCGGTCAGAATTTTCGACGGTACTGGGTAATTGGTGTGCAAATATCCCCATCTTTCTGCTCACAGCATTCATAACAAAAACAACTGACAACTATTCGCGCGTGGTAATTAGCGTGTGGTTGCTAGCAACACCCCTCGCTCTGAGTGTTTACCGCATCGTTCTGCGGCGCTCTCTGCAAAGCGTTCACCTAAAAAGGCCCCACGTAAAGCGAGTTGTCATAGCGGGGGCGACAGAATCAGGCATCAGTATCTGCTCTCGCCTCTCCTTGCAAGCAGATAGCCATGTAGATGTAGCTGGTTTTTATGACGACAGAACAAAAGAACGTCTCGCTAAGATAGACCTGCGAGACAAGGAGCACCTTGGCAGCATCGACAAGCTCCTAGTCGATGCTCGTTCTGGAGCAATTGACACGGTGTATATCGCTTTACCCCTGCGGGCAGAGCATAGAATAAAAACACTCATCTCACGCCTCGCTGACACAACCGCTACAGTCTACGTTGTCACGGATCTCTTCATGTTTAACCTCATGCATGCCCACTGGGGGACGGTAGGCGACATTCCGGTCGTGAGCGTATTTGACACTCCATTTCATGGTCTTGGGGGGTGGGTAAAGCGGGCCGAAGATGTACTTTTATCGGGGGTTATTCTGTGCCTTATAGCGGCTCCAATGGCTCTCATTGCCCTAGCAGTCAAACTTACGTCTACTGGTCCCATCTTCTTTTGCCAAACGCGCTACGGTCTCAATGGGCAGCCTATTCGCGTTCTCAAGTTTCGATCAATGAGCACCTGCGACAACGGCCCCACAATTGTACAGGCAAAAGAAAACGACGTACGCATCACTCCCCTAGGCTCTTTCTTGAGGCGTACATCTCTTGATGAGCTTCCGCAATTTCTTAATGTGTTGCGAGGCGAGATGTCAGTTGTTGGGCCGCGCCCCCATGCAGTCGCACACAACGAACTCTACCGTTCACAAATTCATGGGTACATGCTTCGCCATAAGGTTAAACCAGGCATTACCGGCTGGGCTCAGGTAAACGGCTGGCGCGGCGAAACCGAGCGCATAGAAAAAATGGAGCACCGAGTCGAGCACGATCTATACTACATAGATAACTGGAGCTTCTTTTGGGATATTCAAATAGTCTTTCTCACAATTTTTGGCAAAAAAACACATAAACACGCACATTAGCCACTACGCCTCAAAGCACATATGACAACATCACAGTTACACAAACTAGAAGAAGAGCCCCTAGATGACCTCCTGCTTTCATTGGAAGCGAAACAGGTATCAGCCGAGCTGCGGATAGAGAGCAATTTGGGAGTGGGTAGAATATCGGTCGTTGAGGGAAAACTTCAGGGAGCCGAGTTTGGAGATCAATTAGGAGCTAAGGCTGTAGAGTATCTCCTGGCCCTCACCGAGGGCGGGTACGAATTGAACCACCACGGTGAAGAGCTCCTTCCTGCTTCACAAAGTTGCCTTGGTGAAATATTAGAAGCCCACCGGCTCTCACACCAAGATAGAGCAAGTCATATTCATTCGCGCCCCAGCCGAGGACGTTGGTCAAAGAACGAAGAGCACCCAGTAAACACCGGGTATTCTTCAGTCCCGCCCCCCTACCTCGGCGAAGTACGAGTAGGTACGGCACGTAACCAACCCAGAAAGAAACGCCCAGCGCCAAGTAGCTCTCGGCGTAGCAAACATCTCGCGGCCGCCACTGTCGTGCCTGACTATCAGTCTCCAACTCAGGGGCACAAAGAATTACTCGAAGCGGCGCGCGAACTACTGCGGCAAAGTGAATACCCCGAATCAGCCAGCTCTTTCGACCCCGATCTGAGGGAACAGCTAGCCAATTTCGACGCCGCATTGCGTGCAGAAAAACCCACACCCATCAAAACCGAGACATTTCTCAGGGCAAGTTCACCCCCGGCAACCCCGGACGACTTCGTCGCCCCCGACTCGGCCCCTCTCCCTCAAGATTTACCATTTTCTTCGGTCAAGGAGGCTTCCAATGAGTCCTCTCTACCACGAGTGGGGCGCTATGAAGTGTTGGCGCGTATCAAGCGCGGCGGAATGGGCAGCGTTTATATGTGCCGACTCTCGGGCAACGCAGGGTTTCGGCGTCTTTTTGCGATGAAAGTACTACACGGCGATTTGGCGAACGACGTGGATGCCGTCGAGGCTTTCTTTCACGAGGCGCGCGTTCTTGGCCATTTGCATCACCCTCATATTGTCGCCATCAACGATGTGGGCACAATAGATGAGCCCTATTTCGTTCTTGATTATGTAGAAGGCGGTAGTCTTGCTGAGCTCTATCGGGCAACAAGCGAGTGGAGAGATCCAGCCCTGGTCGTTCCATTAGTCATTGATGCACTCAAAGGTCTGGCCAACGCCCATGAATCAAAAGATGAAGAAGCCACGCCTCTTGAGCTAGTTCACTGCGACATCACTCCCCACAACCTCCTGGTTGGAGTAGATGGCACCTGCCGAGTTACAGATTTTGGCATTGCACAAACCAAACAAAGTACCGCAAATACCCACAGCCTGAGCGGTAAGCCCCAGTACATAGCCCCCGAAAGAATTCGCCGCCAAGAATTTGATAAACGCTCTGACGTTTTCTCAATGGGCGTGGTTCTCTTTCTGGGGCTCACAGGGCACGAACCCTTTGCTGAGGAGTCCAATAGTGCGACGATGCACAATGTACTGGAGCGAGAGGTTCCCTTGGCCAGTCGCACGGGGTACTGTCCCTCGCCTGCTTTTGACACGGTTTGCGCCAAGTCACTAGCAAAAAACCCCAACGAGCGATATCAATCCGCCGAGGAGATGATTGTTGCCTTGGTCGATGCAGCTGCCCAAGCTTGCCTGGCCAAGTCAACGTTAGAAATTGCCACCTGGATCCGCTCAGCCCTGGCACCAGCACTCGCCGCTCGCAGAGTGGCTTCGCTCCGGGGCATCGGTTCAATTAACCCTCCTCCGCTGGAGGAAGAACAATCCGGGCTCTCCGACTCGCCCATCTCTCAGACGAGGCCACTCCAAGCCCTTACTAAAAATGAATCCGTTGACAGTTTGCCCTCTCCAAGAGGTGAAACTGAAGAGAGCCCCTCACCTGCCCAACGCCTCCGTTCGCTAGGGGTCTATCTCGCCCTCACCCTGGCCGTTTTCTCACTCGGCTGGGTGATTCTTCGACCAGAAACATTAGAGAGCATGTTTTCTCTTCAAGCGGACAACGCATCACGAACAATATCCCCTCCTCCCGCTGCGCCCCCCTCCTCTACTGATATTGTCCTACCTCCCATTTCACCCACCAAGTCGGCACCATGAGTTCCTCCATGGCACACGCGTCGCCCCATACTCGACGCTCTTTATCTACCGAGCTGGACGCCGCGTTTCTAGAAGTAGAAAATACAAAAAGCGCCACCGCCTACCTAATGGGAATCGGCGCTGAACATTCCGGATTGATTTTCATTCTCCAACCAGGTGAAACCCTCATTGGACGCGCCGCTGACGCACTACTTAAAATAGATGAAGAAGGTGTCTCCTCTCGCCATGCTATTTTGACAATGAAGGGAAAAGACTGCTTTATTAACGACATCGGCAGCACCAATGGTAGCTACGTCAATCACCGGCGTATCACTCAATCGACGCAATTGCACCCTGGGGACATCTTACAGTTCGGCACGACAACTTTGGGTTTTCTGACTGATGCTGAAAGCGAGCAGCAGCACTCGCGCGCCCTTGCCCTGTTAAAACCAGATGCTAGCGGAAGTGAACAGGGTGCGAAAGAATCACAATCAAGGCAGCACCTTGTATCTCTGGTCAACTCGCCGCGGAGTGTTCATCGCGGTCAACTTCCCACGCTCTATGAACACCACGCAGAAAGCGAAGCGTTAGGAGCCTCATCATCACTTGACGATGCAATCGACAAAATATCGTTGGGGGCAAGGTTCGTTAAGCGTTATTGGAAACTGCTCGCCCTAGCGAGCGTAGTGACCGCTACCTTAGCTGGCGCAACCGTGGCCTTCATGCCCCCTCGGGCAACCGCCGAGTTCGAAATATTTCTTCGCCAAGAGCAAGCGACCGGCACCGCTCAACTCTTTGCAACTCGAGGAACCGACTTTTTTGCCTTTGCAGAAAAACATTTCATTCACGAGAGTCTAGTGGGGCAAACAATCACACAAATGGGTGAAGACGCTTCACCAGACACTCTCTCTAGTTTCTCCAATAGCCTGGAGTTTGAACGCTCGGGGCGCAGCACGTTCCGCGGGTCGTATAAACATCGCAATGCCGAGTACGCCAAAGAGTTTCTCGCGAAGCATCTTCATAATTTTCTTGAAAGCGAGATAGGAAAATCAATCAATGTATTGCGCAGCGAGGCAAATCTATTGCGTCGGCAGTACTCGGACAACGAAGTACAATTGAGAAGCCACGAAGGAGCGCTGAAAGAATTTAAAAGCGAAAACCTAGAAGCCCTCCCCGAAATAGCCGGTCGACAAATGGAAAACCGCTCGCGGTTGCACAATCAGCGGGACCAGCTCAGAGCCTCTCTTGAGCGCAGCAAATTGGAACTCAGCCTAGCTCGCCGACAATTGGCCTCCGAAGACGCATTTGTTGAAACAAAAGGAGAAAAAGCTCGCCCCTACGAAGAGCGAATTGTCGAAGTAAAGACCAGTTTAGCCAGCGCGCGGGCTCAAGGACTACTGCGCAACCACCCGGACGTAGAACGATTGCACGGTGAGATGAAGCGGCTCGTACAATTGCGCGAGTCGACACTTAGAGAGCAGACAACAGAATTAGACAAGAGAGCCAACCCCGAACACAAACGTCTCATCAACCGAGTCGCAAGCTTGGCGGTGGCAGTAACGGCCACAAAACAAGAGCTTGGGCTAATTTCTACACGCCTAGCTGGAATCAAAAAAATAGCTCAAGACATGCCCGAAGTCGAAGCAAGTGTCTCCGATAAGCTTCGACTAGTAGAAGCCAGTAAGAAACTGCATGACAGGCTCTACGAGCAACTCAAAGCAAAAGAACTAGAATTAGAGTTTGAGCGAGCCAGCGTGGCAGCGCGCTACGATATATTGGAGGCGCCAGCGGCCCTTGCGGTTAACCCCGTGCGCAGCGCAGCGTTGCGAGCCGGCGTCGGTTCGATATTCGGTCTTGCCCTTGGTCTTGCCATCGCTCTGCTTCATTGGCTCAAGTTATATATAGAAGAAAGAAACCTCAGGGTACGCTCGGATAATTACTGAAAGAACGCGTCTTTTTCGGCCGCAACCGCGCGTGAGAGCCGTTTGCGCAACCATGTCCCGGCATTTGCAGGCAAAGCTGATCTCGGCGAGAGCTTCCCGTGCAAAATGCCACTATTTAGCTTGTTTAACGTTGCTCTTTGTTATCATTGGCCGTTCCATACTTAGGCAACGCGCTATAAGATAGCGCTGCATGGTCCCAGCTTGCGTTCTACGATAGACTCGATTGTATGAAGGACAGAGTTTCCTCCACAAAACCCCTCGCTCCCGAGATAATTGAGCGGGCCTGGAAAGAATACGGAGATCGCCGAGGCATTGTTGCTAGCGAAAATATTAGTGCCAATGTTTCAACAAATTCCGTCTATCGCCTAGTTCTCTCCGATGGACACGAGGTCATTGCAAAAACCACGGTCTATGGCAGCTACGTCTACTTTCGACAGGACCATCGTATCGTTCAACAGTGGATTCGTCGACTAGCGGATAGCCGTTACCGCAATTTTCTAGCGCGAATTTGCGAACAAGAGGGGGGCAATATATTTACGACACATATTGGTGACACAGGTGTTGTCTTCTACGAAAAAACTAAGTTTTATGATTTCTTACCGAAAGTGTTGAACCTCAATCAGGTAAAAGCATTAGGTAGAGAAATGGGGGAATTTCATCTTGCCACAACCAAAGTGGCACCGCTTCTTTCAAAAAGCTGGAAAAGCCTAGGCTCCGACGTTGCCGCATTTTATGACACATTAGGTAGCCCTTCGTGGAAAAACGAGCATGGGCTAGAACCAGGCGTAGAAGACGCCTTACGCACCCAATGTGATCAATTTCTCACCAACGCAGAAAATTTGGGCTATCATCAGTTCAAGAAAATACCTGTATTAGTTGATTGGAATATTGGCAATTTTTCTGTCGGCATGGACGGCGACGGCTTTAAGTTCTTTTCCCGCTGGGACTACGATTGGCTCCGTGTAGAGCCCCGCATGATGGACTTCTATTTTTGTGCGCGAGTTGTACGAGCCGAAGGTGACCAAGATAGCTTCAGCTACACCCTAGACCCATTTTTTGAGCCCCGGTTCATCGAATTCTTAAGAGAATACCATCGCTCTTTTCCTCTCGAAGAAGAAGAAGTCCTCTTTGTAAAAGAAGCCTATCGAGTCTTCCTTCTCAACTATGTCATGCGCATCGGTGAACATTTCTTTCGCCCTGAATATTGTCGCCGTTTGCAGCGAGAAGCCATCGATACCTACTTTCCCGCCCTAGAAAAAACAGACTTTCGTCCCCTGCTCAGGGCCCTGCGATCCTAACTTTCGATTCACTCATTTTCGTGAGCAGATTCTCTTGAGCGTCTCTCCGTTCGAATAAAATACGTGGCTCTTTCGCCGCCTCGTGCCTTCAGAACGTGTCGGGTTTCACCAGACTCAACTGAAGCGGGGGCCTTTGAGCCCTGCTGATTCGTCTCATTTTGCCCTCGGCACTACCTTTTGTCTCATCGGTACCAAAACTCGGGATATTCTGAAGATGTTTGGTACTAGAGCGGCGACCGATTTACCGGTTCTCGCGACGAGTAGGACATCGAGAGCGCCGATAAGTGGGAACAATTGGAGCTAATGCAGCATTGGGGACCACCTCTACAATCTGTAGGGGGCAAAGATGCCGCGCATTTCCTTCAGCTAGTGGCGCACTGCCGATGCCTCGAGTCGTGACGAAGCGGCCTTGAGGGACCTCAAGGCGCAAGCCCCATGCTCACGAGAGAATCGATTCGCAGACGTAGTTCGGTACGATCCCGGTCGAGCGAATACGTACTGCAAAGTCTTCGGGGGATGTAGTGCCCGTCAAAACCAAGGCAGTGTCGATTCCAAATTTGTTTGCCCCGCAAATATCGGTTGTCAAAGTATCTCCCACCATTAAAACATCACGTTTGGTCAGGCCAGGCATGCACGCTTGAGCTTTTTCGAACGCGTAACTAAACACCATGGGGTCGGGCTTGCCAAATCGAATAAATTGCCGACTGAGGGCGGTCTCCATCAAGCTGGCAATTCCTCCTATTGCTATACCAACTTCTTTACCTTGAGCAGGATAAGTGATGTCTTTATTTGCAAGAATTACGGGCATATTATGCTTTCTGACAAGGTTTACCGCGGTATTTATGTCGCGAAACCAGTCAAAACCCTCGTCGTCTAAGAGCACAAGAGCTTTGGGGCTATGCTCGCTGCGTAGCTCCGAGACGGGTACAGGTTTGAGCCCGGCTAGTTCTATGTAGTGTGCGGAGGACTCAGTACCCAAGTAGGCAACCCACCCACTGCGGACCTTATTTCGAAGATAGTCCGTGGCCAACAAGCCAGAGGTAATGATGCGCTCGATGGGTACAACCACGCCATGATCGGGTAGGGAATAGTTCGCCGTCATCTCTTCGCGCGATTTACTAGCGTCGTTCGTGACTACAAAAATTTCCTTGCCGATTTCTTGTAGCTCTACCAAGCGTTTCATCACCCCGGGGTAAACACCAGCGGAACTCTTCAACACACCAAATGCGTCAAAGAATATGCAAGAATATGAGTCGGCAAGTTCCTCGAAAGATGTAGTCATAACTTCTTCAAAGTTAGCCCAACGAATGGGCGCAGGTCCACAATCGTGAAGTAAAAAAACTGCGCGCCCACGGGGAAGCGCACAGTTTCTCTCAAGAACAGGACTGTTCTCGATTCTTCAAACGATCGCTCGCTTAGGGCATGGAGTTTGCGCCGCCGCCCATTCCGCCGCCGGTGCACGTAGCTAATGCAGTTGCCTCAGCAATACACCCCAATGCAATGCCCATCGGGCTTTGAGCCGTACAAAGCACGGCTGTGGCGGACTCCGCGCACTTCAAGTAGGTGGTCATCTCCTTTGGGCAAGCCCCCTCCAACCCCTGACAGGCTTGCATGCAGGGAGCCTCGTCGCCGCAATCAGCACCGTCGCTAGCCGCTGTCGCTTTACAAAGAGCATCACAGCTCCCGAGACCCGCGCCACTATCTCCGCCACCGGTCGCCGCTGTACCGCCCGTTGCAGCGGAGCCGCCCGTTGCAGCGGAGCCGCCCGTTCCCCCGCCATCTTCTTCGTCGTCGTCGCTACAACCAGCGAAAAACACAAGAGCAGAGCTCATGACCAGGAGTAGTGGGGCTAGCAAATTATTTTTCATGCTCATCTGATTCTCCACCGACCCAAATTCGTGACCGGTTCAATTGGTGACTTATGCCCGCAATTGTGCGGCCAACGCTGCCAATACGGATTCTTTGCCTCCAGCCTAAGGCTCCTAGGCAATTCACCTGGGCTATGTTCCTCGTTGAATATCGGTAAAATCAGAACTTTCTTCAAGAAATTGCTTTCGCGCCTTCCAATCATTGACTTCAACCCCCTACAAAGCCAGGAAAAAGGGGCCAAACCCTTGGCCCTCATATTTCTCCAAAGGATCAATTTTAGTGACCACCGTAGGTATTGTCGGTTGGCGCGGCATGGTCGGCTCCGTTTTATTGGAGCGCATGCGCGCTGAAAAAGACTTCCAACATTTCGACCCCATCTTCTTCTCGACCTCCCAGGCCGGAAAAACGGGTCCCCTTGTTGGCAAGGGGGCTCATCCCCTACGTGACGCCAACGACATCGAGCAGCTCAAAGAGATGGATATGATAGTCTCCTGCCAAGGCGGCGACTACACCACGTCCGTCCATGGCTCACTCAGAAAGACTGGCTGGAGTGGATTTTGGATTGACGCAGCCTCTAGCCTGCGCATGAGCGAGAGCGCAACTATCATTCTCGATCCGGTAAATCACAAGAATATCGATGCGGCACTCAAGAGGGGTACCAAAGACTTCATCGGAGGGAACTGCACCGTCAGCCTCATGCTGATGGCCATTGGCGCCCTCTTTGAGAAAGGTTGGGTCGAGTGGGTGAACTCCTCTACCTATCAGGCGGCATCTGGTGCGGGTGCGCGCAACATGCGTGAACTTGTCCATCAAATGGCAAAAATCGGTGAAGTACCCGCTGCTACCGATCCCAAAACCAGCGCTCTGCTTCTTGACCAGCAGGTAATAGATGCGATGCGTTCCAAATCATTCCCCATTAGCGAATTTGGAGTTCCTCTTGCAGGCAGCCTGATTCCTTGGATTGATTCCGGCGTAAGTGATGGTCAAACCCGCGAAGAATGGAAAGGGCATGTTGAGACAAACAAGATACTGGGGCTCTCACCAGAGATCCCTGTCGACGGAACGTGCGTACGCATTGGAGCCATGCGCTGTCATGCACAAGCTCTCACCATTAAATTGAAAAAAAATGTACCACTCAAGGACATCGAAGATGCCTTGAGCAATGGCAACGAGTGGGCAAAGTTCATTCCTAATAACAAGGAAGCAACGGTAGCCGAGCTTTCTCCTGCGGCATGCTCGGGGACCCTCAGCGTGCCCGTCGGCCGCGTACGTAAGATGCGCATGGGAGACGAATACCTCCAAGTGTATACCGTAGGGGACCAACTTCTCTGGGGCGCAGCTGAGCCCTTACGGCGCATGGTATTGATAGCGTTGGGTGTGGCCTAAAACTCGCTCTTTTGTCTCAGGGGTGAGGGCGAGAGATCTCTCCCTCACCATGTCAGTGGTTTCTTGGAGAGTTCTGGAGTATTTCCCACCCCATGAGCACTCAACAAAAGCCTGTCTCTGATATTTTTTCCCCTGACAAATGGGATAAAGTACCCGGCTTCGATTTTGAGGACATTACTTATCATCGAGCAAAAAATCAGGGCACAGTGCGGGTTGCGTTCAACCGTCCAGAGTGTCGCAACGCTTTTCGCCCCAAGACGGTTGACGAACTCTACGCGGCGCTAGAACACGCCCGCACCACCAGTGACGTGGGCTGTGTCCTACTCACCGGCAACGGTCCCTCACCCAAAGATGGGGGTTGGGCATTTTGCTCGGGTGGCGACCAACGTATTCGCGGCAAGGACGGTTATAAGTACGAAGTAGAAGAAGGTGGTGCTGTCGACCAGGCCCGAATGGGGCGCCTACATATTCTCGAGGTGCAGCGCCTCATTCGCTTCATGCCCAAAATTGTCGTTGCTGTCGTTCCAGGTTGGGCCGCCGGCGGCGGTCATAGTCTTCATGTCGTGTGCGATCTTACAATTGCCAGCAAGGAGCACGGCCGATTCAAGCAAACAGACGCCGATGTTGCCAGCTTTGACAGCGGCTACGGGTCCGCCCTGCTGGCGCGGCAATGCGGACAAAAAATTGCCCGCGAAATCTTCTTTCTGGGCCTTGAGTACACTGCCGACGAGGCCGTTTCCCAAGGGGCCGTCAATCGCAGCGTGCCCCATGACGAACTCGAAGAGGTGGCGCTGCAGTGGGGGGCGATGATCAACTCAAAAAGTCCCACAGCAATGCGCATGTTGAAGTACGGCTTCAACCTACCCGACGACGGAATTTTGGGTCAGCAGCTCTTTGCAGGAGAAGCCACTCGTCTTGCGTACGGGACCGAGGAAGCAAAAGAGGGTCGAGATGCCTTCGTAGAAAAGCGTCCGCGAGATTTCTCCAAGTTCCCCTGGCACTACTGATTCTCAAACGATTCTCGCTCCCTTTATCAATTCTCATCGAGAATAATTGGGATGCATTGGGACCCCCAGGAGAATCCACAAATATAAAAAACCCCCGGCGCCCTCAGGAGCTCGGGGGTTTTCGTTTCTATTTCTGCAAAAAGGATCTGAGAACGGCTCGTCTCAACTCCTTCTGACAAAAATATTCAGCCAGAAATCTTGGCTACGAGCTCGCACACCTTGGTGGAGTAACCCCACTCGTTATCGTACCAGGAAATCACCTTCACGAAGGTGCCGTCCAAAGCGATACCAGCAGCGGCATCAAATACAGAGGTACAGGTTTCGCCGCGAAAGTCGGTCGCTACAACTTTTTCGTCGGTGTAACCAAGAACACCCTTCATGGCACCTTCAGAAGCAGCCTTCATGGCAGCCTTGATGTCGTCCATGGAAGCACTTTTTTCGAGCTCAACCGTGAGGTCCACTACAGAGACGTCAGAGGTGGGCACGCGAAATGCCATACCAGTGAGCTTGCCGTTGAGTTCAGGAATGACCTTGCCGACAGCTTTGGCAGCGCCAGTGCTTGAAGGAATGATGTTCTCAAGAATTCCACGACCGCCGCGCCAATCCTTCTTAGAAGGACCGTCTACGGTTTTCTGGGTGGCTGTTGCCGCATGAACGGTGGTCATGAGACCACGCTTGATGCCAAAGCTGTCATTGAGAACCTTGGCAATAGGAGCCAAGCAATTGGTGGTACAAGAAGCGTTTGATACAAAGATCTCGCCGTTGTACTTGTCGTCGTTCACGCCCATTACAAACATGGGGGTGCTGTCCTTGGAAGGAGCGGACATGACAACCTTCTTGGCGCCTGCTTCGATATGACCCTTTGCGCCCTCTTCGGTGAGGAAGATACCGGTTGCTTCGACAACTACTTCAGCACCAACTTCGCTCCACTTGAGGTTTGCGGGGTTCGTCTCGGCAGAGACGCGAATGCTCTTGCCGTTCACTACAAGGGCGCCGTCTTTTACGGAGACATCACCCTTGAAACGCCCATGTACCGAGTCGAACTTCAGCATGTACGCGAGGTAATCAACGTCGAGTAGATCGTTGATGCCTACAATCTCAATATCGTCACGTGCTGCAGCTACGCGAAAAACCATGCGACCGATGCGACCGAAACCATTGATACCGACTTTAATCGTCATTCTTCTTTTCTTTCTTTTATCACGGGTGAGATCTCACCTCCCACTGGAGACAAGATCTAGCTCCCCACTTTGCCGTAAATCTTTCACGGAACTGTGGGATAAATTGAAACGTTCGATTCCACTTTCTTCCTGCCAGTGCATGAAACAAGAGCGGAAAATCTGAACTGGGCGAAGTCCTACCACCTTCTGGGAGGAAAATGGGACGAATTCTAGCAAATATCGCGTTTCTGAGCATCTAGCGCCTAAATTCTCTCGAATTGAGTCTGCTTCTGGGTCCCCCATTCGGGACAACGGGCACGGGCGCACAAATTTATCCCTCAAGCCGCCGCAATCATAAGAGAAAATTCACTGATAGCGGAATGGACTCAATTTCCTTTAGGCTGCAATACCTCCAATTCGTCCGCTGGGCTTGGGTCGTGAATCGTCAAAGAATGGCGCGCCACCTCAGCCCGCTAATTTTTGCAAATCTGCGAGAAACCGCCATGGCCACCTTCACACGAGAACAAATTGATGCAGCCCTCACCGCCAAGTCAATTCACCTATCACCCGACGATATTCGTCGCGTCGCCGACGCTCGTGATTCAGTTATGAAAATGATAGCAGAATTCCCCAGTAGCTGGGCCAAGGCCCAACGGCAGGCCACCATGCTATTTGAGCTCATCGAGGCCAGCGCTACAGGAAAGGTCAACGTACACCCCGAAGATTTAAAATACGCGGCAGGTGCCCTTATCTATTTAGGAGAAGCTCTCGATATTATTCCCGACGATGAAAAAGACGGTTACGCTGACGACGCGGCAATTGTCGGCTTGGCAGTGGCGAAGTCCGAACCTTTCGTTCGAGAGTATTGTGAGTCCCGCAAGCTAAACCTCGCCGAGTACCTTGATTAAGACCGAATACTCCTCACTTAGATTGTGTTCATGAGCACCAACGCTCCAGCTCTTCCTTTAAGCAACTTAGCCTACTGTCTTTTACCCGTTCTCTTTGTTTGTTGGCAATTGCATCAAAAAACGGGTGGGGGCAAAGTTGCTCTGGTGGCAGCGGCACGTATGCTGCTTCAACTCTCGTTGGTGGGCTACGTTCTAGTTTACCTCTTTGAACTACAAAGCCCTATTATTGTCCTCTTGGTGCTTCTCTTCATGCTCGTTGTCGCAGGGTGGATAGCCCTACGCCCCTTGGGAGCGCAAAGAAAAGAACATTTCGTCTCGGTGCTTTGGGCGCTTCTCGGTGGGCCGGGCTTGCTTCTAATATTTGTCACACAATTCGTCTTACCAATGAAAACTTGGTACGAACCACGATTTGTGATCCCCCTAGGGGGAATGATCTTAGCCAGTAGTTTAAATGGCCTAAGTATCGCAGCCGAGCGCTTTCAGCGTGAACTGTCCCACTCATCCGAAAGTGAGAGCGCTGCCAAACAAGCAATGCAAGCGGGCATGATAGGCATTACCAATTCGTTCTTAGCCGTAGGGCTCGTAACATTTCCAGGAATGATGACGGGACAAATTTTGGCCGGTGTCGCGCCACCCCTCGCCTCCCGCTACCAAATAATGGTGATGTGCGTGCTATTTTCTAGCACGGGAATTGCTATGGGTGCGGCTCCATTGAAACATGGCTCAACCGACTGATATTAATGAATAATT
>CAYWLO010000062.1:14018-26860 GCA_964459035.1 uncultured Polyangiaceae bacterium | reverse complement strand
GCACCTCCATGTAGCGTACATTCTCTCGATGGGCGTCCTCAGCCAGCTCAAATGCTGTGCGCTCTAGAGCGGCTTCTGTCTGCATCACGCTCAGGGTCAACTCGAAACCCCGAAGATACTGAACCAAGGAGCCAAAACTCGTGCCAGCTCCCACTTCTTTCTCAATGCCGGCGGCGCTTTCTGCTGGTAGGGCAATGCCCTGCTCCTTACCCAAGTCAATGATGGTCTGCGCTCGCAACGAGCCATCGAGGTGCACGTGTAAATCTGTTTTTGGCAAGGCTAAGAAGGCGGAGAACGGTACCTCTTTGAATCCACTCATGTCCCGTGCAGTGGGGCGCGCGCCATCCATTGATGCTTCTTGCTCCCCCTGCAGCTCCTCTTCAAACCCTGCACGCTCTGTTGTCTCAGGCGCCGATTTCGATTTTTTCCCCATCCACCAAGGTAGCATGAAGAAGAAAAACTGCCCCTACTGAGCCAGACAGAGAGGTCATGTATGAAGTAAGAAGGGAAGAATGAGGCAAATCGGCAGATCTTGCGCGTTATCCTGCTAGGGTGGCTGACCCATGTCGAAGCCCTTACCGCTCTTTTCTCATCGCCCTTTTTGGGCAAAGCGTTTTGGCGTCGCGCCCTTTTTGCCCCGTACCCGCGCCGAAATGGACGCCCTCGGCTGGGAGGCATGCGATATTATTTTGGTCACGGGAGATGCCTACGTCGATCATCCCAGTTTTGGCATGGCCATTGTCGGACGCCTCTTAGAGCGTCAGGGTTTTCGCGTAGGAATTTTGGATCAGCCAGATCTCTCCGACAAGGAAAGTTTTCTTTCATTGGGCGAGCCAACGATATTTTTTGGTGTCACCGCCGGCAATATGGACTCTCTCGTCAATCACTACACAAGCGATAAGAAACCTCGCAGTGACGATGCGTACACTCCCGGTGGCCTTTCGGGCAGCCGGCCAGACCGCGCCACCATCGTCTACACCCAGCGTTGCCGAGAAGCTTTTCCCGAGAGCCCGATCATTATCGGAGGAATTGAAGCAAGCCTTCGACGACTCTCCCATTTCGACTATTGGTCCGACAAGGTACGCCGCTCCCTTTTGGTGGATAGTGGGGCCGATATTCTAGTCTTTGGCAATGCCGAGCGACCCCTTGTCGACTTGGCCCATCGTCTCGCAGCCGGTGAAAAACCTCGCGAAATATTAGATATTCGTGGCACGGCTGTACGGAGAAAGTGTGGTTCCACGGGCCCTCTGGACGCGCCCACGGGTGAGTTTCTTGTGCTCAGGAGCGATCGGGTGGACACCCCCGGAAAGGTTGACCCCCACGTTGATCCTTACGCGACAGAAGAAGAGATGCGGGCCCAAAATACGGGCGCAGGCCAGTGCGACTCTTCAGAAAAAAGCGCGGAGGCACCTCCCCCAGGGGAGCTTCTTAGATTGCACCCCAAAAAGGTTGCGCAGCACGCACGCGATAAGACCATTTTACGTCTGCCTTCGTGGGACGAGGTAAAGAAAGATCGAGCTCTCTACGCTCACGCCAATCGAGTCTTTCATTTGGAGTCCAACCCTCACAATGCGCGCATTCTGGTTCAGAGAAATGGCGATACCGACGTTTGGATCAACCCCCCTGCCTTTCCCCTTCAAACAGAGGAAATGGACGAAATATACGAACTTCCCTATCAAAAAGTTCCCCACCCAGTGTACGAGGGACTGAAAATTCCCGCCTATGAGATGATTCGTTTTTCGGTCACCATCATGCGCGGATGTTTTGGCGGCTGCTCCTTCTGTTCCATCACTGAACATGAGGGGCGCATCATTCAAAGTCGCTCTGAGGGCTCCATTTTACGTGAAGTGGAAGGACTTAAAGAAATCAAAGGATTTACCGGAGCGGTCAGCGATATGGGGGGGCCCACAGCAAATATGTATCGCCTTGCGTGTAAATCGCGTAAAATTGAGGCAGCTTGTCGTAAACCAAGCTGCGTTTATCCAGGAATTTGCTCCAATCTCAATACTGATCACGGCCCCCTCATTGAGCTTTATCGAAAGGCGCGCCGCATCAAGGGTATTAAAAAAATCTCAATAGCTTCGGGTCTGCGTTACGATCTTGCGATTGAGTCACCCGAGTACGTCAAAGAGCTCGTGACTCATCATGTAGGAGGGTACCTAAAAATTGCCCCCGAGCATGTGGCCGACGGCCCTCTTTCTAAAATGATGAAGCCCGGCATTGGCGCCTACGATCGCTTCAAAGAACTCTTTGAAAAATATTCGAAACAGGCTGGCAAAAAGCAATATCTTATTCCTTATTTTATTGCAGCCCACCCCGGTACGACAAACGATGATATGTTAGAGCTTGCTCTTTGGCTTAAGAAAAATAAGTACCGAGCCGATCAGGTACAAGCATTTTTGCCCTCGCCCATGAGCTACGCCACGGCGATGTACCACACGGACCGCAACCCTCTACGCCCCATTAAACGCGGCGCCGAGCAAGTGAGCACTCCCAAAACTTACGAGCAGCGCCGCCTGCATAAAGCATTCTTACGCTTTCATGATGCTGCCAATTGGCCCCTTTTGCGCAAAGCATTGCAACGTATGGGCAGGAGTGACTTGATTGGCTCCGGTCCCAATAAGTTAGTACCGCCAGAAAGTCATCGCGGGACAGCTAGGGGCCCCGGCGCCGCCCGCTACGGAGGCTCCCCTGGGCGCCCCAAAAATGCTCAACGCATTGCCACCCAGCACACTGGTTTGCCAGATTTTTCTGAGGGACGCCCCCAGGGTTCACGAACCCCTACAACGAACTCAGAAAGCTCAGGCTCGGCGCGCTCCTCGGGTAGGCGCTCTGCGAAACAACAAGCGTCACCCAACGGGCACAGTCGCAACAGGCGCTGAAAGACTCGTAGAGGCTCAGGGTAGCTTTCTCTGGGCAGGAAGGACCCGACCATTCAAAATCAAGGCGGCAAAAATAGCGAAAATTCCCGCCCAATAGACCCAAGGATTGAGACCCCCTCGGTCAGTTCCGTCTTGAGCGCGACGCAGAGCGTCTCGGTACACTAGGTCATCCATAGCGCCCACAATGCGTGTTTCGCCTATGTAGGTTGTGGGCAACCCCTCCCAACCAGCCGCTTGAATACGAGCGATGTCTTCCTTGATTCTCGCGTCGGGACGAGGAGAAGCCAAGCACTTGGACAAGAGAGGGGCGTCCGCGACAATACCCTGTGCAACTTCTAATAAATGCGCCTCGCTTAAATCGTGCTCCTTAAAAAAGAGTTCTGCTACCTCCCACTCTTTTTCTTGCTCCCCTGCGCAAAGAGTGATGCGAGCCGCCGCCCTTGCCATATCGTGACCAGGCAAGGGCGTGTAACCCAAACGCAAAACGACACCCTTATTTTCTTTAACAATCGCTTTTAAGCGGGGTGATAGATCTCGACAATGAGGGCATTGGTAGTCAAAGAACTCGACAAGAGTCACCTGCCCCGGTTTGTAAAGTTCACGAATTACGCTCGGTAGCTCACTGCCTTTGACGAACGAAGGAAAGAAGCCTGGCGCGGCAACTGAAAGGGCCGCCAGAAGAAGCCAAGTACGTCCCTTAAGACGCAAGGGCTCTTGAGGCGGAGGCCGCACCAAAGGGTTAGGCGCCTCATAAATTTGAGAATCGTCCCGCCATACCCCAGGGACACTCAGCCCCTCGCTAGAAAGGAACGAAGGCTCCAGCAAAGTACGCTCGGATTCTTCCTCGTGATGGGCAATACCCCAGCCACCTGCTTTGAGGCGAAAGGCACAAAAGGCAATCGCGAGGGCAGATAAATCGGCCGTCACGCAGAAGGAGCAGAAATGTCCCAAATATGCCTGTAAAACCAAAAAACCTAGAGCACCAGCAGCCCCCACGTAGGCCAACGGAGCGACCAATTGAGCCCGTTTTCTAGGCGAAGACTGTAAACTGCCCGCAAATAGACTAGAAAATGCCAAAATTCCTAGAATAGGTACTGGCAAAAGGCCCAAGCCAGGCAGTGGAATGTAGCCAAAACCACTGGAGCGAATTGCCCCGCACCCCGAATTGAGCCCACAAAAGGCGGTCTCGGAGCTCGTGTAGTCGTGCAGCAATGCCACACTCACCCCTAAACCTAGTAGTGCGGCAAAACGAAGACTAAATAACCAAGTACAGGCTCTCAAAGCAAATTACATATAGGGCGACAAGTGCCCTTGCGCTAGCTCCCCAAGCTGGGACAGGCTAGAGCGGGAATACAGAAACACGCGAACGTGTTCTGACGGGAGCGAGCCACCCCTAAGAGGCCCCCTCCCCCCAATACTTCATAAGAACATACTGAAACGAAGTATTTGTTATTGATTGCCGTTTCGAGAAGCGAAACGCACCCTCAACGAAAAACTAAATGTCGAAACTCCCCTCCCTCCGTGACATCGAGACTATTCTGTCCGGATTCTCCCGCGCCCTTCACCCTCGTGAGCTCGCCTCCCGTTTGGATCTTGCGCCAGAAGATTACAGCCAACTCATTGCCCTCCTCGACGAACTAGAGCAGGACGATGCACTTAAAGTACTACCCGGCGGCCGCGTGCGCGTCGTTGAACGCCGTGGCAAAGCGCCCCGACCAGGGGCGTCACCTCCCCAAAATAAGGGGGACGAAACCTGGCAAGGCGATCTTTCGGTTCATGCAAAAGGTTTTGGTTTCGTAACCGCTCCTGGTCACGACGATGTCTTCATTCCTCCAGACGCTGTGTACGAAGCCATGCACGGAGACACCATCAAGGTACGTGTTACCGGTCGCAGCCGTAAGGGCTTGGAGGGCTGCGTAGTTGAAGTGATCAAACGCCGCAGTGTGCGCATTGCCGGGGTGATTCAGAAAAGGCGCAAAAGTACGTGGCTTGAGCCCGATGATAGTCGTTTGAGAGGGCCAGTGGTCATCACAGGGGACTCCTCCAACGCAAACGATGGAGACGCCGCCATTGTCGACATCGTACGGTTCCCGCAATTTCCTGACGAATTGGCCGAAGCTGAGTTGGTGGAAATTCTCGGCCCTCAAGGAGATCCTCAAACAGAGGTACGTAAAATTCTCTTGCGAGAGTCGATTCGAGAAGATCACCCCCCCGAAGCTCTGCAAAATGCAGAAAAGATGGCTCATCGATTGCGTCGCTACCGTCTCGATTCACGGCGCGATCTACGAGATATTCCCTTGCCCACGATCGATCCTGACGATGCGCGAGATCACGATGATGCCCTGTGGGTTGAGCGTATTTCGACTGGTTACCGCGCATACGTAGCCATTGCAGACGTGAGTGAATACGTACGGCCCGAATCAGCTTTGGACGAAGAAGCCCGCCATCGTGGCTGCACTATTTACCTGCCCGATAGAGCAATTCCGATGTTACCGCGCGCTTTGGCGGGTGATCTTTGCTCTCTTTTGCCCGATAGAGATCGATTTTGCATGTGCGTGATTGTCGATCTCGATCAAAACGCCCGAGTAAAGACATTCGAAATTGTCGAGGGTTTGATGCGCTCTCAGGCAAAGCTCACCTATGGCAATGTTGCTCGAACCTTGGGGTTCGACGACGAGTCGCCTCAGTCCGCCCAGGCGGACGCCATGTACGAAAACCTCAAGGCCCTGCAGGAGCTGACCGAGATGTTGCGTAAAAACCGCATGAGCCGCGGTGCTCTTGATCTCGATCTTCCCGAGGCCCGCGTCGTGGTAGACGAAGAGAGCGGCGCTCCCACCGAGGTAAAGAAACGGGCAACTCGCCCCGGTCTCAAGCGAGCCTACTCTTTAGTAGAAGAGATGATGCTCATGGCCAACGAGTTAGTTGCTGAGTGGCTCAGTAAAAAGAAAGCCCCCGCCATCTACCGCATTCACGGACAGCCTGACGAAGCAAAACTAGAGCGTCTCGCCACCGTCACCAAAGATCTCAAAGTAAAAGTGGACGTAGAGTCATTGGGGGAACCTTTGGGTGCTTCCAAGTTCTTACGCAGCATTCGAACCCATGATCGCAAAGCCGTTTTGGAGATGCTGATGCTGCGCTCCCTCAAGCAGGCGGTCTACGACATCAACAATATTGGCCATTTTGGCCTCGCCTCTCAGCGATACGCCCATTTCACTTCGCCTATTCGCCGCTACCCCGACTTGCGCGTGCATCGCCAAATCAAGAGTATTCTCCGTGGGAATGCCATCGATCGCTCAGACGAAGCCCAAGACGACTTGGCCGCTGCCGCTGCCGAATCAAGCAAGAAGGAGCGAGCTGCGATGGAGGTCGAGCGCGAAGTACTCAACCTTTACAAGGCTATCTACATGCAGGGCCATATTGGAGACGAGTTCGAAGGACGAGTCACGGGCATGAGCAGTGCTGGGCTCTACATTGCGATTGACGAGCCCTGCGTCGACGTCATGATAGCGTTCGATGAACTAGGCCCAGACCGCTACACCACCGATGAGCTGGAAATTGGAGTTGTAGGAGAGCGCTCAGGAGAGCACATCATGATGGGGGACAAGCTCCGCTTGGAAATTTTGGATGTTGGCATCATGCGCCGCACTGTGTACGGACGCCGACTCAATGCTTCCCCTTTACGCGTTGAAGAAGAGTCCTACGACGACGGTTTCAGCCCGCGCAGCAAAACATTCCGCGGGCGCTCTTCCGCCGGACGCAGCATTAAAGACCGCCGCACACCTCGTCCCATCAGTAAAAAAGATAGTCCCGGCGCCCGGGACGATGAGCGCACAACTCGCACAACTCGCGCTAGCTCCACACGACTCAAACGAGCCGGAAAGCCAGGTGCGCGCAAGATTGCAACAAGCGACGCCACTCAGCGCATAGGCGTTCGCAGCACCGCAGGAGAATCATCCCGCAAGGGTGCGGAGAGAAAGCCCCGCATCACCCGTAAAACAATTCGGCGCCCCAAGTAGCGCCCACGCTAGCGAGAGCAGGGGCACCAAATAGTGTGCCTAGCGTGCCCCTGACCCAACTGACTCCCCTTCGATGACGTCTAAGCCAACGAGGGGGCGTAAGGCCGCTGGCACAGTGACGCTTCCGTCCTTGTTTTGGTACTGCTCAAAAACGGCAATCAAGGTGCGTCCTACGGCCAAACCCGAACCGTTGATGGTGTGCACATGGCGAGGTTTTTGTTTGGCGGCTTTGCGATAACGAATTTTCGCACGACGCGCCTGAAAATCTCCAAAACAAGAGCAACTTGAGATCTCCCGGTAGCGCCCCTGAGAAGGCAACCAAACCTCAATATCGTAAGTTCGTTGAGCAGAAAAACCGAGATCGCCTGTGCAGAGCTCCACAACACGATAGTGAAGACCTAATTGTTGCAAGATTGCCTCCGCATGTCCGGTCAACAATTCAAGCGCTTCTAAACTTTTTTCTGGCTCCGCAAACCGCACCAACTCAACTTTATGAAATTGATGTTGCCTAAAAAGTCCTCGTACGTCTTTGCCGTAACTCCCCGCTTCGCTTCGAAAACTGGGCGTTAGAGCAGAATAGGCGCGCGGCAATGTTCCCGGCTCTAAAATTTCGTCCGCATGCAGGTTGGTTACGGGAACTTCGGCTGTTGGGATGAGGTAAAACGCCTCCCCATCTTCAACCTGAGTGGGGATCTTAAAAAGATCGGCCTCAAACTTGGGCAACTGACCCGTTCCAAAAAGCGCCTGTGATCGAACGAGAAATGGCACCGCCACCTCGCGGTAACCATGCTGATCAGTGTGCACATTGATCATGTAGTTGCCGAGGGCGCGCTCCATGCGTGCAGCTGCTCCCCAAAGTACACTAAAACGAGCGCCACTTAGTTTTGAGGCCCGGTCAAAATCAAAAAGACCTTCGGTCAGCTCGTAATGCGCCTTCGGCTCAAAATCGAATTCTGGTTTTTTGCCCCAAGTACGCACCACGCGATTGTCTTCTTCGCAATTGCCCCCAGGCGTTTCCGGGTGGGGAATATTAGGCAGCGCCGAAAGACGCGTCTCCAAGTCCTTCACCACGTGGGTCAGCTCGGTCTCGAGCACCTTGATTTGGTCTGCTAATTTCTTCAGATCGTCCCGGCGGGCGGCGAACGCTTCTTTGTCGCCCCCTCGAGCCAAGACGCTCATTTCCTTATTGGCAGCGTTGCGCTGAGAAGCCAGATCTTCAGTCTGACCAATCAACTCTCTACGCTTGTCCACTAAGGGGGAAAGCTCAGAAACAATGGGGCCCCATTTACTAGAACGACGTTCTAGTCCGGCTCTCACTTCGTCAAAGTTCTCGGCTACGTAACGGGCATCGAGCATGCTCGGGACCTACCGCCCTTTATGGGCAGATGCCACGAAAAATCCTACGATACCGAGAGGTTTTGGCTCAAATTATCTCCCCTCATCTGTTGCACCAAGGGGGGTTCGTCTTATGAAGGACGGGGACCGAATGCCCAGAGGCAAATTAGCCTGCCTCAGCCTCAGAGGCGTCCGCCGCATTGTCACTCTCCAGCGCTCATGATCTCTTCTTTCCTTCGTTCCGCAAGTCTCGCACTACTCTTTGCGTACACTCTGGGGCCTCGCCCGTGCGCAGCACAAAATCAAAGGACACAGAGCAATACCCAGGGCCCCCAGTCTGCGCCAGAGCCGAAAAAGGAGCTCAAACCAAAAAACCCTTACCACTCCGGCTTCATACCCACTCGTCCAACCCTCCCTACCCATGAAGCCCCCCTAGAGAAGAGCGAGCCGACCAAAAAAGGTACCTTCGAAGACACTCCTGCCACGAGCGCCGGAGACACAGGGCACGTGATTCCAACTCAAGGTTGGACAGAGTCCTCTGAAACAAAAGAACCGCCCCCATTCAGCGTGGGCGGTATCACTGCCCAAGCTAACGAAGATACCTGGTTCAAGTTCTACGGTTTCATTCAGACCCGCTACGTCAGCGGGCAGCACAAAAACGCAGAAGAGCGAACGTCTGGAGGGGGATTCAGTCTCGCCCGCGCTCGACTTTTTTATTATGGGCGCCTGACTGATTGGTTGAGAGTCTTGATACGCGTCGGGGCAACAGCGGACGGTACAGCACGTTTTGAACAAGCCTTTGCAGATTTTCGCTACCGCGATTTCACCTTTCGCGTCGGGCAATTTTACCTCCCAGTTTTTCAGGAACAATCACTCTCACCCATCACATTGCAGGGCCTCAATTTTTCGGCCGTGGGCTCTGTATTTGATGGGGGCCAAACCCAGGGGGCCCGAGCCACTTGGGATCTCAAACCCACTCGATTGCATTTCTTTCTCACCGACGGGTGGCGCACAGGGTTTTCGGAAGCGGGCGCAGCCAAAGTTGCCGACATCGCCATCTCAACCCGAGTCGAAACCATTTTAGGCTCCCGAAACTATGGTCAATTTGATACAGGTTCTTCGTTTCGTGGCGAAAAGTTGGCTGTGCTTCTTGGGGGTGGCTTGCACTACCAATCGGGAGGGGAATTGCGGGAAGATGCCGTTGAACTCGCTTCTCTCAACCTCGATCTCACGGTCGAGGCGGATGGTCTCAGCCTACACGGCTCGGCCTCCATCATGGACACTGAGACCACTGCAGGCACACGAGTTTACAATTACGGCTTCGTGGGACAAGGGGGCGTCTTCATCCTGAAGTGGACTGAGCTTTTTGCTCGCTACGAAGCCGTCATCACCACAGAGTCCAGCCAAAACCCCCAAAGTATATTTCGGGGGCTCAGCGCTGGCATCAATCACTTTGTTTGGCCCTCCCGAGGTATTCGCGTCGTGGGCGATTTTGTCTACTACCTCGATCCTACAGTGGGCACTGCTATCACTCCCGATCCTAATGCGGGCCTCTTCCATTCCTTCGGTTCGCAATGGTCAGCCCGGACCCAATTTAATGTGCTCTTTTAGTAGTACTACTCAATTACAAATACCCGACGTCAGCGCTTTTTCGCACGAGGCATCGTGCCCGCCCAAAGCCCTCACCACGTAGGACATCCGACATTGCAGACTGTCCGTGTCGCGGGCAAGATTGACTGCATACTTAGAATCTTTTTGAGCACCCATGTTGCGAAAATCCGTTTCGCATCGCGTTTTACACGCCTCTAAATTCGAAAATTCACGTTCAAACTCTGCCCCACAAGCCACTTCATAAAGAGAGCAATAGGACTCGCAATTGCCAGTGCCTTGGCTTGTTTTGCCGCATTGACCGTCCCCAGTAGGTCCGGAATGATGACAATGAGTCGTCGGCGTGAGGGCAGCTGCACTCGCGTGATACTCCCTACAACCGGCGGTATTGGTATCTCTATCGCTCAAGTCTCCAGGAGGTAGAGCTTCGCACGTTGCCAGACAATCGTCGTGACTCTCGTACACGGCGGTCGCATCAGTCGAGCAATTGCCCATCACGCGATTGCAATAATTTTCGCAACTGGGTTCGCCTGCCTCCGCGGGGACACAAAGCTCTTTGGCGATGTAGCGAGCGTGCCCGCAATGAGGTGATGTAGGATCTCCTTGGACCGCCCCGAGGTGAATTAAGCGACACTGAATATCGTCCCGACTGTAACTCGCGTCTACGCTGAACTCGCCCTCGTCGGGAATTGTAGCGCAAGCGTTTTCGCAATTGGGCAAGTCGGCAAAGTCATCGGGACATTCCGTCTCCAAAAGCTGACACCAAGACTCGCAGTTGGACCCGCATGTGGTTCCTCCGCCGGGACCGGCAGCGATGCATTCTTCATCGGGAGCGCTCGCGGCTTTCCGTGCAGAACTCATACGACATTGCACCGAGTTACCAACGGGTTCTGCAGCTTCGCCCTCGGGTAGGGCATTGCATGTATTGATACATGACGCGCGGGCTTTGTAGACCTGATTGTCACCCGTGCAATTATCCATCACCTCATCGCAGTATTTAATACACAACGGAGTGGTAAATATTTGAGTCTCAGTGTCCTCAATGAGTGCCTCCCCTTCAAGAACAACCTCTTCTTCTCTCTTTTCTGTACCTATCAAAAGAGCGCAGCCAGTGGACGCAAAAACAGAAAGACCCAAGCCCAAAAGAACAAATGCCCCGCGATTTCTCTGCCTGTTGGCAGACAAGAGCCCGAGGGGCTCCACACAATTCCGTCGAGTCAGTTTGTCTGAATCAGTCTTCACAATTAAGTCCTTCAAAATGTACCGCCCCAACTCAAATGAGCACCACCTGGCGTTGGAACCAAACCTACGGTCGTCTGTGATCCACTGGGTGCTGTGTAGTAGAGCACCGCCCCGGTCGCGAGCAAGGCGCCGCCTGCAATGAAACCCACCGTCGAAACGGCGGCAAAAGAGCGTGCACGATTGGTGTTTTGAATACCATTGCCGTCAGGAGGGCACGTGCCCGCGTCCACATCACACTGATCTTTTGCCTTATTTTCCGCCAAAATGGCCAATGTACCAAAGACTCCTCCAAGGGCCAAACCACCCACACCGATGCTGCCCACGACAATACCCACTGTGCGCTGATGAGTACCTGGACGCACAATTTCTTCGTTGGCGTCCAGAGCTGGGGACTGCTCGTTTGATGTCGCTGGTGCTGGAGCAACCGGTGTTTCCGGTAATTTCACCAACTCGGGAATACGTAGCTCACTTTGAGAGGGCCCCGGTTGAACGGTAATAGATACTTCGAAACTCTCGTAGCCTGGAGCCTCTGCTCGGACCACTAGCTCCCCGGGATCGACCGGGACTGCGCTTCCCCACAAAGCGCGATTGACCTGATGTCCTCCCTGAAGAACGTAGAGTCCATCAATTACCGTATTGGCTTTGTCCAACTCAAGAAGCAATTTGCTCAAAGTCGGCTCAATCTCATCGGCTTTTTCTTTTCCTGTGCGTGCTCGCCCCTGCTCACCCGAAGCGTCGGCTTTTGAAGCGGCCTCGCGAAACGTGGCCCATGCACTGGCAGTACGACCGGCTTTTTTGTAACACTCACCTAAGTAAAGCAGCGTACCAATTCCAGGATCAACGCTTTGACTCTTTTCTAGTTTGGGACACGCTTCTTCGATTTTTCCCTCTTTTAAAAGACGCACACCTTCGTCGAAAAGCACTTCGGCCGCAGCCTTATCGCTGGCACTTTGGGCATGGGCAGGACTTGCCGCCAATAGCCCCGCACTCAATACTAACCCTGGGGCCAAAGCGCGGAGAAAATGTAGAAGTAGTGAGGGATGGCGCGCACCCCATCGACCATTTACGAGAGCCATCAGAGCCACTCTATAGGCGGAAACACCGAGTGACTAGTACCAACACCAACGACCGGAAGTTCACGCTGGGTTTTGGTACCAATGAGACAAAAAGTAGTGTCGAGGGCAAGGGGGTACACCAGCCAGCGGGGGACCAAAGCTCAGCGACGCCCTCCAAAGTCCGAGAACTCATCCTTAGACGCCGGAGCCTGCACAGGCTTCGGTCGGGGTCGAGGACGCGCCCGAGGTCTGGCACGAGGCCGCGGAGGCAGAGACACAGGGGGAGGTGAAGTCAGGGCTGGAGCCTGAACAGCTGCGCCCCCCTCCTCACCCTTTAATTGATCCAAATCTGCATTAGGTAGGGTCTTCTTCTCATCTTCAGGCGCGGAATCTACGGTGTCGTCCGCGACCTCTAGGGGAGCAGGTGCTGCAGCCGCCTTGTCTACAACGAGAGCCGGAGTGTCTTGATCAGGCGAAGGAAAGCTTTGGGCGCTCTGCTCCTGAGGAGCGTCTTGGAGAGTAAAATAATAACCGCCTCCTCCCGCGAGAGCCAACAGAAAAACTAGCAGCGCCCCTCGAAAGGCCGATCTCTTTTGTTGCGCTCCATTTCCAGAGCCAGTCCAAGAAGAAGCGGTCGCAGCCCCCGCGCCACTGTGTTCAGACAGACCATTGTGCTCAAACGCGCCACTGTGTTCAGACAGACC
>CAYWLO010000062.1:0-13918 GCA_964459035.1 uncultured Polyangiaceae bacterium | reverse complement strand
CCACTGTGTTCAGACAGACCCGAAAGCAAAGGAGAGCGGCTCGATTGCACGGTCGGACCCCCTGGCGAAACGAAGGCAGAAGCATTTTGCCCTGAACTATCCACCGCGGGTGTGGCTCCGGTGATCGAAATTTCTTCACTGGATGCTCCCAAAACGCTCGGCACCGGACCTAAGTGCATCTCAGTGCGGTCCACCAACGATTGCCTCATGCCACCGCCGGTGATCGTGGTTGCGAATTTACTCAAAGACTGAGCCAACTCAGCCGTATTTTGAATGCGCGCTGAGGGGTCACGCACCAAACAACCCATAATAGTTTTCGCCAACTCCTCAGGAATTGTAGGACAAACCTCCCGAATATTCTGAGGCTCTTTGGTCATCAAAAGACTACAAAGCTGAGGTAGTGAGTCCGCTTGGTAGGGAGTCCGTCCGGCAACCAATTCATACAAAATAGCTCCTAGAGACCAGATGTCAGCTCGTTCGTCTACGTCGCGCGCCGACTGCATCTGCTCGGGGGCCATGTAAAGAGGGGAGCCAATCCATGCAGATGTTTTGGTGAGGCTCATCTCTGCCGTTGACGCATTTCCCACTGCTTTAGAAATACCAAAGTCTAATACTTTAATACGTTGGGTACCGTCAGTGCGCTCCGCCAAAAACAAATTGGCCGGCTTTAAATCACGGTGCACAATACCCACTGCGTGAGCCTGACCCACCGCGTCTATCGCTTCTAAAATATACCCCGCTGCGACGCCGAAAGGAAAGCTCTTGCGCTCCGCTATTTCCTCGGCAAGGTCGCGCCCATCTAAGCACTCCATCACCATATAGCGCTCGCCGCTCTCCATCACGCCCACGTCCAAAACCCGCACCACATGATCACTCTGGATCTTAGCCGCAGCGCGAGCCTCACGCCGAAAACGCTCCGCTCCTTCGTTGGTATCCGATACGCCCTCAAGCAAAAACTTGATAGCTACCTTATGATCGAGTTCAATATGATGGGCAGCGACGACCACACCCATTCCCCCCTCTCCGAGAATCCTATCAACACGATATTTTCCGGCGAAAACTTCGCCTATGGGAACGGGACAATTGGCCACGGTCGCGAAGATAGCCGACGAAGCTAGAGAAGTCCCATTTTCGACCAAAAGCGGGCCGATCTGACCCCTAAGTAGAGCCTTTTCATCCCTCAGCCACGAAAGCAGATGTTCCTCGGGCCGCTGGGGGCCTCCGTTGACCGATTTTGGCTAGGAGAGTTTACATATTAAGGTGCGCTCCATGAGTTCAACCCAGGGCATCTCACGGTCTCGCCCCCATTCGTCAAGTCCCCGTGTGTGGGCCTTCGCCCTCCCTCTCCTTTTCTCCCTCTTCTTCGCCTCCCCCTGTTTTGCAGGTGCGGACTCTCCTCCAAAAGAGGACAACTCGGGACTTACCGAAAAGTTCGACGCCGCCATCAATCAGGTCAACAAGGTCGTAGGCGGTGCCCTCTTCTTCAATATTACAGGAGATCTTTTTCAGACCCCCGAGCTTCTCGAAGGCAACCCCGTTCTACTTCCCGATGGAACGAAAAAAACGCGCACAGTACCGGTACCCTTCTTGGTCGCTTTTCTTGCCCTCGGTAGCGTGCTCTTCACCCTCATCTATGGGTTCGTTAACCTCCGAGGCTTCACTCATGCCATTCAAGTTGTGCGCGGTAAATATGACAAAGAGCAGAGCGAACGCACCGAAGGCGAAGTAACTCACTTTCAAGCACTCACAAGTGCTCTTAGCGCTACGGTCGGTTTGGGCAATATCGCGGGGGTCGCAATTGCCATTCAAAAGGGTGGACCCGGCGCCGTCTTTTGGATGGTTGTGGCAGCGTTCTTTGGCATGAGCACTAAGTTTTCTAGTTGCACCCTGGCTCAACTTTACCGCCAAAAAAATGCGGACAATAGCCTTTCGGGCGGCCCCATGTATTACCTCGATTTGGGCCTAAAAGAGCGCGGCCTAGCCCCCTTGGGTAAGGTTTTAGCAGTCATTTTTGCCTTCATGATCATGGGAGGCGCTATGGGCGGCGGCAATATGTTTCAAGCGAACCAAAGCTTTGGAGCACTATCTAGCGCTTTCGATTTACCCAAAAGTTACGCTCCTGTATTTGGTTTCATTATGGCGGCGCTCGTCGCTCTCGTCATTCTTGGTGGCATCAAACGTATCGGGGCCGCCACTTCAAAAATCGTTCCCGCAATGGTGGCCATTTACGTCCTCGCTTCCATCACGGTCCTGGCCGCAAATCTATCAGAAATTCCCCAGGCTTTTTCGTTAATCTTTGAGCGCGCATTTTCAAAAAATGCCATTTTTGGCGGAGCCATGGGTGTGCTGATTATGGGTGTGCAACGCGCATCATTCTCTAACGAAGCGGGTCTTGGCTCCTCTGCAATCGCTCATGCGGCTGCAAAAACGGACGAGCCCGTACGCGAAGGTTTGGTCGCAATGATTGAGCCTTTTATTGACACAATGGTGGTTTGCACCATGACAGCCCTAGTTGTTATTGTATCAGGAGCTTGGAAAGATCCATCCATGGTGGCTCAGCCCGGTGTCGCTCTGACCAACTCAGCTTTTGCCACAGTGTTGCCTTGGTTTCCCAAGGTACTCAGTCTTTGCGTCCTCCTTTTCGCCTATTCTACCATGATTTCATGGTGTTATTATGGCGAACGCGGATGGATTTACCTGATGGACCACTTTGGTCTCGGCCTCAAAACCTTACCAATATTTCGTGGCATTTTTGTCTGCTTCGTCTTCATTGGCTCCGTGGCCAATCTAGGAGCAGTGCTCGACTTCTCCGATTTGCTCATCTTGTGCATGGCGTTGCCCAATATCTTAGGCAGCCTTTTCCTCGTTCCCGTTCTACGAGAAAAAATGACCGACTACTTTCAACGTATGAAAAAGGTCGACGCGGCAAGCTAAAGGCCAAGCACTCCTCTTTTTATGGACTGCCGAGTGCGCACAAGAGGCTGCCCTCTTCGGCTCTCGAACTCATTCGGGCGGCAAAAGATCACTGACAGCCCTTTGCACAAGCGGGTCTCGGCCTTTTTCAGGCAAAGCTGATCTTCATGAGAGTTTTGCCCTACAAAGTACCTTTATCCACCTTGTTTCAGATCGCTCTTTGTTATCTTTAGCCCCTCCCTGAGGGCGCGTTCTAGCTCATTGCGGCAAAGAAAAAGCCAGGACCTGATCGGAGCCTCCGCTATGGCATGTCGTACAACTAGAGAGATCATTGCCGGCCACAATCAGGTTCAAAGAAGCATTGTACTCGGCCCAAAACCACTCCCCCTCGCCCCTCTTCTCCATCAAACTCACAAGTTGTAACTCGGCGCCCTGCCCGTCACGAAAACCATCTTTGACAATGAGCGAACCGATAGGCCAAGCAGAAAGCGGCTCTGTCTTCGCCAGGGCGTCTTCTAATATTTTATTCACATAAATATTCAGAAAAGCGCCATGGGGGCCGCCGGCACGAGGCAAAAGCGGAGTCTCCCAATCAGGAGCACGAGCAAAATTTTGCGAGTACTTCTCTTTTTGTAAACGAACTATCAGCTCCTGGGCCTGAGTTTTGCTGTCCACAGGCTCGGTACCCATCGCTTGAGAGCCGCCTGTTTCCCCTCCCTCGGCATCCATGGCTTCTCCTGCATTCGGCTCGCTCTCACTGGAGCAAGACAAAAACGTACACAAAAGAATCTGGGTAGGCACCGACCGCATAACGCCAATACGGCATCGCGCTCTCAATGTTTCACCCATTTCGTGCTTAGCAAAATGTAAGTTTCTAAGAAAAATCACCTCAACCAAGCAAAATCTCAATATTTCGCGCCACATTCTTCTTTTCGACGAGTCGAAGGAGAAAAATAGCGCCTCCAGCGAAGAGTCCTGGGTGCACGATCTTTTGACCCAGTTTCGCAATGAGCCCATCAATATGGGTCAACTTCAGCGCACGCTCTGGGGGCGCAAGTACCACTAGCTCCTGACTCACTTGCCAAGCCCAATCACGAGACTTTCTTAAGCTAAACTGAAAGACGGCTTCGTCCAACCTGGCACCAATCAAGTCAATAAGGCGAAAACCACAGGAAATAGTATTGATCCTCTTTTGAATCTCATCAATCAAGTCACTCAAAATTGCGTTGACCCGCATGAAGTCGTCTTCAAGGGAAGCCAGGTCTTCTGCACGAGTGATTTCTGCAGTCGCCACACCCAAATCGAAGTTGATGTGTGCATTGATACCCAAAAGAAGGTGTTGCATCACCAAATGCTGATCACTCTTTTCTGCGGCAAAGGTGTCGCGCCATGATTGCGCTAAGGGCACCTCCGAGCGGGCTGCATCAAGGGCAGCAAAATAGCGGTTGGCAAAAGCCACGTCCAAACGCTCCATGCGGGGTCCATCATCAAATGTACCCGCCTGAATATTATCGCGAATAGCACGAGTCATTTGGGCGTAGAGTGCGGCAAAATAGCCCCCTCGCGAACCCCGTTGCTGGGCCTCACGCGCTCCCTGCTCCAAACGAAGAATTACCCCATCAATTGTAGTTTCCACGATTGCAATGAGTTACCTGTGAATGAGCCAGCACACAAGAACGAACACCAGCGCTCAGCATTGCCAGCGCTCAGCATTGCCGGCGCTTGCATTTTCGAAGGCACGCTTCGAAGGCACGCTTCGCTAAGCGCCCCCCCCCGCTCTTACAAGATGGACAGATTTTTCGCTTCTTTCTTTATGCCTAGGGTAGAATAGTCCCTCGCTCCGCGTAGCCTCAACAAGGCGAACGTGCGTTCGTTCAAAACAAAGAAGAAGAAATAACAGAATATGAAGACTTACAAGTTCATCAAACTATTGGCTTTAGGCGTCGCATTGAGCACAGCTGCATGTAGTAGCGACGAGGGCATCGATTCGGGCGTGGACGAAGGCAAGACCTTTCAAGACATTACCGCAAGCGAAGCGTCCGCCGTGTGTGAAGCCACCCTAGACTATTTCTTTACCAAGGTTTCCAAGAGTGAATTCTGTAAATTATCTGGCATGGCTGCTTACGCGGCCGCCCTGTCAGGCCCGCTCGATCCAATTGATACTTGTAACGAAGCGGTAGCCGATTGCATGAACGATTCCGATCTGACCTGCGATGAAGATGACGCAAACGTAGAGAGCTGCTCCAATACTGTCGGCGAGGTAGAAGCATGCTCAGTGGCCTCAACTGACGCTCTGGAAGCTGCTTTCGAAGACCTCGAGCTCCCCGGATGCGACGGCATGGAAGCCTTCGTGGCAGATGAAGCCAAGGTCGAGAAACTCAAAACTGCCGCCACCATTGATGTCGATGGTCTCGACGCATGTAAGTCTCTCGATCCTGGGTGCCTAGAGGACTAGAATCACCCTCCTGCAAACGCGCTCTTTGCGAAGAGTTTGCAGGGGGATCCCTGGCCTCTATTGAGGGGGCTTGTGCCAAAAAATGCCGAACCTGCGAATCTACATCTCTCTGGCGGTCACTCTGGGAACATGCCTGCAGGCATGCGCTTACAAACCTCTCGCGGGCTCAAGCATTGGCTACAAAATATCGCCCACTCTACGTGAAGAAGCCGCCGCAGCGGGCGAGTCCAATCTTTACGTGCAAGGCTGGCTCCAGCGCGTTTCGCAAGAAGAAAAAACAAATCTTTACGTCGTGGCCCTGAGCGCCCCCCAGGCAAAGAAGCAACCCCGAGAAGTCGTTCAAATCATGCCAGTGGGCAGTGGTGGGCTCTACGGCATGTTCTTGCCCAATGCCGACTACCAGTTCGCTGTATTTGCAGATCGAAACAAGAATCGTCTTCTTGAAAACGACGAAATTCTAGGCTGGCGCTCTCGTCGTGTCAGTCTGCTACAAAACGGCCCAAACTCCTATTTTAACCTCGATATTGACGTCAATTCTTCGGCAAAGTCACTCCCTGACGACCTCTTACAAGAGCCCCTAAGTGTTAGCTCTCTCCCAACTCCCCAATATCAACCAGAAAAAGATCTTCTCTCAAAACGCTATTCTGACGAAGAAGGTACCTTGGGCCTGATCAACCCCAACGCATTCCTTCAGAAATTTTCGCAGATTCAATATTTGCAAGAGCCCGACTTTACCGATCCCCGTCCAACCATCGTCTCGGTGCACGGTATCGACGGCACGCCCTCGGTATTCGACTATTTAGAGAAGCAACTAGATCACACGGGGTTTCAGTCTCTCTATTTCTACTACCCATCAGGGGCGCGCCTGCCCTCCTCAGCCGAAATATTACAAAGAATATTTTTCTCTGGTGACGTCCTCCCGCGCATGAAGGGCGCCGTGCTCACCGCCCACAGCATGGGCGGCCTAGTTGCCAAAGGCGCACTCAATCGCCAATCGAAAAACTCTACACCCATTGCACTCACCATCTCTTTTGTGACTCCCTATGGCGGGGTAGAAGCGGCAAACGCTGGAATCAATTCTTCTCCTTTTCGAGTGCCTAGTTGGGTGGACGTGGCCTCTGGCAGCACCTACCTGAGCCAACTTTTTCAGCCCCTGCCCCAGGGTACTCAATTTCACCTAATAGCCGGAAACAGCGCAGGGAAAAGCGACGGGACAATCTCTGTACAAAGTCAGCTCTTTGCCCCAGCCCTGGCCCAAGCTCAATCAGCGCTTACCCTAAAATGCTCCCACGTGGGCATCATGAGCGACCCCCGTGCCGCAAAAATTTACCTCAGTCTACTCACTAACCTAGAAGGCAAAGAGACACTCACCAGGCGGGTGAACGAAATAGAGCGAATTGCCAGAGCAAAACTTACTTTCGCGGCTCTCGCTCAACAATTAGAAAGCGCCTCTCTCTCCTTTCGTGTGATGGACGTAACCCAAACCCTGCGCCGCTTCGCCATTGAGGGTTCCGGCGCCTCTCTCGTCCTACAAGTGGCGGTTGGCCAGGCGATTCGCGCTGACATTGTTTCACCCACCTATCAGCGAATGGACGGGCCCTGGCCCTCCACAAACTTTCCTGAAGAATTTTTAGAATTTATCATCTCCGAGATACAATCAACTCTTGAAGTTGATTTGCCGACAGACGCCCCCTCCAATACTCCACCGCCTCTGCCACCGGCTCCTAATGTAATCACCAGCTTCCCGCCCCCGGTGCATCTTTTCATGGGCCTGAGCGCCACAGGCAACTTAGGAGAACAATATCTCACTGTGCAGGTTCCCATCGAGTTTTCTATGTATTGGGGGAACTGGGGCTTTGGAACAGATGTGCGCTTGCCCCTCTTTGCTCCCACCATTCAAACTGCCACAGCTGATCTCAAGTTTCATCCCTTTGGTGTAGGCATGGGGCCACGGCTACGTTTTGGTGACAAGAACGCGCTCGTCGTTGCCCAAGGAGGCATCAACATGGGGGCAGAATTTGGCACCCTACGTTTCACTGAACCTTCCGACGACGACTTTGGGAGAAAAGAAGGTGATCTCATCGACCTTAAATCCCTCGCTTCGTGGAGCGCCTACGGAAGCGCTCATGTTGGTTTTCGCATCTCAAAAGATTTTTATGTGCGGGCGGGGCTCGATGGGGGATCACTCTTTTCACCCCTCTCGATAAATGTTGACGAAGAAAAAATCACTCTCCTCCAGCCTGCATTCATTCGAGGGGTCGCCGGCATAGAAATTCGTATCCCCTAAAAGAAGAGGGCTAGGTTAGAACTCCATGGGCCACGACGCGCCCTAGAAAGAGGAAGTCGCGCCCGGAACAAAGTAACAGGCTGAGCCACACTGTGACCTATGAAGTTACATGGATAGGAGCCTTGGCTGATATCTACCAGCAAAGCGCTTAGTATGGTCAGGCACGATTCCTGCTCTCAGTGGCTTGTGATGCAAAATTTAGCCAAGTTCTCCCCCCTCGCCCTCGTCCTCTTTCTCTCGACTAACGTGTCAGCCGCAAACAATGACACAACGTCAAAGGGAAATGGAGTCGCCAAAGAAGGAGAAAAGAAGAGCAAATGCCCTCGCTGCGAAATGAAGCACAAACAAGCTGGAACTAAAAAGGGGTCGACTAGCAAGAAGGGTGAGCACGGAAACCACGACGGGCACCACCATTAAACCCCGCATCGGAAAGTTATTACTCATTCGATGACTGAAAGACCATACTTCGTCAAACAACGAAGAAAATTCATTCAGGGTATGGCCACTGCGGGTGGCGCCCTTGTCTTAGGCGAATTAGCCACCGGTTGTGCCTCAACAGGACTTGTCGCGCCTATGCGACGCTCGCTCATCCGCGTACAAGGAGAGGTCATCAACCTAGACATCTCTGAAACACGCCTCATGGTTGCAGGAAAAGCGGCGATCGCCACCACAATCAATGGTGGCATTCCAGGCCCAGAGCTTCGCCTCAAAGAAGGAGAAAACGTTACCATACGCGTGCACAATTCAATGAGCGTGGACACTTCACTTCATTGGCATGGAGTACTCCTGCCTACCAAAATGGACGGTGTTCCAGGCTTAAGCTTTGAGGGAATCAAACCTGGAGAAACTTACGAATACAAGTTTCCCCTCATCCACAATGGTACTTATTGGTACCATAGTCATAGCGGATTTCAGGAACAAACAGGCACTTATGGCTCGATTGTTGTCGAGCCAAAAGAACCAGAGCCCCACCAATACCAGCGGGACTACACCTTGGTTCTTGCCGATTGGACCTATGACAACCCTCATAAAATACTTGCCAATCTAAAAAAGTACGGCGGCTACTACAACTTTCAGCGTCGTACCTTGGAAAATTTGGGAGAGGAGACGAAAAAAATGGGCTTCTGGAAAGCCCTGGGAGACCGCGCCACTTGGGCCAGAATGCGAATGGACTCAACCGACATCGCTGATATTACTGGTGCCAATTTCACCTACTTAGTCAACGGTCTCTCGCCCACAGAAAATTGGCTGGGCAAATTCTCGCCGGGCGAAACCATTCGACTACGTTTCATTAATGCGGGAGCAGCAACCTCATTTGATGTGCGTATTCCTGGCATGAACATGGTTGTCATTCAGGCAGATGGCATGAATGTGGAGCCAGTCGAAATACATGAGTTTCGCTTGGCGAACGCTGAAACCATTGATGTACTCATAACTCCAAAAAAGGCAGCTTATACTATTTTCGCCGAAGCAATGGACCGAAGTGGTTTTGCTCGGGCAACGATCGGAACCCAGAACGGGGCCGCAGCCCCCATCCCCGCACGTAGACGTCGCGCTCTTCTCACCATGAGAGATATGGGCATGGACATGAAAGGCGACATGTCAGGCATGGACATGAAAGGGAACGATAGCAGCGAGCCCCAAAAGAAACACAACATGTCAGGCATGGACATGAAAGGCATGCCTCTGCCTAAAATGAGGGCAAAAAAAACCTCTCCCTCAGTAGCTACAAAGCACACGACGTGCGACTCACAATCGAAAAAAGTCGCTCGACACAAGAAAGGACATCACGGCGCGGGCAACTCCATGGTTGCGCAAATCTCACAATCTCGCACGCGTGACCCAGGTTTAGGTCTACGAGACGCTCCTTGGAAAGTTCTCACTTATTCTGATCTCAGGTCCACTCGTAAAGCCCCTACCCTCAAAGAGCCAACTCGTGAGGTCGAACTACATCTTACCGGAAACATGGAACGCTACATGTGGTCGTTCAATGGGAAGCAGTTCGACAAACACACTCCTCCTATTCGTCTCAAATTGGGAGAAAGAGTACGTTTCATACTCATCAACGACACCATGATGGCGCACCCCATTCATATTCACGGTATGTTTTTTGAGCTTGAAATCGGTGGCTGCGCGCTCAACCCGTTAAAACACACTGTAAACGTCCAACCTGCTGCGCGGGAAACCTTTGTAGTTGAGCCCGGTGAAATCGGCCTTTGGGCTTTTCACTGCCACATCCTTTACCATATGGACGCTGGAATGTTTCGCGTCATCGAGGTGGTTGCATGAGAGGCTTCACACGGCGCGCAGGCAAGCTCTTCCCCCTTCTCGCCACGGTATTCGCCGCCTTACTGTGCGCAAGCAGAGCAAATGCCGAGATGGGGGACCGGCCCATCAACTACTTCTTTCAACTAGAAGAACTAGAATACGGCTTCGATAATCAAGAAAACCCGCTGAGTTGGGACTCCAAATCATGGATAGGCGGTGACTGGAATCGCATCTGGCTCAAGACGGAAGGTGAAGTTCCTACGGATGAGTTAGCAGTCGAGGCAGAAGCCCAACTACTCTACAGCCGTCTCATCGCTCCCTTTTGGGAATTACAAGCAGGTGTACGAGGAGACGTGGCCTTTGAGCCCGGTTTTGGTGATGGGCGAGGCTTCTTGGTTCTAGGACTAGAAGGCCTAGCTCCCTATTGGTTCGAAATAGAACCAAGCATTTTTGTAAGTCATCTAGGAGATATTTCTGGCCGATTTCGCGCAACCTATGATCAACACATTACTCAGCGCCTGATTGCCCAACCCAGCCTCGAACTCAATGTCGCGATACAATCAGTTCCAGTGTTTGGTATTGGGTCTGGCTTCAACGATTTGGAACTCGGCCTGCGTGTGCGTTACGAAATTACGAGAAAGTTCGCTCCCTATCTCGGTTTTTCTTGGCGCGGCGTTTTTGGTGAAACGGCCACCCTCACCGAGACAGCAGGGCTTTTAACAAGCGTGCCTCAGGGCGTAGCTGGCGTCCGACTTTGGTTTTAATCCTCAATTAGAAATTAGATATTATGCTTCTCGAAATGACTTCCCTAGAAAAAATGCACCCCATGTTTGTGCATTTCCCCATCGCTTTCTGGACTCTCGCCACGGGGGCGTGGGGCTACTCAATTCTTCGAAAGAATGAAATCTCATGGAAACTGGGACTATTTTTGCACACCGCTGGTATTTTAGGTGCCGCCCTTGCCATTCTCCTTGGCTTTGTTGCAACTAACTCCATGGGCCACGACGCGCCAGGACACGCAATGGTACACGGACACCGCGATCTAATGATCATTGCAAGCGCCACCGCGCTGCTACTCACCGGGCTTGCCTGGTGGCAGCGTCAAGGCGCCCCTTACTGGAGATTCATCCTAACCTTCATCAGCGTCTTGCAGTTTGGTATTATGTCCGTGGGTTGTGACCGCGGGGCAGCTCTTGTCTACCGCTACGGCGTTGGCGTAGATCCCGAACCCCCTCAAGAAGAGGGGGCACACTCACACGGAAGCCCCCTAGGGCATCATGGGGATGATAAAGCGGGACGTTCCCACGAAGGCACAGCCCATGGCCACGCGCATTGAAGCGATATTCTTGTGGTAAAACCGACTCTCTACATGACAATCTGATGAAACGTCACCCCTAGGTGCACGCGAAATGCCTCAGCTTGCACCATGTCGACACCCTCAGCTGGATCGAGAATCAAAAAGTCATCCCACGCAAAGCTTGTCGTAAAGTCGGCAACCCGTGAACCCAGTACGGTCGAATAGCCAACCAGTGCACCTAATTGTGCACTCATATTATTTTTGACGTGAAAGCTGGGTTCAACCACACCCGTCTCGACGCCAAAAAACAAACGAGGAGTCGCGTTTACGGTAAAACGCACGGGCACGTTTAAACCTACAGACACGGGCGACTCGGTATCCACGGGAACATACACTCCCGCGTCAATGCGAGCGCCTCCCAAGCGAATCAGTAGCGGCATACCTGGATTAAAACTCCAAATGGAGGTCTCCGCCGGCGTCGTAAAGGAAAATCGCGCGCCAATATCGATGTTCTCAAAGCGCCAAGCGTAGTTGATGTAAACCGGAAAATCCGAGTAGGCAAAGTCTGGGGTGATGCGAAAATTTAAAAAAAGTGCGCCCGCTTCAAGGTTTTCGGTAAGCCCAAAAACTACTCCACCATGAAACCAAGCTTCCTCGGTGATCTCCAAACCGGGGCCGTCCTGGGCCGCTCGCCTGTAGGCAATACCCCCATCAAAGGAGCGCCCCCCATATCGTTGCCCAAATAGTTGTGGCTGTCCGGGGCCCACAACCATGGCCAGGCTATTGTAGGGCACCGTCAGGCTGCGACTGGTGTAAGCGCCCCCCAAGCCGGGGCGGCGGTCATCGTCGGCCAATGCCCCCGGTGCCAAAAAATACACGGCAATCGCAAAAAGCGAGCTGAACACTCTCATTTTTTACCACCCATAACCTGCTCGTTGAGGGCGCGCCACTCACCTGCACTCAATGCCCGACGCAGGGCAATTTCTGCAACAATGAGATCATCTGCCGTCTTCTTCCATCCGGAGCCAAGATTTTCTTGGCATCTAAGATAGTCCGCTTCTGTTGCATCAAAGTTTCTATCCGCTTTCTCGATGCAAACCCCAATCAACGCCAAACGCGCTCGATGTTCGCCAAAGACCTTTTCAGCATCATTAATCGCTACTTTTGCCGCATTGACTCGCGCGCCGTCTGGGACAATTTCAACCACATTCTCACGCATGGCTTTTGCGCGCATTCTAAAGGCGCGGGTATCGTCACCGCTGCCGGTAATGAGCATAATCAACGTCGCCAGTCCAATCCAAAACACTAGCGCACACCGTCCAACTGAGAGAATCCTTCTCTGGTTACTAATTTTCTAATAGCAAGCTGAATGCTTATGTAGCGCAAGTAAATACCCTGCCCCTCTGCCACCGAGCGCTCAATTGCCGCGCGCACTTTCTCTTCAGAAAACTCATGCGCTTGAGTCAAGGGCAGGAGATTTGCAGAATACTCAGCCCGCGCAGCCGCTCTCTCTTTTACCAAAGTTTCTATCTCAATGTACTTGGCTTTGACCTTCTTCGCTCGCACCTTGTCTTGAACAATCAGCTCTACCAACTCGATACGTGAGGCGTTGCGATCATGAATACCCATCAAGGGATGATTGGGCGGTCGCTCTTTTTGAGAGCACGAGACAAGAGACCCTGTGGCCACCACCACAGCGCCCAAAAGACAGGCACCTAGAACGCGTTTCATAAGTATGGAACGGGCAAAAAGTAACGTAAAATGAGCTATATAGAGGCCCTTTGCGGGGGCCGCTCTCAACGAGATCAGCTTTGCTCGTAGAGTTCCGGGACATGCTTGTGCAGGCGGCCCTAAAAAACGAAAACGCATAGAAAAGAGAGCCTAGTACCAAAGGTCGGAACTTCGTGCCGGGTTTTGGTACCCATGAGACAAAAAGTAGTACCGAGGGCAAATAGGGAGGCTATTGCGGGTTTCATCAGGCCCCCACTTCAGTTGGGTCTGGTGAAACCCGGCACGGACTTCCGGCACGAGGTACTAGCTGTCTAATGAAGAATGAGACAGCTAGGCTAATCACAAAGCGGGACAACCGTAAACAACCTCAAAGCGGCCCGTCCCTCCCCAGAAAATAGCCCGCTCCAAAAAAGTAGCGCCTCTTCAGAGTAGAAACGAATCAGGCTTTCCTTTTGAAGTGAAATCACTTCTTGAGCAAACGCTCCAAACGAGTGATCTCGCGCTCAAGACGCACCGCTTCGCGCTTCATTTGAACGATCTCTTTCTTTGATTCTCTGACTTCGAGACGCAACTGCATGTTGGAATCATCCGCTCGTTGCCGCGCGCTTTGCTCTTTTTCAAGTCGCTTCTGGAGCGCCTCGATGCCTGAAAGCCGCGGGGCCGGCTCCGCCTTTTTGAGCTTTGAAGCTGCTACTTTCTTTTCAGGTCGTTTAGCCCTCACGGAGGGAATTTCTGGAGTTTCCGAAGTTTTTCTACCCGGTGTCACAGGCCGAGAGCCAGGGGGCGGTGTCAATGCCGGAGGGATTGAATTTCTGATCCTTGAAGAAGGTGGAGCTGCATTCGCAGGGGACGCCGCCTGCACCGGTTGCGGAACACTCTCTTTGACCTCTGCCCTAGGTGGCGCCTGACTCTGCTCGGCACGCAAACGAGCGGCCTCTTCAAGTGCCTCTTTTACCTCGTCCGAATG
>CAYWLO010000061.1:0-27146 GCA_964459035.1 uncultured Polyangiaceae bacterium | reverse complement strand
CTGCCCAACGAGCTAACTTGTTGATATCGCTAGGCGAGTCATGCGATTGCCCTGAGGATATAGCCCCCGATCATGTTTATAAATATCTAATCCACTGTCTATAAAATCATATTTGGAGAATTAAGCGCCATCTTAAGGTACGGAAATGTGATGCCACACTTCTCTCGATTTCCCTTGGGCCTTTTGCCTCTGTTTTTTTTGCCCTTGACCGCCGTGGTTTCCTGCGGGGAGGATAAGCGTCCTCGTGGACAGATAGAGGAGGAGTCCGTCCCCGCAGAGTCTTCCGACGTTGGGGGCGCGCCGGCTCTCCTCCCCGAGAAGGTAGATAAAAAAGAGGGGGCCCCGAGGGAGGTGGAGGGACAAGAGGTCATGGCGTGGGTCCCGGCGTACAGTATTCAAGGTGCCAAGAATGTATGGCTCTCACAATATGGTGCTGTGAAGGTTCCTTCGACTTTAACTCGCATTGGTCTCCAGTTTTGGACCATGACGGAAGCGGGTGGCCTAGAGGAACTCTTTGATGGGAACGATACTGAGGCCGCTTGGTTTGTGGAACGCGCACACGCTGAGGGGGTTCAGGTTCTTGCTACCGTAACGAATAGCGAGACTAAAACGGGGGGATCTGCTTTTGATTGGGGAGTAGTTCGTGAAGGGCTGAAGGGCGAGGGGTATAAAACTCTCACGGTTGAACTTTTGGATCTCGTGGAGCGTCTAAACCTCGACGGTGTCGATTTGGATCTGGAATCAGGAGGGGAGGGGGTATTGCCCTATACTTCTGGCGACCGCGCGCTTTTTGGTAAACTTGCGAATTATTTGGGTAAGAAGCTGCACGCTCAGGGTAAACTTCTTACCGTGGACACCTTCGTTTCCAATAACGGCTTGGCACCTCAACCCTCTTGGTGGTCAGATTGGATTGATAACGTCGATACCTTGCATGCCATGGGATATACGTTGACTTTCGCCGGAGGGCTCGGAAACGCTAGCTATCAAACTGTTCAAGACCTTGCCCTTAGCGCCGGATACAGTTCAAACCAAATTTTAATGGGACTTCCTTTGTGGGTTGATAGTTGGGCAGGTGACGATAGCGGTGAGGGAGTAAGTCATGTAGAAAACCTCCAATTTATCGCCAACTGTTTGCAAAAATCATCAGGTGTTGCTCTTTGGGCTTTGGACCAACCTTCTTCAAATATTATTCAGAGCACGGGTAAACCTTCTTGGAGTTCTGTGGAAGCGTGGCAAAACTTGCTCAAGATTCGAGAGGGTCACGAGCTGAATGAGTCGCTCTGTAAGGAGACAAATGTGGACCCCAGCCTCGTAGAGGATATGAAGTTTGTTGGCATCAATCGTCGAGGAGGAAGATGGTTTGCCGCGAACGACTATTGGGATAGGTCCGAGGCGGAGCGCGACGGCGCGACGAAAGTGCTCACCTTCGACGAGTCCTATGACCTCGCTCTAGGCGAAGGAGCATGGGGCTATATTAAAAATGGCTATCGAGAAGTTGGTGGGCGTCGTGTTATTTCTGCTCAAATAAACGCCGAGTCTCTGGCGGGTGGAACTGCGTGGGGCGGTTTGTGGATGGAGTTTTTACCGCGAGATTGTGCTCAACTGCCTGAGGGAGATATGAGTTGTGGGTGGGCGCCTAAAGCGCTGACAGAACTAGACGTTTCTAATGTGAAGGATCTAGTACTGGGAGTTCGTTGCGAAAAAGGCAAAGTGTTGACCGCCCAGGTGCTCTCGAGAAGTGAGTCAATAGCTGGTAGCCCCGGTTTGCTTCAGGAGCTTGAATGCACAGGTGAGTTCAAGGACTATAAAATAGCACTTGAGGGCAGATTATCTCAAATTGCTCGTCTGCAGCTGGCTCTTCAGACGACGGAGGTGCCGGCATCTCTCTCGTTTGATATAGCCGGAGTTGCGCTGGACGCCTCGGTGATTGAGTAATTGTTCTAGGGTGCACTCTCGTAAGTGCGCCCTGTTTTTCTAACGGCCCCAGAGTCGTACCTGTCGCAACACATCAGGGTGCAGCAACGCCAGGACGGTGACAATTTCTAGGCGCCCAACCCACATTGCAAAAATGAGAACCAGTTTGCTGGGGGTGTCAAAAGAGGCGTAACTGCCCATGGGGCCCGCAGAGCCAAAGGCGGGTCCGACATTTCCAAAGCAAGCGAGGGCGGCCGAAAAACCTTCGACAAGCTGATGGCCCATCAAGACAAGTACAACCCCGCAGGCAAAGTGGCCGACTAGAAAAAGAACCACGAGCATAAAAACCGAGCGCATGATTTCGTCGGAGACTGTGGCCCCTTTATATCGAAGGGCAATGATAGCTCGAGGGTGGAGAGTTCGCCGTATCTCCCGCGCGATGTGCTTGAACACAAGGAGCCAGCGAACGGCCTTGGGGCCCCCACTTGCGGAGGCCGCGCAACCACCAAATACCATAGCGACAATAAGTAATGCTCGGGCCTTATCGTTCCATAAATTATAGTCTTCGCTTGCAAATCCTGTGCTTGATATGAGGCTAGTGGCTTGAAAAAAGCTGCGCCGCACATCACTTAAGGAGGGTACACTCTCGGCGAGAGTGATAGAGAGCATCGCAGTAATGCAGGCGATGACTATCATGTAGAAGATGAACTCGCCGTCTTTGAAGAAGCCCAAGGCTCGGCCGGTAAAGACGCGATATTGCAAAGTAAAACTGGTGCCCGAGAGGAGCATAAAGAGAGCCAAGATCCACTCGACCTTTGCGTTGTTGTACCCCATGATAGATTGAGGATGAGGTGAAAAACCGCCCGCAGAGAGAGTGGTGAGGGCATGGACGATTGAGTCGTAAAAAGTCATCCCCGCCCATTTAAGGCAAAGCATAAGCAAGAAGGTCAGCAAGACGTAAAGGATCCACAAGCGTCGGGCGCTCATTTGAGCCGAAGGGCTGACAGCTTCTGCTGGAGCACGCGAAGCTTCTGCAAAAAACATTTGCCTGCCAGCGATACCCAGGCGCGGCAAAATTACGACGAAGAGGGCAATGACACCCATGCCGCCAAACCATTGAGTCATGGCGCGCCAAAGGTAAAACGCGCGCCCATGAGAGGCGAAGTCCGTGAGAACCGTGGCGCCTGTCGTGGTAAATCCAGACATCGACTCAAAGAGGGCATCGACGGGGTGCAGGCCCGAGAATGCGTAAGGAAGAGCCCCCACGCAGGCGATAGCGAGCCAGGTGCCTGCCACCACTGCGAGAGCCTCGGCCCGCATGATGGCTCCGTCGGGCCCCGGAAGCCGTGAAGCGGCGGCACTCATTGCCTGAGTGAGAAATAGAGGCCCTGCAAAAAACGAGAACTCTGCCCAATTTTGGTCCCAAATTGCCTGGAGGGTTGGGGGAACAAACGCCAGAGAAAAAAGGCGAATGAGCTGACCAATTACACCTAAAACAAGAAGTACGCGCATCTTTATTCTATGCCCTAATCGTTGTCTGCGGGGGGAGTGGGCTGTTCAAAATAGCGGGTGACCGCCTCACGATCGTCTCGCGCGCAAAAAACGAAGAGATGGTCTTCGGGTTGGAGCGAATCTTGTCCCCCGGGAATCAATGTTTCGTTGCCTCGTAAAATTCCCCCCACTACAGCGTAGGCGGGGGGGGCAAGTTGGGTGAGACCAAGTTCTTTGGCTCCCGGACGCACTGTAATTTCCATCACACAAGCGGTGCCATGTTCGAGTTCAGTTAAAATTTCGGACTCACGTTCGTCTATGGCGCGCAATATGGTGCGAATCGCAGCTCCTCGCGCTGAGCGCACAACGTCAATACCGACACGTTCAAAAAGACGCTCGTTGCTGAGGCGGTCCGCCCGGGTCACTACTCGGGCGTCACCGAGTTGCTTTACAACAAGGGAGACGAGAAGATTTTTTTCATCGCTATCGGTCACTGCAATGACCACGGGGCGCTCTCCGATGTGTTCTTGCTCAAGAAGGGATAGATCGGTTCCGTCGCCATGAAGCACAAGGGCTTCTGTTCTTTCGGCGATGACCTTGCAACGATCTTCGTTTGAATCGATGACCGTCACCCGCCAGCCAGCGCTCATAAGCCCTCGAGTCACCGCTCTACCCACGCGCCCACCGCCGATGATGGCAGCCTCCTTGGCTCGGGGACGAGCTGCACAGAGCAGAGGACCCAATTGGGCGCAACTCTCGCGAGTTCCCATGGAGATCACTTTGTCTCCCGGTTGTAAAACGGTGTCTCCTCGAGGCACGATGAATTCTTCGCCTCGGCGTACATGCACCAGTCGGGTCTTGTCTGGTAAGTTGAGATCACTCAACTTCTTACCGACGCTTTTTGAGTTGGCCTCGACCGCATAGCGAAAGAGGGCGAGGCGCCCGTCCGCAACCGACTCGATTTCTAGAGCGCCGGGTACCAACACAATCGAGATCAACTCGTCCGAGAGTTGCTCGATGGGACGGACGACATGTTGGATGCCCAAGGACTCCGTCATCTTTGCGCCATCGTCACCCGTTGTGAGAAACGAATGACCATTGACCACGCAAATAGTACGCTGAGCACCTAAACGTCGCGCTGCCATGCACGCAACAATATTTTGCTCATCTACCGTAGAGCAGGCGATGAATGCATCGCAGGTTTCTGCCCCAGCGTCTGTGAGCGCTTGTGGGGAGGTAATTTCCCCTACGACCATGTCGGCATTCAGCTGGTCTGTTTTCCAGTTGGAGGTTCCGGCGGGTTGCAAGCAGACAACCTGATGACGGTGCATCAACGCATCGACAATGCGAAGCGACATGAGATTATTACCGGCTACGAGTATTTTCATCGGTCAGGGTCTTGGAGAACTCAAAGGCAAAATTGATGTCTTTTGCGTTCTTCCTGCTACTCGGGGGCTCTCGCGTGGGCAAGGCCGAATTTACTACGGAGCTAAACGGCCAAAAATTGCGCTTTATAACCTGATCTACTCGCAGAAGCTCCGCATTTATTGTCAGTTTTAGTCTGGACGGAAGCGGGGTAGGCATTTTCATCACAGACCTCCTGCTTTTCGCGCACCGGCCGCTCTCTTAGGTTAGATGACTCAATCCGTGGCGGTATGGCTCTTGACTTGGGGCGCGCTCTTGGGGAGCTGCGCTCCGGCTACGCCTGCATCACATTTGAGCCAGGGGAGAGCTTCTGAGGTTGGTGAGTCCTCGGGGGAGAAGGCTCCGCCAATTCCTGAGGTTCTCTCAGAGATTCTACAAAAGGCAGAACTCGCGCGCACTGCGCGTCTACAACGCTCTAAATCGGAAAGCATCACCAAGGTACGGCCTAGAGAAAACAGGGTACCTTCTTTTCAGCTTGTTGATCTAGCGGGTGCCGAATTAAACTCGAAAGAGTTGGTGGGGCGCGAAGCTTTTGCCGTCGTGTTCTTTGCTAGCTGGTGTGAGCTTTGTGCCAAAAAAATGCCAGCTATTCGCCGAGCCGCAGAAAAAGTTTCTGTGCGCTTACTGCTTGTCTCGGTGGACGATGCGGACACTTGGAGTCATGTGCCGGGCTTTTTGAGAGAGCAGCACTTGGGCAATGAACAGGTGATCAACGGTTTGGAGTTTCCAGAGTTCTCTCGACGCTATAATCCAGTAAGTTCCATTCCTTTGGTGGTGGTTGTAGGCAAAGATGGCGACTTAGTAGACTATCAGATTGGCCTTCATGACGGCGATGGCGAAAGGTTAGAAGCCTCTTTACGTCGAGCGCGCCGTCCGTGACCGTTTCTATTCATCGACGGCGGTCGCTACCGCCTTTTACTGTAAGGCGAGGTAAAATCGACCGGGGAGAAACCTCAAGACCATCGCGGTTGTTCTCTCCGCGTAGAGCTTGAAAAGAACCCGCATAGGCAATCATGGCTGCGTTGTCGGTACAGGCGCTAAAATGAGGTACAATCAAGTCAATTTCAGCATTCTTGCAGAGTTCACGGCCTCGACCCCGCAACTCGCTGTTGGCCGATACGCCTCCAGCCAAGGCGATGGTTGTTATCTTCTCCATTTTAGCGGCGGCGATTGATTTTTCTATGAGGGTGTCCACAACAATGCGTTGAAAGGCCGCGCATAAGTTGCGTAAAGTATCATCGTTTTTGGGCAGCCCGTTCTTTTGCACCCAGCGTGCGACCTGGGTTTTTAGTCCCGAAAAGCTGAACTCTAAGCTCTTTCTATTTTTCATGGGAGTGGATAGTTCAATTTTATAAGGATCTCCCTCTTGAGCGAGTTGGTCGATGATGGGTCCTCCTGGATAACCCAGACCAAGAAGCTTAGCGATTTTATCGTACGCCTCGCCTGCTGCATCGTCTCGGGTTGCGCCCAGTTCAACGATAGACTCGTGAGTGGGGCCGCCCACTCGATAGATGGCCGTATGTCCGCCGCTGGCCACCAGACCGATGAAGGGAAATTGAGGGGGAGGAGGGCAGTCTTTACCGGGAAAGTCCAAAAAAACAGCCAGGAGATGCCCGATGAGATGGTCCACACCTATCAAGGGTTTTTCGGAGGCCCAACACAGGGCATTTGCGAGTTGTGTGCCAATCAGAAGGGCACCGGTGAGCCCAGGCCGACAGGTGACTGCCACCGCGTCGATATCATCAAGGCTCACCTTTGCATCAGCGAGTGCCTGATCGACTACGGGGCGAATATTCCGCAGATGGTCTCGCGAGGCGAGTTCGGGCACGACTCCCCCAAATTCTGCGTGCAGGGCGATTTGTGTATGAATGACGTCGCTGCGTACAAGATTATCTTCGACCACCGCAGCGGCGGTTTCATCGCAAGATGTTTCAATTCCTAGAATGATCACGAGAGAACCTATAGAACAAAAGGCAGCAGAGCGTGGCGCTCCGAAGGATAGTCGGCGAACTTTTCTTGATACCATCTGTGGTGGGCGAGAGCGCGAGGGCCCACGTTGGCTGCCGCATAGAGAGCAAAAGCCAGGGCCGGCAGGGACCAGCAGGCAATGGCAAAGCCGACCCATTCGATGATTTCCCCCAAATAATTGGGGCAAGATACATAGCGGTAGAGCCCCCCATAGGGAATTTTATATCCTGTTTCACCCGGTTGGCGCAGATTCATCAGGACTTTGTCAGCTTGGTGATTGATAAAATATCCCAGAAGAAAAAGGAGAGTGCCACCTATAAAACGGGGATCACCCAACCAGTCCTTACCATAATGACCAAAATGGGAGAGTTCGCGCCCATTGATGTAGGCGTTTAAGCTATTGAAGAGAGCGCCCAGTACAACAATGACGAGGGCCACGGACTTGGTTTTCGTTTTGAGCCTAAAAGGATAGACGAGTGTTCGGTAGAGGTAATGAGATTGAAAGAGGGCAAACAAAAGAAGAGGCGCTCGATTGAATGCGTTCTCGCCAGCTAGGTAAACAGGTATGAACACCGCCAAGCTGGGCAGCTCCATCATAATCCAGCCTATATGGTTGGGAATACTTGGACCAAAGCCTCCGCGCTGGTGTCGACCATAGGGCGCGACGATGCAACTGAGTAAAATAAGCGTAATGGCGGCAAAGAGTATTTCTGACCACGTGAGTAATCTATGAACTTCTATTTCGGTCATTGGCACGTCTGAACTAAACGTCAGTACTTCGTCTAGGCACGAAATACTGGTGGTAAGATGAGCGTTTAGAGGCCACGCCGAGAAAAATCCGTATAGAGATCTGCAATGCTCTCCTCAAGAGGACGTGGTGCATAGCCCCAATCACTGAGGGCTTTTGCCGATGATATTTTTCGTTGCCGTTGCAGTGTTGCCAACGACTCGCGCGTAAATAGGGCCTCTGTGCGCGAAATACGGGACCAAAACTCCGCCAAGGGTGCACTTGCTCGGGCTAACCACATGGGGCAAGTGATAGAGGGAGGGGGAATTGAGGTAAAGTCGGTCGCGATTTGGGCCAACTCTTTGATGGTGGCAGTGCGCCCGCCCAATAAGTAATTTTCCCCACTATTTCCTTTTTGCCAAGCAAGAATGAGCCCACGGGCAACATCGCGCACATCAACAAAGTCGAACTCACCAGCGATGAGGCTCGGCAGACTTCTATTTTTGAGATCCAAAAAGAGTTGTCCCATGCGCGAGGGCGCAAAATCAAAGGGACCGATTACCCCCGTAGGGTGAACCACCGTGACGTTGAGTCCCTGAGCTATTTGTGTGCGAACTTGCCGCTCCCCTTCAGCCTTTGAAATGTCATAGGCGGCGGCCGCAGAGTTCAATTGAAGAAGAGGAAAGGATTCATCTAGTGTATCAAGTCTCTGACGGTTTGAGCCTGGGGTGACTTGGGCATCATAAGCGTGAACGGAGCTGACATGAATCAGTTTCTTGACTCCTGCCTTGCGGGCTGCTTGCGCCACGTTGAAGCTGCCTTCGACGTTTGTTTTCCACACACTACCATCGGGATCTCCCATGATGGAGATCTTCCCTGCGAGATGAAAAACGCACTCGATATTCGAGAAAGAAGTTTCTAAACTTTTAGGATTGAATAAGTCGCCGTGCACGTGGCGGAGTGCTGGTAGGTCTTTTAGAGCCTCATTATTTTGATGAACTAGCGCGTAGACTTCGTGCCCTTCGCTCAACAAAAGGCGCACTAGGTTATTACCGAGATGGCCCGAGGCGCCTGTGACGAGTACAGCCACGAGGGTTTATGCGTGGGGGCTTTTCAGCGCGGAGCAAAGATTGTTTACTGCGGAAGGAAAGAGCGCCATGGCGATGCATAACCCAAGGGGAGTCTCTTTGGGTAGCAGTAGAAAGAATCGCTGAAGAAAATAGCCAGATGAGCGCAAAATTTGTATCATTTCCCTCCCCCAGTTCGGGCGAGGCGATGGGGACCGCAGGATCCACTCATTGAAGTGTGCGCAGCGGAAGAAATTGCGCCGGTCGTGTGTTACTTTAACGCTCTCCTTTATGGCTTTTTTATCCGGCTCAGCAGACGCTACAAAAGCGACTCATTCGGCCCCGAGATCTCCTCGAACGATGCGGCTCCTGCTCGCGAGCGTGATCGTACTTTTTTCGTTTGAAGCGGTAGCTCAAGAAGGAGCGGAAAAAACCACCTTGGAAGCCAACACGCCTCTTGGCGAAAATGAGCGAGCACTGCCGGGCTTCATTCGTTTGGCTCTTCCAGTCAGTGCGGCTCGACCGTGGGTGGTAGCAGCGGGAGCAGGCTATGCATTTGTTGAACCTGTCGGCGATTTGTCTCAGGTAACCCATCGACTGACCTCCAGGGTAGCCCTTGCCTACTCACCTCTCCCCCAACTCAATTTGGGAATGGACATCAACGGGCAAGTCGATTTTTTTGGTGATGCGAATGAGGGAAGTAACCTTTACGGTGAACCTCGAATCTCGGCGCGTTTTGTGTACCCGCTTACGCCCCAATTCTCTATCGGTGCAGAAGCCGATTTACGTCTACTGGGCGCCGAGGCGCCTTCTATTGAACTCGAGGCTTTGAGCCCGTCGTTACGACTATTAGCGGGAGGTCCTTGGGGGGCGCGCACTTGGTGGGCCGCTCACGGTGGGTTTCATCTCGACCGCTCGGAGGCTTTGGTTCCCCAGGTTGACCTGCTCTCTACCGGAGACATCATCTCTCTTGGTGCCAGTTCTTGGTCGGCTATTCAATGGGGATTGGGGGGGAGTCATCGTCTGACAGAGGCTACGGAATTACTGGCAGAACTCGGGGGTGAAATTTTGGTAGGCTCAGGGGCCCCACGCTTTGCGAAATCACCTTGGCAATTTTCTGTGGGCGCACGGCAGCAGCTCAACGATCACTTTTCCCTGGGCGGTTCTGTGGACCTTGGCCTGAGTGCTCGTTCGAAACCTCTCCCCGAAACGGAGCTCATTGCCATAAATCCTCGCGTCGGGGCCATGGTGAGATTGACATGGCGAATCGGTGCTTACTCTCAGAAGACCAGCCAAAGTGACTCAAATACAGGGAAAGACCTCAATGATTCTTCAACTTCTAAGACAGGTGAAACGAAAAAATCAGTTGTCGCGCCCCTCGCGGTGGTCCTCAAGACACCTCCTACCCGAGGCTCAATTGTGGACGAAGGCGGGCGCCCCCTCGCTGATGTGTTGATTGTTGTCAAACAAAGGGGACAAGACGATAAGGAAGAGCGCAGCTTTGCCGACGGGCACTTTGAGTTTTTAGATATTCCCGAAGGTGAAATTGAGATCGTCGCGAAAACATCGGGGTTCGAAGATGCGACGATTCATTTTAAGAAGGGGCAAGAGCGTCAGGGCGAGATGGTGATGTATCCAGCGGTGCCGGCCGGCCAAGTAAAGGGCTCTGTGCGCGATTTACGGGGAAAGGGCATCTCCGCTAAGATCTCAATCTCCCCGGGAAATCTTACGATCGCAGTAGAGCCCAATGGGGAATTTGAACTCGAACTTGCCCCCGGTCGTTACACCATTCAGTTTGAGCATCCGGATTTTGCCCGTCAGCGTCGAATCGTGCGCGTTCAAAATAGAGGCGTGGTGATTCTAAATATCGCCCTGACCCCCTAAATGAATATATTAGAATCAAAGAGTCCATGAGCGTTGAACAAAAGCCGTCCCCCAGGATCTCTCAAGGTCAATGGCTGGTGGCCGCATTGGTCCTCGCTCTCTTTAGTGTGCTTTCTTTTATTGGGTACCGGTGGGCCATGGTCTCACCCTTAGCTACTCTCACCGAATTTTCAGGTGCTCCCGATCGTGATGAATCGGAGTCTCAGAGAAAGTGGTTTGAGGCTGAGCTTGGTGATCAATTCTCTGACGGGGACGGCGCGCGTACTCCGACAGAATCAACCGCAAAATTTCGTCTAAACAATGGCGCCCTTTTGACCCTAAAACCGGCTTCAATAGTTCGATTTCGTGTTCGAGGAGGCAAGAGTGGCCCCTTGCAACTCTCAGTGGAGGTGGGGGAGGCCGACGTTCGTACCAACGCGGGCACGTTAATTTTGGACTCGCAGTTTGGCGATATAGTGATCGACAAAAACAGTCTTGTCACGTTGAGGCGCGAGGGCGCTCGCATGGTTCTGGCTGTCGAGCTCGGGAAAATTGAGTGGGGGGGAAGCAAGGGGGCTAAAAAACGTAGTATTCAAGCTGGCGAGGAGCTTCAGCTTGAAATTGGTGGAGTTGTTATCGAAGAAGAGCCAGGCGAGGAGAAGTCACTAGAAGGTGCCAAAGAGGAGAACCCCGAGCAAGAGGCTGAAGAAGAGATAGAAATCGAAAGAGGGGATGGGGTTGCATCGCCAGACGTTGTCGCAACCGCTGGTGATAGCTTCGTTATTCATGACCCTACCCCGCCTACTAAGGTTGGTTTAGACTTTTCTTCTTTATGTGACGGGCCCGCGCGCATGAGCGTGAAGGGCCAACGAACTGAGGCTGAAGCGACTGCCGCTCTTGGCCTAGCGCGTGGTCGCCATGCTTACGAAATTCGCTGCCTGAAAGATCCTGACACTATTGTGGCAAAAGGAGTCATTCGTATTTTACGAGATGGCGGGACCCGCAAGTTGCCCCAATTTGCGCCTTCTGCAAGTATTGTAACAGATGGGCGCCGTTATACGGTGATGTACCAGCAAAAATTGCCGAGAGTGACTGTGAGTTGGCCAACAGCTCCCCAGGCATCGTCCTATTCTTTGCGAGTCGGAGGGCGTGTTATTAAAACCAAAGCGCCCCACTATGTTTTTTCATCAGGAGCCTTGCGCAGGGGTAAACACTCCCTTGTGTTTTCCGCCGCCAGCTCTCCTCCCCGGCAATCTCGCACGACGGTGGTTTCAGTTGTGTACGATACTCAGGCCCCCGCTGCCCGGGTTTCCACGTTGGGTGGCTTCGCCCCTGGAAGCGAAGTCAAAGTAAGGGGTCAGGCCTTACCCGGTTGGTCAGTCTCGGTCGAAGGCAAAGAACTGCAAATGGACAAGCAGCGCCGATTTTCGGGCGAATACGCTGGGGAAGGAACTTTGCCCATTGCGTTTTCACACCCGACCCACGGCATACATTATTATCTGAGGCGCCCTCGTTCGATTTCGGCTCCTTAGTGCGGTAGTTGAAGTTTAGAATAGGCTAATTGCCTCTCGCTATCTCATGAGTGAAAATGTCGACGAACTAGATTCTAAACTTCTTTTGGGGCGCTATCGCGTGGTGCGCCTCTTGGGGGAGGGAGGTATGGGCACAGTGCATCTCGCCCGGGTCGAGGGTGCAGAAGGCTTCACTCGTCCAGTCGTCGTCAAACGTATGCGCACCGATATTCGCTCGTCCGAAGAAGGAAATCGTCTTTTCAAAAGAGAGGCCGAAATTCTTTCAAAGATGCAACATCCGGGCATCACCAATATCATTGATTTTGGCATTGATGAGGGTGCACACATCATGGTGCTTGAGTACGTGCACGGCTACTCGCTTTCACCTTGGCTTGACTATCGAGCTGCAAAGAATTTACCCATAGCTGTCGATATTTGTATCTACATTGTTAGACGAATATTGGACGCCTTGCATTACGCCCACCAATTTGAGACGGCGGAGGGTCAAGAAATTCAAATTGTTCATCGGGACGTCGCCCCGGACAACGTATTGCTCTCCAAAAAGGGCCACGTGCACCTGCTCGACTTTGGTATTGCAAGTATGAGCGGGCCTAGCCGCGGACAATCGACAAAGTCCGGCGTATTTCGTGGAAAAATGGGTTATGCTGCCCCTGAGACGATTGAGGGGGAGGCTGCAACGCCGCGCTCCGACCAATATTCTGCGGCAGTGTTGCTCTTAGAGCTCTTAGTGCAAGAGACGCCCTTCTTCTCGGACTCTATCGGCGAAACCGTTGTGCGCATGGTCAACGAGGTGCCCGACCCCCCTTCTAAGTCGCGGGCGGATATTCCACCGGGTCTCGATGAGGTATTGGCCCAAGCTCTTGAAAAAAAACCGCCCGCTCGTTTCGAATCGGCTCTCGCTTTTTCTCGTCGATTAAGAAAGTTGCAAACCGAGGACGACGAGGAGGTCGCTTTACGTTTGAAAGAGGTAGTTCGCGATGACTTCGCACTTTTACCCGAGACTCTACAAGTTGAGCCCCTACGAGTTCGCGAAGAGGCGCTTTCCCGAATTTTTCCCAAAGGACTGAACCCAGGCAGGGATTCGGTGGTGGCTCTCCATGATTTAGAAAATACGGGGCGAATTGCAGCGGAGCTCGCGCCCACAGCTTCGGGGGTGCTGCCCCCCAGAGCTGAGGGAACAGAAAAGGTTTCGACAAATCAAAAGCAGTTGCACGGCCTTCTTTTGGGACTCCTGATTGTGGGTGGAGTGATAGCGATCGGCCTAGGAGCGGCTGTCGCCTTGTTAAAGAAGAGCGGTAGCGGAGGGGAGCAAGTGGTTGTGGTTGGGGGCCCGGAGCCTTCCCCTGTGACACCATTTCCCACCTTGGGGCAAGGTGCCCCCGATGCACCTACTCTTGATGCGCCCACATTGACCCCTAAGAAAACAGGCGGCCCCAAGGCGCCATTGACGCCTCATTCCCCAAAAACTCTCACAAGACAACAAAAGCTCTCTAGTGCCGTACAAGGAAAAAGCGCCGCGTACGAAGATTGCTTTATTCGACATTTGCACGATCCCAAGAAGTCACCCGAGGTTTATCTGCACTTTTCGGTTGCCGCCAAGGGCGGATCGGCTCAGGTTAGTATAGAGCCGGCTACTTGGGCGAATGCTCCTCTAGGTATTTGTCTCAAGGGGGCAGCCGGGCAGGTTCAATTTCCAGTTCTTGCCGAGGGTGTTTCTTTTCGGGTTCCTGTTCGCGCTCGGTTCGCTCGCTTTAAGAAATAATCATGACAACCACAGCTTTCTTTACGCCTCGTATACTACATGTCTTCTTTGTGAGTGGGGCCGTTCTCACTGCTGGTTGTGGGTTTGTGGGTATTTCTCTTGATGGGGAGAATGTGGACGCAAACGGTGAAGACAAAAATGGAAAGCATTCAGCGAGTGGTGGTGCCGAGCAAAAAGGAAGTGGTGGCACAACTGCTTTGGGCGGTTCTTCAATGGGGGGACACAATCTGGGGGGAACTGTCTCCACGGGCGGCGTTCTTTCTACCGGAGGGAGCGATGTTGTCAGCACCGGCGGAAATTCCGGTACCGGAAACGGGGACACCGTTGTTTGTCGTCCCGATTGTGTATGCGAAGCAGAGGGGCGCTGTTCTTTTGACTGCAGGTCTTCCCCATGTGTTGCAAAGTGTCTTGAGTCTTCCGAATGTGAAATTGCAGCGAACGCCTCTACCGAAGTTCAAATAAAATGCGCCTTGGGATCGACCTGCAAAGCCGCTGAAAGCAGCGCCCCTCTTATTCGATTTACCTGTATCGGTGAGGGTAATTGTCAGGGAACTTGTGGCGATACTGCGCCTTGTTCAATGGCCTGCGAAACAACGGGAACCTGTAGCTTGGACTGCAACGATAATCCTGAGTGTTCTATGGAATGCGGTCCGGGTAAAAAGTGCGTACTTTATGGTCCACGGGACAAGTTGCGTTGTCCGGGAGTCATTACCGAATCGAATGGCGGCTGGTTGTGTGGAGCCGCAATAAGTAGCCCTTGAGAGGGCTCGTTGTCAGGAGGAGCCCTTCGCTACAAAGATACTCTTCAGGCACTTCCTGAAGCGACACAGAAGGCGGGGGGAAGTGCGTAAGCCTCTTCGGGCGGCGCAGTAGCGCTGCTAGCCTTCCAAGGATGACTGTCAAAATCTCTCTCCTAAACAAAAGTCCCGCGACAGAAAAAGCGGACGCCCTCGTGGTAATTGTTGATGGCCCTCTGACCGAAAATTCGATTGTTGATAGCTGGGAGACCACCCTGGGCGGGGGCTTGCAGGCACACCTCGAAGCGATTCAGTTTAAGCCAGAGAAAGGTGGCGTAGCGAGCATCCCCGTCTTGGGCAATCAGGCTGTGGGGCGCTTAGTGTTCGCTGGCGTTCGACAGGCCGAAGGTGGAGACGGTGCTTCTTTTGGACAAGAGGCTCGACTAGCGGCGGCTGTAGCTTCGGGAGTGAGGGCGTGTCTCCCTTTTAAGCCCAAGAAGATCAATGTGGCCGTTGATAGGGAGCTCGATTTACGTGCGGTTGCTCAGGGGAGTCATTTAGGAGCCTATAAATTTGATAAGTACTTTACCGGAGACAAATCAAAAACTGAACTAAAACAGATTCAGGTTTTACGTGAGAAGACTCCTAACGCTGGTGATAAAAAGGCATTCGCTCTTGGCCTGAAGGTGGCCGAAGGTGTCTGTATGGCGCGAGATTTGGTCAATGAACCGCCCAATGTTCTTATTCCAGAAGAATTTGCGCGCAGGGCACGCTTGGTTGCCAAGAAAAACAAGCTTTCTTGTAAAATTCTTGATCATAAAGGCATTGTGAAGGCAAAGATGCATTTGCATCATGCGGTGGGTAAAGGCAGCGAAAACCTCCCCTATTTCATTCACCTGATCTACAAACCCGCTCGCCCTCAAGGAAAAGTCGCTTTCGTTGGCAAGGGTATTACTTTTGACTCGGGTGGGCTCTGCATAAAGCCTGGGGGCAGTATGTTAGACATGAAGACCGATATGTCGGGCGCAGGTGCTGTGCTTGGCATGATGGAGGCCGTCAGCGCCCTAGGTCTCAATGTGGAGGTGCACGGCATTATCGCCGCCGCAGAAAATATGCCGGACGCAAAAGCGTATCGTCCAAGCGATGTACTCGATTCATTGAGTGGAAAAGGCGTAGAAGTCATCAACACCGATGCTGAGGGGCGCCTAGTGCTTGCCGATGCACTCACCTATGCGGCTCGGCTTCAACCTGACTTCATTGTGGACGCAGCCACGCTCACTGGTGCGACGCTGGTTTCTTTAGGAGCTCCCTTTTCAGCATTTTATACCGGAAGCCAGGAAATCGCTTCTGCTATGAAAGAAGCTTCAGCTAGTGCTGGGGAGAGCTTTTGGCAAATGCCGTTGATTGAGGAGCTAGCGGTCCAGCTCAAGAGTAATATTACTGATCTCAAACATACGGGTGATCGCATGGGGGGGGCTATTACCGCAGCTCTCTTTTTACGCGAGTTCACCGAGGGAGTACCGTGGATGCATTGCGATATTCCTGGGCCAGTTTTTCGCGATAGAGCATCGGGTATGAATCCTAAGGGAGCGACAGGGCACGCCGTTTTGACCTTTTTGGGTCTGATACAACAGCATGCGCTCGCCCCGATTGTGCAAAATAAAGCGAAAAGCAAAACTAAAAGCAAAGCCGCCTCCACCTCGACTCAGGGAGCAAAGAAGTCGAACAAAACGAAGAAAAAGTCGAAGCGCGCTAGCTAATTGCGTCTGGACTTCCCGTAGACTTCCAACTCAAGAGCTGCCCTTGCTTCTTCGCGAACAAGGGCATGTTCGTTTTGTGTGAGCGAATGAAGGAGAGCGCTAACCCTTTTTTGAAAACTCTCGGAGAGTTCTGTCGCATGCATCTCTCCGAGAGTGCTGGCAATTCTTAGCACTTTGGCCCAGCCAGAGCCTCTATCAATCTCCTCTTTTAACAAAGTAAGAGCTTCAGGGGAGGGGAATGCACCCACGGCGTTGAGAGCCGCATTTTCAATGAGAATATCTGGGCTCGACAGTGCACTTCTGAGTAAAACTCGTTGAGCTGCATTTTCGTGCGCCCGAAGTAAAGGTAGAGCAAGGGCCGCCAGTCTTTGCGATGACGGACTATGGCGCTCGCCCGCTAGTTGGGCAATTTCTGGAAGGAGAGCCAGGCGAACACTCTCCGCGATTTTTTCACAGGGCAGAATGTTGTCAGCTGGTGTTTTCTTGTCTGTTAATCTTTTGCGATTGACAGAGGAGCGTGAAAAAAGATAGGGGCCGAACAGGTGGGTACTCAGCACTAGTTCTTGAAGAATTACCCGCGCGCTTTGGGGCGAAGCGTGCAGGCTTTGGCGTGCCTCCTCGATGTAGTCGGGGGAGATAAGTTCCAGGAGCGACGCTGAGTCCTCGCAACTTGCATGGCCCCTCGTCGTACTTTTCTCGCGGGGGTGCAGTGCCCTTTGTACCCATTGGCTCGGGTTCAAAGTGAGGGGAGTCATGAGCGAAGGGAGAAATGTCGGCGCTGGAGAGTCGGGCGCTTGTGCCATCAAGGCGGATACGGCGCTACTTCGTATCTCAGAGTCGACTCGAGTGAGGGCTCGTGCAATCAGCGGTACAACGAAGGCTTTTTTGGAGGTGCGCGCCAAAGAGAGTAAGGAGCTGCCTGCTAGCAGGGGGGAGCTACTTCGAGTTCCTAAGGAAAGAGCTGCTTGTTGGGAGCCCTCTGCGGGCAGAGCAAAGTTTGTTAGGGCCAATGCTGCTGCTGCCCGCGGCAGGGGGCCTGCTCGATCGTTTACGAGCAGCTCGATAAGAGCCTGGGCCGTCCGTCTTTTTGCGGCGGGGGAATTGTGTTGCAGTTGCGCTAGGGCCAATGCTGCCGCTGCGCGAATATCAGGTGTACCCTGCTCGAGGGCGTTCGTGAGAGCCTTGCTTGACTGAGCCTGGGGGGACTGAGCTACGGCCCATATTGTAGCCAGGGCAATGGGGCCACGGCGTACTCCCTCTAGCTCGAAGAAATGGCCGGAAAGATCATGCAATGGCCCCGGCTGGGCCATTTTTCCTAAGGCCAAAATTGCGACAACTCGTCTATGCTGGGGCACCGAGCTTCTTGAGTAGGCCAGGAGGGCCTGTCCTGAAGTTCTGTTCTTACTGTGGGCAAGAACTTCAATCGCCAGAAGTTGTGAGTTGACGTTTTCACCGAGGAGGGCTTGCAAAAGAGGGCTGGTAGAAGACTCGGCTAAACGAGTGAGTTTCTGAGACGCATCAGCCTTTTCTTGACTTGATCCATGAGCGAGCTGTTGTTGTAGCGGGTAGAGCTGAGCGCCCAACGTCTCCAACAAGAGGCTTTGATAAATAGAGCGTTCGGGCATAGCTACAGCAAGAGGGCGGAGAATTTCTTCGAGTCGTTGCACTTCCTCTCGGGGGATGCAGAGGCTCAAATAGCGTCTCGACGCTTGGCGAATCAGATCTTCTCTTTTTTCCCTGCGAATGATACGCGAAAGAAGGGCGAGGGCTTCTTGAACTTGCTCTCGTTCAGCGAGCAGGAGGGCCAACTTGAGGGCGACTTCGCTTTTTCTATCGTCTTGTTCCAACGCTACTCTGTAGGCGTTTTCTGCGGCTTCAGCCTGGCCCAGGGAAAGATACAGATCGCCCAAACGCCCCTGGGCTCCTGCATCGAGGGGCGCGCTTTTTACACCTAGCTCGGTGAACCTGAGGGCCGCTTCTCTGTCGTTTGCGCTTGTGGCGGCCCGAGCCATACGCTCCAAATAGCGGCGGGAGTTGCGCCGATCATATTTGCGTAGCTTTTCGAGCGTAGCGAGCACAAGCTCGTTTTCTCCCATGAGCCCATAGGTTTTCTCCAAGGTGAGAAGTGTTGCAATGTCGCCAGGGCGGTGGCGCATGAGTAGTTGAAGAGTTGCAATGGCCGAGTCATACTTTCTTTGCAACAAGTAAGCCTCAACCAAAAGTCGACCAGCCATAAGAGAAGGGGGAGACGCAAGAAGTTCACTGCGCCATTGAGCCTCCTTCGCTCTCAGGGCGCGTCTTCGACCGTAGATGCGCACAATGTGACGCCGGGCCAGAGCTTGATCGGAGTTATGTGTAGAGGCGGCACCCTTGCTGGTCTCAGAGAGTAAAAATAGCCAAGCGTCGAGGGATTCTTGCTCGTATTCTTTTTTTTCTTTACCCGTACTTTGAGAGGCTGCTCGCTCCGCTCCTAGAGCAAGGGCGCGCTGAGCTCTGCGAGACGAAGAGCCAAGTTGAACCGCTTTTTTTAGAGCGCCAACCCCTAAAACAAGGGCCTCGTGATCGATGAGAACCTCTCCGTAAATAATTTGTGCACTGACGGACTTGCTTCGATTCTTTACGATCTTTTCCCAAACTGCATGAGCCTGTTTGGTCTCGCCTTTTCGGTAAAAACGGGACCCCAACTCGACCAATTCTCGCGGATTTGCCGACTGAATGCGATAAAGGCGAGAGAGGAGAGCGTCGGCACGCTCTCTTTCATTGAGGTGTTCGGCCAAGTCGAGAAGCAATAAGGCCCCCTCAAAATCCTTTTGGGTACTGCGTTCAATTCTATCAAACTCTAAAAGTACGTCCTTGCGCCTACCCTGGGCTAAGAGCATCTCCATGTAGCGTAAAGAGAGGCGCACATCGCGGGGGGAATGACGAAGCACGAGCGCGTAGTTTGCGGTGGCTTTTTCCAGTTGACCACTGAGCTCATAGAGGCGCACCACTTTGAGACGCAGATCGAGGTTTTTGGGAGCAAGGCGAAGGGCCCGTTCGTATGCCTCAATAGCCTGGGGAGTATTTCCTTGCTCACTGTGCAAACGAGCTAGTAGAGCCAAACGATGTGCGTTTCCTCTTTGCTTGCCAAGTTCCTTTAAAAAAGTGGCAAGAGTGCCGTTCTTTTTGTGAGCCTCCGCCAGCAAACTATCAATGGAGCTTTGTAAACCGGGACTTTGACGAGAGAGAGCACTGGCACGTTTTAGGTGCCCGATGGCAGCGGCATACTTTTGTCCATGAATTTCTCCTTGCCCGAGATCGCGAAGGGCTGGCGCGAGAGCCCGGTGGTCTCCTCTTGCGGTCTTTACGACACGTTTGAACTCTAAAATGGCAAGTTCTGTATGTTCGCGAGCGAGCAATTTACGCCCAAGTTCGCCCTGCAAGAAAAGGTTTCCTTGAGCTGAACTCGCTAATTGTCGGTGATAGGTTTGTGCGAGATCAAATTGCAGTGTGTCCAGCGAGAGATCACGTAGCTCTCTAAGAAGGAGATGCCGGGCTGGGCCCTTCAAAGTAGTAAGGGCTTTTTCGTAACTGCGAATGCCTTCCTTCTTTTGACCAAGTTCTCCTTGCAGGCGACCAAGGAGCTGCCACGCTTCGGGGCGCCCTTTATTTTTGCGCGTAGCTTTCTTGAGTTGGTTGAGGGCCGCTTCTTTTTGAGAGTCGTAAGAAAGCAGGGCAGCCCAAGCGACTAAAACTGCATACTTATCAGCATGGCCTGCATACCGTAGCTCTAACTTATCAAATAGCGCCGCTAAATTGCCATCTCGCGCGCGCACCAGCTCAGCCAAGCGGGCAATGGGAACTTCCTCACCGGGGTTACTTAGAATGAGCTTTTCATAACGCTTAATGAGAACCTCACTGCGATCCATTTTTGAGGGGTTATTTTTTCTGGATTCTCCGGCTTCTTTGGGTTTCTTACTGGGCGAAGAAGGGGGAGTTTGGCCAGACTTCTTTGGAGTAGCTTTGGTCCTGGGGGCTCGGCCTTGGGCGCTAAATTGAGCGTCTGCCGGTGGGCTAGCGCAAAGCAAAATTCCTGAAATGACCAGGAGTGACCAGAGCCGTTGAGATGAGAACAGACGCCCTGGGGGTCGAGAGCTGATACGCCGCACGTATTTACTCTAGGCTCATTTGCCGGTCTGGGCCCTCGCTTTGACAAAAACAGGAGAATATCGAAGAAAATGACTGTGTTGTGCGGTGCTAGGACAACAATTTTGGCTACACGGGGGTGTTTTCTCTGCCAGGACCTTCCTGGGTGCGATACTAGTGAAGCCTGTGAAAAAGGTTCTGCGTCCCATTCTTGCCCTTTTAGCGCTTCTCTTTATCGCGCGTGTTGGGCTGAGTCTCTACCGGGGGTGGGAGGGCGTCGATATTGAGCTACACGGGGGCCCCGTCTTATTGGCATTGCTCTTCTCTGTATTGGCTATGCTCTGTCAGCTAGCGGCGTGGCGTTCTCTTGTCTTCACGTGGTCTGGGGTACTTATGCCCCGAGCAGCTTCTGCGCGTTTGTACTTGGACTCACAGATGGCCCGTTACACCCCAGGCAAGATTGGTCTACCCGCCGTGCGCATTGCAGGAGCGAAAAAAGTGGGTGTGAGTTCTCAGGTAATGGGCAGCACCCTGTTGATTGAACTTTTTTCGTGGTGCGCAACGGGCAGTATTCTGGGAGGAATTGTATTGGGTCTCTCCTCTAGGGCCCAAACCTTGGCACACGAAATATCTGTCATCTCCCTTTTTGTTTCAGGGGGGTGCACTCTTGCTCTGTCTCTTCTGACCCTTGTCGACAGAAATAGATTACCACGAAGGCTGGTGCAGGCGTTTCACGCCGCGGGAACGGGGCCCTTAGTTCCGTGGAAGGTACCGGCTTTTCATTTTTTGCACTTTGTCTCTTGGCTCGCCTGCGGAGCGCTCTTGGCTCAAGCGGTCGGGGCAGACTCCCTTGCGTCCAGCCTACTTGTGGGGGCAATTCTTTGTGTCGCTATCATTGGCGGCTTTGTCGCGCTTCTAGCACCAGCGGGAGCCGGTGTACGTGAGGCGGTCATTGTTGCCGGAGCGGCTCCTTTGATTGGCTCTTCGGCGGCTCTGGCCGTGGGGCTTTTGGCCCGCATGGTCTCTTTAGTGAGCGATATTGGGCTGTGGGCGATTTTTAGGTGGAAAAACATAGAAAAAGAGACACTTTAATCAAAAGTGCCTCTCTTTTTGTCAGCGGTGTAACAATGAGCCTGGGGGGCTCTTTTACTTGGGAGGGCTAAAGCCTTTGCCAATAATTCGTTTGCGCACGTAGTAGGGAGGTTTGCCCTGAGACTCATGATAGGTACGTGAGAGCACGTCGGCTACCAAACCTAAAGACAACAATTGCACACCCACCATAATGAGGAGCACACCGAGCATGAGCAGAGGCCGATTGCCGATCTCTTGATTGTAGGCCAACTTTTGTATGGCTAGCCAAGTGCAAAGACCTAAACCTGTTGCCCCACTGAGAATGCCCGCCAGGCCAAAGACCTGCATGGGCCGCACCAAATAGCTCTGCATAAAGCGTACGGTGATCAAGTCCAAAATTACACGAATGGTGCGCCCTATTCCGTATTTTGTTGTGCCAAATTGACGAGCGCGATGGTTCACACGCATCTCGACAACTCGTACGCCTACCCAATTGGCAATGGCCGGAATGAAGCGATGCATCTCACCATAAAGGCGTAGCTCTTTTGCAACATCGCTTGTCATTGCTTTGAGAGTACAACCATAATCGTGCAATTGAACTTTTGTCGTCAAGCTGATGATGCGATTGGCTATCATCGAGGGCAAGCGACGGTTAATAAACGCGTCTTTGCGGTCGGCGCGCCACCCAGCGACCAAATCGAAGCCTTCGTCGATCTTTTTTAACATTGCTGGAATGTCGGCGGGATCGTTCTGCAGATCTGCATCCATCAAGACGACCCGTTTGCCTCGTGAAGCGTCCAAACCGGCTTGTAGGGCTGCTGTCTGACCAAAATTGCGCCTGAGTCCCACAATCACCAAAGCAGGATCGCTCTGCGCAAGTTTCTCCATAATGGAAAAGCTTGAGTCAGAGGAGCCGTCGTCGACTAAAATTAACTCAAAGCGCAGTCCCGTTTGATCGAGAGCGCGATGCACTTCTTCTATTAAGGGAGGAATACTTTCCTCTTCGTTATAGATTGGAGCAATAATCGAGAGATCGAGTGCAGGATCAGCTGGGGTCGTGGCGAGAACTTCAGTCATTTTTGAGTGGGCGCCTTCGCTTTTTCAACGGGGGCATTTTTCTTGGGAGGAGCAGTCGTTTTCTTGTCGTTTGACTTGGGCCGGGCCTGCTTCTTTGTCTTGTTCGTTTTTCTTTTTGAAGAGCGAGATTTGCGCTTTTTTAGTTTCCACTCGCTGAGCACTTTTGCATTCTCTTTGGTGTCGCCTCCTTTTTTGAAAACGATGAATTCACCAAATCGATCGTGAACGCCATAGTTGCCAGACTCAAGAGCACGGCGAATTGTGCGTTTTGTCTTGTCTAGGCGCAAACCACTCTTGCGCGCTACCATGTAATCCACACCGTGGGAGCCCCGGCGCAAAGTGTAAAAACCCGCCCGCGAAGAGAGATGTGCCCCGACCCGTTCTGTGGCCCCCACACTGGCGTCAGGAGGAATGCTGGCGACAAGGGCGCGCACGTCTCGGAGCACTTTGGCTTCTTTCTTTGAGAAGCCAAAAGTGATCTTGTGGTAACCGGACTTGAGCCCCTTGTCCCGAGCGGGAAAGGCACCGTAGTTGAAGCTGAGGGCTGCCGAGACAAGACACATGGCAGTGATGGCCCCAAAAGCACGCTCTTTGCCTCCTTTTTCTTTCAACATACTGCCAAGAACCAGGGCAGATGCGAGAAATAGGTAGGGAGACCAATGCATTACGTATTGGAAAGAGAAAAGAATTGGCGGCGCGTAGTCCGTCACCAAAAGGGTCAAAATGGCCCCAGGTACTAAGGCCGCCCAGGCCCACCAGCGTCGAAAAGGTAAAAACATCAGAGGCACCGAGAGGTGCATGAGATACCAAAACTTCTTCTCGACGAAGAGATGCTTGAGAGTGAAGGACGGATTAGAAAACAAGGTTTTCACCACGCCACGAAAACCTTTTTCGGGAGCGGCCCACAAGTCTTCGTACATATTGGGAAACCACCAAGCTCCCACATCGTTCATGAAACGAAAGCGAATCAGAATGAACCAAGTGGTGGCGATACCGGCCATCAATGCTCCCGCGCGGGGGCGATGGCCACTAAAGAGAAAGACCGCTCCTACTACCGCGAGGGGTACGGGCAGGTCCTCTCTCATGATTAAAGCCCAAAGAAAGAAAATGCCCCCAGTAATCCAACGCTTGCTATCGATGGCCCAAATACACGTCAAGACGAAGGCCGCGGCTGTTGGCACTACCTTCATTTCGTAGAAGTTTGCCCCATGCATGGGGTAATAGGCCAGGTAACAAATGGCCAATGCAGCGGCCCACCACTCGGGAAGTCGGCGTCGCGCAAAGAGAAAAAGAGGAATGCTGCCCAACCCTAGGGAAACCGACTGCAATACAAGGAGGGTCTCGGGGCGAGGAACGAGGGCGTAAAGGGGTAAAAAGGTGTAAAGGCCGAGCTTTACGTGATTTGCTAGGTACTTTTGTGGATCTTCTGGAAAAATTACGGGACTTTGATTGAACTTTCCCTCCAGCCCACCATAAAGTAGATTGTTATTGATTCCTAAATCGAAAATAGCCGTGCCCAGCTTATGATGCCAGCGCACGGTATAAAAGCTCATAAATGCCCCATAGGCGAGGGCTGCAATCACAACTAAAATCAGTGACGCGTTTTTCTCGACAAAGGCTTGGGCTCGATTGCTGGGAAGTGTCTTGTCTCCCTTGAAAACACGAGCGTAAAGAGCACCTATACTTGGGGGTACGTTACGGGCTGCCTGAGCAAAGAAAAACTCGGCAATGAGGGCGCCAAAGAAGATGATTGGAAGAAAGTCGTTGTGTTTTTGCGCCCAAATGGTGTGCGAAAAGGCGACGGGTATGGCCGGAAGCAAAAGGGCAGGGGAGAGAAACCATGCCCATTGCTCCCAGAGAGCAGCTGTGCCTGGGCGTTTTCTGTAACTAAAAAGTAGTCCTAAACCCACCAGACCAAAAGCTGCGCCCGCGCCTATCAATTGGTAGATAAGCCTCATGCGAGCGCTCATCTCAAGAACATTCTTTTGAAGAAAACCCTCTACCCAAGGGCCTCCCCAGGTGAGTTGAGCCCAGGCCGCTAGGGCCATGCCCAACAAGATACTCAAGGCCATTGCGCGGGAGGCTTGTCCCCAGGAATCGGCCTTACTCAACGGGGAAAGCTCTGGTGCATCTTCGCTCATCAAGGGGCCCTCTACCATGCGTCAGGCCGGGCCTCCTAGAGGAAGAAGCAGGTCTTCTGGCGAGAAGCCGCCGCTCGCAGTACACAAAGGGTCTGATGAGCCAGGAATCTAGTCAAGTTGTCCGAATTGGACTTATTCAACGTCCTATTGGCGCCTCTCGGGCCGATACCCTCGCTTCCACCCTGGACAGTATCAGGGAGGCCAGCGCCCGGGGAGCGCAGCTGATTTGTCTTCAGGAGCTTTTTGCGGATCGTTATTTTTGTCAATCGGAAGATCCTGATGCGTTTGAGCTAGCCGAGGCTCTTGATGGCCCATTGGTACAGGCTGTGAGTGGCGTGGCGGCGGCATGTAAAGTCACGGTGATGATCCCCCTCTTTGAAAAAAGAGCGCCCGGTGTTTTTCATAATAGTGCCGTAATAGTGGGTCCCGATGGCCAGCGTTTGGGAGCCTATCGCAAGATGCACATTCCAGACGATCCTCAGTTTATGGAGAAATATTATTTTACTCCAGGAGACTTGGGATTTGTGGCTGTGGACACCCCCGTGGGAAAAGTGGGCCCTTTGATATGCTGGGACCAATGGTACCCAGAGGCCGCCCGCCTCACAGCGATGCAAGGGGCAAGAGTGCTTCTTTATCCTACCGCTATTGGCTGGTTGCCTTCAGAAAAGGAGCATGAGGGCGCTGCCCAATTAGACGCCTGGAAAACAATTCAACGATCTCACGCCATTGCCAATGGCGTATTTGTGGTGGCGGTCAATCGAGTCGGAAAAGAGGGAGATAGCGAGAGCTCTATCGAGTTTTGGGGTCATTCGATGGTGATAGACCCCTTGGGAAGAGTGCTTTGTGAGGCAGGTGAAGACGAGTGTGTTCTCGTCTGTGACATGGATATGTCGCTACTAGATGAAACGCGCAAATGGTGGCCGTTTTTTCGCGATAGACGCATTGATAGTTACGGAGAACTTACCAAACGATGGCTCGAAGAATCATGAAAGAAAAAAAAACCGAGTCGGGGCGTTCCCAAGCGAAACCCTTGGTAAAATTGCCCCGTTCTCTGAGGTATAAAATGCCAGCAGAGTGGGAGCCGCATTTTGCGACCTGGTTGGCCTTTCCCCATCATAAAACCGACTTTCCTGGCAAATTGAGTGCAGTAGCTCACGTTTTTGCAGAAATGGCGCGGGTGATTACCCAAGGGGAGCGCCTGCGGCTTTTAGTGCGCGACGAAAAGGAGCTCTCTCGTGCTGAAAAAATGTTTTCCCGAGCGGGGGTAGAGATGAGTCGAGTGCACTTTGTTCTACAAGATACCAACCGCTCCTGGCTGAGAGACTCGATGCCAATTTTTTTGACGCGCCCGGGGTCTAAGAAGGGCGCTCGAAAGTCTGGCAATTCTATCCCCACAGGGCGAGAACTCTCGGGACGTACCTCCCCCTCTCGTTCTGAGGGTGTGGCCGTAAATTTCCGTTTTAATGGCTGGAATCGCTACCGCGATCATCGACTTGACGATGAGGCTGGCCGTTATGTCGCTACAAATTTTGCGCGCAAAATGTATTTTCCCCGCGAGGGTGACGAACCCATTGTTCTTGAAGGCGGGAGCATTGACGTAGACGCTGCCGGAACTCTGTTGACCACCGATGAGTGTTTGCTCACAAGCCCCCGAGCGCGCTTTGTTGGAACACGCGAGACCGTGGCAGAGTCTTTGAGCGAGAATTTGGGAATCAAGAAAGTAATTTGGCTCCCTCAGGGTATTGTAGGGGACGATACTTCCGGTCATGTGGACGATTTTGCCCGTTTTGCCCCTAAAAACCGCGTGCTCATTTGTGAAGAAACCCGAAAGGGTGACGAAAACTATCAGACTCTCAAAATGGCGCGCAAGGCTCTTAGAGGACAAAGAACCGCTCGGGGAAAAGAGCTGGAAATTGTTTCCCTCCCCATGCCCCAAGCGGTGTTTTATGATGGTGAGCGCTTGCCTGCCAGCTACGCTAACTTCTACATTTGCAATGCGGCGGTGCTGGTGCCGGTATTCAACGACGTCAACGATAGCGAGGCTCTTTCTATTATTGCGCGTTGTTTTCCCGACCGCCCAGTCATTGGTATTTATGCTCGCGATCTTGTCGCTGGCCTAGGAACCCTACATTGTTCAACGATGCAAGAACCTCTTTGAGCGGGGGTAAGCGAGAAGGCCGCTAGTACCTCGTGCCGGAAGTCCGTGCCGGGTTTCACCAGACCCAACTGAAGTGGGGGCCTGATGAAACCCGCAATAGCCTCCCTATTTGCCCTCGGTACTACTTTTTGTCTCATGGGTACCAAAACCCGGCACGAAGTTCCGACCTTTGGTACTAGGGTGTCCTCGTTGATGAAACGAGGCGAGTGGAGCACGTAAAGAGGGAGCCATGCCCAGCATCATGCTGCCGAGTGAAGAGTCGAATCAGTAGCCCCCCTAGGGCAATCGCATGAAAACCTGATCAATATCGAGCACTTAGAGAAGTTGC
>CAYWLO010000060.1:17442-27356 GCA_964459035.1 uncultured Polyangiaceae bacterium | reverse complement strand
CGATGCTTGAGATGGGCCAATTCGTGAACAATCACGTAATCGATGACGCTCGCGGGGAGTAGCATTGTGGCCCAGTGAAAGTTCATGGCTCCGCTCTTGCTGCATGAGCCCCAGCGAAAGCCTAGCTCGCGCAAGCCGATGCTCTTGGGTTCCAACTTCATGCGATCAATCCAGGGCCGGGCGCGACGCTCAACCCAGGGCAGGCCGTGACTCATGTACCACGCAATGAAGTGATCTCGACCATCCTCAGCGTCAGCTCTCAACAGCTTGAAACGCCCCTCGCTTAGTTTGAGGGGTGCGTCTTGCTTTCTTACGAGCAGAAGCCTGTAGGTCCGCCCCAAGTAGGAGAAGCTTTCTCCCGAGACGAACTCCTTGCGGCCCGTGGGTTGATTGAGCGACTCTTTTTCGGCGAGTTTCGTGTAAATCCAAAAGCGTTTCTCTCGAACGAAGTCGGTGAGCACTTTAATCGCAACGTCGGAGGGGGCGGACACGACCAGCTCCCCACCGCGATCCACTGTGAGCCTTAGCTTCTTCCGTCTGTCACTACGACGCACTTCTAGGTGCATCTCCTCAACCTGAAGCGACTCAGTCGGCTGGTCAGCATCGACACCGAGGCTCATTGCGCCACCAACTTATGATGGTTCGCCTTCGCCAGCTCCATCAGCCGATCAACGACGGCTTCAAGTTTGTCGAACTCGACCAAGTCAGCGTCGTCGAGAGCCTGGAAAACCCAGCTGCTCAACGCTTTTTGAGCTTGGGCCTTTTTCCAAAAGTCCTCAATAGCGGCTTCTTGTTTGATGTGGTCCACCATCTCTACCGTGGTCGCGCAGAGTTGGTTGAGCTTCTTTCCCTCTATCTTCTCGTCACCGTAGGCTTCCTTCTTGAGGACATCGAAGAAGGGGGCTTGGGTTTGCGGATCGAGACCGTGGGATGAATCCGACTGGCGGCCTTGCTTGGCTTCTCTCACCAGATCACTCAGCGCCTCGCACATCTCTTCCCAGCGGCCGCTGAAGTCTTTGATGATACCGCGCAGGCGTTCAGAAAGCTTTTCGTAGTGCTCGGGGTCTTCGTCCAGATGTTTATCCAGGTGGAAGCGTACTGCGTGCTCCATCTCGCTGGCTTTGGCGCGAGGGGAGATCTCCTTGTCCACATGGTCCTCGAATTCAGCCGAGGTGATTTCGATGGGTGGTACTCTTGGATCAATACCGAGGGAGATGACGTGCTCGTCAATGAGAATGCGCACCTTTTCTCCCACTTCCTTGCCGATGACCAACTCATTGCCTCGGTAGCGCTTCTTCGCGCGCACTTGGAGGTGGGCCAGCATTTTGGCATCGTTGACGTACGGAAGCCCCTCGGGGCGGGGAAGCACTAGGTCGAGCGAAGTGAGGAATTGCTTGAGCTTTACCTGGAATTCGGCGCGTACCTTTTCGTCCCGAAGGACTTCAATGGCGGCTTCTGCGTCCGTGAGTGAGTCCACATCGTAAGAGGTGAGCACCTGGAGCACTCGCTGATGTTGGTCACGCAGTTCGGGGATTTTGTCTTTGAGACTCGCGAGAGCACCATCCACGTCTTCGTCACCGTAGGCTTGCAATGCTTCCTTGAGGTGATTTCCGACGCCGTAGTAGTCCACCACGATGCCGCACGATTTTTCGACTGCTCCGCTTGCGTAGGTACGGTTTACGCGGGCGATGGTCTGGAGCAATTCAGCCTCTTTGATGTGCCGATCGAGGTAAAGTACCTGTTCAATCGGTGCATCGAAGCCAGTCAGAAGCATCGATTTCACGATCAGGAAGGCGAGCGGATCCGCCTTATTGTGGTCGAAGCTATTGATGCCGTTTCCAAAGAGGGGCTTCTTGAAACGCTTTATCCGCGCGTCGACCTGGGCGCGGGATGACCACTTTTGTTCCGGATCGATGGTGTCGTTGTGTTTACCTGAGATGACGGGCGCGAATTCAAGAGCCTTGATGGTGGGCAAGAAACGACGAGCGCGAATCCTTCGTCCTTTCTCCTTATCGAGTTTCGCGATGGCATCATCGCTGAGGTCGAGAAGGTTTGCATGGATCGCTTCGATCTCCGCAACGATGTCGTCTCGTGCGGCATTGAATTCTTCGTAGTAGCGGATGGCGGCTCGACGACTTACGGCTACCACCTGGGCCTTGAAGCCATTGGGGAGGATGTTCTCGATGTAGTGCCAGAGCATGTTCTTGGCCTTCGCGCGGATCATTGCGGTGGCTTCCATGACGTGGCCCTTGGTGGCGTACTTTTTCTTAATCGCCTCTTTTTCCTCGTCACTGCGATCGACGAGCATGTCTTCAAAGACCTCGTCTAGGTCGCCGCCACCATGAATGGCAGCCTCTGCCGTGCGTCCCTCGTAGAGGATGGGCACCGTGGCCCTGTCCGCCTCTGATTCGCGGATGGTGTAGCGGTCAATGAATTCGCCGAAGATCTTCGCCGTCTTTCCCTTGTCCTTCATGATGATGGGCGTGCCGGTGAAGCCGATCTTCACGCAATTAGGCATTGCCGCCATCAAATTGGCATGCGCCGCGTTGGTATGACTGCGGTGCGCCTCATCCACGATAACTAAGATGTCTTCACTGGGGTTTAGTTCGGAAAGAGGCTCGGTCTTGGTGGGCTTGGTGTCCTTTTCATCCTCGTCGAGCTCGTCTTCACCTTCGTCCTCAATGATGTCTCCCCGGTATTTCTGGACCATCGTGAAAACAAGATCCTTACCCGGTTTTCGCAGTATTGTTTTTAGCACTTCGCGGGCAGAGATGGTCTTGTGTCCGAGTTTCTTCGGCTTGACCCGAGTCAGGTTCTCGTCCGTCAGCTGTGCGGTGTCTGCAAGCTGTTTCTCTAGGTCTCGACGGTCGGTCACAAGGACGATCTTGAACTTCTTGAGTTTCGCGTCTGATCTCATCTTGCGGATGAGGAAAACCATGGTCAGGCTTTTGCCACTCCCCTGGGTGTGCCAGACAATGCCGCCGCGACGATCTTGTTCCCCATCTTGAGCGCGAGTCTTGCCGTTCAGAAGACGCCGCATAGCGAGCTGTACGGCTCGAAACTGCTGGTAGCGGCAAACGACTTTGATAGTGCGCCCTCCAGCCTCCATGAAGAGGGTAAAGTGCTGAACGATGTCCAGGAGGTTTGCCGGGCGCAGCATGCCCGCGATGAGCTTTTGCTGAGGGTTGAGCTTCTTGCCCTCGCGCCCCAGCTCCTTTGCCACGTCAGCCATTGCGACAGGGCTGGTGTCTTTCCACTCCTGATAGTGCACAGCGAGAGACGAGAAGGTGCCAGCACGTGCTCCGTCGCGGTAGGTGGCGACGAGGAACTGCGAGTAATGAAAGAGCTGTTCGTTGCCCTCGTTGGTGTCCACTCTACCCATTTCGCGTCGTCGGTTCGCGTAGCGCTGTAGCTGATCGATGGCAGAGGCGATGGGCTCCGATGCGAAGGGGCTCTTGCACTCGACAACGACGAGAGGGATGCCGTTGACGAACAGCACCAGATCGGGACGGATGTTCTTGTGAGGTTGTCCGGGCGGGCACGCTACCTGAAACTGGTTAACGACTCGAAAGATGTTGCGCTCGGGGTGCTCAAAATCGATAAATTGGATGGTCTGGGTGCGACCGCTGTCCCAACCTTCAACTCCGTCCACGTCGGTGCCTTTGACGACGAGGTCGGTGGCTTTCTTGTTGGCTTCCAGAAGCTTAGTTTCACCGACACGCTGAAGAGACGACATGGCCTGAGCGATGCGGTCTTCATCGAGCCAGGTCTTGCCTTCGTCGTTGAGGTTGATGTCGTGCAGGGCCTTTTTTAGATCGGCTGTGACAAATACATCACGAAAACTTTCGCGGCCGGTGGCGGTCGGATCGTCGAAGTTGCCAGTTGTGTGCTTCCAGCCCATTTGCACGAGCTGGTCAATGAAGGGCTGCTCGACTTCGGTAAACTCGGGACCGCTCATTTTTTGTCGACTTTCATGGCGCGGTAGGCCTGCTGAGGATGGGTGGGGGAACCGGGGTGAAGTAGCTCCAACTGGTTGGAGTCCAGGAGGGGCCCGATATGCTGATTTCTCACGGTTGTTTTATTTCTATTGAGAGCATCGGCGATTTCGTCAACGGATAGATAAGAGTCGGCGCACAGCCGTAAAATGGCGCTTTGTACGATGTCAGGCTTGGCCCGGCGAGAAGCTCGAACTTGAGCTAGAGGCGAGCTTGCATCATTAGCTATCGAGCTTGCATCATTGGCTGCCGAGCTTGCATCATTAGCTGTCGAGCTTGCATCATTGGCTGTCGAGCTTGCATCATTGGAGGCAGGTTTTTCTTCAGCTGCCGCCGAATAGCGCTTTTGGCGTTGGTGGCCGTCGGCAGTGAGAAGTCCCTTGCGAAGAAGCTCCTGGAGTTTGAGCGTTAGGTCGCGAGAATGGGACTCGGTGAGTTCCTTGAGTCGGGCATGGGCAACATGGCCCTCGACGAGGGCGGTCACGACAATGAGCCGCCCTAATTCGTCCTGCTCAGAAAAAAGCGCACCAAAACGGGTCGCGGCTTTTTCCATCGCCCACTCGGGTAGGAGGCTTTCCAGAGGAAGCTCTAGATGTGTTTCCACGTGCTCTGGATCACTCCACACGCGAGGAGCCCGGTAATGCTGCTTGGCCCAAGCCGCGCGCATGGTAGGTCCCCCTGAGCCTTCGCGCTCACCAAGTTGTAAGAGTCCAAAGAGGCGCTGAAGCGCCGGATTGCGAGCTTCGCTGACTCCACCGCGCCAAAGTTGTTCCGGCTTGATCAACAACAGCCCAGGATTGACACAATCAATACCGTCGGCGCGCAAGGAGATTCGGATCCCCGTGGTGCCCCGGTGGTCGGCGTGCACAAGAGTGTTCACAAGGGCCTCGCGAAGAGCGTGGTGTGCTTCTGTCTCGTCCACGCGAAACTGGGTCTCGTCTACCGCAAAAGGCACCCTCAGACCTGCAAGGAGCTTTGGACTGACGCGCATGTAAAACTCAAAGAGATTCGCATTCCAGGTGCCATCGGGGTGCACGCGATCGACCCAACGCCGAGTATCAGAAGAGTCGGCAGGGCGCTCCTTGAAGCTGAGGTGCCAATGGGGAAGATGGCGACGTAGCTTGATTTCGTCGCCAAGCATGTACATTCCCGCCCAAGTCGGACGCAGTACGCCCTTTTTGTCTAAAGAGGCCGCACCAATGGCTTCGAGAAAATCTCCCTCTACTTTCGCGAGAAACGGGTGATCAGGGCGGGCCGATGCCAGCAACGATCGATAACGAGCGACGCTTTCTGAGCTCAGATCAGCCAGCGAATATTCTGGAACTGCCTGGGCATCAGCATCGGTAAATCGATCGGCCAGCATGCGTCGAGCAACGTCAGGAGGTACACGATGGTCGCCCTCATGCACGCGCACGTAAGTGCCGTTTTCCACGCTTTGATTGAGGTAAACCGGCCGCTCCGCACGGCCCGCTTTTGGGATGCGAAAGAGAAGGAGTTGTTTTTCGTCCCACTCAACACGCTCAACATCGCTGCGTTGCAAAACGTTAGAGCTGATCTTTTGCGAATTCTGCGCGGTGGTCCAGAAATCTTTTTCGACTCGGTCTATCTCGACGAGACCGATTGGCTGCAACGAGCCGTCTGGGCGCTCCTTAGCACCAAGGAGAATGATGCCACCTTCCGTGTTGGCCATGGCGGAGAAAGTCTCCCAAAAGGATGCTGGAACGGAGCCTAGCCCGTCTCTACCCCCAGCCTTCTTCGCCTCGAACTCCCAGTCCTCCCGGAGTTGTTCAAGTTCATCCGGGGTCACGGTCGCGAACTCCGTTTGAGGCAACCCGGCGCGACGAAGACTTCTCGAAAACTCTCGCGGCCGGTAGCTGTTGGGTCGTCTAGATTGCCCGTTGTGTGCTTCCAGACCATTTGGCTTATTCTTTCAAGCGAGTGCTGGTCGGCGAAGGGCTGCTCAACGAACGTCAGTTTGGGCTTGGAACTCATTGGGCTGTCTCCTCGACGTTGACGCGGACGCGACCGGTGAGGAGGTCGTCCATGAGGCCTTGCTTAAGGGTGCGGAGCTTTGCGAGTTCGCGATCTTCCTCGTTGATACTGTTTTCCAGCGCGTTGAGCCTAGCGGCGATTTCCTGTTGCTCCCCGAGTTCGGAAGGACAGGGGACCAAAAGCAGTCGTAGCTGTGCCAGGGTGATTTCCGAGAAAGTTGTTCCCTTTTGTACTGCTTCTACCTGCCGAATCGCGGATTGACTTCGTAGCGCCCAAAGCAGGAAGGCCCCGTTTACCTCCGGCCCAGGGGCGATGCGAGCTGTGCCCTGGGTAAGATTCGCTCCGTCGAGTTCAGGAGGTACCGGTAAAACCTTCCCAACCGTCGCACGAATGGCATACACGAGGTCACCCGTTCGAACCTCGGACCTTAAATAGGAGTTTGCGATCCTCCTGCTCGTGCAGAGCAGCCCCTTCCGAGAAAGACGCTTCCATTTCATGTCTCCTGTGCGGATGTATGGGACACCACCGGGCAGGTGGGGCCCGGCTTGAACTATGCCATAAGTGATCTGCGATTGGGGGTGCACCCATTCCTCAAGCGACCGCACCTCCCACTCCTTCGGAATCCTCCCCAGCTCTGAGTCTTTGAACTGATCGGGGTGACGCTGGGGGTCGCGGAGTTCTCCGTGCTCATTGATGCCGCATGTGAGTAGGTCGTGAAGCAGCCCCTGCTTCATCTGCTGGAGCTTGGCGATGACCTGCTCCGTCTTCCGAATCGCCTCATCCAGCGTATCGAGAATCTCGGCAATGCGGCGTTGTTCGGGGAGAGGGGGGCAACCGAGCCGAAGGGCGCGAATTGCCGACAAGTTGATTCGACCGAAAGTAGAACCGCCCGAGTTTCGATCGATCTGGCTCACCACGGCGTTGGAAAGCAGTGACCAGAAGACAAAATGTGAGAGCGCACCGCGCTCCACCATGATTACGACATCCTGGCCAATACAGAACTTCGTAGCGTGTCGGACTAGCGCCGGGATTCCGAAGGACGCGTTTCGCGAGAATACGATGTCGCCGACCTGGGGAACGCGTTTGTCAGTTAGTAACGCAAAATCAGAGTCGTTGACGAAATCAATGCTGCTGAAATCCAGGCCTCCAACTTTGACATTCCGCGGGCGCACGATCGGGATGCCGAAGTCATGATAAGCGGGCGTAAAGTGTTTGCAGTCGATTACGTCAACGGCGTGTGTTAGCGGCAAGTCGTCCCACCCCTCTGGGAGGGTTCCTAGAGGTGACCTAAGGGTGTCACCCATACCCAAGCTCCTTCAAAAAACCATCCAGCTTGGCCTTGGCGGAATCCCGCTCGCCTTCAATATCCCGCAGGGTCACCCGGTACTTCGACCACCAATTCTCAATGACTGAGACAACCAACTGACGGTGGGCGTTCACACGCCGCTCCAGTTCGCGCTCTAGGTCAGCTTTGAGAAGTCCCATCACAAACTCACGCGCCCTGTCCCCATCGACCTCGCCTTGCGCCGCCTCCAGCCGATCTGCAAAACTCGTTTGCAGCGCCTTAAGGCTCTTCTTCGTCGCATTGAGCTTCTGCTTTAGCGCCTTCACTTCAGCTTCGCTCAGGGCGTCGTCTTCTTCTTCCGCCTCATCCTCATCATCGTCGGAAGAAGCCGTCGCGGACTTGATGGTGCCATCCAGTTCGGCAATCTCGCCTTCAACCTCGGAAATCTCAGCCAAAAACTCGGGCATCAACTGCTTGACCAACTTATGGTCAAGTGGACTTGCTTTGCTTCCGCCGTCTTCAAGCGCAGTGAGAATCGTAGTGACCCAGCCTTCAACCACGCCTTCCATGTCGCGCGCCATCAAGGTCTTCAAATCAAAGACAACCTCGCCCCACCAGGTCGCCACCGCTCCTACAACAACAAAGCGATCCAGCAGTCCCACCTTCACCAGCGCCTTCTCGAATGAGGCCAGGATGTCTGCTCGCAATGGCATCAGTTCTTGCGACTCGGGCAACTCTGCTATGCGAGGAGAGTGCTTCTTCCACCAGGAGTTGAATGCTTTGGTGAACGCCGCCTCCTGGGCCTGAATGCCAGCGTCGCTCTCGATGCACTCTTTCAAGTGCGCCTTGGTCTCAATGGCCTTGACGAAATCAAAGTAGCCGTCGCCACGGTCGCTCACCACATGAGCCGGGTCAAAGCCATGAGCCTTAAAAAGCTCACTCTGTGCTGCCACTTCACTCTCGGGCACTCCTCCGAGCAAGTGCGCGCGCACGTCGTGGGGCTCAGGCGGGGGGGCGTTGTCAGCGTAACGCCGGATGTTGAGGTTGTAGTCGTTCTCCTCAAGATCCGCGTGACTCACCACTGAGGCAAAGCCCGGGATGTCAACGTAGGACTCGTAGGCGTTGACGATCTTTTCAATGTGCTCCGGGTCAAGATAGTTCTGGGCGCGGCCGTCACGGAACTCGGCGTCTGCATTGATGAAAAGCACCTTGCCCTTGTGCTTCTTTGGCTTGGAGCCCTTGGCGCGCAGAATGAGAATCGCCGCCGGGATGCCCGTGCCGTAAAAGAGAGCCGGGGCTATGCCAATGACAGCATCGAGCAGGTCGTCGTCGATGAAGCCCTTGCGGATTGTCCGTTCTTCGCCGCCGCGAAAAAGCACACCGTGGGGCATGACGGTGCAACACATGCCGCCCTGACGCAGGACAGCCACCATGTGCTGCACGAACATCAGATCTGCCTTCTTCCCGCCTTCGGGACAAAAGCCGTATTGGAAGCGCTCTTTGAACTTGAGCCCATCCTGGTCGTAGTTTTGACTGAAGGGCGGATTGGTGAGCACTCGGTCAAAGCGCACCAGCTCGCCGCCCTCCGTGTGCAATGGATCCGCCAACGTGTCCCCGTTGCGCAGATCGGCATCTGGGATGCCGTGCAGAATCATGTTCATCTTGGAGATGGACCAAACGCCGCCGTTGTCCTCTTGCCCAAAAAGGCTGAGGTTTTGGGGGTTGCCGCCATGCTCTGCCACGTGCTCAGCGCTCATGATGAGCATACCGCCCGAGCCCGAGCAGGGATCGTAAACGCGCATGCCTTCTTGAGGATCGGCCAAGCGGGTCATCATGCGCACCACGGCACGCGGGGTGTAGAACTCCCCGCCCTTCTTTCCGGCAGAGTCGGCAAATTGCGCGATAAGGTACTCGTAAGCGGCACCAAGCAAATCAGGAAACTCAAAGTCCTCGTTGCGCAGGCGGTGCGCACTGAAGTGCTGAACCAACTCGCGCAGTTTCTTGTCGGGCAAGCTGGTCTTTCCGACTTTTTTGGTGAAGTCCATGTGCGTGAGAACGCCCTCTAGCCCCGGATTCTCCTCCTCCAGCGCGGCAAGGGCTTTGTTTAGGCCAGCGCCTAGATTCTTGTGCAGGTCGTCACGAAGGTGGCCCCAGCGTGCCTTCTCAGGAACGTAAAAAGCGTCCTTGTAATAGCTCTTCGCATCGGCGCGCTTCTCAGCCTCTTTCTGCTTGCGCCCTTTCTTGAGCTGCTCCTCAATGATCTCCTGACGGCGTCCTTCAAACTCATCCGAGCAGCGCTTCAGGAAGAGCATGCCAAAGATGTATTCTTTGAATTCCGAGGCATCCATCTTACCACGCAGGATGTCGGCAGCGCCGAAAAGGTGACGTTCAAGCTGTGGGAGGGTGAGTTTGCTCATATTGACTCTTGGTTCTTCTCACGGTGGCACTACAGATCACAAGACCGTACCCTCTGCCCGAAGAACTTTCGACAGAATATCGCGCATTAATACACGAAGTGGGCGCATAGTTGCTCCATCATTGCCGCTTGGAAAGAGAGGGCTGACGATAAATGTCCGGGGGGCCTCGGCTGGGCGCAGCTGTCGAGTGTTGCCCTAGCTTCACTGGGAAGCTCCCCTTCCCCT
>CAYWLO010000060.1:0-17342 GCA_964459035.1 uncultured Polyangiaceae bacterium | reverse complement strand
TCCCCTTCCCCTCCGCCTAGCCTCAGCCTTTACGAAGCGACTGAATACGCAGTCGCTTTCCTGAGTCCTCGATCAGCGTTGCTAGTCGCCGCTCTTGAGTCTCCTCTCGCTTCGCGCTGGTCACCCAACTTGCTGTTTGCCGGCGGTAGCCCGGCGGTTGCTCTTGGTAAAACTCCCATGCGGCCGCGCTCTGCTTGAATCGGGTTTTCATCTGGTCTGAAAGCTCTCCGTTCAACGTGGCGGCCCTGTAACCGCTGTCCGGGTGCACATCCTTGAAGGCGAAGGCAGCGAGCCCCTCCGCTTTCATGAGGCCTTTCGCAGTGAGCTGTTCAACCAAATCAATGTTTCTTTGGCTCCAGACGCTCCTCGGCTTCCGAGGTGTGAAACGAATCATGTAGCTCTCATCGTCGCGAGACTTCCGGAGCCCGTCGACCCAGCCGTAGCACAGCGCTTCATCGACCGTGTCTTCCCAGGTCACGGATAGCTTGTTCGTCGCCTTCTTGTAGTAGCCCACCCAGAGGTGCTCGGTCGTCGCGTGGTGCTCTTCTAACCATGCCCGGAAATCGGCGGGTGCGGGGAAGAACCTCGGGGTGTGCTCGAACATACTCCTATCGACTGGGTTCTTGAGAATCGTCATTGGTGAAATTTGGCACCATTGAGATTTGGGGAGGGGTGGTTTTGGGCTCTGCATTGCGTGTTGTGAGGCTTGCTCTCGGCCCCGTCGCCGAGGCCGGATCGCACTTCACCATCTCTGCGGACATCAGCTTTTCTCCAAAAACCTGGCTTCCAATTGTCACGCCTCGCGTCGCGATCAAACTGGTATTTGTTGATTCCACTTAAACCCTGCACAATTCAACGATTGTTGCGGACTTTTTCTATTTGCTCAAGTCCCGACTAGACAGCCAATCACCTAAGCGGGAAAAGAAGAGGAATGACTTCCTGCAATCGCCCGCTCTCCTCCGCACATGCAATAAAACTTGTGAGTCGCCCCGAAGGAATGAACTCGGAAGAAACCCAAGAACTCCTTGAGCTTCTCACCAGTGGCACCGTCGAGGCACCGGAAGGTGGAGAACTACTCAAGACGTGGGCAAAGCGAGGAGAAACCGGGGTCGAACTGGCAGCAACTGTTCGCTATCTCCGTCAAAAAGCCGTCTCGGTAAATATTACTCGCCCTTCATTTGATACCTGCGGCACCGGCGGCAGTGGACTGACTCGTTACAATATATCCACCACCGTCGCCTTCGTGGTCGCCGCTGCCGGTATTCCTGTCGCAAAACACGGTAACCGTGGCTCGTCCCGCCCCAACGGAAGCTTCGATCTGCTCGATGCTCTGGGTATTCCCTTCGAATTAAACCCCGCGCAAGAAGTCGAAGTTCAAAAAGAGACTGGGCTTTGCTTTCTCTTTGCCCGGACCCATCATCCCATCGTGGGTCAAGTTGTCGCCTACAGAAAGGCCGCGGCCTGTCGCAGCATATTTAATATGGCTGGCCCCATCGCAAACCCATCACCCATCGGTCACCAAATCATTGGCACTATCAATCGCTCAACTGCCAAAGTAGTGGTCGAGGCTCTATCACTTCTAGAAACTGACAATGCGTTGGTTGTTTGGGGTGATCCTGGAATTGACGAGATCTCCGTGACGGGCGAAACAGGCTATTTTCGTCTTACACCCTCGGGTCAAGAAGAAGGGACTCTCAGCTCCCCCCAGCACCCCCAACTCGACTACGCGAGTTTACCCGGAGGAGACGCGCAGGAGAACGCCGAGATTTTCACTCGACTCCTTCAAGGAGAGGAGCGTGGCCCACTTTTGGATATGCTTTGTGTCAATGCAGGAGCTGCGATTGATCTCTGCTCCGGACGCCCCCCTTCAACCTGGGGAGCCGGGGCTCGCCTTGCACAAGAACTCATCCAAGCGGGAACCGTGTGGAAAACTTTTGAGCACCACAAGAATTTCGCACTCAGTTTAACTAGATAAGCCCACATTGAAGACAGTACGCGCTGACAATTGGGAGGAACCCCCGCTTCACGGAGTAAAATTGAGAGGACCTCAAAAAAAAGCTTCGAAGGCATTATCTTTGAGGGCGAACGTTCGTTGTGGAAACGTGAACTCCTCTGTTGCTGCCCAGCACGCTCAAAGGGACTAATTGTCGTCCGCGCTTTCACTCTCCGACCTTCGAAAGGACTTGCCCGCCCACCATCGACGTTGGGTAAGGTTAGGCTTCGCGATCGCCGCATTTGCATATGCAGTGCTCCTCGTCACGCACTTTCTGCAGTCGGGCAGAGTCAATTACGCGGAAGTCTTACTTCTCTTTCTGTCCTGTTCCTCCTTTTTTGTAGAGCCCGCTCACCCTCGTCTCGCTTCTACTAGTCTCATCATCAGCGTATGGGCCGAGCTGATCTGGTCCATGACGAGCGAATCCTATGGCGTACGAAGTCCGAGTTCGGTAGCTTTCCCTGTTTTGGTCATGAGCTGTGCACTGCTTTTAGGTGGGCGTGCTGCATGGGCGGCCGCTCTCTGTACGGCTCTCGCCATTCCTGTCACCCTGGTCATTGGGCGGCAACACTTTGGCGGACCAGGAATTCCCTCTCAAGATCTCCCCTACCTCATGGTTCTTGAGGTGGTTCTTTTTGGAGCAGCCGCGCTCCTCACCCTCTTTTTACAAACTCTCGCTATTCTGGTGAGAGGACAAAAAGCAAGTGTCTTACGTTGGCAAAAGTTTTTTGAGAATGCACCAGACGCCATGGTAGCCCTCGACCCACAAAATCAAGTTGTTGGCTTCAATCGCTTGGCAACCCTCTACTTTGAACTTTCCAATACAGAAGCCCTCGACTTACCTCTCAAAGAGCTCAAAAGAAAACTCCCCAATTGTTTCCCTTCGGAGAAAGAGTCCCTCCAATTTAGCCCAGTACAGGTCCAAGTAAACACACGAATATTGGAAACTCATATTCGCACTACTCAGACGGGGGCTGAAGCCGGAGGCAAGCTTTACATCTTTCGAGACGTATCGGCTCGAGAGCGTGAAACTCAGAAAACAGTCACCCTACGTTCCCAGCTCAACCACGTTCAAAAGCTGAGCGCCATTGGACAACTAGCGGGTGGGGTAGCTCACGATTTTAACAACTTACTCACTTCATTGAGTGGTGCCACATTTTTACTTAGGAGCTCAAAAGAAGAAGAGGTTAGAGAAATCGCGGAGGAATTGTCAGAAGTATCCCACCATGGGGCAACCCTCACTCGACAGCTTCTTAAATTTGCGCGCCGAGAAAATTTTAACGCACAAATAATAGATATTGGGCAAGCATTTGAAACCGCACGCCCGCTCATTGCCCGCTTGCTAGGAGAGCGAATTACTCTCGATATCGAGAGCGAGATGGGTTGTAACGTCAAATTGGACGAGGGTCAGCTTGAACAAGTCCTCTTGAATTTTGCTTCAAATGCCCGATACGCGATCGAAGGAATTGGCACATTTTCTTTGAATGCCTATTTACGAAACGACCAGGTTTCTATTGAAATAAGAGATACGGGCAAAGGCATGAGCCCAGAAACAATGGCTCATATTTTTGAGCCATTTTACACGACGAAATCGAGCAACCAGGGAACGGGCCTCGGCCTGGCAACTACCCATGGCATCATCACTCAGTGCCAAGGAAGTATTGGGGTTTCCTCGGTACTGAATGAGGGCACCCTTTTTACAATTCACTGGCCCTTAGCCCACGAAGAAGTAACTGGCATCACCTCATCACGCCCCAGCTGGAAACACGAACACAAAAAAGCAAAAATACTCCTGGTAGAAGACAATGAACCAGCCCGCCTTTTTCTTAAACGCATCTTAGAAAGAGCTGGGTACAAGGTATACGACTCATCGAGTGCCGAAGAAGCGCTCAAGGCATGCCACGATGGGCTCCAGCCCAAGCTATTGGTCAGCGACGTTATCATGCCCGGACTTACAGGAGTAGATTTGGCGACGAGGCTACACAAAACATGGCCGCAGCTTCCCGTGCTTTTTATCTCGGGGTATGTGGATGATGTATTGAATAGCTGGCCCTACGACACAACTAAAGATCTACTCCTCAAACCCTTCTCGGCGGACGCTCTCCTCGAGAGAGTGGAGGAGAAGATTCATGCAAAGCCAACCCGAATGACCAGTCCAAAAACAGCTAACTTAGGCCACTAAAATAGCGGCAAAGTGGTCACGACTCCCAAGCTCTAGCTCCCCTCGACTTTCGATACTGAACAACTTGCCTTGAGGGCGCGTGGGGCCATGGTGTTCAGGTAGGCGAGAATATCTATTGCTCCTTCACTTGAAATCTCAAATAAATCGAACACCGCCTGATCAAAACGCTGACGCTCCTCTTGCGTCATACCGCCCTTGTGCACTGCACCGCGACTGAATTCTCTTACCCTCTCTCGGGCCACATCATTTGAGGGTGGGGCTGGTAATTTTCTCAAGTGCCCCACTTTTACTTGAGGAAAAGCCGCCTGGCGGGCGTCCCGTTGGCGACCAATATGTAAAGCTCGAAAGAGCGCACTATTGAGAAGGCCAACTAGAAGTTCCGTGTCTACATCCGTTGTCGCAAAGGCGGCTATCAGCGAATTTCTAAATCGACCACCGTTGTGCCGAGCCGCTATGGTGAACGCAGCTGTTTGACGCACTACTGCGTCTACCCCTTCATAGTCGGACAAGTCCCGTAGACGACAGCGAGTACTTTTCAACGTAGCTTGGTCAGACTTCAAAAAGAGCCGAGGGCTTCTCACCTCAAACTCACCCACATTGCGTCCCTCAAGAAGGGGCACTTGAAAATCCCCCTGGGGCACTTCTCCTCTGTAAAAAAGGTTCTCCGCGACGATACGATTGCTCTGAAAACCCATTTCTCTAAATGTTTCCGGAGGAAGTACAGAAAGGCTTTCTAAGTCTTTCAATACTTTGGGTGGCGCAGTTCTTTTCACGACACCCCCGGCCTTGGTGCGCTCTTCGAGCAAAAAAGGAGCGCCCACCGCACCGACTAATTTTTCTGTTCGGGGTCTTGCAATCAGTCCAAAACAGGGCTGCACCACTCCCTCAAATGCGTCTTGCCCAAATTCAAGAAGCGGTTCACAGGGAGTGTGAGCTTCGCGCAAAGAAGTACGTGTGGCGCGATAACCATCAAGATCGGAAACCGAACTGGGGACAAGCAGGGTCAAAAAGCCCTGAGGGGCGAGTGCTGCACCCCGCTCGATAAAAAGCCCGTGCAAAGTTGGATAACCAGAAAAAGCACGAAAGTTCTTTCGATAAAAACTACGCCTCAATAAGGAGATCTTTTGGGTCGCGCGCCCTTGAAAGGCTATCCATGGCGGGTTGCCTACAACCCAGTCGAAACCCTTGGGCTGCGGGGTGTTTGATGAAAAAATCTTTGGAAACGCACGAAAGAAATCGACAGGAGGGGGGCCTTCTTTGAGTCCCTTGCGACTTTCGTCAGGTGATTCTTCTCTCACCTCCCCCACCAAGGCATCCCCTACGACAAATTGTTCGGGTCGATAAATGGGCTCATTGATATCGCCAACAAAAAGAAAGAGCGCGAGTTCGGCCACAGCGATTGCCAAGGCTGAAGTGTCTACGCCAAACGCGCCCTGGGCCACCCGGACCCGCAACTTCAAGAGTTCCTTTTCTGCGGGCGCTGGGCTCACCTTGCGCTGATGCATCATAGCTCTGCCCAGCTGGTTGATTTGTGCGGCGGCCTCCAACAAAAATGCTCCCCCCCCGCACGCTGGATCGCAAAACGAGAAAAGGGGCGCCTTGCCCGCCTCCACTCTGCAAAGAGAGTCCTCACTTGGCTCGTCAAAGACCCTTCGCGCCTTCAAGACCTCAACAATTCCCTGGGATAGAGCCCGTTCAATCAGCGAGCGCGCCACGGAAACGGGGGTATAGTAGCTGCCAATTTTTCTTCTTGTGTCTCCTTTTTCGTGGGCCAAAAGAAGGTCCAACGCCTCCCCCAATCGATGAGCGAAAAGCAGCGACTGGTCCTGAGACGATGCATTAAAAACCGGCTGTGAACGGGGCAAGGTGCCCGCTGGGGTAAAGCCGACAGTCGTCTTCACATATTCATCAACAGCGTTGAGAGCTTGGACACTTAGACGACTCGCCCCAACCATACCAAAAAGACGGCTCTCTTGTAGGACGTTTGAGTCAAGACCCTGCACCTCAAAAAGGCGCCGGGCCACCTCAAGCAAAAAGGCTGCCCGTTTTTCCTCCCTCAATTCCGGCTGTGGCAGCTCGGCTTGATGTACCTTACCCAGGTTCACCATTTTCCGTGCTCAATTTTTCGTGACGAATGCCCCAAGCGGCCCGCCATGACAATCGCCTCACGCATACCACGGGGGTCTGCAAGGCCATTTCCTGCGATATCATAAGCAGTACCATGGTCAACCGAGGTTCTCACCAAGGACAACCCCTGGGTGATATTCACCGCCCCCCCAAAGTCGAGAAGCTTCATCGGTATGGTCGCTTGATCGTGATAAATGCCGACGACCCCATCAAATACTCCAGCGGCTCCTTTTCTATACGCGGTCTCGGCACCCAGCGGCCCGCTAATTGAGGCCCGTCTTTTTACAGTTTTTTGAGCTTGGAAAATACCTGGAATAATTACCTTTCGCTCCTCATCACCCAAAAGTTCCCCCTCGCCTCCATGAGGGTTCAAAGAGCATACGCTTACATTCGGCCGCGGCACTCCTTGACGAAGCAAAAGGTCCACAAGTTCTAATATCGCCTTCGTCACCAGCTTCGCGGTCAACACCTTTGCTACCTGACGAATAGGAATATGTGTGGTCACCAAAGAAGTGGTCAACCTTTTCGATGAAAAACACATCACGCTATGAGGAGCAGAATCGAGTTCTTCTAACCATTCAGTATGACCACGAAATTTCTTTGCGCGGCGAGCCCCACAATTGGCAATGGCCTCCTTACTCACGGGCCCCGTCACAAGAGGCCAACCACGCTCCTTGGCGAGACAATAGGCGTCTTCTATGTATTGAAGCTGAGCTAAACCAGTATGATGAGTGGGTTTTCCCCACTTGCGGTCCTTTTTGTTGAGTTCTCCTCCCGAAGCCTGAAAACGCAGGCCACGGGTCAAGGTCTCAAGAGGATCGTAGGGGAGCACGGCACTCAATCGGGTTGCGGGCCACCCCAAGGAGTGGGCTCCAGCCGTCAATGCTCCCCAATCGCCCACAATTACAAGGGGAGGCATTCCCCGAAGACGCGATGCCCCCAACACAATCTCCGGGCCGACCCCCGCAGCGCATCCCATCGAAACGACCACCGGGAGAATAGGAAGGTCTTTGTTAGGAACTATTCTGCGGATAGGGAGATTTTTCGCTGGCGCTCTTTTAGATGTAATCTTCTTCGTCTTCGTCTTCGTCTTGGTTTGCATCAGGAACTCTCAGCTTGTACCCGGAGCCACGGAGCGTTTCTAGGGGCAAAGCATCCCCCAACTTCGCTCGCAAGCGCCTTACATGAATATCTACGGTTCGGGGGCCCCCCTCGTAGCGATTACTCCAAACCCGCGAGAGCAAGTGATCGCGGGAAAGCACCTTGCCGCGCCGCTCACACATATATGCGAGTAGCGCGAACTCTTTTGCAGTCAAAGCCACAGGACGCCCATCCACGCTCACCTCGTGGCCAGCCCTATCAACAAGAATAGACCCCACTTTGTAGCGTTCTTCGGTGGCAAACTCACTGCGGCGCCACTCAAGGGAACGAATGCGCCCATAGAGTTCTTCGGGTACGTAGGGGTGCAATACAAAATCATCAAAACCACTTGAGGGCTCAATACGAGCAACCTGACCAACGGTGACAGAAATAATGGCGCCCACGGTGTCAAAAAATGGTTCTTTACGAACCGCTCGCAAAGCTGCCACTGCCAAATCGGGACGATCGAGAGCCTCAAAAAGTAGGGCGCGAGGCTTTACATCGTACTTTTCGTCATCCTCGGAAATGAGCTTTACAGGATCGTCCCAAAGGTCCAACGATCGTACGTTCGCCCCCAGTTGGGTCAACGTGGCCACAGCCCCCTCTTCTCTGTCTAAGAGAGGCCCATGCCCTACTACCGCAACATAACTCTTGGATTTTCCGGGTTCATTAGCCAATTTCTGTGCCACCCACAGTAATTTTGGAGATCTTCACGGTGGGGCAGCCAACCCCAACAGGCACACTCTGTCCATCTTTTCCACAAGTCCAAATTCCGTCCGAGAGAGCCACATCGTCCCCCAGCATGGAAACCTCGCGCAAAGTTTCTGGTCCGTTTCCAATAAGATTGACTCCCTTCAAGGGGGCCGTGATCTTGCCATTCTCAATGAGGTAGCTCTCCGTGAGGGAGAATACAAAATCGCCGTTGGAGATGTCCACTTGACCACCACCAAAGGTTGTTGCGTAAATTCCATTTTTGACGCTACGGACAATTTCTTCGGGAGAGCTCTCTCCGCCAAGAAGAATTGTATTGGTCATGCGCGGCATGGGGGCGCATTGAAAGCTTTCTCGTCGACCATTTCCGGTCGTTGGAACTCCAAAATGTCCACTACTCATTCTGTCCTGCATGTATGCCCGTAAGACGCCATTTTCAATCAAAGTATGGCGCTCGGGCTCCATACCTTCATCGTCCACGTTGATGGCCCCACGACTTTCAACAATTGTCGGATCATCTACAATCGTGCAAATACTAGACGCGACTTCTTTGCCAATTTGGTCTGTATAATTGCTGGTGCGCTTGCGATTAAAGTCTGCCTCCAAACCATGCCCGACGGCCTCGTGCAGGAGAATGCCGCTGTCACCGGGGGCGAGAACTACCTCCAATTGTCCAGCTGGAGCTGGGCGTGCGTCCAGGAGGACTAGGGCTTGTTTCGCCGCTACTTCGGCATGTTTCTCGGGCGAGTTCTCATCGAAATAACCCATGCTGACTCGACCGCCACCACCACTACGCCCCGACTCACGCTTTGCACCGGCTTGAGCAACCACATTGACACCAAAACGCATCATCGGCTGAATATCGTGAGCCCATCTTCCTTCACTCGTCACAACTAATATTTCACGCACTTCCTCAGAAAACGATGCGGAGGCTTTCTCAATTCGAGAATCATATGCAAGAGCATGACGAGAAGCTCGTTCTAATAGTTCCCGCTTCTTCTTTCCGGATTCGTTCAAGGTGGGAGAAAGAAGAGCGTAGCGCTGAGGAAGAATAATTGGCTGAATCTTATAGGCCGTGGGGCTCCCACCTCCCGAAGCGATGCGTGCTGCTGTTCGCGCCGCGCGCGCCATCGCCTCAAATGTGAGGTCCTCTACATGAGCGTACCCTGTAGCGTCCCCCTTCTGAACGCGCACTCCCAATCCCATACTTACCCCTCGCGAAGCACTTCGGGTAATACCCTCCTCGAAAGAAAGCCCTCCCCCTGCTCGGTATTCAAAGAAGAGGTCGGCGTAGTCTCCCCCCTTGCTCATCGCAACTTCAAGGAGCTTGCGAGCAATTTCTTCATCGACGGGCTGGGCCTGATCGGCTGCAAAGGGGGCGCGATAGGCGGTAGTGTTGACCAAACTCATGCCTAGAGAAAGATGCGCTGACGCCGAGCATATCGCAAGGGATACGTCTCACTCAAAGAGAAGGGAGCGCTGAGAACAAAATAGTGGAAAAAACTAAAAAATATCCGACAAGGTTCTACATGCTTTCAGGGCACTCAAAGGAGTATTCGCTCCTGCTTCTGGATAGATAAGTGGCTCTTCTTCGGACTTTTCCAGGTATCACTGTAGAATTTTACACTTAAAGCATAAAAATAACTTCAACTACGATTGTTGACCGATTCCTGGGTCATCTCTAACCTATGCTCTTCGAATTCTCGACTCTCCCGTACTACCCCAATTATTTTCGAACCACGTGGCCATAGATCGCGAAAAGCTCCTATTGAGCGCCGGCAAGCTAGTCGACAAGAAAAAGTACGACAAAGCTATCGTCGAATATCGAAAGATCGTTCAAAACGATCCAAACGATGCGCGCACACTTCTACGCATTGGTGACATTCAGTCTCGTCAGCAGGACTACGCGGGGGCCATTGCAACCTACGATAAAGTCGCCACTCACTATGCGACTCAAGGGTTTCAGCTCAAGGCCATTGCAGTCATCAAACAAATTCGTGAGTTGATTCGTAAGCACGCGCCCGAGCTTGCGGCGCGGTACAGTCATATTACTCCGCGTTTGGCGGATATTTACGCCGAGCTCAATCTCGTCACCGATGCCCTCGCCGCCTACGACGAAGTGGCTACGATGTACCAAAAGGGCGGCCGCGATCGAGAAGCCATCGAAGTTTTCGAGAAAATGGTTTCTCTCGATCCTAAAAATCCTTTGCCTCATTTGCGTCTGGCTGAGGCACGCTGTCGGGTTAAACAATTGGACGAAGCGATTCTGTCTTTTTGGACAGCTTCAGAATTGCTCCTGGGTCTCAAACGCCCCGACGATGCTCTCAAGGTGATAGAAAGGATTCTTCATTTCAAGCAAGAGCCCATCTACGCCCGAGCAGCGGCACAGCTTTATTTGCAAAAGGGCAATACCCAAGGCGGCATGCTCGCATTGGCTCGCTTGCAAATTGCGTTTCAAACCAATCCCAAAGATCTCGATACCCTCGCGTTGCTGGCCCAGGCTTTTGATACAATCAATCAAGGTGAAAAAGCCCTTGAAGTACATTTGGAGATGGCCCGACTCTCTCGGGACCAAAATCGCCCCGAATTGTGGGCGGAAATCATTGCCCACCTCAAGGCGATCGCGCCTTCTCACGAAGGACTCATCGCACTAGAAAAGGCCGGCCCACCCCGCAACTCTCAGGGGCCTGGAGCCCTCTCTGATGCCCCTTCCGTTGGAAAAGAAGCACCTTCTGCGGGAGCACCTCCTCGGCGCCCACCTCCGGCCAAACGTCCAGGGCCTCCGCCATTGAGCGCCCCGCCGACGTCCACCAATTACCAAGCGCTCTCTCGTCACGCCCCTGCCCTCGAAGTCACAGAGCTTCCCGCGGAGGACATCGATGTCGAAGAAGATATCGAATACATCGAAGAAGAGGCAGAAGTACCCGCCTCATCTCTCCCAGCTCCGCGCGCCAAGATGGCGAGTGTGCTACCGGCAAGTCGAAAACCCCAAATATCCAGTCCAAGTATTCGTGGTAGCCAACCCGATTTGGACGACTTCGACCTCGACGCAGACTTCGAGGAAGACCTGGACCTCTCACAGAGTTCTACATCAACTTCCTTGGGCGCCAGCGAGCCTGCACCCTCATCAGAGTTCCACGCCTCCAACCCTCATCACAAGGCTCTCGCCGACGCAGAGTCATTTCGTACGCTGGGTTTGCTCGACAAAGCGGTCGAGGCCCTGCATCTTGCTCTCGACCTCGATCCGAATTCAATCGTGATCCGCGAAAAGCTGCGCGAGATCTTAGTCGAGGCAAACGAACGCGAAGCGGCAATTCAAGAAACCTTGAATATCGCCACGATTCATATTCACAACCAAAACCCCAACGAGGCCGAACCCCTCGCGCGCGAGGTTCTTGAGCTTGAAGCAGACAACGGCGATGCCCTCAATATTTTAGATCACGTCGCAGCTTTGCGTGACGCTCCGCCCTCTGTAACGGACGAGGGCAACCTAGCAGCTTATGATATTGAGAGCGTGCATCCTTCTCAGGCGCTCAACCAAATTCCTGAAGATCCGCGTTTACCAAAATTCGATCACTTGCAGGATATTGACGAGAGCGACTTTGACGACGAAGCGCCTATCTCTTTGCGCGCGCAACACCTCTCGCCACCTGCGGCAAAACCTTCGCTCCCGCCCTACCCCGTTGCAGCCCAACCTGCGGAGCACGCTCTCGATGCGCCACCGGCATCAGTTGCGTCAGCCAGCGCAAAAGCAATAGGTGCACGCCCCTCGCCCGAGGCCATCGAAGAGGTTTTAGAAGAAGCCGAATTTTTTGCCGCTCAAGGGCTCTACTCGGACGCCGAGGCCATTCTTCTCGATATGCTCAAGAGCGCTCCTCATCATGTTCTCCTCACGGAGCAACTGACAGAGGTGCAAGCACTCCTCAAAGGCGAAGTCGACGACTCGGACGAAGAAGCACCAGATTCCCTACTTGAGGACAACTCCTTCGATATAGCAGCTTCCCTGGACGCCCTCGACGATCTGGACGAACCGTCCTTAGCGCCCGAGATGACCTCCCCGGAACAAGAGTTGGACGTGGACCAAGTGTTCGCTAAATTCAAAGAGGGAGTGAAAGCTGTCGTGAACGACAGTGATGCGGCCACTCACTACGATCTTGGTTTGGCCTACAAAGAAATGGGCCTCAGTGAAGACGCCTGTAGCGAATTTGAACTCGCTAGCAACGATCCTTCTCGCGCATGCATGTGTTTCGCAATGGTGGGTCTAATTCGCCGCGAACAGAAAGATCTCCCCGGCGCAAAGAAGGCTTTCTTGCAAGCCCTAGGCACCGATGAAAAAAATGTCGATCAGGAACTCAGCATTGAGTACGATCTAGCTCTTATTTGCGAGGCCGAGGGAAACCAAAGCGAGTACGTCGCTTATCTACGTGCCGTGGCCAAAAAGAAAGCCGACTACCGCGATGTAGCCGCACGCATGCGCGCCTTAGGTGAAAGCGTTCCGACCTCCAGTGAAGCAGACGATGACGACGAATTCGATGCCGCCTTTGACAATCTCTTCTAGAGATTGAAGAAGAAGATTCTGCCTCGTCGTTGAGCGTTCGCTCCTTTTTTGTACTGCCAAATTCAATCGAGTGTGTGCCCGTTCCGGCGCTTGAACTCAATTGAACCCGCCTCACACTTTGCGAGTGAATTTTCCCCCCACGCAAGACCAATCACAGGGGGACACCTGCAAGTTCGCGTTGCAGTTCCTTTGGAGATCCCAGGGAGGATCACTCCGCGAAGGGCAGGGGCTCACTCAAGCAGCCCTGGCAAAGCGCGCTGGTATTCCCCAACCGACCCTTTCTTTACTCGCATCAGGGTCAGCAAACCCTACTTTGAGTGTGGTCATCAAAGTATGCAATGCCCTCGGCGTGCAATTTACAGAGCTGCTCAAGACAAGAGCGCCAGACACGCTCATCTATCGAAAAGATGAGCTACCTCATCAATCGAGAAGGGGTGTAACTATCAAACAACTCCTTCCCCATACGACCTTTGGGGTGGCCATCGAAGAGCGGATCCTTCCACCTGGCACCTCGTTGGTGAGAACTCCTCACCAGATTGGCGCCCGTGAGTACCTCACCATAGGCTCGGGATGTATCGAGTTACGGGTAGCTGGCGAACTTTTTCACCTAAAAAGGAACGAAATTCTCCCCGACTCTCCTTTTATCTTGCCCCATTATTCACAGACAAATCCGGTATCAATCCAATCCGCGACAGAGGTGTAACTTGCCTCATCCTCTAGGCTCGCTCCAACGCATTGGCCCGCGCTAGCCCGGCGAACTTTCGAACCGCCCGTGGCGTCTAATGCTCCACTAATTATCGTTACCTCCCGACGCTCTGAAATCGGCGGGTCCATGCCATCCGGATTGACCGAAAAATCGTTGCACATCTTGCGAGCGGGTACAAAAACACTTGCGGCAGGAGCCCCTCCAAAGGTCAAGTCAAATATCTCATCTTCGAGCCAGGTGGGAAGTGAGAGCTGATACTTTTCCGAGAAGCTTGAAATGGTAAGAGCTCCACCCAATTTCAGGGGCGGGTCAAAGGTCACAAGGTGTCCTGCAGGTTGCAGGTCGACGTCCAAAGAGAGGCTCCCGCCCTTTCCTCGCTCGCCCAAGCCTCCTTCGGCAAAGACTTTTCCGTTGACGCTCGCCCTAGAAGAACTGGTGGCGTGCACCTGCAGCTTCAACTCTTTATCGCTCGCATTATTGGGCTGTTCTACCGTGGCAGACACACCGCCCAACGCGTAAACCCAGTCTCCATTCATCTCAGCCTCATCACAATCATCAAGACCACAAGAAACAGAGCCGGGTACCGTCATGGTCAAATTCCCCAAATGTGCTGCCGCCTGCGCTGCACCACGGGAGGAATCAGCGCCCACATGCATTCCAATACAGGTAGCCTGAGCATCCACTTGAATATTGTCTGCATCGGAGGGGCGCGTGTCCACTTTGAACCCGAAGATCCCCATCGTTCCCGAAATACCTCCTTGCGCGTCCTTACGTGCCACCATTGTCACAGTTCCCAATATGTTTGGGGTGATTGTCGTTCCTGAGCGCGTGTCCTCATTGTAGTCCTTCAGCCACGTAGAATATTGTGCCAAGTCAAATTGCACGGCCATTGCGTCTGGTGTGAGATAGAATTTTCTCGTCCAGGGCTCTCCCTCCTGAAGCTCAATGCCCAAAACGAGAACGCCATCGCTGGTTGCCTGAGCATTGAGAATAAAAGATCCGTCAATTGTAGGATCGTCACAGGTATCACAAGTCCTCTTCAATGAAATGCGTAGTGTCTTACCTGTTGAGAGCACCGTACCCTCTGCAATGAGTTCAATGAGATCATTGCGAGTGCTTTCTCGTGGACCGCTATCGAGCAAACCATCCTCCCCAAACTCAAGGTCTTCAGGTGAATTCTGGTTACAGTCTGTAAGAACCGCCCCAAACACGGTCTCGAAGGAGGCGTTGAATAGGGAGCGCTCATGCACTGCCGCGATACCTTCGTGAAGAGGGGTCATCCAACTTAGAGCGTAATCACCCAAAAGTTTCCCCAAGGTGTCTTTGTCCAAGTCAACGAACGAGCCAGGTGTGAAACTTGGCAGCTCACACCAATTGGAGCTTTGAGCAGACAAAGAACTCACATCCAAAGAATCGAACGAGTAGGAGATACCCGAACCCGGTCCCGAAGAGTCCTTTGCAGTTCCTTCGCTGGTGCCGAGTTCGCTACAAGCACCCAAGGTTGAGGAAATAAGCAGCCCCAGTAAAACACGCGAATAATTAGACGTGATTTTATTGATAGTTTTCATTTTAATACTCCATCTATTATACAAATTACGCGGCCTTTTTTCGCTTTTCTGAAGAATTGGTGGGTGCCACCCAATCTACTGCCTGTTCTTTTAGCTCTTTGAACTTACTAGACGCGTTGGTCAATCGTTCGTCCCAGACTAAGTTGATCTCTTGCCCTTGCACCTCGTTGTGAAACTTAATCATCACCATTGTAAGAAGTAGAGGCTTCAAAAAAGCGGCCCGAACGTCCCCGGCAAAAACAATGGCGCATACAAATGCTGTAATTGTCACCCACATACCCGAAGCTGGTAAAATTGCCGAAAGGGCAAAAGCGGGGGCAAGCATGACCAGCCAAATGAAAGTGGTGACCACTTTATCAACGACGACAGCCCACATACCTGTCTTCAAAACCTCCTTGGAGTTTTGCGCGTAGTAGATCAGTCCATCTTTTGCGCTACGAAATGAGTTTTCGTCCCCGCGAGCTAAGTTATACGAAAAGAGAGTTTCGTCGATATAGGTAGTCGATGCCTTCAACACCGCATTGACGATTCCCATGAGGGAGTCGAGACCCGGTATAGGCAGGAGATCTGCTATGAAGTTGAGAGTGCGATTGAACGCCTTGACCACTCCCTCTATCAGTAAATCCATCGCAAAAAGCACATTTACTTCGCCAAATCGGGCCTTAACGGTACGTATTCCGTACTGAAACATGCCCTCGTTACCGTGAGCAATGCTTCCGGTTGTAATGAGCTCGGTCAAGACAGATATATGTGCCGCCTTGAGCAGGTAAAGAAAATAACGAGCAATGGTGTGCCAGACGAAGCCCATGCCAACAATATTTGCCCCCATCCATGCATAGCCAATGATGGGACTCGTGCGCACCGCCAAAAAAGCAGCCCCGCCCAAAGTGATAGCCCACCAAATAATTCCAGCTACAGTCATTGCCACCAACACCCCGAGGCGAGCCAATGCAAATGGGAGCGTTTTAACCACCAAACCAAGAGCTGTCGAGATGCTCGCGTCTTGAATAGCCAGGGGATAACTATGACGCACATTGGCCTCCGGATGACTCAAGGGAGAGTTGCTGAGTTCTTGAACGGAGGAGGCTGAATTCTCATTTCTCTGGGGCGGGCCTTGCTCCGTCAAATCACCTGAAGGATTAGCTGGCGTCGAACTCGAGTCCAGGTTTGTGGCTGCTAGAGGGTTGACTTCTTGAGGGGAAAGCACCTCACGAACTGCAACCTGCTCCATCATTTGGGTTCCCCCAGCCTGAGGCACGCCACGAAGCAATGTCAGAGAGGCCCCCCCTAGACGAAGGGTTTCTCCTTGTTCGAAGCTCCATGGTTGAGTAATGGCTTGCCCTTGAGGGTTGAGACTGCCGTTGCTCGAATTTTGATCGTCATATTTTACCCCCCAATCACCCACCGCCAATAAGGCATGCACCCCAGAAACCTTAGGATCACCCACAACGATATCACCGGCCACCCGCCCGATCGTATATTGGCCATTGTCTAGGTCACGCACCTCAGTGGTGCCATCAGCTAACGTAATTCTTATTTGAATCATTTCTCCCCATTCCCTTTTCTTCGACTAACTCGAATATTTACCGCTCGACTCGACCTCAACGCCCGCAGTTCTACGAAAGTTGAATTGATGTACTCAAAAGCCCTCAAGCTTTTTTTTGCTCTGGGACGAGACTGACCCGAACGCCAGTTTGAGGCTTTGTCGCCCTCTCACATGGAGCCACGCAAAAGTCTGAGCCCCATCGCCAGTGGGGGATATTTCATGGGACCCCTTGTTGCACTCGTCTGACCCAATCAGCATTGCCACTGAGCCACTGAGCTATGGCAAGCCGCCAATCATCAAACAGACTATGAATTCGCACACACCCACCCCTTTGCATGACAGTGTTCCTTTCCCTGGAAGAAACCTATAACGAAACCCCTCATGCCAGCCCCCGCCGCATAATCGAACTTCTCGCCTACAACGTGTATCATGGTAGGCAATAGTGAGCAATAGCCACGTTTGTGATTCAGGAGCAGATCGCAGTCACCGGGCGCCCCTTGCCGCTAGAACCAAACACCTTCAGAATGTTGCGGGCTTGGTACCAATGAGACAAAAAGTAGTTCCGAGGGGAAATAAGGAGGCTATTGCGGGTTTCATCAGGCCCCCACTTCAGTTGGGTCGGGTCAAACCCGGCATGAATTTTCGGCACGAGGTACTAGAGCGGTGACCGGTTGTCGCGACCAGCAGGACATCTAGAAGCGGCGACCGGTTACCGGTTGTCGCGACCAGCAGGGCATCTAGAGCGCCGATAAGTGGGCACAATTGAAGCTAGTGCGGCATTTTGGACCACCTCTACAATCTGTAGGTGGGC
>CAYWLO010000059.1:0-27372 GCA_964459035.1 uncultured Polyangiaceae bacterium | reverse complement strand
GCACAATTGAAGCTAGTGCGGCATTTTGGACCACCTCTACAATCTGTAGGTGGGCGAAAATGCCGAGTATTTCCTTCAAACTGAGAGACGCTCTTGTACCTCGTGCCGGAAATTCGTGCCGTGTTACGCCAGACCCACACCTAAAGTGGGTACCTGATGAAACACGCAATAGCCTCCTTATTTGCCCTCGGAACTACTTTTTGTGTCCTTGGTACAAAACCAGGAACTTTCTGAAGGCGTTTGGTACTCATCCAGTCTCCATTGAACCGAATCAGCGTTAGAAGCATCAAAATGGCCCTTTGGGGCGCCACTACTGAAGTTTCGGAGAATTTTCGCTCAAAAAAGCCTCCTGTTCGTCGTCTCGTGGCAACTCTCCCTGAAGGAGGGGGCGAGCTTCATAGGAACCGTTTTCTTTTTTCACCACGGCTACCCGTACAGGCATCGAAAAAAGAGGGGTGAGGACTGGCTTACTTTTGGCTGCAATTTGCTCGGCCGTCTCGACAATAGTTAGCTCGCTGTAGTCATCCTCTTCTATATCTTGTAGGGATGACTTGAGAGCTTGGGCAGCGCTCAGCGCCCCGCTAATCTTTGCAGAGTTCCTACTAAACACGCCAGCACGCTCGGGACGCCCCTGCGCACGAGCTTGAGAAGCCGCCCGCCCGAGCCATTTAATAGCAGCCTCAAGATCGTGCCGCTCGATGGAAATTCTGGCGGTTTCCAAAGCGAGCACGATGTCATCATCATCGTCTCTATCTGCCGCTGGAAGGATAATTTCTGCCATGATTCTGGAGGCTATATTGTCCCCTTCCCAGCGACAAGGGAAGAGTCAATGCTCTACAAACCGCGATACATTATCAGCGGATCTTTCGCTCGCCTTCGGTACCAAATACCTTGTCCCAGACAAGATTGGACACGCAATACCGAGCCTCAGGGCTTTTAAAGTGATGCAGCATATGATTCTTCTTTAGACGAAGACCATAGGCAGATTTTGGATTGTAGTGATGTAGGTAGTAGTGCGTAACATCGTAAAATACGTACCCGAGCACAAAGCCAGCGTGCCACGACCATACATATTCGCGACCAAAGAGCGGATAGAACAACGCCAAAAAGATAAAGAAGAGCGCGATGCTCACCGCTGGTGGCATCACCAAACGATACTTATCTTTGGGCCATTTATGGTGCACCCCATGCACAAAAAAGTGCAGACGCTCGCCAATTTTTCCTGGTGGTTCCCAATGAAAAAACGTCCGATGGAGCCAATATTCCACGAGAGTCCAGGTAACAAAACCGGCAAGAGCTAGAAGGATCGTGAATACAAACCCCGCCTCTGTTCTTAGCCCACTGTAAAGGAGCATAAGACTGCAAACGGGAACCCAAATCAGGGGCACCACAATCCAATGGGTTCGGGAGAAGAGATCCAGAAAATCGCTCTGGAACATTCTGGGTGATTCTGGGGTCGCGCGAAGCACTTTTATCTAATATCTCCGAAAGGGGATGGGCGACGAACCTTACGGATCGATGCCAGGCCGTGCAAGGAATCTCAGACGATAACCCTCCCCAAATGACCCACTCGTGACGCTAAAGCGCAGGGAGCTAGAGGCCGTAGCCCCCTTGAGGAGAGAATTCATATGAAGACCGATGAGGGGTTGGATGAGAGAATCAATAATTTTAGTGAGAGTACAATTGGAGAGCCACTGAGTGGCGTAAAACAGAAGGGTTTGGCGGGGGGAGCGACTATGTGGCAGGCGCGTTTAGTTCTCAGCACTCTGTCACCCCAAAGTGCATGGGCAAGTCGTCTAAGAACGGCCATTCGTCAAGGGGACGGTGGCTTAGCAGATCAAATTCTCGACGCCATCTATGGCAGAAACACCAAGAGCTATTTGGCACCAGCACCCGAGGCGGAAAGGCGCCCCATTTCCAATACGACGGTACTGCCCCCCTGCCCCTGACAGGGCAGTCAGCGCTTGAGGGCCGAGACGCACTGTCCGAAACACTTCGGCCCACAATGTTGATTTTCTCAAGAGGACGAACCCCAGGAGGTTCTGCGACTACTTCGTGCCAGATAAAATCCACTTGAGAGGGACTCATTCGAGCCGTTCATCCTCAGCATGAGGATGACGGTTTGGTTGGGCTTAGCCTGGAGTATTTTTGCGGCGGACGCTTTCGGAGCAACTCAGGCGCCAGCAAGAGGAGAGTCAGCGTCGAGCTCTTCTTCGCAAGTCCTTCTGAGCTCTGAACAAAGCGAAGAATTCGTCATGGTCAACTCACTGCCAGACCTGGACGAGGACACGGGCCGATTTGTGGGCCCAGAGAGCGAACTACGTCGCGACATTGTGCTTTACGTAGACAAAGACAAAGCCCGGGCGAAACACACCTCAAAGCTTCCCATCGGACGACGGGGCTTGCTGATCCCTGTGCAAACAGTCTCACTTTCGGGGGGGCGAGCGGACGCGGTCTTCCTCAAGAGCCGACAGCAAAGGGGGGTTCTCATTCAGTCGGGCCCGGTGCAAGCAATCGCCACCGGGGGCCGCATGGCGGTAGTCGCTCAGGAAGATATCGTAACTGTTGCAGCCCTACATGGCGATGCTCTGGTGGGCAAAGCTGGCAGCTTCAAAACTCTTAAAGAGGGCAACTCGCGTACCTTTTACCTCAAGAAGGGAGCTATCAAAGATACGCGACACCTAGGGGCACCAGAGGTCAGCGCTCAGGGCCTAGGGGTTTCGTTGAGCGGTGGTTTAGAGCTAGGGCTCAAGGCATCTCAAGTCCCTGGAGCCAGTGCTTACCGTACAATTCTGCTGAACTCAGAGGGCAAGCAAGTGGGAGATCCTGCTGAGGCTAAGAACCCTCGGGAATTGATGATTCGTACTCCTCGAGCTGGAGCCTATTGGGTAGTTGTACGAGCCTTAGATCAATTTGGCATTGCCGGAGCCTCGAGCGAACCCGTTGCGCTGCAAGTTCTAGGACTGGAAAACGGTAGTCAATTCGTTCGGGATGGAATCATCTTCCTTGGACCAGGTGAGAGAGCTCGTATACTAGGACAACGAGGTCTAGTGATGCGCTATGGCACATCTCCCGAGTTTGTCGCTGCGCCAGAGTCCATTGGCTTACCAGGGAGAAAAGCAACTACTGTCGAATTTCGTGATCCGGGTGATCCTAGCAAATACGCTGTATTTCAACTGGCTCCCCGTGTATTGCGCTCCACCCTTGATTTAGGCCCGGGCAAAAGCACCTGGCCTAAAGACCCCATCCAAATGCGAGTTCGCATGTGGGATGGTCATGGAGAACCCCTTTCGTGGATCGACGAGTACAAAGTCGTCGTAAAAGTCAATTTGAAAGAAGTGGCGGTCGACTGGACGCGGGGAAATGGGGAGCTTTCTGCAGAACTCCCCCCAGAGAAAGGTGAGGGGCCCTGGGTTGTGCGTTTGATAGTTTTGGACTCGATGGGGAAGGAAATTGCGCGAAATATTTTGGAGGTAATCAAGGATGTGCGCCCCGAAAAAAGAACGCACCCTTCCAAGATAGCTCGCGTGCCCTAGGGGGCTCAACTTCCAGCAGCCCGAGACACCGGTGAGGTGTCCACTTGAAGCCACTCGAAAAACTCAGGCAAGTGACTCCTCTGCTCAACGGGCATGTACTCGAAGTTCCTCCCTCGATCGATGATTTCCCAAAAGTCCTTCGTCGTGACCCCCGAGAGGGCATGATAGATGCTCTTTAAGCGAGACTTTGGCTCGTGAGACATATCGTCGGCAATTAGACGAGCTCTCTCCGGAAGTCCACGCATCAGATAGTAGGAGGCTAGCTTGACTTGGGCTTTGCGCACCCCCACCAAAGCACTCTCCTGACTCTGAGTTCGAAGGGGTCTATCTAACTCCAAAAAGCTCTCAAGCATCTCAGACTCGACCGACAACTCATGGGAGTGAGCCGATTGCACGATAGAAGATACATCGTAAGCCACAGTCTCGGTGACGAAGGTAAGCTTCATATCGAAGCTTACATGCCCATAATATATCATATGGCGCACCCCCTCGAGGGCAGATTCTTCTTGACCTGACTCCAGCATCGCCTCGACCAAAAGACGATATTGATTGAGAACATTGTAGGCAGTTCGCACATCGCGACAATTGAGGGTCGCGCGCAGGTACGAGTTCATGTAGCGGTAGACCAAACGAACTAGTTCTTGGTCCCCATTCAGGGCAGCAGCCTCACCCAAGTAGCGCGTATCAATGGCTATCAAGTAATTAATATCGCGCATCGTGCCCAAAGCTTCGTTATAAATACCGAAGTATTGTCGCATGACCTTCCACTCGACCCAAGTGCGCCTCTCTTCCAAATCTCGCAAGGACTCCGGATCCATCGCTACAAAGTCTGGATTCACACGAATGAGTGGGTGAACAGAAAACCAGTGTTTTTTGGCAGCTGACTTGGCCGAACTATAGCTGAGCGCCAAGTCCTTGAGAGCGTCGACAGCGCCGCTCGCTATGATTTTATCTTTTCCAGAAATGGAAGCACTTGCGATATCCGTTAGCTCCTCCATTGCGGTTAAGGTCCCCTCTTGAGCAAGACTAGCTGCTTCGGGGCTTGTCTCTTGGGTGCCAAGTAGAGCCAATGTAGATGCCTGTTTGGAGATACGCCGAATAATATTTACCGGCTCAAGAAACCAAAAAACATAGCCAAAGTACGGAACCATAAGAACTACGGCAGCTGTGGTCAGGAGCAACATGGCCATCAAGGCGGTACGAGGCACATACTCGTCCTGCAAAGCGACACTCAGCCAAACTCCACACACGCAAACAACCACATAATAGCCTATTACTATTACGTTGACGCGATCTCGCAAAAACATACGTGTGATACCGGCGAAGCGTGCGGCCGATAACTGAACAACAATGCTCACCACCGTAATCACAATGCCTAGAACGGCCGCTACCACACCGGCAAGGGCACTGATGGCATCAGTAATTGCCCCAGGGCTAAAACGCAAATAGCGTGAGAGTGCTCCTCCCCCGGCTGCGCGGGGAGCGATGTTGTCAACCCAATAGTAATCGAGAGCGTAAAGCCCCCAAAAAAGAGTCAGTGCCAAACCAGTGAGGAGGCTCATCGGCAGCACCCAACGACGGGCAAGTCCTAACGTTCGTGGTTGAGGCACTTACTTATGGTTTCTGAAACCAATGTTCCAAGTAGATAGTGCCAAACTTGTCAAATACCCCGCCCATCATGTCCTCGTAGACGTCAGGCATATCCTTTTTTGAGTCCGAAAGGACTGAAAAGTTGGGGCTTCGCCACGCATTCCAAATTACTTTGAAAGAGGAGGGCGCTTTGCCAGGAATTTCTGCACTTCCTTTCATCAAAATTGCGGCCCCCAAATACATTGCTTTGGGCTTTCCGCCCACGAACCCCCCTGAAAGTTTTTCTCGATGGTAAAGAGTAAGAGTGGGTAGCTTTGAAACAGAAGGCTCAGCGTTTTCCTTCTCGGGTAAAGCCCCTATCCCAAACTCCAAGATATCCTTGGGAAATGCCCGTTGAAGACGAATTTGGACCTTTTTTAAAAGGGCTTCTTCTCGCTTGCGAGATTTTTCTCCCAAAAAATACTGAGTGGGCAAGCTTTTGCGCCCCATATAGTACTTTCGCGATTTACTCACAATCTTATCAAGTCTCCGCGGATCTTGAGGGAACTCGTGCACAATGCGCAGCTCAACTTTTGGGCCGTGAGCTTGAGCATAGGTAAGCAGTTGTTGAATAAATGCTAGGAGTTCTGGACCTTTTGTCTCGGACGCCTCCTTCTGAAAGCTCTCAAGGGCTTTCTTGAAGACAGCCTGGCGTGCAGTAGCTAGCTCTACCGCAATGAGTTCGTGCGCTTTAAAGCGTTGAGGCAGCTCCTTGAGAGCAGTAAGTGTCCCGACCTTTTTGGCTTTCTCTAACTCTCCTAATAGACCCGTGCGAAGAGCATTCTGCACTTCTCCGCCAATCTCCAAATGAGGATTCTTAGAGCGAAACGACTCGATAGCTTCGACGGAGCCAACCCTGACGACCTCGTCCAACTCGGCCCGAGGTAATAATAGGTTTTGCACCTCGTTCCTCTCACCTCCGCGCTCAAGATATGCTCGGTAAGACTCAACGGTATTGGAGCTAATGGCGGCCTTATAGAGGGCTTTGCGACTCATCACATCACGTAAAGTCGACACTCCTAAACCTAAAGCAAGCCCCAACACCGAGACGAGAGAGATAAAAGCGACCGAACCGACAAATTGCGGTCGAAGATGAGCCTGTGTCGGCGCCAACGGGTTGGGCACTCCGCTTTCCACCAGGGGATTGAGACGAGCTCGCTCCAATGAATCACTCGAGGAGAGACCCGACCACTTGTCTCTCCCTTTTTTGAATTCTACAACCACCTTTTGTGCGTTTTCAGGTGAAGGACAAGAGAAGGTAAATACTTTTCCTCCTTGAAATACTAAACGAAGCACGACGCCCTGAGCCTCGATAGAATCTAAGTTCTTCGCATCAAAAAATATAAGCTCCGCGCCCTTTGCCGAAACCACTCCAGCGGGAAACAAGTAGTCCCCACTGCCATAGGGAACGTGCCCCACGGCCCATGATAGAGCGTAGGCCTTGAGAGCAAAAAAGGAGGACCCACCAGCAAAGAGAACATGAATGCCTCGATGAACCAATGAACCGAGGGCAAAGTTAGAATCGAGATCACCGAAGCCGACCGAGGTGAAACCCGCCCAGCTTAGCCCGCACACGAGGCTGCCTAATCCCCAAAACATCGAATGACGCTGAGGATGAGGTGCTGCTGCGAGGGGCGCAGGCGCGGCTGCGGCCTGAGATGACTCGATAAATCTGTCTTGGATAGATCTAGGAAGACCGTAAAAGTCCTGTTTTAACATCGGTTCCTGCGAAAAATGGATAGCTAGCTACTCAACCAGTGGTACCGCTTTTTTACAAGAGAGCGTGTTTCGGGGCCATAAAACGGCACCTTTTCAATATCAAGGCCCTAGGGCAGCTCTCAACTGGGCGACCAATGTGAGAGAATGTGCGTATTTGCTCCGCCTCTCTTGCCGAGATATCGCCGTGCTCAGGCCGGGCCAACCAGGGTGGGCAGGGCTTCCTCTTGGGCGCGCAGGCTTGCAAGTCCCGACTGAATACTTTGCTCGGGGGAGATGCAACCTAGCTCGATGAGAGCATCGCGAAGGGGCACCTTGTTGAGTTCACGTTCGTGAGCAAGGTGAATAAATTGCAGGGTGGCTAAAGCATCAAATTGGTCGTGAAAACATCTCCTACGATGGGTCGAGGACGGACAGCTCTGCAGATGTGGTGCTAACTTCAGCCAAATCTTCTCTCCCAATTGTTGCGCCCAAGCGGGGAGTTGGTTCAAGACAACTTCGTTCAAACTGCCCCCTTCGGCCGCTTGAGTCATGACCTTGAGGAATGCCTCGAGGTACATAAACGCTTGGGGATTGTACCCAAGAAACGAGGACGTCGAAGCAAGCTCCTGAGCCCGCTGCAGGCTAGGTCCTGTTCCAAACGGAACCCTGTCCGAAAGACGGGTTTCGATTGAAACACGTGGTGATACTAAACGAATCATGGGCGCCAATTTGCACAACTTACCCAGCACATAGAAGTCCTCACCGGCTTGACGATTTGGAAAACCACGAACCCGCGCGTAGTGGGGCAAAGAAACAGCTAAGGCGCTTCCGAGAGAATGAAACGCATAGGGAGAGTTCGCTTTTGCTAGACCCAATACATAATAGCGAAAGCTAGCCTCTACCTCCTGCATTCTTGCAAAAAGACTTCTGTCTTCATGAGCTATATGCTCGTATGGAAATAACAGAGCGCTACAAGTACGCTGCTCTTTGAGAGTATTTTTTTGAAAAAAATCACCCTGCCCCGCCCTGGTCAGTGTAGAAAAATACTCCTCAGGCAAGAAGGCATCCGCGTCGCTGCTTCCTACAAAACGAGCCGTCAACAGGCCCATCTCGTAGAGCGCTAGGGCAAAGTCCATCCCCATCTTTCTAGCGCGCCCCACCCCGTCTCGATTGTGCAGGCAATAGGCGGTCGATGTCCCATCAATGAGTGCAAGGGAAATCTTTCCGCCTTGTTCGTGGGCACGCTGATAGAAAGACAGATGGGTTCCATCAAACTTTCGAATGAATGTGAGCTCACCTGCAAGAGCCCTTATCAATTCTTGATTTATTTGGTGCGCTTCCGGGCTTGCTCCCTCCGGCTGATTGACAACCAATATTACAAGTGCGTGTCCTTGGCACTTTACCTTTTTCAACAACGAACGAATAACGTTCGCCTTCTCACGATAGGCAGGAACCACTACGGCGCTGGTGAATGGCGCCCAATCTTCTAGATAGTGAGCCCAGGCTCCGGTCGCCTCGGCGTAAGAACGTAGATATTTTTCAGCGACTGGGTCTGGGCTCACTTTCACGCCATCTCGCGAACTCAATGAACTTTTGAGTGAATTGGTAGTGTGGCGACCACCTTTGCTTCAAGGTCGAGTAATTCATCGGCGCGTTCCCTCGCTGCGTCCTCTGGGGCGTACTCCCTTGCCCAGCGAAAAAAGAAACCATGATGACGTGACTCCGCTCGCGCCAAGTCTAAATACATCTCTTTGAGAGGGTCCTCAACTGGCAAGGCATCGGCTACCAACTTGAGGCGCTCACACCCCCGGGCTTCAATCACCCCTGCTATAAGTAGGGAGTCGACCAAGCCCTCTGCGCCACCGCGGCGGCCCCACTTGATCAATGCATGAACATATTCATCTCGGTAGTCTGCTCCTAGGCGCAGACCACGCTCTGCAAGACGCAAATAGACTCGATGAAAATGCTCCAACTCCTCGCGGGCAAACTCAATCATTGGCCCCAACATTGCTTTGCGATCAGGATAGCGAACCACAAAAGACATGCCCGTAGCGGATGCTTTGCGTTCGCAAGATGCGTGATCGATCAGAAAATCATCGAAATTGCCGAGAACGGTTTCGAGCCATTGCTCAGAAGTACTTGTACGAAGTTCCAACATTTTGGCGAAACGTAGTACGAATGAGGCAGAGGGAATGGAACAATTCGTCGATAAATCGCGAAAAATTCTAAAACATCTAAGGACTAGGACGAAAATACCGCGTGCCCCGCTCTCCCGGAGCGATTTTTAGAGCACCTCATCTAAGTGAACCTAGCCGCAAGGCCAACCCCACAGAAATGTTCTCTCTGTCTCCTGAAACATTGAGCCTTCTCCATCGATAGCATGTTGAATACTGATCCGCCTCGCGCACTCCAACGCAAACGCCCGCCCCACGGCGAAGCCATCGAGATAAATATTGGAGGTTTTTCTGAGAAGTGGAATGGACTTCTCACCCTGTACTTCAATCAATCGGTTGGGCGAATTCGTCTCTACTGGTTTCTAGCGGCATTGATTCGTCATCAATCGGTACGCACAGCAAACGCCATGGCTTTTGACTTCTTTTTAGCCTTCGTGCCCATGTTGGGTCTCGGGGGCTGGGCAGCCTCATTGCTTGTTTTCTCAAGTAGCTCCCCCGCCTCAAGCATTGCGGTTCTCAACGAATTCACCCCCGAGCAATTGCACGGATTCATAGGGGAACAATTTCAGGCATTTTCGGCGGCACACCTCGCACCATTGGCGGCGCTGGCTGGCTTGTGGTTGGTGTCTTCTGCCTACAATACCATGATGGGTGTGTTTGAAGAGTCGTTTGATTGTCAGCCTCGTTCATGGCTCAGTAAACGCGCGATAAGTATGATCTTTGCGACCTTCAGCATGCTGATATTGAGTTTGGGGGGCGGCCTTGGGGTTATTAGCAGCCTTAATTGGTATCAATCTTTGAGCGAAATTTTAGATTCGACTCTTGGGGCGCTTCTCTTGCGGGGAGCCCTCTTGATGGTGACATTTTCTATCGCTGCTGCGTTTTTGGCTCTTTTATATCGCTACTCTATCTCGCGCCCTGGGCGATCTCGCAAGGTTTGGCCGGGGGCGTTTATTGCCACTCTTTTAGGAATAAGCGCGTCGATAGCTCTGGGCTACTATGCAACCAATATAGCACGCTACGCACTCTTTTACGGTGGTCTTGCCGCCATTGTAGTTCTCTTGCTCTGGCTCTGGCTCTGGAGCTCAGCCATCTTGTTGGGAGCCGAAATCAATATTGCTCTAGAAGATGTGCGCCACACCCAAGGCGCCTTGCGTGGTCATCACTTAGCAACAAGGGGAGCTTCATCACCGCCCACACAAACACCCATCGAAGAAGGTAATTTAGAGTCTGATTGACAGGCGCGTCCCTCGGGGCAGTCCGTTTCATCTGAAAGGGCGCAAAGTTTTTTGCAAGCCCGCGCAGAGGGAGAACATACATAGCCATGAGCGCATTCGCCTGCGTCAATCTCCGTGCACGCATCTCCCAATTGTCCCGCGCCCGGAATTGTGCAACCCGTGGCGCCGTTCGGGCGCACAATTGTACAGCTTCTTCCCGAGGGGCACGTGCAATCTTGGCCCTCAGCGCATGGAAACGGTTCCGACAAGGGACAGGCGTCCACTGGCACGCATACAGGTACATAATATTGAGGGGATTCAGGCAAGGGGCGCTCGTCACAAAAGCTTCCTTCGCTGCAAGACGCAGCGCTTCCCTCGCAACAATAAGAGCGACAAACTCCCGAGTCGCCCTCGCCCACACAGGCTAACCCAGCGGCGCAATCACCACTGAAAGCGCAAGGTTCTCCATGATTGCTCACACCACTCGGCAAGCAAGATCGAAGAGGGCCACACTGGGCGCCTGCGCATTGTTGGTTCGAGACTACCTGGCAAGATATACTGCCATCGGCCAAATTGCCTGGATCAAACGAAACGCCACCGGCCGCTCCGCCCACCTCCCAAGAAGTCCCACCACCAGCGCCGCCTCCTCCGGCGCAATCCCAGACATCGTCAGGATTGCAACGCCCCTGACCACAGAGAGGATTGAGAGAGCTCTTGCCGTCCGGGCCGCTGTCTTGTCCGGCTCCGAGATTTAGTTCACTCGATTGGCGCAGAATTGAGTCCGCATCTCCCGCAGGTTTTTTCTGCCCAGCTACGATATCGGCCCCATCCATCACTGAGCAACGCACCAAAGGTACAAGAACTAACCCTGCTAAGAGAACAGAGAGACGCCCGCGGGTGCCCCCCTTTCGAAGTGGGGCGAGCCAATGAGGAGAAATATAAGCCAATATACGCTACTCTAGCCTCTCTAGACGAGGACGCCATATCGAAAAGTGTCCGTCATGAGATCAACTCTTTGGGTCCGGCCTGAATAGACCGGTAAAAGACATACAAAGTTGGAGCCGATGTAGGTTCCTCGACTGGAGTCAATTGATGCGCTCTGCCTTCCTGAGAGCCTAACAGTCGTCAGCTGCCGAGTCTCTCATTGGAGAGAATGAATACATCGAAGGCATACTTATTCGCTTCAATTTCAATTAGAGTAGGCAATCGTAAAGGTGCCTACAATGACTTCGAAATTTAGTTTTACCAGTTTAGCGGTGTTCACTCTTCTTGGATGCGGGGGTTCTCCAGAGAGCGACTCTGTAAATAGAAACGTCGATGGTTCGGAAGAGCCTGACGCGGGCTCAGGTGGCTCGACCGACAACTCCGTCGATTCTACTCGAGGTACAGGTGGTGCCTCTGGTGAAAATTCCCCTGGGAGCGGCGGCACCGGTGGCGCGCGTGACATGAACGGCACCGGAGCCCTGAGCGGCCTAGGCGGCGATGCGGCTACAGGGGGCGGAGGCACCGGAGGCGGAACGGATGCATGCGATAGTGTAGTGTGCGATGCTCCTCCAACGGCAATCTGCTCGGGCGACTTTACCCTGACAACTTATCAAGGCGAAGGTGATTGTGCAGAAGGCATTTGCACCTATCAAACGTCTGAGACAAATTGCGAGACAGGCTGTGAAGGCGGAGCCTGCCGAGGGGGATGTTTACCCAACAAGGCAACCTGCGAGAGCGATCGCGTCGAAGTCTGCGAAGTAGACGGAAATTTTCAAACATTGGCGATGAAGTGCAACGGAACTTGCATCGATGGTCTCTGCGACGAAGTTTGTGCAAAAAGCCAGTCCCGCTGCCGGGGGACAAGTTCTCAAGCTTGCACAAAAATAGAGGGATCTTGGGTTTGGGGACCAGTAAAAGAGTGCGGCGTGGAATGCAACGGACGCTACGGAGTATGCGAATACAACGACCTAACAATACGAAGCGATATAGAATTGGACGATACGCTCATTGTTCAGGGAACGCTCACAATTCAAGCAGGCGTCACGGTCACTGTACCCGGGGGCGCACTCACCATCATTGCCGACAATATCGTCATTGAACCAGGGGCAATCATCAACGTCACGCCCAGAGGAGGAAGAAATTGGGACTATTGTAAAGATTCTCGAGGCTACGCGACCGATTCAGCGGGTGGCAAAGTGGCTCCCCACCATCGCAGCAGCAATACTGTGGCTGAAAAAGGCGGCGCCGGCTGCCGCGGCAGCTTCTTTTCTGGAGGTGTGACAACCTGCGGCGGGGGTTCGCCTGGCCTGGGTGGAGGCGTGTTGCGCTTAATTGGCACGTCGAGCATTGATGTAAAGGGAGTGCTGCGCGTCAATGGCGGCGATGGAAAGAGCCCTTTTAACACTCGGTGTAGCGCCGGGGGCGGGGGCGGGGGCGCCGGGGGCAGCATACTGCTTTGGTCGCCTCTCATTGTTAAGATCGGGAGCACAATCGAAAAGAGCGGAGGTCGCGGTGGTACAGCTCGCGGCACTAATGGTAGGTCGGGAGAAGGGGGCCTCTTGAAAGAATACAGCGGGGATGTGCGACCCATTTGGGATCTGCAGTCACCCAGTCACCCCAGTGATGACATCTTTTCCTATTACAATGATGGTGCCGACTCCTACCGATTTCATTGGAATCAAGCCGCCGGCGCGAGTTCCTATTTGATTGAGGGTGTCGATGCTCCTGAGACCCTGCCCCTAGGTGCTACGGCCTTGAGTCTTACGGACAATTTCGTAACGCTTCCCTCTTCTTCACTGCTCTCCGTAGCCGACTTATCCCAAGGAAGCTCCATGGTGTACGTCAATGTGGTGGCGATTGCCGAAGGGGGCGAAGTTCAAGCGCCCCATGCAACCTATGGAGTGGTATTGAACCACAGGGCGCCAGTCGTCACATCAAGCACTCATAGTGGAAGTTCCTGGACTGACTCTACGTCCGCTACATTCGATTTACGCAACCCTCTCAGCAGTGGACCGATAGGCCACATCGCGGAGTACCGTTACACAATTTCCGATAGCGCCATCAGCACTCCTCTAGAAGCGAATAGCTCAAGAGTGCCGGCGGTAGTGATCACTCCCACGAGTCGCGGCGGCGTCACGTCGATTGTTGGTCTGAGCCCTGGTGCTCATATGATTCACGCGGTGAGCATTGATCAATTTGGCTACCCCACACTAGCTGTGGGTCGCATGCTTTTCTTGGTCGGTGCCGATCCAGGCGCAGGAACTATTACTGGTACGGTCCGGGACGCCTCAGGCGCGCCTGTGCAAGGGGTTACAATCACTCTGAATGAAGGATTGATTCGTGGCCTTGTTCCCGATGTTCAGAGCGGGCTCGATGGTACCTATAGTCTTGAGAATGTACCCGCTGGAGAGTGGAGAGTCTCCACGGCGGACGAGAGCTTCGCAGGAGAAACCCAAAACATCACTCTCAGTGCCGACTCTACCGAATCCGCAGAAATTTCTGGAAGCGTTACCCCCTAAGTCATCGAACACCGCGTACCTCATTCTCAACCGAGTACAAAAATGGGGTACGAGCACGATCGCGCGATAAAATGAAGAGGCCCCCTTTTATCGCCTAGCGAAAGGGGCACTCGAACATGTACCTGTCCGATGAGCCAATCGACTCAAATTCGGGAGGAAATCGATTAGACTACCAATTCGAGAGTGAATACCGAAGCGCTAGTTCTTTACCGGACTCGCGCCAGGTACTCGAATATGTTGCACCGCAGAATTACCCGCTGAATCAAAGATTCGAACGGTGACCAAACCTGCAGCGCTCAGATTGAGAGAGCTAGAGTCCACGGAAAAACTTTCGCGGGCCTGGTCGAAGATTCCGTCTCGAGGCTCAAATGGAGTCCAATGAGCCTGGCCCGGCGCACGCATCTCAAAGCGTGCCAATGGCCCAACGCCATCGATAGCCGTTCCCACAATTGTTGAGCCTTGAACACGCAACTTAGATATTTTTGGAGCAGTGTTGTCGACCAGTAGGACTTCGCTCACCATACGATTCTTCTTAGCGCGTCGGGGGGGATTGGAGAGTTCATCGCTGGCAATGATGCGTACGCGGTAACGCCCCTCGGGCAAGTCTTCTGTGTTCCACTTCCAGGAATCCTCCGTCAGTACCTCACGCGGATCGAGGGCATTGAGCCACTTCTTTCCTGAGGTCAGGCGATATTGTACCCGATAGCGAAGTGTGTCTTCGTCTGGATTGTCCACCTCCCAACTCAACTTGATCACGCTGGAAGGCTTCTTCTCAATGGGGCCCCCTGATTCCTGCACTCCATGGGAGTCTTTGGTTCGTATCTTAGACTTTACTTTGATCTTGGTGATCACGGGGCGCAAATTGTCTGTAACGAATGGCACATCAATGCGCCGAACCCTAGATCTCGTGCCGTCAACTAGGCGAGCGCGTACTTGCAGGTAGCGACCAGCCTGGGACTGAACTTTTCCAAAAGAGTCCATCGGCGTACTCCAATCTTCCCAGGTTTCGTCGGGCTTTTCTGAATTACCGCTCCGGGTAGAAAATTCGACTCTACCCACTGCGTCCCAGGACAATCGACCAAATCGAGCACGAATACCCGCGTCGAGTACTTTACTTGTCCAAAGGGAATCTTTGCCGCCTTCGCTCTCAATCCGATGTGCCACAACCGGATCACTCGCGACCACCCAACCGTCTTTTCCTGGGAGCACAACCCCCCGTACCTGTCTTCCTTCGACATCGGCCAGCACGGAATGATGATGATTGAGTTCCACGCGGATCACTCGTCCCTGGTAGCCCGTGCCCACTATAGGACGCCCCTTACTATCAAGTTCCAGGGTCACAAATTGCTCCTTGGAGTCGGTGAATAATTCTTCAACCTGGCCATTTCGATGAATTCGATGCAGGGCACCCTTTCCTTTATTGGCCGATTTTTTCTGCATCCCCCGGGGCTTCGTTCCGCTCAGCGAGTCAGTACGCGAATTGCCCGAGAGTTCATTGGATATCACGAAGATTGAGCCGGCCTTGCTCAGGGCGAGATCACGCACCTCTGTCGACGAGAAGTCGTAGAGCACCTGCGCGCGCCCGGGTGCCTTCACCTCATAAACGCGAGCATCTCCAGAGCTTCCGACAATTACTCTTCCTTGACGCGCCACCACGCTCACAAGATGGTCTTCTGGAGCATCGAAATATACTTGAGCAGTTCCGTCCGCAGTGACCCGATACAATTTCCCTTGAGGCCCCGTCACTACATACAATGCCTTCGAATCTTTATCGAATGACATATCCCAAATATGCTCCCCCTCCTTCAATTCGGTGAATAGCTCCAGTTTATCTCCCTTGAGCTCGTAAATTTTACCGCCAGGCATCGTGCCCACCAGAACACGGCCAAATGCCTGCACGATAGAAGTAAGGGCCAATGCCTTCACCGAGGCGAGTTCGGAGACCTTTCCGTCCCGAATAACAATCAACTTACCTTCGTTTCCTGTAGCCAGGTAAAGGCTTCCTTTGTCTTCCATTGCCGCCCAAACATTTTGAGCGCCAGGCACGGCAATATTTCCCAGGTCCCAGCCCGGACGTAGGAATCCTTTCGAATCTACAGCTACGCCCTCCAATTCACCTTTTCTAAAGTCAGCACCTGACTCGATTACAAAATGACGAGTGCCGACTGCAGATGCCTGAGACGCCCCCAGACTGAGCGCTGCCACTAGGGCGAGCTGGGCAAAGCGTGAAAATCGACGAAAGCGAGGGGGTGTTTGATGATGTGCCATGAAACGAAATAACAAAGATGAGAACTTAGTGACGACCAGGGCGTACAGCCACAGAAACAGTTTGAGAGCCAACCATAAAGATTGGTAAAGGAACGACCTGATGGGTTTCCGATTGGAATTGTTGAGGCGAACTCGTCGAGTTTTTACTTGAAAGCATGTCCAAAACTCCCGGAGGGAGATTCTCGGCAACTTGACCATTGTAGGCTGCGCCCCCTTGCCCCGTCTTATATGAAAGAACCAAGCTGCGCGGCAGGCGCGTTCCCGCCTCTAAGTTAGAGATTAGCTGCTCTAGGCTATTGGGGGCCGCACGATGATGCTCAACTTCGTACCCTGGACGCAAAGTGATGGTGAGGGATTGTCCTGCAAATTTCTTAGGAACGCGGACCGAGACGACCCGCCTGATTGCTTTGCCTTCAAAGGGCTCCAAAGTCAGTCGAATGCGAGCAGTCTCGCCAGGCTCGACCTCGGGTGTGAGTAAATCGACCCGTGTGAGACGCGCCACCTCGCGAGCGAACCTCAACTTGACTTGCATGTCAATTTTCTTTAGCCGGGCATATTGCCATGGGTTGTTCAACACCAGGCCGATAGCCCGCAAAGCGTTAGACCTCATGATATGAGGTGTTTGCGGTGTACCCCCCGGAGAGGAACCAAAGTCTTCCAATACAATAGACGGAAAACCATCAAATGTCAGTTCCGTCTCCATGGACCAAGTAACATCCCGTCGCTCGGACGCGGTCGTGCTCAACCCGCTGCCCAGGGCCATGCCTAATAAAGCTGGAGATAGAAAGCGGTCGTGGGCAACCTCAAAGTTCCAGTCTTCGAAAGGAGCACCTGGCTCACCACGCACGGCAAGAGCAACCTCAATGACCGGAGCTATGATATTTTCATCCGCGACAATTGAAGATTGTCGATCATTGACGAGTGCCCCAAGCCCCCCAATAGACTCTCCCATTTTAAAGGAGCGCATTTGACTTGCCATAAACCACAAGACTCGGGCGCGAGTAGTGGGCAAAGAGGTCACCCCGACGTTCATCATGGGATGACCAAAGGCGACGAGATGATTTCCCTCGACCCGCGTGACGGTACCTAGGCCCATTGCACTCATGTCGCCGCTCACCAAGCTCACTCCTAATGCACCGCCATCTACGTAGTGAGGGGGTGGACTTGCGCGCTTTCGAGAAGGGGTCGCTTTTTTACTTCCCGTTCCGCCAGCTTGCAAAGGCATAAGACCAAGGGGGGACAAGTATTTCTCTGCCGTACGCAATGCCTCGTCAGTCATGCCCCCCAAAAGTAGGGGCGTCATCACGGGCGTCAGACGTGGCATACCAGAGACGCCCTCAAGGGCCGAGGAACGAATTGTTGGAGAAAGGGCTGCCAACTGCGAAGCATGGCTCTCAAGAGAATAATCAGAAAGATTTCCCGCGTAGCGTCCTGCAGAACGTCCCGCTCCTTGAGCGGTCTTCAGATGCCCTCCGCCGACCACACTCAACGGATAGCCATGCAATAGTTTTGGTAGGGGTCGTTCCAAGTCATCTAACATTGAACGAATAGGCGTCACTCCAGCTACTGCCTCCACTCCAAAGGTCCAACCATAGGCGTAGGCACCTATCATCTTACCCTGAAGGTAAATGGGGCTTCCGCTCATGCCTCCCACTATCTTTGTGACGTCCAGACGCGGGTGATCTGTCTTGATGAGAATCATCTCCTGTCGGGGCTTGAAGTTATGAAGGACATCAATCACCTCTACGTCAAAACGCTCAGGTTTTTCTCCCTCAAAAACCGTCAGGCCGTAGCCTTTCATGCCCTTTTTTATTTGGTCAACAGGTAAGATATCTGCTCGAGTGGCTCGCCCATCGGCCTGAGCCGTATGCACGAGAGTAGGAAGAGATATCGCCAGGCCCAGAGCCGCCGCCAAAGGTATTAGAAATGAAGATCGCACAGGTGAGGCGACGTTAGCATGATTCCCGCCCAGCGAATCCCCGACACCTGGGAAAAACCCCAAATAAGCGCGCAGAACGTCTCGGGTTATGTATGCTAGGGCCACGATGGATCTGTTCATCTATGGGACGATTTTACTGTTTTTCGCTACATGGTTTACAAGCCATGTTCTCCTCTGCGTCCGTATTGCGCAAAAGGCCCTATTGAGAGGGCTTGTGGCCTTTATTTTGCCAATTTTTGCCCCTATTTGGGGACTGAACTTTCACATACGTACCCTGCCCGGCATTTGGGTGCTCAGTGCAGTATTTTATGGTTTTGCTCTTTTGGCAGGCGTTCTTGGGTCGTCAATCTAGGTGCAAGGCAATGAGACGCGCCAAAGTCTCCGGGCAGGTTTTCCTCGCCCTATTCTCGGCGCCCTAGGAAAAAGCAGGGCAACGAGCGCTCTAAAACGTCACGACCGCTTGTTCAAATCACAACAGAGCGCAGGCGAATATCGTTCCAATCGTGCACTCCCACTCCCAGTTCAGCAGCTCGCATTAAATAGCGCGGCTCCCTTCCCGCTGCCTTGAGTGTCATTCCGCCTCTTTCTTTGCGTGCCTCGTCAATGACGCGCGCTCCTACAGTGTCGAGGGCCAGGGCGTCGGTTGAAGCGTAGATAGAACCGTGAGGCACGCGCATTGCCGGATCTTTATCGAGAGGGCCCTTATCGTAAATAATCTTAAAAGCATCGGTGATATGAAGACGAACACGGCTTTGCACAATTGCGTGATTGTAAAGAAGGGCAATTTGTGGACTTGCCTGATGCCCGTGATGGTCCTGCGGATTGTCGATATTTCCGTGTGTGATGTTCTTCATCGCTCCGGTGAAGCCGCAAATAGAATGATCTTTCATCATTGTCATATCGATAACGGCAGTTGCATCTGTAAAGAACCGGCAATAGCGTGTCCTTACCTGCTCAAAAATTCTAATTCGAGGCATGACGTGATCTCGATTGTTGTGAGTTCCGGTTACCACTCCTGACGGTAATTGCCATTGACGCACATTGACGCGCGATCCCATTAAATAGGTGGGATATTGCTCGTAAACTGTAATCCGATGAGGGGGTACTCCTAGGGCAATCACAGCCTCGACCACGGGAACAATCGTCTCGAAATTGACGGCGACGGTATGCCCCACCTGGCCTGCGATACCATTCACCTTAATAGCAACTACGTCCTGAGGATGAATGAAACGCGCCATGGCCGCCGTAATATTTGCAGCTCCCGTTAGGTCCATCAGGGCGCGTTCAACTAGAAGTCGAGCTATCGCAGCTCGCGGCCAAAGTTGATTGGGCTGCATGAAGGAGGCGTAATCCCCTTTTGCTGTGGCCTTGGCCACCAAGCCTGGAGCCCTCATGGGGAGATAGCTCTCAGGAGGATGCGCTATCCATCGGTCCATCTCTGTCCTCAGCTCCTCTTGGCCTTGAGCGAGAGCGACGGGTTTCATCAACTGAACAAGCCCCGCGGCACCGGACCCTGCCAAAAGCAATCGACGATTGAAGCGAGATTGGGCGGAGGGCATAGGCAAAGCCTACCCCCCTTTTTCTGCAGATCTAGTGAAGACCAAATCGCGCAAATCTAGGGGGGTCTCCGGCCTCTCACTTCAATGCTATTTTTTCTGGTTTTGACTGTTTACTTTTCTCAGTCTCCTTCTCCGACGGCCGATCAAGAATCACCTTTTCTCTCATCTTTTTTAGGGTCTTCCAGCCAATACCGCGCACTCGCAGAAGATCGCTTAGCTTTCTAAATCTACCCAAGCGTTCGCGAAGTTTTACAATGGCTTCGCCCCGCGCTGGACCAACTGCAGGTAAGCGGGTCATCTCGTTCGCATTGGCTTCGTTCAAGACGACTCGCCCATCAGGGAGCACCCCGGAGGGCTGCTTTTTTTTCTCGTGACCGCATGGCACCGGCCTGCCAGCTTGCGCTGAAGATTTTTTTGTAGCGAGCAAAGTATCGGTAGCCTTGTGCCCTGCCACAGCCGCCGATGACCTTCCTTCTTTCTTGACCGGGGCAACTTTTGCAGACTGAGGCTGAGCGACTGTCTCAATTTTGAGACCGAAACTCTCCGCTGTCTCTGCGTATTTTCCTAAGAATGTTACCCCAGCTAAGACAGCCGCAATACCAGCCACTTTCGTCACAACCGGCGCCCAAACTGTGACAGAGGGGCGACCAAAGATGCGTCGAATCACCGTAAAAGGGCCACGAGGGCCCCGCTTGCGCGGAGCCCCTTTGGTTTTTTCTGTGCTTGATAGGCTCGCGGCCGTCGTATCAAGCGACTCAGGACTAGCGCCTTTTTCGGTCTGTGTTTCCTGCGACTCCTGAAGGTCGCCTCCCATCAAGTTTCTCATGAGATTTTACTTAACTCACAAGAGCATGAGGTCCATCGACCACGTCCATGGGTGCTCTTTCCTCTCGTTCCCGCGGGACATAATCACGAATATGCAACTCACCTCCCACTGGCAGAGAGTCCAGTTTACAGTTGAGCGAACCATCGCGATTGACAAAAGCCACCCCCACCTTGGTCCAATACTTTCGATCATTTTTGCCGGTGATAACGTAAATGAACTTAACTTTTGACTGATCCATCTTAACTTCTCCTATTATCTGACTAACCAATGTGGCTGTCAGAGGAGATGTTGCGAAAGACGTGCCAACATCATTTTTGATTAAAAGCAGCTAAATTCCCGAACACTCTCCCTGGTGCACCAGGGAGAAAAACCCGGTGCACCAGGGAGAGCACCTGCTTCTATAAAACAGGACTGCTCTGATAAAATGCGTTGCGGCTCGGCGAGTTAAAGCTTCGATAGTCTATCTCAAATGGTTTGACTTCACTTCGTCCATTCTTGAAATAAAGCGTCACGGCCATGGGTGTCACTGAACGGTAACTGCTATCTGGTGGCAAGTCGTTGTTGTCGACCCCGCCCGAAGAAAACACAGTAAAGAGTGAAACGGCCTCTTCGCTATAAGTCTGCCTAAAGCCCTCTTCCACCTTCTCATGTCCACGAAACATCGTATGGCAGCCTATACGCTGCAAAAAAGACTGACACTGCAATTTTCCAAACGGAAATCGGGCTGATTGCTCCTGTAGAGAAGCAGGAATCACGTCCGCGCTACTCGGGTCGCTCCACATCATCTGAAAGCGAATATCCCAAGCGTTGAGACTTGAGAGGTCCTCATACTGCGATTTAATGGTCGCGTCTCGTGGGATGCCTCCGTGAACAAAGAGAAACTTCTCAAAAAGAAACGTGTTGGGCATAGCCTCAAATAATCTCACGTAATGAGAAAACACTTCTTCCGAGAAATGGGGTTTGAGAGTGTCCATGGCTTCAGACGGACGAACGGCTCCGTAAACTTTGCCCTCGTGCTCGATATAATACTCGTGGTTTCCTCGAAGCATCACCACATGATCGGGGGCTTTTGCAAACAATTGAAGCACCGAACGAAGAACCCCCTGGTAGCTAAACATTCCTCTATCAATATAGTCTCCCAAAAGAACTAACTTAGGACAAACTACCGATTCGGGGTTGCGCTCATAAGCCGCTACTTTCGCAAAAAAATCGGTCTGAGTCAGGACTGCTTTTAGACAGCTGTAGCAACCGTGCAAGTCACCAACAACGATGAGTTCGTACTCCTTCTCATCCTCAGGTGTCATTAGATAAGTATGACCGTCCAAGAAGTCCGAACCTGGGGTAAATTCGGAGACTTTTTGCTTATTCTTTAGCTTACCTCGCCCCAAGACTCGCTGCTGCTCCCAAATAGCCATGACCCTATCCATCAGTTGACGATCACTCTCAACTTGGGTCTGCAATGCCGCCGGATCACTAGAATAGTGTTTCTCAAATTGAGCAAAAAACGGATTGTCCTCTGGATGAGTCTGCAACTGAGAGGGGGCCGCCACATCAACAGAATGCTCCCCTTCGTCATCAAGAAGTTCAATGCCAAGATCTTGATTGAGGAGATCTGCGAGTTCTCCACGAAATTTAGCCTCAGCTGGATGAACATGACCGTCGGCATTGATGAGTTCGTCCACCGTATCCAAAAGAGCGTCGCGGTTGTCGTCGTCAAAACTCTGAAAGATCTCAAAGCAACGCAATTTCAATTTTGCGTGAACAAATGTGTCCTGCTCTTCTCCTTCTGCAACCGCCTCAGTAAAGAGATCTCTCACTTGGAGATCGATTGATTCGAAAACCTCAAGAAAGTGAGTGGCGAATTTTTGAGTCAATTCAGTGCGCAGGGCAACCTCTTCAATTGCGGCGCTTTCTACCCGATGCTCAACCAGCTTGAGGATGTATTCTCTGACAAACTTTCTTTCGGACTCGTCAAAGTCTCCGTCAATATAGCCAAAAGTCGTCATGTAGAAGATGACTGCACGCATCTGTTTCTCTGCGGTAGGTCCATCGGCACTAAAGGTCAGCATTCTGCCAGGCTACCAGCCTCCCCAATTTTAGGGAACTCCCCCACTTCAATCCATTGCTTTCCTTTGGGTTAGGTAGAAAAAACCACGTTTCGCGGGGCGCTCCAAATATTCTCCGCGATCTTTCGCCATCAAAGGAACGAGGGAGCCAACGTATTTTTCTGTGGTATTTTGTCCGTCGTAGAGGAAAAGACGGGTCCAATTCCAATTGATATCAAGCTGAGCCGCGGAGTAAGCCCCCGCATGTACAAGACCTGCGGCCATCACTTCTGGCTCTGTTTCTGTACCCAAGGCGTAGATCAGGGTCTTGCCATTGGCGCTCAAAGCTAGAGCTGAACGGCGTCGGGTTTTTCTTTTTTCGTTTTGCCCGGCCCAACTTTTGTGGTCACCCTTGCGTAGGCGCTCATGGATTTTCCCGGCGCTCACCAAACAGGGAGGCGTCTGACGAAAGGCTACAATATTCTCCCGCTCTTTCTCCAATTCGGTCCAGGGTGCAATGCGCAAGCTCCCGTCTTTCATGATAGCCACCGTGCATGCATCACGGCGAGGAGGTACAATCTCTTTCCCTAGGCTCAACATTCCCCAACGGCCGTGTCGCGGCTGAAATCCTCCGTTAAAAACTGCCAAGAGGGCGCTTTGACCTGCTAGAGGAATGAGCCCGGCACGCTCTTCAAGTTGCGGAAAATTCATGTCCTTCACGTCTTGCAGACCCGGCACATGGTGCACTTCCAAGGAATGTAGATCGAAAGCAGCAAGGGTAAGGCTTTGGAATCGACTCGCCTGATGAGGATGCAACACCATGCGTTGAACATCATGACGCGCAAATTGCGGCGATACTTTTTGATGGGAGCGAGCCTTCAACTCCTTTTCGTTCAAAGAATCAAAAAAGGCTCTCCATTGGCCATCTCCTTTTGCTGCCGAGCGCTCATACATCGGCCCAGGATCGGCAGGAGCAAAAGCAGGTGCCTTCAAAGAGCTTTCGGCTTCGCTCTGGGGCCCCACGGTGAGAGAGCCCGCGCTTGGGGGAGTATGCGTTGTGCCCTGGGCACTGGAGGCGGCTTGCACCACCTGGGCGGAATGGGGCCCTCTCTCTTCTATTGAAGGGCTCTCGGGGGACACAACGGCCAAACTGGGGGCAATCGGACCCGAGGCCGAGCAGGAACTGAGCAAAAAGAGACAGCTCAGCAACTGAGAGGGCGAATTACCGAATTTTTTGAAAAGTGAGACGCATTTCATGAGCTGTACATGGGTAAATTATTTCTAAAACGAGCCATATTTCCATCATAAGGCTTCTCCTCCAAGGAGCTCAATGCTTGAGGAACCAATCAAACATAGACCGATGAACCCCTCTGATTGAAACAAGCGAATTGACTCGATTACCCCCATTCTCTTATAAAAGTCCAAATTTCGTTGTTTCAATGGGTAGATCTAAGAGCCTCAGTCGTATCAACTAACGCTAGCGAAGGTCCAGCGCGAGAAAATCTGGTCGTCCCAGCCACTCCCTCCCTTTTGAAGAGATACAAGTCGATGATTCATTCAAAATACCTCCAGCCCATCTCTCTCCTTGTCGCCCTAGGTGCGCTTTCGGGTTGCGCCGAAGATGTCAACTCTGAAGCAGTACGTACAGATGGCATGTACGCAAATTTTCAGGCAATAGCTATTGGTGATGGCACAACCTTAACTCGTGCGGAACTCCGTGTGGGTGGAAAAACGGGCACCTACGTTCAGCTTACAGGTGAAGACAAGTTAGTCACCTCGGCGGATGATTCTAGTCCTCAAAAAATGCTCAGGCGCTCAACTGGCGATCGTCATCGCTATGAAGCAACTCACAAGACAGAAGCGGGCGGTACTGTCTTTAATATCAGCTACGAGCGTGGAGAGATAGATACTCCAGCTCCCGATTCCAATGTGACTCTTCCTGAACCATTTGCCCTCACACTTGATAACCTCAATGATGGCGACGAGGTGATTCGCGGTACAGATATCGGTCTTTCGTGGGACAACGAAACCGACGGAAAAGTTACCTGGGAGTTAGAAGGTAATTGTGTCAAAGGCGAAAGCGGAGAGCTAGATGACAATGGGGGCATCAATTTGCCGGCAAATCTTATCGAAGTGCAAAACCTGGACAAGGGTGAGAGTTGCACGGTGACAATTACGGTCGAGCGACTCAATAGGGGTTCAATTGATTCAGCCTTTGGCGAAGGGGGAAAAATAGTTGCCATTCAGCGAAGGGCCGTCACCATTGTCTCCACTCCAGAGGAGGGGGAAGTCTCAACGGGTGCAGGTGGAGCCCCCTAAAACGCAAAGTCCAATTGAATGAGTAAGAGGGGGGGCCGCTCTAGAGCGACCTCTCTTGCCATTTAGAAAAAGCGATTGGAGAGCGTCTAGGATTTACTCTGCGCGGCCACAGCAGCGGCAAGTTTCTCAACCAAAGGAGATATTTCTTGGTGACGTAGTTTGTACAGACTGCGATTCGCCACCAAAACCGATGAAATATCGCAAATCTCTTCCATTACATGAAGATGATTCTCTCGTAGGGTTGCCCCTGATTCAACGATGTCCACAATGACGTCACTGAGACCAACGAGGGGAGAGAGTTCGACGGAGCCGCCCACGTAAATGACCTCAGCTTGCACACCTTTTCGAGCAAAGTGCTCAGTTGCAATACGTGAAAATTTTGTAGCGACTCGGGGGCGAGCACCCACCACGGCATTCTTTGGTCCGGCGACGACCATTTTGCACTTGCCAATGCCCAAATCGAGGGGCTGGTAGAGATCATAGCGGCGTTCAAGCAATACGTCGCGCCCGCTCACACCCAAGTCTGCGACGCCGTACTCAACATAGGTAGGAACGTCGTCAGGTTTGAGGAGCAGAAACCGTACCGAGCCATCGTCACTCTCACGAATCAATCGGCGATCGTCCGCTAGCAAGTTCTTAGTGCCCAACCCTGCCTTTTCTAAGAAAGGAGCGAGTACCTTGAGAATACGTCCTTTAGGTACAGCAATTGTTAGGGGGCGTACTTCGTTGTTGGCAGAAGTCATGACTACTTTAGGCCCCTTCCAATTGGATGCGCTCGATATCAGCGCCCACGCCGCCAAGCTTCTTCTCAATGGCTTCGTAACCTCGGTCAAGATGGTAGACACGACGCACGATAGTCTCAGTATCGGCCACCAAGCCTGCGATAATCAGTGAAGCGCTGGCACGCAAATCAGTTGCCATAACGCTGGCCCCGGAGAGTCCTTTTACCCCTTCGACAAAGGCCACACTATTGTGAGTTTTGATCTTCGCCCCCATGCGCTGTAGCTCGGGTACATGCATGAAACGATTTTCAAAAATTGTCTCGCTGATCACTGACTGTCCCTCACATTGGGTCATCAGAGCCATGAACTGCGCCTGCATATCGGTGGGAAAACCGGGATGAGGAGCCGTCGTAATATCCACTGCCTTGATCGGCCCTCGTCGTACGATTCGTACCGCCTCGCCCTCGCGGTCAATTTCAAGTCCGGCTTGGCGAAGTTTAACAATGACGGGCTCTAGTTCTTCTAACGGCGCGTTTTCAAGGAGGACATCACCCCCTGCAGCTCCAACAGCCGCCATAAAAGTGCCAGCCTCGATACGATCAGAGATGATTGCGTGATCAAAGGGCTGCAACTCATCAGCTCCAGTAATATGCATTACGGCTGTTCCCGCGCCATCTATTTTGGCCCCCATCTTATTGAGAACTCGCGCCAGCTCTTCAATCTCAGGCTCACGGGCACAATTGACGAGGGTACTGCGGCCTTTGGCCAGCGAGCAGGCCATCATGATGTTCTCTGTACCCGTCACAGTGGGCATATCAAAAACGATCTCAGCCCCTCGAAGACGCGAAGCGGAAGCCTCAACGTAACCATGCTCCACGCGCACGGTCGCTCCTAAGGCTTCCAATCCTTTCAGATGCTGATCAACCGGACGAGAGCCGATGGCGCAACCGCCAGGCAGAGAAACTCTAGCTCGGCCATGGCGCGCCAGGAGCGGGCCCAAAACAAGAATGCTTGCGCGCATTTGACGAACGAGTTCATAGGGGGCCTCTACAATTGCCCCGGTACTTGGTCCGACGACCACCTCGGGGATGTCGATACGCGTTTCCCGGCCGAGAACACCCAAAAGGGCACCCGTCGTGTGGATGTCTCGCAAACCGGGAATATTGCGTAAGCGACTCTCGCCGTCCGAAAGCAGCGTCGCACAGAGAATTGGCAAGGCGGCGTTTTTTGCGCCTCCCACTCTGATTTTACCGGATAAGGGCCCATTGCCACGTACTCGTATCGCGTCCATATAGTTGGCTCGCGTTTAGCAGGTTGAGGCTGAAATTGCTCGTTTTGAGCAGAATTTCCAGGTTTGGAGATTTTTGACTACTCTAAAGGGCCTTGCCTCCCCCTCCTCGACTGCTCTCGCACACTCTTGTTTGCCTTGTACTGGGGCTCAATTGCACCACATCCAGGTGCGCTGCGGCCAAGCCTCCCTCCAAGAGTTCCAGTCAGGAACCGCGAAAAAGCATTCTCGGCGTCCTTTCTCTCGATGGGGCCAAGGCAACTCCTCATTCTGTCCGGCGTCTCGCATCCAATCGAACCGCCCCTGCTCTCCAACAGCTCCTCGCCTGGGTGCGGGAGCCAGAAAGTCAAAAAAGCGCCCAAATCCGTCTCGAACTTGTCCGAGCGTTGCATGCTCATTCCCAAGGTCCACACAAGACTCGCGTCGTACGAGCCCTTCTCCACCTCTTTGAGTTCACGAGCACAGAGGAGCAAGTTGAGAATAAGGCGGCACGACATGCAGGCGGACTCCAATTCATGGCGAGAGGCTCGGCTGCGCTCGCTTTAGCTCGAAGTGGCCACCCTGAAGCTTTGAGAAAACTCCTCATCATCTCGGCACGGGGAGGACGTCTCGATCCACTCGCTCAATCCCTTGCCCACAACGCTTTGCA
>CAYWLO010000058.1:0-28848 GCA_964459035.1 uncultured Polyangiaceae bacterium | reverse complement strand
AATTTGGACCGCCACTTCTTTTTTTTGATGATCAACAGGCTACGGGACATTCCCGCGGGCGCTGTATTGTAGGTGTAGTAGTAAAAAGCCCAATACAGGTTGTTGGACTTCGCGTAGTCGCCTGCAGACGTGACCTCCTTGATGAGATCGGCTTTCATACCGCTTGGAGAATTGCTGTTATCGCTTACGTTCTTCTTGATAGAAGCAATCGAACTTTGAACCTGCGCTTCGATTGTTGCCTGATAGGCGGTGCCATTGGTTACCTGATCGGCGAGGTAGTCATCAATTAACGAAAACCGTTGACCCCATTGGTACTGAAAGAGCTCTTGAGAGTGCGCTTGATATACCTTGGAGTTGGTGACCTCTTCTTGGAGCCATGCTGCTGCGCGCGGACCATTGAGGTATTGTGAGTTGCTATCACTTGAGCCAGCCAGTCCCTGGGTCATGACCGCAGTGGCCAATTGTTGATACCAAGACTTTGGATCAGCAACACCCTTTACGGGCGAATTGGCGACGGTGGCTAGTTCGCCGGTGAGTGTTGGCTGCTTTACGGAGGGAAATACCAGCTTCCACATGTCGTTGGGGACGAAACTATTCATGATTTGGCTGAGATCAGAGCGCACTTCCTTTTGCACGGTGTCACTCCATGCCCCCTTTTCGTTTTGAATAAAGGGAGTCATCTCTAGCAATCCGTAAATATTGAGCGAAGGCGCGCTACTTATTTCTTCGGATAACTGGCCTATATTTTGATGCAAGTTGGGATGAAAATCTTTACTGCGGCTCACGGCGGAGACGGTGGCGGTCGCGCTGAGGCGCTGTATTGGAAGAGTCGGACAATCGCTGGGGCTCCCGTCTTTGCGAAACGCTATCGAACCGCTTTTTGGTAGACCGGTACGCTGCTGCTCGACTGTACTCAACCCGTCCCATTGCAAAATGTGTCCGTCGACATGGGAAGAAGGAACTGGCTTGCCATCAAGGCAAAGATGTCCATGAAAAATCGCAAAAGGCGCCTTGGCATTGTTGGCCTGAAAGTAGCCGTTGACCATGGAGGATGCGCGCTGCCCTTTGAGACCGACGAGCGTCCCGTTGGGGGCTTCTTTATCGATTGAAAAGGCGCCATCAATCTCTGAAGCGGACGCATTTTCGACCGCCCGGAGCCAGCGCGGAAAAGCAGTGTCAGCGCCGGTTTTTGCTCCAGGATCGGCCGGGGGCGAGACGGAGGACTTAAATGTGAGTTCCCATACCATTTGCCCAGACCTTGAACCGAGCGCGAGAGAGGCAAGAAAGGAGCCCTCGGTTGGATCCCATGGTACTGAGTCTGTAAGTTTGTCCTCGAAGTCGAATGTGAAACTGGGCGGCTGCAGCGGACCTCCTTGTTTATAGGTGTAGGTGAGTAACAGTCGACCGCTTTGCCATTGAGCGTTTTTCCAAGCAGTAGATTGCGTGTCCCATGAGATATCAGTGGCGACTCCTCCACTTGTTACATAGCTGGCACCACAATTGAGAGCCATGTCACAGAGAAATTGAGCCTTCGCACTAGCATTGACTGAGACGAGGGCAGTCTCGGGGCCGACGGTCCCTGTGCCTCCAGTGCCATCGTGATGTAGATGTAATCGCCCTCCGCCATAGGCACCGTGCCATGTAAGCACTCTGTCGTGAGCGTCGTAATTCCAGGACTCGGCTGGAACGGGGAGCTGATTGAGAAAGAGCTGATCATGCTGTGACTGGCCAGGGTTCGGGCGAATAAAGACAACCGAGCGGGGAATTTTTCCCTGAGCATTTTCCGGATGCTGCATTCTCTCGAGTACCAAATTGTGTGCTTCGGGAGCTTTTTGGGCAACTTGTCGCTTGTAGCGAAGGAGTAGGTTTTTACGTGGTAGCCAATGGCGGGCAGTGGGGTTGGTCGTCATTTTTCTATTCCTTAGAAGAGCAATCGGAGTCCGACTACCAATTACCCATTGGTCTCGAACTGTCAGCTATCTGTCTACGCACGAATGACATCTCGTTTCATTTAGAAAAGCAAACTGATTCACTATTTACGGATCAACGGGGGAGACTTGACCATGTTTTCGTCAAGCGCGGTTTCTGTTGGTCTCATAATTTACCCCAAGACCCTTCAGTGAAGTTGAATTTACCACGTTGCAGTTTGTGATATTTGTTGCTGAATATTCCAACAGGGGATTTGCGCATCCTCTTGCGTAACTGCGGGGAGAACACGAAATCGCCCAAGTTGAAGGAAAGTTTGGGTTGAGTGGGTCCACTTCAGTCTACCTTTTGAGCAGTCTTAGGAACAGTTTTCTAAATGCCGATAGATTGATTGCATCATTGTGATTCTTTAGCCGAGAGCGGTCTTCCCCAAACGTCATATCCAATTGCTAGTGAAGGCCATTTTTTTTGACCAGTGCTCTCGAATTCGTTAACCAAGGAAGCGCTGCGTCGGCACGCGCACGCTAGTTGAGGGCTATGCGTGTACGTTAATTGGGGGGCGTGCGCGCAGTTGAAATCTGCTCACAGTTCGAAAGCGTGACAGTGACCCCCACAACCCCCCTGTGTCAGGAAAGATGTCGCAGAAGACGCTGCCTTTCCCGGGTGCACAACGCGAGTTAAGCGAGGAGCCTTGGTTTGACTCGCCGACGGCTTTCGTTTTCGGTGAGCCAACTCACAGCTCCACCCGCGGAGCCTTCCGGCTCGAAAATCCTTTCCTTCACTGAACTGCCTAGCGCTCAGCCCGCTCCCCTTCCAATCTTGAACTCGCTCAACCCACTCATCACACTTCGTTCTTGTTATACACGGAGTCGTGCATGCGCGCGGATGAACTGCTCAAGTACGGGGTTGGTGCAGGGGGTACTTAACATCTGGACCTAGGCGAGAAGAAATTTTTCTTCCTAAGTTGGCCACAAAACTTCCTCTGCTGAGTCCACTTGAAAGGTCACTTTGTAAAAGACCTTTCTTGAGGCCGCCGACGTCCTGTGGGGAGAGGGGGGATTTTGAATTCTTGGGATCGAGTCCATAAAGAGGTAGTGCAGAGGATGCTCAAGACCGAGGTTAACTTTTTTTCTATTGAGTTGAATTGTACTATCTGATGAAACGGTTGTGATGGGGCTTTGGCGACCTTCTTTCTCTTGAAGCAGTTCACGAGAGTGGAGCTCTGACGCCTCAAGGTTTGATTCGGTGTTCACTATTTCTTTTGCGGCGAGTGAATGAGCTCGCCCTCGCCACGACTTTTTGAAGGCGTCTTCTTCAATTTTAAAGGAGCCATTTGCTAATGGTGGCGCTTTCTGAGGCGACGATTCGAGCCAAATCTCGTATTGGTCGCTGGGTTGCCTTTTTGGTCGAGGCACCGGACCCAACGTGCGTGGCTGAATAGCGCTAGCCCTGTAGCCAGGGCTAGCGCTATTCAGCCACGCACGTTGGGTCCTTTGAGCAAATCAACTCCCACTGGACTGAGGGAGGGCTTGGCGAAAGAAAAGCGATTCGATGACTATTTTTGCAGGCACGTAGGACAAAAACAGGCGCTGATTACTAGCCCGCGTCTTGATCTTACGCTCCTCAAAACATTTTCTCCAAGTGGGCGGCTTATTCTACCTTCGAGGGGGCCAGATTGTGTCATGGGATCAAGTTGATTGCGTGAGAGGGAAAGTTCAATACCCCGCGTTTTCTGCCCACCGCCTAGGACCTACTAGGCGGTGGGCAGGAGGTGGAATTTTTCCCACGCCGCAACACTAGCCTGGCAATTGACCACGCCAGCCCCGGCGCCGACTGGCTCCGTTACACCCTGCCCATCCATACGGAGACGAGCTTTCGGAAATTGAACCGAACGAATCGCGAAAGAGCCGTCGCCTTGCCTTATTAGATGAAACTTTTCCCATGCCCCGACCGAGGCTTGGCAATTGACGGTGCCTGCACCGGGGCCAACCGGGACGGTAACTCCCCGTCCATCCATGCGGAGACGTGCCTGTGGAAACTGCACTGATCTAACTGCGTAAGTGCCGCCACCTAGAGGCACTAAATGAAATTTCTCCCAGGCGCCGACGTAGGCTTGGCAGTTTACTGTACCGGCACCAGGGCCAACCGGGACGGTAACTCCCCGTCCATCCATGCGCAGATGCGCTTTGGGGAAGTGCTCTGATCTGACGACAATTTTATTGTAGATAAACCCTGTGGAGGTACAATTGAGTTCATCACTTGGGGTCACCAGATCGGTTACTGGGTAGGAGGGAAGTAGGGCTTCGAGAGTCGCATTCGTTCCTGAGGCACCTCCGTCCCATGGCCAGATTTTGTCGTCTATGCCATGACCAACTCCCACCTTTTGTGGGCTGGGTGTATTGTAGAAGTCGCGTCCACCATGATTTTGTGTTTGCCATTCGGCCCAAAGTCGGTCGACGTTGCAGTGATGCAAGAAGAAAATGGGATCATTGGGAGATGCTGCCGTTACCATGTGACCACCTACCCAGCCATGCACGGGATTGTGGAGATTTCTCTCGAGTACCTCACGGAACTGACCCGAACCGTTGTATTGTGTCTTGTTCAAAAGGTCACTGACCCGTGCGGCAACAGAGGGAAATGAACCGCGGAGGGAGCTTTCTAGACTCGCACCCGTGAGATTGGAGTTGCGCGTGAGCATGGCTCCCCTGCTGTTGTCGAGCCCTTGCCCAAAAATTCCAGTCGCATTTGTCGGAACGTCAAAACCAGAATCCGGAAACATCTGATCCGCCTTGGCCAAAAATCCAGTGAGACCTAGGAAGTCATTGGCAAGAACAGCGTTGGTCGACGCGGGATCAGACCAGTCCCAATAAGGGAGGGTCACGCTGGCGTCGAATTGTTGCAGAGCAAGCTCAAAGCGCCGGAGGAACTCCCGGTGCCACGGAAGAAACGCAGGCCCGCCATGTGCGCCGTCAACTCCAGCCTGAGGCCCCGTTGTGAGAGAGCCAAAGACGGCCATATGCGTCGCAGGAAAGGCGTCGTAGTCGCTCAATGCAGTCCCTGTGGTTGTCTGATGCTTGAGGCGTGTGACGGCCTCAACAAAACGTTGCTTTTCGTCTGCACTCATGTCGAGCACATTTTTTCGTACCGCGAGATTTGTTGGATCTGTCATGTTATATCCTTCCGGGAGGGCTTAAGCCCCCGCCTTTGAGTTGAGGTAGAAGTCGATAAACTGCTTCGCTGCATCCAGTGGCTGGTCTTTGGCGCTTCGATAGCCAAAGGGGCCGTAGTAACAATCTGCGTCTAGGTCGTGCTGGATGTAGACTGTTTCATTGTCCACTATAAATGGACTTCCGTCGGAGGTGATTTCGTAGCCTCGATACGGGACTGTTGCTGATGTCATCATTTTCCTTTGGAGTTAGCGATTGTTTCGGTGGGTGTTGTTCCCGTCGTACTGCGCGTTCGGCAATGCCAGTCCAAATGGGGGACCTCGTTGAACACTCAACGATTAACTCACGCGAATAGACGAACTAGACATGGCTATCAGAACAGTGCTTTGCAAACAATACATGACTAGTTTTTGTTGTTGAAATAACAAGACCCCCTGTGGATAGGTAGGTGTGGTTTCTGTTAGATATGTTGGTTGTGGAGGACCTCTCCCGCTGATTGGCTCGTTTAGATTTCTATTTCTCTTGCGGGAATCAATCTCTTCAGTTGATATGCAGCTAGACTGCCGATGTACGACCCAAGGCTCATTCCGAAGATCATTCCATCATGGGGGCGTACGAACCTGAACTCACCCGGAATCCAGGAAATGGAAAACATGCCAATTAACATGAGGCCATGAATCAACAGTGGACCGATTGCTCGAAGCAAACGGGTATTTGCTTGGGGAGTGCAGGCATGGGAACAGCCTACCCAGCAGCCTAACAACATAGCTGCCGTCGAGAACGATACGAGGGTGGGGCCGCTAGGACCATGGCATGTTGCTCCTGGATCAAGCAGCGCTCCAAGCGCCATGCCCGCTCCGCCGTATCCTGCTGAGACACAGGCAATACGAATAGTGTGACTTTTCGCCCGAAAGTAGGCGTAGGATATGGTGATACTACCAAGCAGAAGGGGCAGCGAGTAGCCAGCTACGGCGAGCTGGCATACAAATGCTGCAATGAGAAAGGCCGTTCGCTGCAAAGAGCTGGATAGTGTAATTGTAGACATATCAGCTAGTTGCTGGGGCATTTAAGGTCTTCCTAAGAGCAGAGAAACTCCGCCTCTCAAATCTAGTTTGCTGCCGAGCAGTTGATTCTTGGGATCATAGGGGACAAATCTAACGTCCAAGATACCTCCCTCAATTTGAAGTCTATTGAGGGCCTTTGTTATGTTCTCTATGAAACTGAGCGGTGGGTCCTCGTTTTTCGCCCCGGGGGGCGTCCATGGGAGCAAGCCGCGCTTTTCATTTCCAGAAAAACGTTGACGAGAGCGTAGGACAAATCGAAATGCGAAGTGGGGGTTGTTCTCAATGGCGGTGCTTGACCCAGCATCCGGCTGGTTAAAAAACACGTGCACGACAATAGTTTCATCAGAAGGAAAATAGAGTTCGTTTACGCCCAATGAGACCTCAGCGGCGCGGGCGCGCCATTGAGGCCCCAGATCAAAAGAAAATGTTTCGACCTTCACGACCTGGGGATTAAATTTTCGAAACTACGGAAATTTGGTCGCATTGCAGGCCACCTTTGGCGGCATTACTCGGCTTATCAGCGAGAACCTCAACTACGATGCTTACGTCAATTTGCCCACCATATGCGCCCACCTTGGCCACGCATTGTGAGATATCGTACTCAATATCGAAGGGGACCAAATGGTGCCGACTTCCTTTGGCGCGCGCGTCCGGTGGAGGATCGCAATGGCCCTTGCCGCCAAAACATTTGCCGTGTCCCCAGATGGAAAATCGTCCCGCGTAGTTCGGGTTGCCTTTTCTGTCCGTATCTTTAGTCGCCCCAGGCGAATTAACAAATACGTGAACTACGTAGCTATCTTTTGGATGCTTTACTTGATGAAATTGTACCGCAGTGAGTCCTCGGACGGGTCTACGCGCCCCGGGGGCTATCTTTGAGCCGGTTGCTTGTAGCCCGGCGAGTACCGAGGTCGCTTTGGTCACAGAATCAGGGGCCTGAGCCCCCGATATAACAAGTGACTGATGTGGTGTGCTATTGTCCAGGACGATCAATGACTCTGAAGATGCATATTCGTAGTTCAATTGTTCTACGGTGAGCACCTCTTTCACCATCAAGTTGAGTCCATCGAGGACATATTCGAGCTGAGTCGTGGGGCCTTGTCCGGGAATAAGTCTTTGCCAAAGGTCCCATTGGCGGTCCACGCTGCAGTGAAATGACCAGAATATTGGATCGTAGGCCGCTGTCGGTGGCGAGGTCATGTCACCTCCTTGGCCGCCAGTCCATACGTGCATGGGATTGTGTGTTTTGCGTTCGTTGTCGCCGCTTCGAAACTGAGCCCCGCCATAGACTGACCAAGAGGGGGCATCTTGCACGTCATCCCATTCTCTTTTTGTAGGAATATAGCTCCCTGGAAAGGTATCGGGGTAGCGCTTACTATTAAACAGGGGGTTACTGTCGTCGCCTAGGAATGCATCAGGCACTTCACGGTCGTTGACCCAATCCCAATAGGGCACGGTTACGCTGGGGACGAATTCCCGAAGATTGTTCTCAAATTCGATGAGGTAGGCGCGGTGCCAGGGTAAGAATATTTGGGTCCCGTGGCGGCAATAGTTGGCGTGTATACTGGCCCAATATGCAAAGCTTCGCTTGTCTTCAGGAGGCAAAGCCTTGATCTGTGCGATGGCTGATTTATAATTCGCTAACTCGCCAGGAGAAAGCTTATTGATATTCTTACGAACTCTAGGTTGGTTCGTTGTGTCTCGTAGTGCGCCCGTTTGCGCTACCTCGACTGTGTCCGGTACCGGCGCAGAGGCAAGAGTTGTGGCAATCGATACAGGAGAATCAGGTAATCCAGCGTCAATCCACGATTGGATGAACTGGATGTCTTCAGCCTTGACGGGGGGGAGCCCCGCTGGCATCCGGTTGAACACCGTGTTGTCGAATGGGGCTTCCCCTCGGAGGGCCTTGATGATGGCAGAGCGTGCCCCTCGATCAGTCCCAGGATCGGCGATGAGCTGCTGGCCATATATAACGACTGCTTTAAAGTCTATTAGTGATTTCTCCCAAAAACGCCCCTCCCCGTCGTGGTGGGGGTGGGCCCCCATTGCCGCATTGCTAAGTATTTCTTGAACCCGCTCGTAATATGTAGCCAATATCTTGCTCCCCAATTGAGCTGCGAAATAAATTTTCCGTAGCTCACCCTCACACCGTGGTACTCACATACGGAACAGTGTCAAGTGTGATGTGTTTTAAGCAATATTTCTTGCCTGGTGCACAACGAGGAGGCGACGCTCGAAGTATTCGAGAACTCGTATCGCTCGTTGAGCTGGAGGGGTTCTTGGGAACTCACCATTGCGGGGTAGTGAGTTGATTGGGTGAATGTTTTAAATGAGGATGCAATTGGCTACAAGGAGGAGACCTCTGCCGCCGGCAGGTACGTCATCGTGCTCAGTGTCTTTTCTTGATTGTAGACAAACTGACCGAACGGCCGGTTTGTTCTCTGGGTATTATTGGAACGAAACTGGCAAGACGCCCTTACGTGTCTCGTCAGTTTCCGAAAGCGTCTGAGGGTAAATTGGTAGAGCGCTAGTCTTTCGAGGGGAGCACGCCCCTTACCCCAAGGACTCGCCCACGTCAGCTGCACACAAATAGAGCACGGCCATGCGTACCGCGACTCCTGCTTCTACCTGGTTGAGAATGACAGCTTGCTCGCCGTCGGCGACGTCTTCGTGTATTTCTACGCCACGATTGAGGGGGCCGGGGTGCATGACCAACGCGCTGGGTTTTGCCAGGTTGAGCCTTTGTTGATTGAGTCCCCAAATGCGTGCATATTCGCGAAGAGAAGGAAAGAGCGTGGCGCCCAATCGTTCGCGTTGAATGCGCAACATCATGACGATGTCAGCGTCTTCGAGCGCGGGTTCTAAGCGATCGTAGACTTCCCAGCCCATCTCTTTTGCCCGAGGCGGTAACATCGTTTGGGGACCAGCGAGACGTATTTTAGCGCCTAACTTTTCGAGCAAGAGTACGTTTGAGCGCACGACGCGGCTGTGAATGATGTCGCCACAGATGGCGATTTTTTTTCCTCGGAGATCGCTGCCGAGGCGTTGGCGCATCGTAAAGGCATCAAGAAGAGCTTGGGTGGGATGCTCGTGCATACCGTCACCGGCGTTGACGACTGAGGCCCGACTGCGCGCAGCCACTAAATGGGGCGCACCAGAAGCCGGGTGGCGTATCACAACGACATCAGCGTGCATGGCGTCTAAGGTGGCCATGGTATCGTAGAGGGTTTCACCCTTTTTGGTGCTGGAGGTACTCGCTGACATATTGATAACGTCCGCGCCCATACGTTTGCCCGCAAGCTCGAAACTCGTTCGCGTACGGGTAGAATTTTCGAAGAAAACGTTGAGAATCGTCTTGCCCTTGAGGACTGGCACTTTTCTTACAGGACGCCGGGTGATCTCCAAAAAGGTCTCGGCTGTTTTGAGAATGTGCTCGGCCATCTCAACGCTGAGATCTTCTATTCCTAGAAGATGACGAATGCGGACGTCTTTCATTGAATGTCTTTCGTGAAACTTGCTGGGAGAGCATCTGTTGCGGGAGCATTTTCGCCAGGGGGAGCGCAGGGGGCGGTTGAAGGTGAACCTTCGGGAACAGCAATAGCTGTGAAGCGACCTTGCTCTACTAAAACGTCCACACGTTCATTGGAGGGAACTTCAATTTTTTTCACGAAGTAATCTGCTTGAATGGGCAACTCGCGTCCGGTGCGATCTAAGAGAACTGCCAGCTCGATTTGTGCCGGTCGGCCGTAGTCGAGCAAAGCGTCCACAGCCGCTCGCGTTGTTCGTCCGGTGCACAAGACATCGTCACAGAGCACAACACGACGGCCTTTGATATCGAGCGGAAGATGGGTGGGGTGTAATCGGGCGTTGGGCAAAACGACCGCGGCATCGTCTCGATAGAGACTGATATCGACCGTACCCACAGGTACATCGTCACCATGCTCTTTAAGCAAGGCGGCGAGAGTCTCCGCGATGGGTACTCCTCCTCGGTGCACCCCCACCAACAACAATTTATCTGTTCCACGATGGCGCTCTATAATCTGTCCGGCCAAGCGGCGTAAACCTCGGGCGGCGTCATCGGGGTCGAGCAACTTTCTCATCAGAGCGCACTCCTCATAGCGGGTGAGCTAACACAAGCGCGGGCTCGTCGCTAATTCAACATGCCGCCTTGGCCAGGGGGCTTGCTATCGCGCTTGCCCCCTTTAATTACCTTGAGCCCCGAGCGTTGGGCTCGCTCTTTTTTACTTGAGCGCTCGTTTTCCGCCTCGCGCTCCAAAGCGGCAAGGCGATAACGCAAAATGAAACTTCGTAAGGGTGAGGGAGTGCCCCCGCCCAAGAGCCAACCGTAACCCATGCCCGCGAAAGAGGCGATATGCCCCGAGTTCGTGCCTGAGCCAGCGATGAGGCTCATGACTCCCATACCCACGACGAGCAAGATCAAACCACGCGAGCTCACTGGTAGAACAAAGAACAAATTGATGGTGCGCCCCTTGAATGAACTTGCCCAAGCTATCGCAATGGCTGACACGACAGGTGAGGCTCCCATATAAACGTCGGGCGCAAACTTGGGAGCGAGATCAGGTGGAATGAGGGAAAGAACCGCAAATTGCGTTGCGTAGGAGAGCACCCCGGAAACGATCAAAAAGCGAAAAAACCGTTTACCGCCCCAAGACTCTTCGAGGGAAGAACCTAGGAAGTAAAGCCCCAACATGGTGCCCAAAATATGGCCGATGTTTCCGACGGGTTGATGCAGCAAAAGAGCCGTAAAAATTCGCCAAACTTCGCCCTGGGCGATCGCTTGGGTGTCGCCGGTCAGAGCCAAGAATGTGGCCCCTGATGCACCACCCCAATTGACGGCTAGGGCAAAGACTAACCAAATGGAGAAAAGTACGATCAATACTTTCTTGAGTACGGGTCCCACCGGAGGGAGCGTCATTTGTTGTCCGCCTTGTCCTTGCATTCTTACCTCTGTGGTAGCCCTCCTCGGGGGCTCGGACAAGTTTGCCTGGAAGCTCTGAATTCTGGTGCTGGTTCAGTCGAAAGGTGCAAGAGGATCACAATGAGCATCCACCGTGATGCCCTGAACCGTGAATGTACGACAGGTAGTTGACCAAGCAGGTGTCATTGAAGCACTTTCGTAAGCGAATGCTGTAAAAACAAGATGTTCACCAGGCTCTTGGTTCGTGAGCGTAAGAATTTCTCCGCAGGAGACCAATTCGGTCTCCGAACCAGGGTTTCCTCCCATGCCCGCCCCACCAAGAGCTTTACTTGGGGCTCCTCCAACCGCTGGAGGAGATGACTCGGCTGGGAGCACCGTAAAGTTTGCGACCTCTCCGGGGCCCTCGCCGCACTCCTGATTGAGCAACGAGCGGGTGATATCAAACGCTACGGCGCTGGGGCCTGGAGTGCCGGTATCTTTCAGCTCTTCACAGCCCTGCATGACGACTGTTGTTTTATCGAACGCCTCAAGACCCAATCCCTCTGAGTTGCTGGAGCCTCCTGCACCACCGGCGTTCATCATGCCTGAGCCGCCGAGACCCAATTGGGGAGCGTCGTTTTTACCCCAGCAAGTTGTGGTCCAGCGTGGAGCGACGCTGCCCCCCATTTCGTCAACTATGACGGAAGAAGCGGGGTTTTGCTGGGAAATATCGCTGCGGTCGAAAGCACTGATCATTGCAATGTAGCGCCGGCCCGGCTTGACGTACTCGAAATGCAGAACACTGGTGCAGGGCACTATCCGAGAGTGCGGAAGCACAAATGCCGCATCAAGGCCATCGGTCACGTCCAATAGGCTGGCCTGGTACATCTCCATTCCGCCACGATTGTCACAAGGAACCGAGCCCAAGAATGCCTGGGGGTTCACCTGCACGCGCGTGACACGCGGGGGGGGAGGGTTTGAGGTATCTTCAGTTGAACTGCAGGCCCAAAAAGCCCCCAGCAATAGCCAAGAGTGGCGCCACATAAGCGCGCCGTAGCACCTCGGCACGCTCGGGGAAAGTGCCTAAATTTTACCGGGAATGTAAACTCGTTTGTCCACGAGGGGCTCTACAGCCACGAGGCTATCCGAGCGGAGCACAAGGAGGGCACCCTGAGATGCTTGGTAAAAATCACCGTCGGGGTGAGGAGCATCGCAGGAACGCGGACCACTCATTTGTGGACGAACCAATTGAAGAGCGGCCTCGCCTTGTCTGCGACCCCAGCGGTATTGCAGAGTGTGATTGAACTCCGTACGGCAGGTGATTTTTGACCCGTTGCGTAATTCTAAACGCTCGTGAAGTACGAAACGTTCGCTCGCCGACTGGGGACCGAGGGTAATTTCGCTTTGCTTCAAATTATCAAAAAGACTGATCTTACTGGGCGGGGCAAGAATGCCTTTTTCAGGAAGGGAAGTCAGCCAAGTTGTGCTGATGCGTAAAATCTCGTCCGCTGAGGTTTCTTGTTGAATGGGTGGAGGCGCGGTTTGAGGACCACGACCACACGCGCTCGTTGAGACGAAGGCGAGCAGGAGGAGGAAGCTGAGCTTCAATTGCTAGCCTTTGAGTCGCCTTGGGCGCCTCCAGAAGAGGTGTCTTTGCGTAAAAAGGCGCATTTGGGTGTTTTCCACGGAGCTGAGATCACTGTGCAGGCAAGTTCGTGCTCTTTTTGTTGGTCTTCTTTGTCCAAAGACTCTTGAGCCTTGTCACCGGCGGCTTCGATGAACTCCACGCAAAGGGTCTGTTCTTCGGCTGTGGGCGCCTCGGGACCTGCGATACCGTGAAAACATTGTTCTCGGTAGAAACGCTTGCAAGCTTCGACTTCTCCTTGTTCCACTACGCCGCAAGCAACGGACGCTTCACAACGAGCGTATTCAATATCTCGGCACTCCTGGGTTGCGATTGCCTGGGTTGTGCAGCCCAACAATGTGAATCCCATCAAAAACCCTAGGGCTAAGATTGAAGTGCGATTCCATGATGAACCTTGCATGAGAGCCTCCATAAGTAGCGCTTATCATACCCTGCACCGCAGCGACGAATTTTCACCAATCGCATTTGTTGGCCAGGTGCCGGGTTTAGAAGTCATGGTGGCCGCACGATGCTTTCAAGGAGTCAATTTCATGCGTTCGTTCTTTCCGCCGGTTTTGGTACTCGCTTAGCGCCTTTAACCGATGAAATTCCCAAACCCCTTGTACCCGTGGGGAACGAGCCTGTACTGGGGGCGAGTTTGAAGCAGTTGCAGCGTGCTGGGGCAGCTCGTCTCTTTGTGAACGTTCATCATCATGCTCAGGAAATTACCAATTATATCGAAAGCTTAGGGTTCGATGTTCAGGTCATTTCCGAGTCGAGTATTCGCGGTACGGCGGGAGGCATCGCCGGGGCGAAACGCCACTTAGATGGCGCTCCTTTGATTGTTGTGAACGGTGATATCGTAGGAAAGCTACCGATCACCTCTTTGCTTGCTCGGGCAACCTCCGGACTCGTGTTGGCTCTTGTGCCCCGCGCGGTGGGAGTTGGAACCGTGGGAGTGGGCAGGGGGGGAGTCGTTGTGCGTCTCCGAGGCGAATTTTTTGGGGAAGAAACTTCATCGGGTGACTATATGGGGGTCGCATGTTTGGGCCCTCAGTGCGTGAGCACGCTTCCGGCAATTGGTTGTTTGGTGGGGGATTGGGCATTGCCTCTTTTACGCGTTGGGGGGGAGATTCAGACCCATTTCGTTGAGACCGAATTCGAGGACATTGGTGATCCTCGGGCTTATTTGAGCGCCAATATGCGATGGCTTGAAAACGGGAGCCCCGCCCTCTCCCCCGCGGGGGCATTGATTGCCAGTTCTGCAAATATTGGGAGCGGCGTGCAGATTCAAGAGAGCATCGTGGGTGCAGACTGCCGAGTTGACGGCTCCGGATTGATGAAAAACTGCGTGATTTTGCCAGGGGCTCGTGTTTTAACGCCTCTGAGCGATGCGATTGTCACTCCGAGAGGAGTTGTGATGCAGGTGGAGCCCTTGGCAGAGTGAAAAACTGATTGTATTGGGCTCGGGTGAGTTGGTATCGAGCCGAGGCAGAAGTCACAGAAGAAGAAGTGGCGCAGCGCATTGCGGGAGCCCCTGGAGTATTTTGGCTTTGCGATGAAGGAAAGGTTTTTTTAGGAGCTTTTCCGGTGGAGAAGAGTGCACAGGTGGATCCTCTGGGAGAGGACGAGTGTGAGGATCCTGACGCTCAATTGTGGCCTCTTTGGGTAGGAGTGCTGCCCTACGAGCATTTTAGATTTTGGGAGCGTAGGGGGGGAGCTCAAACAGATCCTCGTGAAGAACCACATCTTACCGAACCTGTTTGGCAAAGGTACGAGGCCGTTGCCCAATTGAATGGGGCAAGGCTCCTCGTGCAGGGCTCCAATGCAGTGGCGGTGGAGCGCTTGCATTCGTTGCTAACTACAGAGAAATGTCGCTCAAGTGCGTCTGTTGAATTAAGGTGGGCAGAAAGCCCTGAGGCGGGGGAAATTCATAGAACGCGGGTGCGCGAAGCGTTGCAGTTGATAGCATCGGGCGAGTTGTATCAGGTGAACTTAGCCCGTCGGTTTCAGTTTCACGTTGCAGGAGGGCCCATTGAGTTGTTGCGCTCGTTGGGTAAATTGGCAAAGGCACCATTTGCCGCAGCTCTCGATCTGGGTGAGGTGAAGGTGGTCAGCACTTCGCCCGAGCTTTTTCTAGATTGCAGCCCCGAGGGGAAGGTGATTACTCGCCCCATCAAGGGAACGCGCCCCCGTCACTCCGACACCAAAATGGACGCACAACTTCGCCGCGAATTGGAGGAGAGCGAAAAGGAGCGGGCCGAATTGGCGATGGTTATCGATATTGAGCGCAACGATTTGGGGCGCCTTGCGAAAACTGGATCAGTAAAAATGCTCGAAGGTCCCCACGTTGTCAGTTACCCCACAGTGCATCATCGAGAGGCGAGCGTGGAGGCGGTCATCGAAAAAGGTGTCTCCCGGCGTGACTTGATCTGCGGCATGATGCCCAGCGGTAGTATTACCGGAGCCCCTAAAATTGCAGCGATGGATGTGATTCATTCCTTGGAGGCCCATCGACGCGGCCTCTACACTGGGGCAATTGGTTTTCTCACTCACGGGGGGGCAATGCGTCTTTCGATGGCAATTCGTGTTTTAACGATGAAAAATAACATGGCCCATTATTTCGCAGGAGGCGGAATTGTCGCCGACAGCGATCCCGAACAAGAATTGCAGGAAACCCGTTGGAAAGCCGAGCAATTGAGCGCACTTGTTCGAATTTGAGAGGACGCAATTGCCATAAAATTGGGCCATCGAGGGGAGTTCGCGCTAACGCTTGCGTCACTATGAATACCTCAGCATCGGTGAACCTGCGCAATCTTGAGCAGATCCATGAGGGCTCGAGTGCGCGCTCGCCCCGACTAGCCACGCTGCTTCTCGCGGCTACAGGCGCAGCAGCCGTATTAGTAGTGGGCATGGCAATGAGAGATAGAAAGCCAGCGGTGGAGTCTCCCGACAAAGATCCCCTAGCCGCTCTCGTGGCAAAAGCTGTCAAAAAAGAGAAGGCAGCGGCGGTTCAATTGCGAGCAGAAGAACTCGATTTTCCTGATATTTTGAGCGACGCCGATTCGCGTACGACAGCGTTGGTTGCGGTGAAAGATCGCAATGGTCGGTTGATTCCAGCGGGAGAAGAAAGGGCGACTCGTCCACCGCCAGCTCTCGATAGCATTCCCGTGGTGCCGCTTCCTGCTGGGAGTTTACTTTCCGCAACATCGGTTACGCGCGAACCCAAAGACGAACTGACGCAGATGGCCGTGCAAGTTTCGCAAGTTCCAGAGGGTGCCAGTGTTGCTCCTCCGGGCGCTGAAGGCGGGTACCTTGTGCAGGTCGCAAGTTTTAAGGCACAAGATGACGCCGATAGTTTTGTGATCGAGCTCAGAAAACGTGGCCATAGGGCGTTCCGTCAAGCTGCAAATGTGCCCGGTCGAGGTATTTGGCATCGCGTTCGCATTGGTTCATTCAAGAGCAAGTACCAAGCCGTGCGTTACAAAAATAAGTTGGAGAAGACGGAGCGAACGATTGCTCTCGTGATTGATCCTTCCAAAGTCGAACGACAGCAAAAAATTAGGGCCGCGAAATTAGCCGAAAGAATTCGCAAGTACGGTCGCCCCTAAAAGCATTCGTTCTGCCAGAATGATTGCTCGACCCCCACCTGAACGTGCATACTCAGGGCGTGAGTATTGATATTGAGTCACTGCATACCCGCGCGAAGCGCTCCCTAGGTGCAAAGGCTCCTGGCCCGATGAAAACGATGGCCGCCAAGGGGGCCATTCCAGGCGTGTCCCCTGCCGATTGTCTCAGCGTCGTTGTGATTCTTGCGGCAAGGCAAGAACTCGAAGAGAAGGAGATTGCCGAGATTGCTCGTCAAACTTTGCGCGAACCGCCGCTACCTTTTTTGGAAGGTGCATTGGGCGGTACTTTGCAGCGCGACGTTGTGGCTGCTTTGGCAGACTACACAAAGCTCGATGGCTCTCTGTTACCCAAGTTGCTAGCTCAAGAGACTATTGATGAAGAGATTGTTTGCGTGCTGGCCGCTAAGGCCGACGAAGCCGGCGGAGAAATCATTGGCACCAATGAGAGTCTGTTGTTGCGATTTCCAGCCGCTATCGAAAAGCTCTACATGAACAAACGTGTGCGCATGTCTACAGCCGATAGGCTGATTGAATTGGCCGTGCGTAACGAAATTGAACTAGATTTTCCAGCCTTTAAACTGGCTGCAAAAGCCATCATGTCGCAGCTCATTCCCGAGCCAACCGACGAGCCCACTTTTGACGATCTGCATTTTCAGCAAACAGATGAAGTTGCCGAAAAGGCAAATCTAGATTCCGAAGAAGAGGACGTCTGTGAAAAGGACGACGATGGTAAAGAAACAATTACCAAAAAAGCTGGCCCAGTATTTGTCCAAGTGCAAAATGCGTCTGTGACCGAGCTGATCCGATTTGCGATGGTCGGCAACGCCACTATGCGCCTCCTCTTGGTGCGCCATACAAATCGTTTGGTCTCCGAAGCCGCTGCAAAAAGTCCTCGCATGACCGAAAATGAGGCCGGACAAATTGCTGCAAGTCGGGCAGTGTCCGATACGGTTCTGCGTATCATCGCCAACAATCGTGAGATGGTGCGCAGCTACAAAGTAAAATTGAACCTTGTCACGAATCCGCTGACTCCTTTTACTTATGTATCTCGATTGATGCCTCATTTGCGTCAGGTGGACCTCAAATTGCTCGCTCGCAGCAAAAATGTGCCAGGTCAGGTGCAAAAGTCTGCAAAAAATATATTGAGCCGGCGCAAATAATCTATTGCTCAGCGTGTAGGGTTCGCATGTAATTAAGTGTATGGATTGAGTGAGCTTTCCCTTGACAGAGAGCTGTCCTCCTTCAAGTCTTGAGACTCGCGTGGCCAAACAACAACTCCTTCTCGTAGACGCAGATCCGGCGAGCGTTCGTGTTCTTGAGGTCAGCCTTAAAAAAGCTGGGTTCAGTGTCACAACCGCTACTGACGGGCAAGACGCGCTCACTAAACTTGAGCTCTCAGCTCCTGATCTCATTCTGACGGACACCCGTTTACCTCGGGTAGACGGGTACGAATTAGTGCGCCGTATTAAGGAGATGCCTGCCTTGTCGGGCGTTCCTATTGTTTTTCTCACGAGTCAAAAAAGCGTCGAAGACAAAATTCGCGGACTGGAGTTGGGGGTCGAGGACTATCTCACAAAACCCATTTTCGTGCGCGAGTTGATTGTACGGGTGCAACTCTTACTTACCCGTCGCACCCAGCAAAGAATGGCGAGTGTTGGTCCGACCAGTCGTCGTGCACGGCTCAGCGGCGATCTTTCCGACATGGGTGTCATCGATCTCTTGCAGACCTTTGAGCTAGCTCGCAAGAGCGGTAGGGCAACTCTGCACGACAATGATCTGGAGGCGATGATCTACTTTCGCGAAGGGAGAGTGATCGACGCCGAGCACGGAAAATTGCGTGGCGAGGAGGCCGTGTATCGTTGCTTGATTTGGACCAAAGGTACATTTGACGTTGAGTTCGCCCCCCTCGATCGCGAAGAATTGATCATCACATCGACCCAGGGCCTTCTGATGGAAGGCATGCGGCGAGTTGACGAATGGGGGAGGCTTTGCGAGCAGTTGCCCCCTATGCACACTATTTTTCGAGTGGATAGTACTTTGCTCGCTGAGCGTCTCAATGAGATCCCCGACGAACTCAATGGTGTACTCAGGCTTTTTGACGGGTCGCGATCACTGCTAGACGTCGTGGATGAAAGCCCTTTTGAAGATCTTTCGACCTTAGCGACGGTGACCAAGCTTTACTTCGAAGGTTTGCTCCTCATTGACGAACCCAGCACAAACTCTGAGGCGGTAGTCCCCAGTCATGAGAGCGACCATAGAATCCCACTCTCAGGAAATTTGGCCACAGGCGACTGGTCCGACTCGGAAGAGGAGCACCATGAGGTGATTCATAGAATGCCCGAAGGAGCTTCTTGGCGCCCTTCCGCGCCCCCCGTATCGGTGAGTCCAAGTTTCCCCGACGCGGGAATAGAGGAGGCATCCCAACCCGAGGAAAGGGATTCAACCGCATCTGATGCTCATCTGGCCGCGCAAGCGACTGTTGCAGCAACGCCCAGGCATCAAAAGATCACTGAAGCGGCCCAGCGCGTCGTTCCCACAGAGGCGCCGGCCCCTCCGGGGCACGAAGACACTTTACCCCCCTTCGGATCCACCTCCGAATTTGCTCGCGTGCAACACGCGCTCTCTCCCCAAGACAATTCTTCCCTGCCACCTTCCAGTCCCGAGGCATTGATTCAGGCTGCCGAAATTCCCCGAGAGGCAGCTTTACCCATTGGTATGGGTGAGGTCAGTCAAGGTGAGCCTGAGCGGCGCTCCCCTGCAGCCGACACGCTATCTCCTGAAAGGAGAAAACGGTTCGACTCTGAGCCGAATGTGTACGCAGCCACTCCTACCGCTGCGCCTGTGGCACAGGTCCCGGCAGCATCGAGCACATCTAAGTCAATACCTGTCTCTGGTTTCGCTTCGCTAGAAGACGAGCGCAGGGAGTTAGCTGGCAAAAGAACAGAGGCGAAACCTGATTCTGGGCCACATAAGGCTCCTAGCCGTCCCGCGGTGAATCCCAACCAATTGCAGCAAGCCGTAGCCGAGCAACCCGACGGGCTCGCTCATGGCCTGCAACAAGCTTCCCAAGAAAAGTCAGAGCAAGCGTCGCCTCGCTCCCCAGCGGCTTCGACGGATGCAGCAGCCGACTCGCCTCGGTCCTGGCCAGGGGCAGGAAACTCTGAGCCTGTCACAGAAGCTCCAGAGCAGGAGGCTTCTCCAGAGATACCACCGCTCGCTCCTCTAGACGAAAGAGCTGTGGCCGTGGCCGGGGCGTCTTGGCAATCAGAGCCAGCCACTCAGCCCTTCCATTCAATTACCGATCCTACAAGACGCACGTCCCCCTTGGAGAGTACCGGACCGATCGATACTTTGCGCGGCGTTGCCCCCAGTCCCAATACTGATGAGCGAGCGGCTCTCGCTCCTTCTGCGGTTTCACGGTCTTGGGCAATCAACACCATGGTCGGTCACCCTGCTCCAACGGCTCCCCAGTATTCCACGAGTTCTTCCCAGTCCGCGGCCATTCCTCTCAGTCGTCGCCGGGTCTCCTCCGCGTCTCCACAAAAAGAACCGGAGCAACCGAAGCAACCGGAAGTGCCGCAGTCACCTGAACCGCAAAAACAACTACAGCAACCTGTTCAGGAGAAAACCAAACTCATTCCCCCACAGAGTCAGCGAGTTCTCACCGATCCTGCTCCTAGTTTTCAAATGGAAAGCCCTGGAGAGCCCGCGTCCGAGCCTACTAGTAAAAGCGAGGTCTCCCACACCGATTCATTCTTTCAGGAGGGCGACGAGGGAAGCTACTCCGGTGGTCCAGCCGATCTCGCTGCCAGAGAAGCCGCTCTTCGCTCTGTAGATCAAGCCGAGCGTGCCTCCATTTCAAGTCATCCCCCACGTATAGCCGAACAACGGCGTCAAGGCCTTGCCAAGATTGTTCTGGGGGTCGTAGCACTTTGCACGATGGTGGTCGTGGGCGCGCTTGTAGGCCGAATAGGCAAGCAGCGGGCCTCTAATATAGAATCGACGCCCGATATTGCGCCCCCTAGCCAGGCTCTTCATCAACCAACAATCGACGCGGCTGCTCCCGGCACCCCTGCGCCCTTAGCGGAAAAGACTTTGGCCCTCGAGCAGCCTGATATGGCCGTGGCGAATGACGTGCAGCCCGAGTCTTCGGCAGTCGTCTTAGAGCAGCACGAGCCTCAAAAATCTATTCGTGCCGAGAGCGAAAAACATGCAGCGCCCCAGATCAACCGGCTCCCAGCTCCTTCCCCTAGGAGCGCCGAGCTAGTTCAACCTCCTGTGGCTCGTCAGCCCCCGCCACCCTCTAGTTCGTCTCAAAAATCTGTTCGCTCTTCTACTCTCAATAGTAATCGAGCGGTCGAGAGAGCAAAGGCAACTCGCCGGCCGTCCGAGAACCCTCCCAGTGTAGGGTTTCCTGAACCGCAATAGGACGACTTGAGCGCTCGTTCGCTAGGAGCGAGAGCCAGCTCGACGGCCGTCAAAAAAAGCCGCTAAAACCCGTGCGGCCTCTTCAGGGCATTGCTCGTGGGGCGCATGGGAGGAGCTGAAAAGCTCCAAGCCAGTGTGTGGCATTTCGCGTGCTAAGTAGCGCCCCTGCTCAACCGGAAATAGTCGATCATCCCGTCCCCAAAGAAGGAGAGTGGGTGCACGAATGCGTCGACTGTCCGCTATTAAACTTCGTGTATCTTGAGACGCGCGTAAGGTCGCAAGGAGGGCACCTCGCGAGGCGGGGGGAGACAGAGCCTCATAATATTCATCGAGGAGTTCAGATGAAATCTCTGGATTGATGCGCTCTCGGTAAAGACGAAAGAACCAGCTTTTGCCAATCAATTGGCGAAGGAGCAGCCCTCCTAAAACAGGTGCGAGCAGGTGACGAAAATTGAGTGGGTTGCTTGCCGGGGGAGCCAAAGGGGCAATGAGCGCTAGACGCTTTACAAACTCTGGATGCCCTGCTGCCAACTTGAGCGCGACTGCACCCCCGACTCCGTGACCTAAGAGATGGGCTTGGGCGATATTGAGCCCGGCAAAGAGATCGGCAATTGCATCCGCGAAGGCGTCTACCCCGTAGTTGTATCTCTGAAGAGAAGGTTTTTCGCTTTCGCCGAAGCCAGGAAAATCTACGGCAATCACCCTAAACTCCGAAGAGAGGCAGCGGGCGAGGGCACGGTAAGAAAGGCGGGGGGCCAAGACTCCAGGCAGGGCCACAATGGGAGTAGAATTTGGATCGACGTGGGGGGCGCGCCACTCGGTGGTGCGTAAACGCACGACGCCCGACGATACATCTCGATGAACCTCCACCTCTTCTTGCGTTGGGCGCAGGTTTTCTGGTGCTTCAGGAAGGGTCATCGCGGGTGAGTCTACACCATCTCGCCTTATGTTCAGAATGCCCATTGATTTCTAAAAGAAGAAGGCGGGCCTGAGCGCGAGTTCAGTAGGGAAAGATCCGACTTCGGAGCAATGTGGCTGATCCTCTATTCAAGGTTAAAAATAGGGGATCTAAGCGGAGAGTGAGATTCATGGACTATAATTTATCTCCATGGACATTCCATGAGCTAGGAAACGAAATGTCATAGTCAGTTCGTGAAGTAGCATTTAAGTTCTTGGATAGTCTTTGTTCCTTAAATTTACCTATATAAAGTGTTGGGTAGATCCACTGAGTGGAATATATTCGCTCGCACCTCAAGGGGAGGAGATTGCAGCTTGGCGATCAATGTATCTTGAGCCTACGGAGATAGAGAGTGAACCTGATCGAAGAAAACAGCTTGAAGAATCTAGAGAGCACTCACCCACAAGGGTTGACCTCTCAAGAGATCCTTTCGGTATTTCGGGATCAAGGTATCTCGCTTAGTGAAGCCACCCTACGTAAGTACGTTCAGCTGGGGCTTTTGCCTCGCAGTGTGCGTGTAGGGCAAAAGGGTAAGCATCGCGGCTCAAAAGGCGTCTACCCTGTTCGGGTAGTTCGTCAGATAGTACTCGTTAAACGCATGATGGCTCAGGGCTTCACCATTGAGCAAATTCAAGAAGAATTCCTTTTTCTGCGCGGTGAGTTGGAAGAACTCGAAGAGAGCCTGGGTGGCATCTTCGCAAAACTGGGCACTGTTTTAAAAGAAACAGGGCGTCCTGTTCTCTTTGGATTGGACCGCGAAGTGAGCGCGGTGGAAACGGTGGGGAGAGAACTGATGCTTCGTTTACGGACCATCGAGAGTCGATTGACCTCTTATAGGCGCGATCATTTGGGAGCCATGGCGCTCCCGGAGGTTCAGAGCGCTGCGAGTTAGCAGTTCGTCTGACCAAAGATAAAATCCCGAAAGGGAGCGAGAACAGGTTTTGAAAAAGAAACTTGTTGGAGCGAGTGGGGAGTGCGGCGAGTCCGGTGAAAAATCTGACGAGCGGGGAACGCACAGGGCAAGAAGTTTTAGAGCGGAGATAGTGACATGGTAGCAAAATTATTGAAGTTGGAAGAGGAAACGTTGGCATTGAAGGCACCAGTGGAGGAGCCAATAACTCGTGAGCAGCGTCGCTCTCGACGTAAGCGAGACGTGCGAGCGCGTACCATCAGCGTAAAACGCATGACCAAGCGTGAACTTGAAATTGGTCGACTGCTTTACCCTGAGACGAACTATTGGAAGCCAAAGAATCGAGCTGACTGCAAGGGCGGACCGCGCCCCTGTCCGTATATCTCTTGTAAACACCACCTTTATGTAGATGTTTCGCCTACTACCGGCGCTATCAAGCTTAATTTTCCGGATCTTGAAGTATGGGAACTTTCAGAGTCGTGCGCGTTAGACATTGCCGACCACGGGGGCACCACTCTCGAAGATGTGGGCGCTATTATGAATCTCACGCGCGAGAGAATTCGCCAAGTGGAGGTGAAGGCTTTAGCCAAGCTAGAGGCTCTTTCCGACATGGAGACCTTACGCGATTATGTCGAAGAGGGACCCGTGGGCAAACGCCGTCTTCCTAAGATTTCGCAAGAAGAACTCGATCCGGCTGTTCGCAAACGCGCAAAGTTAACTGTTGTCGAAACGCCTGTCGAAGAGCCCTTAGAGTCCGAAGAGGAAGACGACTCAAGCACTCTCATTGAATCAGATGATTCAGTTTCGTTTGATGCTCTCGAATTGTGATAGTTTGCTCTAGGGCTCTCTCATGAGTCGCCCCGATTTACTTCACGAGAAGTTACCCCTTCAAGAGGAGGCGCGTGGTTTCAGCGAGGCCCTTACCTTTGGCTTTGCCCGTGGTGTCGAGCAGGGGCATTTGCTCAAGCTGACAGCTCCGCCCCTTGCAGAAACCTCGTTTCGCAGATCTTCGTTTGCAAACGATCTCTTTCTCAATGAACTGATTCGCGGGAGTTTTCCGGTAATTTCCAGCGAAGGGAAAGTCGCTTCATCACCAGACTATTTTTTGCGCGTTCTCTCTTCTCCTCCCAAGTCTCATGAAGACATTGCTTTTCGGCAAAATATTTTTAAGGAGCTCAGCTCTGATCCCCAGCGATGGCACCTACTCAAAGAAGCGCACGGCCAATTGCGCGACTTTTGCGATGCCTTTTGCGGAGCGGATCATATATCGGCTCCTAGTGTGGGGGTGAAGAGACGAATTGATATCCTCATAGCCTATCGGGACGCTTTGCATGCCTTGACATCACTGGGCGAAAAGAGTTCATCGGGTTTAGTGCGGGTTGCTGGTTGGGCCAAAGAAATTCAAGGGAGAGAAAACTATCTGCAATTGCAGCATTTGCTTTCGTTTGAGGACACTCGCGCAACAATCGATGCACGTTTGCAAGTGGGTTACGACGGAGAGCTGCGAAGATTGACCATTGTCAGTCTCTCTCATAGTTCTCATTCGGCATTCCCACGCAGCCATATTTTGCGTTTCTTCAAGCGAGTGATCTCCCTCTTAAAGGGTTATAGGTTTAGCGAAGAAGACGTAATGAGCCAATTGCTCGACCGAGTGTTTTCCAATATCGAAAAAGACGTTTATTATCTACTGGGTGTCTATCAGCAAATAGAGTTCTACCTACGAGGTATGGCTTTTTATTCGCAAAGTAATAAACGGGGTCAAGATATTTGTCTGCCCAAGGTTTTACCTTTGGCAGGCGTCGCCAAGCAGCGTCGCTTGGAGGGGCTATTTAATCCATGGTTGCTCGCTCAAGGAGTGAGCGCAATTCCTTGTGATCTCATGTGTGATGACGCTCACCATGTGACTATTGTGAGCGGGCCCAACTCAGGAGGAAAAACCCGACTCTTGCAGTCCCTTGCAATCACTCAGCTTTTGGCCCAGGGGGGGCTTTTTGTACCAGCAAAAGTTGCCGTTTTACCCCAGGTAGAGCAACTTTTCCTTTCGTTGCTCGAAAAGTCGGAAGCAGAGCAAGACGAAGGTCGTTTAGGGGTGGAACTTATGCGAGTGCGTGAGGTCTTTGAACAAAGCGGGCCCCGTTCGCTCGTTTTGATGGATGAACTTTGCTCGGGCACCAATCCCTCAGAGGGGGAGCAAATTTTCGATATGGTGCTCGGTCTTTTTGACGAGTTGCGCCCTCAAGTTTTCATCACAACTCATTTTTTAGACTTCGCCCATCGCATTGCCCAAGAGAACCGCCCTCGACTAAAATTTCTTCAAGTAGAAATTGATGAGCGACAACTCCCTACCTATCAATTCTTACCTGGCGTGGCCCAAACCTCATTGGCGCGCAATACCGCAACGCGTCTAGGGGTTACCCGCGATGAGTTGATGCGATTGATCCACAAACATCAACGGTTGAGTTAATTCGAAGTAGCTTTACGTCGCAGAGAACCGCGAACCGTGTGAATCAACTTTGTGGTTGCTCCGATATCTATAAAAACTGGGCTACTAGAGAGTCCTTTAAATGGTCCAGGATCTAGCATCTTGTGCCTTCAGAACGTGCCGGGTTTCGCCGCCCCCAACCAAGGTAGGGGGCCTTCGATCCCCGCTGATTCGTCCCAGTTTGCCCTCGGTACTACTTTTTGTCTCATTGGTACCAAAAACCGGCACTTTTCTTTGGATCTTTTCAGGCAATACTAGTCTCTCATCAACGGCGAGCTAGAATTTCGCGACCCAAGCGATGAGGTATATCTGAGTGCAGCGTCAATCTATGAGATAACGATTCAGCATCGTTTGGAGAAACTCGATTCACCCGAATCTCCTCCCTAATACATCCCACTACAACGGCAATTAAACGCCATTGAACCTTTGCCCATTACCGAGTCGGCAACGCTCACGGTCGGGCGCCTTCCCTCCATTCATCGCGACCCACTCGACCGTATCCTCATCAGCCAATCTCTCTATCTTAGTCTAACAGAGTTAACACACGATTAACAATTGAAAATATCCCGCAAAGACCATTTGCTAGCGCCTAGGGTGAGGTCTGAGGGGGAGCGAGCTACTTTGCATCGCCTGCGCTCCAATTCTTGGACTTACTCCAAGAATTGGAGCGCAAAAACTCCGACTAATACCCTATTGCAATACATCCTGCTCTCATGTAGGCATTTGTTTGGGGTGACTCATTATGGTCGCTCCGGAGTTGTATTATATACAAGGGAATGGATGGAATTGTGGTGTTTAACCGGAATTATAAGTACAATATATCGCGTATGCGCGGGCTAGTCACAATGCTGCTGCCCGCAGCCTGCTGCCTGCTGCCTGTAGTCCGCAGAGCGACGAAAGCGCCAGTTCGACGCAACAGGAGTTAACTGCAAATGCTTGGGAAGCTGGCGTAAGTTTTGCCGTTGGCGACGAAGTCAGTTTTGAGGGTAAGGTTTACCGGGTTGTCCAGGCACATTCCTCCCAGATTGGTTGGGAGCCAACCAACGTGCCAGCATTGTGGAGCCTTCTTGGCGACGACGACAGCGCTGGGACGGGGCAGACGCCGGATACGGGCACAGGGGGCGGCACCGCGACCGGAGGCACCGGAAACCCCGACACAGGCACCGGAGGTGGAACCTTAGGTTTTATGCCCCTTCAAGCGGCTGACATCTTTGACGCTGTTACGCTTTATCGCGACTGTGAAGCTTCTCCTCAAGACTGTTGTGTCGAAGGGTTAGAGTTCGTGGAGCTGACAAGTTCTCGCGACGTTTATTTTAGCACGGGCTCGGCAGAATGCGTGGCAGCGGGTGAGGGCGACGACGTGGTGTTTCTCCAATCATCCAGTCCAGCGGCTCTCCTCTTGGGCGCAGGCAACGACACCGCGATGGATGGTCCTCAAAATGATCTGATCATCTCAGGCTCAGGCAACGACACCATCAATGGCTATGGTGGGACCAATGTATTCTTGGCTGGTGCAGGCAATGACACGGTCACTGCTGCAAATGGCGATAATATTGTTGTTCCTGGCCCAGGTGCTGACACGGTATCTCTCGGTACCGGTGACGATCACGTTTACATCTTCGACGCCTGCGAGGTAGAGTGGGGAGAGCGGCTAGCTGGTGGCACCGGTCACGACGTACTACATACGCCTCTTTCGCTCGAAGAACTGGCGGCAAAGGGTGTAACTGTACATAGTTTCGAGGAAATTATTATCGAGAGTCAGCCTTGCCGAAGCGAGTGTGCGCGTCCTTCTTGCGGAGACAACGGCACTTGTACCCAAAAGAACGGTGAAGCCTCTTGCTCTTGCGAAAGCGGTTGGGCGGGAGACGATTGTCAGACCGAGTTTGACGGTATTCCGGTAGATAGCGCCGCCGGTGTAGCGCCTTCCGTAATTGCTGCTTTTTCAAAGTATAATGGTGAAAATGTTCGCTATGTATCTCCTCACGATCCCTTTCCAGAACACTCTGGCCTTCCTCCAGGGGTTATATTGCCTGTTGCTCTCGGTGGATCAGACAGTGGAGGAGACAGTGGAGGAGTACAGGACAGCGCCCCCTGCAATCAGCATTATGCTCCGAAAAATTCAATATTTAGAGTAACTAAATTTGTTGGTGGCACGGACGGAGTCGCAAACCCCAATACAGAGGCAGCCATTGTCCTTACTATTGAACCCAATTTACGAATAAGACAGTACGTTGGTAACGATTGCTCTGGTCAAACCTGTCCCTCCGCAGAACTCGACTTTTCTCTGCACACAACACCAACAACAGTAGCACAACTCCATATTGATATTTTGGAGAGTGATCCGGGACCTTCAAAGTATGACGACGATGAATTGGATATTGATCTGACGTTAGACGTGGCGACTGGTCAAGGTGTCGGTTCATGGAGGAGTATTCGTGGTGGGGACAGCGGCAATATTCCAGCCGGCACCACCTGCGTGAAAACGAAACGTGGGTTTGAAATTTGTTGGCAGATAGAATCTTTCGTTCGGCCTCGTTTTTGCCCGTCTATTACTGCGGAGTATCTTGACTCCGGTGTGGGAGAGTCAGTCTTACCAAATAGAGGAAAACAGCTTGTTAATGCTCCTTTCGCGATGAGTAAGGTTGTGATTCATTCGGGAGCAGAAATGTTGGGCTGTTTCGAAGGCTATCTCGACAAAGATGGTTGCATTCCTGAGGGTAAAGATTTTCCGGCTCATTTTTACGATGACCAAGAAATCTCAGGTAAACCACTCACGATCACTACTGAGGTCTTTGCAATATTGTGCAAAGACTCTACAGGGCAGGACTGCAGTTGTGACAAGACAGCGGATCCTAATTGCAAGGACCCTGGTGCAAAATTTCACATTGGAAGGGGTCAGCTTTATCCTGAGAAAACTGGAGAAGTTATAGTGCCACGACTTTGTCGTACACGTTCGGAAGATCCCTCTTTTTCTGTTGCAGATCACTGCAAAGAAGTTTCAGATCTATCGCCGCCAGTGGTAGCCCAGCAGGTGAATGAAGTGATAGGCATTAACTCTGCCGAATCGGCAATAATTGGTTTGGTAGGAAGTCTACTAGCTGAAGAAGCCAATGGTAAGGAATTGGAAATTGAGAACTCATTCAGCAAAAGTGGGCGTCCTTATGAAATTTACGTAGAGAATTTCTGTGGCGAGTCGCTTAAAAAAGGCACGGCCTCCACAATGGATGACTGGATGTGCTTACAGCCTGCTCGAGATGGGGGTGTCTCTGATTCTCAGTATAAATATATCGCTGCACATGAGTTAGGCCACGTAGTGATGGGACGTTTCGGACCAAACACTTACCCCCAGGGGGATGGAACCTCCTATAATTATGAGGGTTCCTCTTTTTGGGGCTGCAGGCATATTGATATCCTCCTGGACGGAAATAATGAGCATTGTATGCAGGGTATCGAATATTCTCAAAAGGCTCAGAGCGAGGGGTTTGCCCAATATTTTGCGGCAAAAGCCCTCAACCCAACCGACGGTAGTTCGTGTGCTTACAACTACGCTAAAGCCATGCTGATGAATTCTTGTGTGCCCGGGGCTGGTTCCTGTAACGAAATTGCTCCAGGGCAATTTTATAATGCAGCACCTGTCCCTCTTGATTGTAATAGTGGGCCAATTAAGCATCGAAATGCTGACCCCAATTTAAACGGTAGAATTGCAATTGCACCATGGGAGGCCAGCACCGGAACAGAATGGGAT
>CAYWLO010000057.1:23147-29334 GCA_964459035.1 uncultured Polyangiaceae bacterium | reverse complement strand
TGACGGGACCCACATGATTTCTCACATAGTCATAGGATTCAGTTTTCAAGGACCGGGCCGAAACGGTTGGTTTCGGTTGGTGGGGCGCTGAGTATAGTCGGCGCGAGTGGACCGTCAACAAGTATTTGTTTTTTTCAATCACAAAACTGCGAAAGCCTTTGATTTGCCTGGGTTTAGAAATTGCCCCCAGAACATGGGCCGATAAAGCCGAAATGGGTCATTGCAAATGGGTCAATAGAGCGCCGCATGCGAGATAGATTGAGAGAAGTTGAGGGTTCAAAGCGTCGTGCATCCCCCCTTGAGGAAGTGCTGCAGGAAAGTTTGCCGATGAAATTGTGGCTGCTACTGGCAATCATGCGCCCAATTGCCCCTCCAATGGACCTAGCCTCCCAACCGAAGAGCCCTCTCGCGCGCCTCCTGAGTGTCGCTGGACTGCTCATCGCCATCGCAGGAACTGGAGCGGGCTGCATGCCTCCTACTCCGGCGCAGAAAGCAACTGATGCAGCGCGAGAGCTCAATATGGCAGCGCGCTGGGGTCGAATGGATGAAGCCCGGGACCGAACAGCGCCTGAGAATCTCGCCGAATTTCGGAAACACCACGCCAATTGGCATGGCGAGCTACGAATTGTGGAGACGGAGCTTGCGGGCCTCGACATGAAAGACGCTACCCACGCAACGGTCGAGGTAGATGTTTCTTGGATGTTCGACGACGATCCCACTTTACGCGTCACAAGACTCACTCAGGAGTGGAGCGACGAACAGGATAAATGGGTGCTCGACAGCGAGAAACGACTCAGTGGCGATCCAGGACTTTTTGGCGAAGAAGTCGTCCGAATGGATAAGAAAAAGGACAAACACTTTCCTTCTCGAGTCATCCACTAAGACTTCAAGTCAGATTCTTTCGAAGCGTTCTCACCAGTGCGTCCTGGGAGAACCTCTAGCTCCCTACGAAAAAACCACCGCATCAGCTTGATGAGGTGGTGATCATGGGCAGCTACTCGATAAAACGAGTGCCCAGAGAGGGGGCGAGATTATTTCTTCGCGCGCTCGGCTTTTTTCTCTTCGGCGCGACGTGCGATACGTGCTTTCAATTTCGCTTGTGAATTGCGACGACGCATTTTCTTGCTTTTACGGCTATCAAACATTCCCATCGGGAGACTCCTCAACTTTGCTCGCGGCTATCGCGGCGGTTAGGCTAACCAATTTGGTCAGCTGAAAACGTGCGCCGTAGCGACACGAATCCCTCGTTTAGCCTGAAACTGATTGAAAGGCTAGAACTTGGATACCTTTTTGACAGGAACCAAGCCAAAGGGTCAGTTTGACGCAGAGCAAGCCAAAAGGTCAAAGCGTGGCTCCGGGAAATGTGACGAGCTGGGCTCACGCGCTGGAGGCATCGTCCAACTCGGTGTCACGCTCGCTCACCTCTAGTCGGTAGCGACTATTGACAGTCTCAATATAAAAGACGTCTTTTTGCGCCATGCGGAGGACTCGCTTGACCGCAGTCGTAACGTATTCGTGCATTCCATCGGCAAACTCGATGACAATGACCGAGCCCTTGCGCGGGGCCCGCACCAAACGCCCGGAAACCGCTCGCGAGCCACGTCCTAATTTGCGAAGTACAACTTGCACGGTCTCCACTTTAGCAATCGTCTCGGCCAGGTCCAGCCCTGTTGAGAGAGGAACCCTATCGGGAGCTTCAAATCGAAAGTCAGAATCGCCGCCTGTAGTGCTGGTCATGAAAACATCGTAGGAGTGGTGAGATGAATTGAGGCTTAGAAACCACCTCGTTACAAGACAAAAACGGCGTGCTCGCGGGATTCTGTAGCCGCATTTGATCTCAAGGGCGGAAATGCACCAAGAAAAATACTCAGACGCCTTCTCCCGCCCTGATTATGGCGCGCTCACGCCAGGTCGACCCTTTGCGTTAAAATAAGCGCGCAGTACGTCACGGGCCAGATCGGGTCCCTTAATACGCCAGCGTGGGGTATTGACCACCAGAGCTGCCACGGCAATTTCTGGATCCTCTGCCGGGGCGAATGCGACAAGCCAGGTGTAGTGGCGATTCGCCTTATGCCGCGTCAATGTTCCAGTTTTTCCAGCCACCGCTATTCCTGGAAGAAAAGATTTACCTCGTCGGTCATGAAAAGTCTTGTAACCGGAGCCATCCCGCACCGTGTTGAGCATCATTTTGGTGACCTCACTTGCAGTTTCCTCTTTGACAGCCCTCCGCAGAACGATGGGCTCTTCTGGGGCAGTCCAGACTGTTTCTCTCCCGATCTTTATGTTCTTTACGATGCGTGGCCTGAGCGTCACCCCACCATTGGCAATGGTTTGCACAATGCTGGCCGCGGCAAGAGGAGAGAGGGAGGTATTCCAAAAACCTGCCGAAGTACGGGCGAACTCAAGAGGATCGTCCGGGATATCAATTTTGGTGGCTTCATTTTCCACCGCAAAAGGAATGGGTGCACCAAAACCATATGCACCACCGACGGCCATCAGATCTTCTGGGGTGAGGTGTTTTTGCGCGAGCCGGGCAAAAACAATGTTGAGACTGCGACCGAGAGCGATGCCGAGCGTCGCACACCACTTATCTCTACGGGGGTCGTCTCTGAGCTCATCGGCGCGAATCATGCTGCGCCCGCCGCGGTAACATTGTTCAGTTTTGTGAGTGAGGCCACCCTTTTCCACCAAAGCTGAGCCTGTAATTACCTTAAAAACGCTCGCGGCTGGGGCTTCTGCTCTCGAATTGACATCAAATTTCGGGCCAGCTGCGACATGGCTTGCATAAGCGATCACTTCACCCGTTTTAGGGTTCATCGCTACAACGCCGGCCTCGGGCACTCGGTACTTCTTCATCACCCTCAATGCAGCCCGCTGGACGATCGGATCGAGAGTGAGCTCGGCCACGCGCCCACCCGGCAGAGGGCTGGTTACATATTGGGGACGTACATCAAGGCGCAAAAGGTCGAGGCCCCCCAAATCAGCTTCGGGAGGGGGTCCAGTTTCTGCAGCTTGAATTCGGGAAAGCTCGGTGCCCGGAGGTGAATTACCCTGAATAATCGGAGCGAGTGCCCCCATTAGTCCGACAGTCGCACCCAAGCCAATCCATCGACTCAACTTCATGAAATCACAAGTAAGAAATTGAACCCTTTTGGGCCAAGAAACTTGTATAAATATGCTCGTGACAGCAGCGCTTGCCCCCCGAGATCGCCGAGTAACCATGCCGCCCAGAGTCCAGCGCACCAGATGTATAAGTTATCACCTCAACGGATTCGCGCGAAGTTTTCACTTCGCGCGAATCAAACGCCCGGGCGAATGAGCCCCAGCAGGAAAAATCGTGCTCAATCAGAAAAAATCGCGCCCTTGCCTGCGTTCACGCTCAAATTGTGATACCGAGGCGGCCATGTCACAGATTATTGAGGTTAGCGCACGAGAAATTTTGGATTCCCGCGGGAACCCCACCCTTGAGGTTGAGGTACAGACTGAACTCGGCTTTGGTCGCGCAGCTGTACCCAGTGGAGCGTCCACCGGAGAGCACGAAGCGGTTGAGCTTCGCGATGGCGACGCCTCTCGCTACATGGGCAAAGGCGTTCTCACTGCAGTCAGCAATGTAAACGACAAGCTCGGGCCCGCCATCATCGGTCTTGATGCGCTCGATCAGCCTGCGGTAGATGCTCGTTTGCTTGAGCTAGACGGCACCCCTAACAAAGCGACCATGGGCGCCAACGCGATCCTCGGTGTTTCAATGGCAGTTGCTCGCGCAGCGGCTGACTCAGTAGACCTTCCTCTATGGCGCTACCTTGGTGGTATCCAGGCTCGCACATTGCCCACTCCCATGATGAACGTCATCAATGGTGGCAAGCATGCAGACAGCGGCATGGAGATTCAAGAGTTCATGCTTGTGCCCCATGGCTTCGATTCTTTTAAAGAAGCTTTGCGTTGCGGAGCTGAGATCTTCCATACTCTCAAGAAGATCCTCGCCAAAGACGGCTACACCACAGCCGTGGGTGACGAGGGCGGATTCGCTCCGAAACTCAACAAGAATGTTGATGCACTCAGCAAGATCATCGAGGCTATCGAAGCCGCTGGTTACAAGCCCGGCACCCAGGTATCTCTCGCTCTCGACTGTGCAATCAGCGAGTTTTACGACCGCGATAGCAAAAAATACACCTTCGACGGCAAGCAGATCGACAGCGCTCAGCTCGTTGAAGAATATGTCGCAATGGTAGAGAAGTTCCCCATCATCTCCATTGAGGATGGCCTTGATGAGAACGATTGGGATGGCTGGAAACTCCTCACCGATAAGGTTGGAGATAAGGTTCAACTCGTGGGCGACGATCTCTTCGTAACCAACATTGAACGATTGGGTCGTGGCATCGAGCAGGGTGTTGGAAACTCCATCCTCATCAAGCTCAATCAGATTGGTACCGTTACCGAGACTCTCGACACCATCCGTTTGGCTCATAAGAACCAGTTCACCACAGTGATCTCTCATCGCTCTGGTGAGACCGCTGATACATTTATCGCTGACCTGGCCGTTGCTACCAACGCTGGACAGATCAAGACCGGCAGCCTGAGCCGCACCGATCGTATCGCCAAGTACAACCAGCTTCTTCGCATTGCTGACCAATTGGACGCTGCTGCAGAGTACGCTGGTACCAAGGCGTTCAATCGAAAGCCGTAAAGGGCCTCGCTTTCTTTGAAAGCCTAAAAACCTCGACTTCGCTCGGGGTTTTTCACCAAAAGCCTCGACTTCGGTCGGGGTTTTTTCGTTAAAAGCCTTGATTTAGTTTCTGTTCAATCTGAGCAAGGTTCGAACCCTTGGCTCCGTTCAACTCGGAAGGCTCAATACTTTATGTTTTCCAAGTCAGCGCCACCAAATTTTGTCCCGGTCGTGGTGGCTCCCTTAAAGTTTGCTCCCTTTAAGTTTGCTGACTCAAAGTCGGTAAAACTAAGATCTGCATTGCGAAAATCGGCTCCAGCAAGATCAGAGCCGGTAAAATTACATGTGCTCAGGTCGGCAGCACTAAATCTCGCCCCTTTAAAAAACGAATCGCTCATTAGACTACCTGCCAGGCGAGCCTTCGAAAAATTAGCGCCTTCGGCTCGTACGCCCGAGAGATCGGAAAATTCAAGCAAGGCATTTGAAAACTTCAATGCGCCTAAATTTTGCAGGCTGAGACATGCCTGCCCGAGGGAATTTTTCCCCATGTAGGTCGCCCGAGGCATGCCATGAAGAACGGTCAGCTCCCACTCGCCACCCCCACCGCCCCGACTGAGGAAGAGTTCGTGCTGCTTTCTGATCTCCATCCATTGTTTCTTATCGAGGGGCTCACCTTGATTCATCTCTGCAATCAGTTTTCTATCGATGCCTCTTCGACAACTTGTGCGTTTGCGGGGCAAGCTCTTCAATATTTTGAACCGACGTGCGCCCTCTTTCGTCTCGGAAAGATGCAAGAAGATTCGAGTCGTTGAACCAAGCCACGAAAGCATCGACTTGGCATCTTTGCTGGGAAGCCCTTTTTCTTCGAGACATACGGAAAGTGCGGAATGATCGGTATAATAGGGCAGAGAATCCTGCAAGAGCTGTCCACGAGACGCTCTCTTTCGCTGATTCTGCGCAAAACCCTGCTCGGCCAAGTGAGTGAGATAGTACTCAAGCAACTCACAATTTTCCCCTTCTTCTACAGCCGTTGAAGATGCGGGCTGAGAGCCCAGCCTGGCAGGTGCAACTATTTGATTGCGAAAGCAAGAAACCTCACTTGCAGCGAGTTCACCAAGGGGGGGAATATGAACACCATACGCTTCATCATGGGTGGCACCTTTTGCTGACTCAGAACACGCTCTCCCCACGAAAAGCAGCCCTCCTGCCTCACGATAGAATGCCAAAAGAACCGGAGAGACTCTCCCCCAATAAGGCAGAAGCGCCTCCTCAGTCTCCGCAGGAAAGCGCTCGTTCTTCAAGAGTTTCACGTCGGGGCGCTGCACCAAAGTTCTAATAGAATTGTAGACGAGTAGAGGAAGCTTTGCGCCCCAGCGCTCGACCTGGCGAAAGTCAATTCCGTCCAGCAGTTGTTTGAAGTCTCGAAGGCGCTGAGCGTACAGTTTTTTTGCGGAAGCCTCCGCTTCTGCCTGGAGCTTCGCGGCGACTCTCGCCTCTTGTTTTTGGGTACGCGCTTGCTCTTTG
>CAYWLO010000057.1:0-23047 GCA_964459035.1 uncultured Polyangiaceae bacterium | reverse complement strand
GCCTCGCTCTTTGCGCGTTTCTGAGCAGCTCGCTCGGCCTGCTCACGCTTTTTGGAGGCATCACGCTCTTCTATAGCTTGCCGCTGAGCCGCTTGGCGAGACTCTCGCGCTTGCTCTTTGGCCTCGCTCTTTGCGCGTTTCTGAGCAGCTCGCTCGGCCTGCTCACGCTTTTTGGCCTGCACCTGCATTCGTTTTGTCGCAAGGAGCTCCTTTTCTTTCGCCTTGCGATCCGACTCCTTCTTACGAGTCGCGAGCTCTTTTTTACGCGCTAAGCGAGCCTTTTCTTTGTCACGAGAATTTTGCTTCTTCGCGGAGGCCTTCTTTGCCGACTTGGTCGTAGAGGCTTTCTTTACAACGACCTTCTTTGCCGAAGCTTTCTTTGCCGGCTTGGTCGCCGAAGCTTTCTTTACAACGACCTTCTTTGCCGACTTGGTCGCTGCGGCTTTCTTTACAATGACCTTCTTTGCCGGCTTGGTCGCAGCGGCTTTCTTTACAATGACCTTCTTTGCCGGCTTGGTCGTAGAAGCTTTCTTTACAACCACCTTCTTTGCCGGCTTGGGCGCAGAAGCTTTCTTTACGATGACCTTCTTTGCCGGCTTGGTCGTAGAAGCTTTCTTTTCAACGACCTTCTTTGCCGAAGCTTTCTTTTTGCTCTTCAGACTGGGCTTCTTTTTTGCGGCCATTGTGGATCCAGAAAACTCTCGTACGTGAGCACTCACCTACTTATTTGAGTCATAGCTCGCCCGCGACCATCTCAAAAGGGTGGGATACGTGGAGATACTAGGAATCGAGCAGTTTTATCACTCAAAACTCACTCATAAGCCCTCGTCCTGCCTGACTTGCCACGATTGCGGTCCACCGGAGCTCGCAAACCTTGGAGTGCCCCCATATTAGAACTCCAGGCTCATGGTCGTTTCGTAACTATGAAATGCGATTTAGATGATTTGGCTGCCGGAGGCATGACCCGAGAAGAATTCCAAGAAGCTCTTCTGACAATCATGGAACAGAAAATTCATTGGGCCTGGCCTCTCTTTGAGTCAGGAAAGGTGACAAAAGAAAAATTGCATCTCCACTTAGAAAGTGAGTACGGCACCTACGTACGGGACTTTCCTATTTTGGTCGCTCGGGCCTACGTACAATGCCCTCATGCTGAAGTAAGACGTGAGCTGATTGAGAATATCTACGAGGAGGAAACGGGAGCCCTCGCGGCGGGAAAACCCCATGGCGAACTCTTTTTGCTCTACCCCCAAGGCTTGGGCATGGACATTCAACGCTTTCGCAATCTTACGCTGATGCCGAGCGCTGCAGAATTTAGAGAAAAGCTAAATCGGTTGACCCTCAACGAGGGTTGGGAGCTAGCAGCCGCTGTTACAACACTCTTTTTGGAAGGCACCTCATTTGAACGAGGTGAGTTGGACCCTCTTGCCGCAAAGCGCCCCACGCCCCCACTGACTGAACATCCTCTTGTGAAACACTACGACTTGGACATTCGCCAGTTAGAGCTCACACGCGCCCATAGAAAAGTCGAAGGGAGTCATCGAGCAGCCGCTTGGCGGACGATCGTCAATTTCGTGAACCCGGATCAGTATGCTCACGTACTTTGGGGCATGAAAGAAGCTCTTGATGCTTGGCTTACGTATCGAGACGATGTCGCGCATCAATGTGGGCTTTGCCGTCCCGCCATCGATGGGGTGAGAAACACCGAGTAGTCTCAGAGGCGCTATTGCCGAGAGCAATCAGGGTAGAATGCACTCTTTTGTCAATATTTCACAAAAAGAGTGCACTTTGCCCATATTTTAGAAGCTAACGCCAAGTCCCCCGGTAAAGAGAACTCCTGTCGAATTGAACGAATTGAGGGCAATTGGCACAGCACGCGCTGGCGTAGAGTCCTCGTGCGCTTCCAAAAGAAGTTCGTGTCCTGAGGCATAACGAAACCCTCCTTCAACGAAAGTCCAAAAGCGCAGAGCCCGCACCCGACCATCGCTATTTCCGGCGAGACGCATGGCTGCGCCCACGGAGCTGTCCACGGCGAAACCCCAATTGCTATCTTTTCGAACCAGTTCGCTGAACGCATCGCCCAATTCGGCGAAGGCCCCCTCGGCCCCAGGCGCCACACGCCCGTACACGTACAAGCGGTGATGTAAATGATAGCGAGCCTCAAGTGCAAGCCCCAAAGAAACCAAACGTAGATTTGTCTCTGTACCCCTAGCCGATGAACCGACTTTTGTCGTTCCCGCGTCGGCCAGAACAGCCAGGGTCATTTTACCCCGAGAATAAACAGAAGAGCCGGCCCGTAGGAAAACTTTTCCCATTGCCGACTTGTCTAAAAACGGCTCCAATCCATCACTGGCGGCACCATTGAGCTGAAGCCCCAACTGCACGTCAACGTGCTTTTGATGATAAGTGAATGGCAGTAGATTTGGGTCCATTGCGGGCTCCGCCTTGACCTTCTTTTTCTCGACCTTTTCTTTGCTCGGGCTAGTGGATTGAGCTTCCTCTTTTTTTACTTCTTGAGCGGCGTCAAGAGAAGCCAGGGAGGCGGCTTTGGTCGCCTTTTGCTCCTGCGCCTTTGACTCGACCGCAGGGCTCTGGCCTTCGGCTGCAGGGCTCTGGCCTTCGGCTGGAGAACTCTCCTCCGCCGCGTCTGCCTTTTCTTTTGAAGCTTGGCTCTTTTCTTCGGAAGAAGTCGCTACCTCTGCACTAGGTGACTCCACAACCGCTGGGGGAGCAGTCACCGAAGCCTTCGCCTCGGTAGTTTGTGGGGCCGGCAATTGCGCAAAAGCCAGAGGGGAGGAAAAAAGAACCTGAGAAAGCATACCCACCTTGAGGGGTCGCAATAGTCTTAAGGTGAACGCTTGAGGCATGGGTTTAGAAAGTCTCATTGCACTCCCTCCAACTGCAAAGAGGGGTAGTAGGCGGTTTGATGAGATTTTGGATTTTTTGCATTCAAAACAGTGGCGGACCACGCATCAAAATCATGAAAAGCGACTGCGGCCCTCCCCTCTCCCTGGGCTTGCTCGATATCAAAGAGTTCACTTACACCAGGGTTTACGTAGAGTGCTTGGGGGTGCAAATCGTTTAAACGAAGAGCCGAAAAGTTGGAGTTGCTGGTACCATTTACCCACACTCTTTGACCATCTAGAGATACTTGCACCTTGCTCACTCCGTTTTTTAGATGAAAGGGAAAGCTCTCGTTTTTTTCTAGATCGAGCACAAAGAATGAACTCTCCTCCGAGCCAATCAATACTTTTAGATGCTCGTTGGGCACCGGAACATCAAGTACTTCTGTCACTTCAATGGCCAGTTCGGTCGACGAAACACTACGATATGGACTAGCGATTGCCTTATTGAGAGACCAAAAAGCGATTTGGCGCGCGGTGCCGTAGAGTAATGCCACATCTCCGTTGGCGGCTGCCCCACCAAACGAATCAGTGATACGTGTCATCTGCGAGAAGGCAAAAGGCAAGTCGACAAAACTCGTGCGACTTGTTTGAGGATCTATCAAGGCTGCTTTTAACTTGCTGGGCACTAGGGCGGCAACGCGCAAACCACCGTCAGTTTCAACGAAGTCAATAGTCGAGGGAATACCGCGAACGTTCGCGATATTTACGATCACTGCAAAGTCTTTTCCTTTTGTTTCTGAAGGCCCCAGTTCTATTAAGACCACGTCCGATGACTTATCAAGTCGCACGGCAAGGCGTGAGTCGCTTGTAATTTCCGGGTCACCCTCACTAAACACAACTTGCAAAGGTGAGAACGAATTACCATCGTCCTTCTTTGGAAGTCGAATCGTAATCTCATCCTTTTCGAGATCGGAAAGGTCAACCAGAGTGATGTCCCTGTCTGTGCGCACCACCATAAACCGTCGTGCACTGCCTCCGGGAACAGTCAACTCGTCAGTAAATATTATCTCTTCGGGGGCTCCGCCAAAGCTTCTAATCGTTTTTGAAACGGGGGACTTGGATTTTTTGTCGAGTAGTAGAAGAACCAACTCGTTGGGGTTGGTCACTGTTGCATCACCACCATAGGCAACTACCCATTTTCCTTGAGGGTCGAGGGCAAGCTTGCCCATTGGATTGTCCAGGGGAAACTCGTCCACGATTTTGGGGGTGGTCCCTCCAGAAAACACAACCAAACGGGGGGAATCATCCGTTTCTTTTAGTCGGGGATAGTCCCCTTTGGAGAGAACAAAGAGACGAGATTTATCTTGCGAGGCAATCACCTCGGTGACGTTGTTTCTTGTGGGGAATATATGAGTGGAGAGCCCCAGTTCTTTAGAGCTTGTAAGAAAGATCAGTCGTTGCAGCGCTTCGTCTTGTAAAACCACTGACCCTTGTAGACCGACGGGAAACGCGTTCCAGCTTTGCGACTCCCATTTTGAGTCCCGCGCGGAACACCCCAAGACCCCCGCTAAAGAGCCTGCAAGCCCCAATAGTGCAAAGCGCCTAATCCATTTACGTGAGGGTTTGCTCATACTTTGAAAAGCCAATCTTGTAATCATTCGTCTACTACCTCAGCAGAAAGTTCAAAACCTGTGAGGGTTCGTGCGCTTTCGGTGTCAAATTCGAAAAAAGTGATGCGCCCTTCGGAATACCGTTGAGCTACATAACCTCGGGATAATTTGGGCAGTACTCCAACTGCCAGGGGCTCGGTCGCCAAGGGCGTTGTGCGCACGCTCAAACTAGGAAACTGGACCACGTGTGCTTCATAAATTCCCGAAGCACTCGCCGTCGTAATGATACCTTGCCCATCGCCAAGAGCCATTTGACTCACTGGACCCGCCGTGCCCACTACCCGTGGAAAGCGCTCGTTTCTTAGGGAGATCAGAGTAAATCCATCGGCCAGCTTGCCCAGGGAATCCCCCGCTAAAATAGCTGCGTGATCCCCCCGGGGAGTCAGTTGAGCACCCAAAACAGGAGAGGGCACTTTGATAACACGATACTTAAGAAAGGAGTCGCCTTCGCTCAAGTCCACTACAGTCACCCGTTTGCTCAACTCGGCAGTCGTATAAACTAACGCGGTGTCCCCCTGGGCCGTGAGTTCTACACTACCAAATAGTTCACCGACAATTGTTACAGTGTCGATGGCAGTGGGGTCGGCGAGAATTTCTTGCAGGTCAAAGGTATGAAGCTCTCTCGCCCCACGCACGACGATGGCGCCCCTTCCGGACACGGATAAGTCAGCGTCAGTAACGCGGCCAGAGAATTGAAGTTTGGATATATTGGAGGAGTCTTTTAGATCAATGATCTCCACTTCGTTTCTTTGAGCTTCGCGGACGAGGGCAAAATTTCCGGCAGCGTCTAAGGATACATCTCGAAGAGCGTCAGTCGGCCATTTGATCCATTCGCTTACCTGAGGCGATGAAGTAATATCAATTTGAGAGATGCCCTCCTCGGAAACAACGACAATTCGCTCATCCATCTCGTCAATAAGAACTGCGCTTGGCCGATAACCAATGGTGAGACGCGTCGCTTTCATCTCACTTTCTTCAAGACGAAGCACCGTAATTTCTTGAAGTCCATCGACAATATCGAGATAAACGCCTTCTTCTTCTGCCGACCAGGCAACCGCCCATTTGCCAGAAGTGGACACGCTCCAGCGATTTGCACCCTGGTGTACAGGCACCGAGTCCTGTGAAACGACGTCCTGCTTGATTTTAAAACGAGTCACATCAGAGCTACCCGCATTGATAACAAGGGCCCCCTGAGTCGCATCTGTTTTTGAGACTGATGTGAGATACGTTGGAGCTAAGCCCGCCGAGAGAACGCGCACAGTCAGTTCACTCACCCTAATGAGTGCTACCCGACCGCTCTCTGGGTTTGCTGACCAAAGGTAGTCGCCGGTTACGACGGGTGCCCGGTAGCTTTGTTGTTTCTCGATTTCCTCAGGCAACCAATCCGGTACGGGTTGCTCTGCCGAGCCACCAAAACCATTGAAGTTTCCGTCAGTGCTGAGACCACTGCCAGAAGAAGCGCCTGTGCCCACATTGATGTTGGCGCCATTTTTATTGCTGGCTCCTCTGGTAGAGTCCCCCTCTTCTGAAGAATCACCCGAGACGTCACCTGAAGCGCAAGAAAACCACGCCCCCGAGATAAGAAGCACGCCAATGGCTCGAAAGCTGTTTTGAAAGCGATGAGTTCGTCGAACTTGCTTCATTATTGTACCACCCTTCCTGATAGTTCAAAACCTGTGAGCGTTTCGTCTTCGCCACTCGGTAAATCGATAAAAGTCAAACGACCCTCAGGATGTTGTTGTGAGATGAACGCTTTTTTTGCCTGGGGTACAATGCCCGTGGACAGGGGCGTACTTGGCAACACAATTTTATCGACCTGTTGTTTGGGGTAGTTCGTAAAATAAGTTGCCCCCTGGCTCTCCGTTGTCGCCCTTGTCGTGATCAAGGCGTGCCCAGTAGAGGCAGAGATGGACACAAACTGCAAAGGAGCATCAGTGCCCTGAATTCTCGCGCTTGCGTCCTTTTCTAGAGGAATCAAGGCAAATGCCCCTTTCTTTGTACTCCCTGAGGGGGGAGACATCAGGGCCACTGCAAAGCGTGCATCCTGGGAGATAAAGGCCGCTTGGAGCGGTCCGCGTAGATCTAATGAGCGAAACTTCTTCGTTTCGGTCTCTAGAATCAACAACAGTGAGCTCTTGATACCATTGGTAAAGAGTAGAATTTGAGAGCCATCGTCGGCCACCACTGTGCTGCCTACAAATTCGTCAGTGTAAACCAGCTCAAAACTAGAGGGATCATCAAAAATTTTATCGATAGGTAAGAGCCCGATGACACTTTGAGCATCCTCCATGGCACTTGCCCCCCCTAGGTTATCGCTGGCAGAGGTAATGGGACGACTGACAGCCACGGCGACGGAGCCGTCTTTACTGAGGTCTAAATCGGTCACAATACTGGGCATATTGAGACTTACGGTTTTCTCCGTTTTCAAATCTACCACGAGGATCTTTGCTGATCCGCTTGTACTCACCAACGCATATTTTCCGTCGGGGGTGATGGAGACATCGCGCCGGGCGCCTTCTGCGAGATCGGGCAGAAATATTTCGCCCTCAATTTCCGGACTTTCGGAAAGAGCAATGATGGAGATACCGGGTTGCGAAACGACGTAGGCGCGAGTTTCGTCTTGGCTGATGACTACTTGATTTGGTCGAAACCCGACGCTCAATGACTTGGTCGTGATGCTTTCTCCTCCAAAGGAGAATACCGTAATATCTTGATAACCATCGAGTCTGTCCAGTAGTTTTTCTCTTGCGTCAGACCAAGCAATAGCAAACTTGCCCCCCTTACCTATGGCCCAACTACTGGCCCCCTCCTGCACGGCAAAGTTTTGAACAGGTAAAAGCTCTTCGGGAGAACTTCCCCTGAGAAAAATACTGGCGTCGCCACTGCGTACGTTGAGCACCACCGCCCCCCCTGGGGTCGCTCCCTCGGGCAAGACAGCTAAATAAGTTGGCTCGTGGCCCCCTTGCATCAAATCAATTGCCAATGACTCCGCATGAACCCGGACCACTTTGTTGGTGTCGGGGTTTACGCTCCACAAATATTTTCCGGAGACGACAGGAGCGTAAAAACTCGCTTCCTTCTCGACTTCTGCGTCCGCCCCGCCCACCACAATGGGACGAAGTGAAGAGGTGCCGCCTGTTGAGACTCCCTCTGGAAAAGCCAAGCCATCATTGACAGGATCAAAGAGACCGCTCTCGTCGTCCTGACAGGCAATGAGAGCTGCCCCTGACAAAATGAGCGTCCCCGAGGAAACGAGAAATTTTCTAGTTGAAAGGAACTGTCTACGCGCGCCTAGAGAGCGACGTATTCCCGCAACCACCTTTGATCGAAACAAGAGCACGATTGCACCTTTGCAAAGGATGAGCCAAAGGTGAAGGGTTACGGATAATTTCCCCAAAGACATGACATTGAAGCAGAATAGGTCCAATGAATTCTAAGATTTTTGAGAACCTTCAACAGTCTCACCTCCCGAACCGGACATCTATGTCGTGCTCGCCCCGTCGCGGTGCAAACTGGCACACTCACATGCCTTCATGAGAACGCACGGCACTGCTTATCGAACAAGCAGGATACGTTAGGGATTTCTCGACTTTTTAAGACCTACAACAGTCAAGGGCTGCGTACTCGCCTCAAAACTCACCTCGTCACCCAAGCGCGCCCGTAACATGCGGTAGGGCCCATCAAGAAATACGCGTACGCGCTCCATTTTGCTCCACGCTGTGATTTTGTCCTCTTGGGCCACCACACAACGTACCAATTGAGGGGCCCGACCACGTCCCACATAAGGTTCACGCACTACCATTTGTAATTTTTTACTGGTCAGCGGCAAAATTCTTCCCCCAGCAGAGCGTAAGGCGGCAGTGGAGCCAGCCGCGGGACCTACCCAAATTCCACTCGAACGCTGCTCTTCTTTTTTTCCCCCCGCCTGAACGATATAATTGGAAGTAGCAGCAGGCTCAGCGTGACAGTAGAGAGCTTCGTTGAGTACTCGCTCCGAGCGGATTTGCCCATTGATACGCACAGCCATTCGATGAAGCTGCACTGTCGGAGCTTTTTCTTCGAGAGCGCGCCGCAGGAGGGATGAGGTCGTTCTTCCTCGGGCCGCACAGAAAAAACCAACACTGTAGCGAGGAGCACTATTGACCCCCAAGAGTGGAACATCGCTCACATTGTGAGACGCAGCCAAAAGGGTACCGTCTCCCCCTACGCTCACCACCAAAGAGGCCCCCACCGGATCAAATTCTGCCTGGGCACCGTGTAAAAGAAGAGTCTCTACACCGAGTTTTTCCAGGGTTTCATAGACCAACTCGACAGCCCGAGCATGTTGCTCGTGAGCGGGTTTCCACTTGCGCACGGTTTCGTGGCCATCGTCGATCAAGCGCTGGGCGCGTGTATCGCCTTCTCCCCCTTGCAAGCGCGCAAGGGCAGACTTTTTAGCCACAACGATGACGCGAGGGCGACTCATTCGTTACTCCAATCAAGCTCTATCAGGCGCCGTAAGGCAAGTTCGGTCTTTGCGTCTTCGATTTTACCCGCCCGCGCTGCCTGCAGGGCGCTCTTGAGTGGAAGGGCAATGATTTCTCCGGCTTCTTCTAGGGGCGATCCGTCAAGCGAAGGCAAACCTTGCTCGGTAAGTTTCACCTCGACATGAAAATAGAAATGACGCTCGCCACAAATACCCGGTGCCGGAAACGTTGAAGGCCCCAGGGACTTCAGTGCGGCCAGCTCCACAGAGAATCCTGTTTCCTCCTCTAATTCGCGCGCGGCGGCGCGTTGCACGCCTTCTTTTCCTTTTTCTTCGGGCTCGATTAACCCAGCGGGGAACTCCCACATACCTCTATTGGGTGGTTCTGATAAGAGAGAGCGTTCACGAGCGCGTAGGACGACGGGAGGGCGCACTGCGCTCCGCAACACCACATACCTTACGGGACCATTGGGAGAGTCCTCTCTCGTGAAATGAGGCACAATCACGACAGCGTCCAAAGCCGCTCGGTCCACTTCGTCATAGATAAAGGGCGTCCCCCGTTTTCCCGTCGGATCGACCAACCTCATGAGTCGCGTGACATAACGCAAAAAGCCGCGACTGGGCGGGGAGCGATCCTCCACTATTTCAACATCGAATAGAGGTGTGGGGGGTAACGTTGCGTGTATTTCCATCGGAATGCCCCAACATGTTGCCAACTTGCGGAGTAAATGACTACACCTCAATCAAGATCATTCCGAGTTCCTCTCAAGAGAGTGCGTTCCGCGCTGAATCATGAAACTAAAGTTCCCTCATCGCCCGCTGACGTCCATTGTCTCGCAAGCTTTCGCCCCCTTCCTTGCATGGGGACTCATCAGCTGTGCCAGTGCCTCTTTTGAATCCACTTTGGACCAAAAATGGCAGTGGGATCACGGTGTAGAGGCCGAAAGTATTTTAGACGCGACTCTTGCCGCTCCCGTCCTAAGAAATATTGCTGGTGCAGTAGGAATTACAGGTCGCGGGCTTGTGGGGCGCACCTTGCCCGAAGGAAAGTTGTGGACTTACGAGGGGCCTGTCGATGTATTGCCCACGTTGGTAGGTGACGTGGTGCTCTTTTCAGGGGGAGGGCGTGTGACAATGCTTGACCTGCGTACCGGGCAGGAGAGATTTTCTATTGACGTCCATGGTAGAAGACTAGAAGGAGCTGGTTATGACGGGACCTATTCGGTCCTTCTTTTGGTGGACAAAGATGGAGCGCGTAAGGACCAAATTCGTGTGGTCAATGCGCGGGGAACAACTCAGGTCTCGGCGCGAGCGCTCGCTCGTATTGGAACCCCTGGTGCCGTCAACGGGATAGGGTTAGTCCCCTATGGCTCCCAATATATTGGCGCATTTGAGCTTAAAACTGGGCGTTCGCTAGGGAGAATCCTATTGCGAGATGCCGTACATACCGTCACAGCCGACGAGGGAAAGATGTGGATTTTAGGAGCTGGCGCGACACCACTTAGTCGAAAGTTAGGATCAGCTCCTCAGAATGTATCACTTCGACTTTCTCCCAGAAAACTTCCTGGGGAGCCCCCTTGGCCTCTCGATGGCTCGGCCCCCCGTCTCACACGCGGCTCCCCAGTGGCCATCTACGCCCATCCCAGTCTCGAAGACGGGGTGGTTCGATTCTCGAATTCTACCTACGTAGCCACATACTTTGAAGTGGTGTTAGGGCTCAACCCTCAAAATAATCGCATCCTGTGGACGACGTATTTTCCCCACGCGGTGAAAGGCGGTAAAGCGAGTTCCACCGGAGTCACTCTTTGTCTAGAAAACGGAAGTCTATGGCGCCTCAGCTACAAAGACGGCACCAAAGAACCCTTTAATTCCCTTGAAACTCGCGTCAAAGGTTGTGTGGTCACTCCCTCGACCGAGCCCATTGACACAGGAAAACGCAAGCCATTGCTGGCACAAATCGTAGAGACAATTTCGGGCACGGGTCCCGACATGGCGGCAATGCAACGAGTTCTTCTCCAGGAGCTAGGCCCACAAAAAGGCAAGGAGACCACTTTAGCACTACTGAATATCGCGCAGAACCCATTGGTTTCTGCCGATCTCTCACGAGAAGCGGGAGCACTCCTTCGAGAGAGAAAAGAAGGGGGCGAAAGCATGATTGCCGCGTTACAAAAAAATGCCCCTCCCTCGCTCAAACCTTCTTCCGAAAGCTCCGTTGAAAGAGAGCACGACCCTTCGCACGACGAGCACGACCCCCATCACAGAAATACCCTACGCCCCCCCCCCGTCGGTGATCTTGCTCATGCTTTGGTGCGCATGAAGATACCGGGAGCGGGCTCTGCCCTTGCGCCCTATCTGCTCGATCCCTCCCACTCAAGCTCCCAAAGAAAAGAAATAATGAGCGCCTTGGGAGCTCTCGGCGGTAAAAACGAACTCTCTATTGTACAAACGTTTTTTGAGACACATAAAAACACAGGAGGAGATAAGGAATTGCTCGATGCTCTCGCCCTCGCCCTCCAATTTCTTCTAAAAAACCAAAATGAGGAGCAAAATGCTCTTCTTTTGAGTTCAGTAGACGATCCTTTGACCTACCCAGCTCTCAAAAAGCGATTGAAGGCCCTACCCGAGTACGCAACGGCTAAAAAGCAGGCCGTTGCACCACCTCATGCCCCTGAAAGCACCTCTCAGTTTGAATAGAATGCGCGGTATTTTTCCCCACCTACAATCTACAGAGGTGAAAAATGCCTCATTGGCTCCATTGATGCCCACGAACCAGCGCTCCTCATATCACTCTGGGTGCGACGAACGCCAAACCAGTCGCGGCTTGGGGCCAATCTTCTCCGGATCGTGATACACAAGGACTACCGTGCAGGATAATTCAGGAGATCTCGAAAAGGCCATTGACGCTATTACCAAGAGCTACAATGGGCCCGATGCAATCAACAACCTCAAGAGCGCGGCCCTACCCAACCGCCGGGCAGTGATTGACGCGTTTGAACACATTGCTCCCATGATTTACATGGGCTTTTACGCAACGCGTCCCCTCAGCCAAGAAAACTTGCGCTACTCGGTAAGCGAACATGCCTACCCTGCGTATGAGCAGCTTTGTCAGCAAATCAGTCGAGCTATTACCTACGAGCAAAATTGTGAACGCATGATGCAAAAGGGTGATGAATTTGCCCATCGCGCAACCATGAAGCTTTTTTGCTGCATGCCTGAGCTGAGAAAGATGCTCAACGAGGATGTCGTCGCTGCATTTAGTAACGACCCAGCGGCGCGTAGCGTCGAGGAGGTTATTTTTAGCTACCCTACCTTGGAAGCAATTACCGCCTACCGAGTTGCTCATATTCTGTACAAGGCTGGGGTACCGATGATTCCACGAATCATCAGTGAGTATGCTCATAGCCGAACAGGCATTGATATTCATCCAGCGGCAATTGTGGGACGCAGGCTTTTCATTGATCATGGGACCGGCGTGGTCATTGGAGAAACTGCGCAGCTAGGGGATGATGTGAAGTTGTACCAAGGCGTCACTTTGGGTGCCCTCAGCACGAAGCGAGTGCCTCACCACAACAATAGTCGTTGCGAAAAGCGCCATCCTACCCTTGAAAATAACGTCACTATCTACGCTGGTGCCACCATATTAGGGGGAGAAACCACCATCGGTGAGGGCTCTATCATTGGCGGAAATATGTGGCTCGTACGCTCTGTTCCCCCTCATTCTAAAATTTTTGGTGGCCCGCGCACTGAAACAAAAGAGGACGAGACCTAATATTTAGGCAATTTCGAGAGGATCTGCGTCCAGCTGCGAAAGCAAAACCTCCAGTCCTGGACATGTCTTGCGTAAGTCTTGAGCCAAATAGGGCAAGTAGCCTCGCTCCGTATTGGTGTGCTCAGTCAAAATGACATGGGTACCGCGCGCCCGAAAGTTGAGAACATCGTGATGACGCATCTCCCCGGTGATCAAGAGGTCGACGCGCTTTAAGTGTTCAAAAACGGCTCCGCCTGCTCCTGGGCAAACCCCCACGTTGGTGATTGGCAGCTCAGTGCCTGCCCGAGAAGTACGAAGAGTGGAAAGACCCAAGTGCGACTTGACCATACTGATGGCAACGTCAATAGAGATGGCACGGTCGAGACGAATCGTTCGCCCAGAGCCCGCGGCAGAATCGCTCTCATGGGGAACAATTGGCTTGATTCGCCCAGGCCCCACTGCCCTAGCTAACCAATCACCCATACCATCAGGAACTGCGTCCAGGGCCGTGTGGGGAGAGTAGATAGTGAGCCCCTCGCGTAGAGCGCGCAGAATGATGCGCTCCGCAGGTTGGTCCCAGCGTAGGCGTTTGAGCCCAGAAAAAATTGGGGGATGGTAGGCGACGATGAAATCAGCCTTGGAGGAAAGAGCCTCTTCCAATGTGGTATCACTCAAATCGATTGTGATGAAGGCTCGTTCAAATTCTGTACGTTCACCGGGGTCAACGAGAAGCCCCACGTTGTCCCATGACTCGGCCAAGTGAGTGGGGGCCAGCTGATGCAAGGCGTCGAGAACAACTTCACGGGGACATGCCATGCAAAGAGAATCTTCTGGCTTGAGGACAAAATCAAGTAGAGCCGCCTCCCCACGGGAGACGGCTCTACTCAGAAGAGAGGCGGCTGGGGCTCACTTCCTTACAACAAAAGAAAGCATGTAACTCAACGAATGACGTTGCATACCCCGACGGTGACCGAGTCGGTATTGTTGTCGTCGCGACACTCGACAGTTTTTGGCTTGCCAGTACCATCGTCATTCACGACCAAGGTCACCTTTTTGCCCGAGACAGCATCAGGCAAAGCACATTCGACCAACGAGCAGCCATTGGTGGGAACAGGCCCGTCGGTGTACGAGGTGCAGAGCACGTTTTTGTCACTGGGGTCACCCAAGTAGAACGTTGCGGGTAATTCGGAGCCCACCGTTCTATTGCCGCGATTGCACACCGTGGCGCGCAGGGCAAAAGTCGCCCCTCTTTGCACACAGATTTTCTCTTTGGCGAGGCGACCCGTAATGTCGGGTAAATCCCCAAAGCCGGCGGTACCTTGTACATTAGCGCGGTAGTTATTGTAGGTGTCTTCGACCCAGTTAGGTCCCCACTCGCTGGTCTTAGGAATGGTGCCGTCCAGCTTTACGTTGGTGATGCTGTAAGCATGCTGATTCCAAATAGCGCGAGAAGAGGCCCATCTATCAAGCCTATCGCGAAGAACGCGCACGCCCGTCACTTCGGCACTGGAGCCCGGATGGGTGGCCCGGCAAACTTTGCCGCTTCCGCTGTCGCCTGCCATGCGGTCGGTGCAAGTCTGACCACATTCTTCTAATGAGCGACCTTCGCAACAATCAGCGTCGGAGGTGCACCCCGTGCAAATTCCAGCAGTACAGGTTGTAGCTGCTGGGCACCCATCATTGTTTGTACACTTAATGCCTTGATGAATTGGGTCGACATAAATGCCGTCAGGACTGCCCTGAGGGCATTGAGTGTTAAAATCGTTACTATTGACGATGATTTCTGTGTTTTCGTCGTTGTCGACGTCCACAACAACGGGCGACTCGAGCCAAGTGGTACTTGTGCGATAAGAAGAGAAGAGAACCTCACCGGTTTCCCCGCTGTAGACGCGTAAAAAGCACTCATCAGCGTACACTAGCTCAGCTTTTTTGTCGCCATCAAAATCAAACATCGTGCCGCCAGTCTGGCCGCTTGTGGAGTCTTGTGAAGGCTGAGACCAACGCACAAAGTTCTCTTTGAGAGCGTCGTCGCAACCGGTCGGGCAATCAGCTGGATCGATTACCCGCACTCGGGTTGCCCCGGCTACAGCAATTTCGGGGAGCCCGTCTTTATCAAAATCGCCCACAACGGGAGGCCCTCCCTTGTCCGGAGCGATTTCCATGACGTCATTTCCGTCAGTGTCCTTCACGACCTTGCCGTCTTCTATCTTGGGTCTCATGATGACGGCCCCCGCAAAGTCGCGTTGAGGCAGAGCTACCGACATCACCTTTTCTCCCCCAGTGGTGACAATCGCAATAGTGCCCGTCAAAGGCTGTACGGCCACTATTTCGGCAACACCATCGAGAGTCGTGAAATCAAAGGGGGTACCGGGAGTTCCAAAGTCAGCAAGAGCGAAATGATCCCCAGTTACACCACCGAAGGCGCCATCGGGTACCCACTTGTTGTTGGCACTATCCCACTCCCATAAATTGCGAGCGCTCCCGGAGGCAACCAACTCAATTTTTCCATCCCGATCCACGTCGCCCGCCACGGGAACTAGCCCATTCCAGATGGGTGCAAAGAGGCTCACATCGTCAAACAGGACGTTGCCCTGATAGTCCCACACCTGAGTTCCCAGAAGCACTTCAGACTTTCCATCATCATTGAGATCGTGCAAAGAGGCTCCACCCCATGGATGTCCCGGACGAGGAGACGACGGCTGAGACCAGCTTTTTTCGTAGGTCGTGCCGTTCCATTTTAAAGCAACCAAAAAATGTGCCTTGCCCGCCTGCTCGCCACGGGTGACGATTTCGGCAGTTCCGTCGCCATCAATATCGCCGATGGCCGGCGCAGCGAGAGCGGACAACTGCAGATCACCGTCCAGGGCAATACTATCAAGGAGAGTGCAATCTTCACCGTTGAGGATACGCAACACACCTGGTGCCGTCGCGTCGGGGGCCACACCGTTGCTTTCGGCCGTGATAATAATGATCTCGGAAGCAACGCCACTATCATAAGGCAGATTGACCACCATGGGGGTGGCCAATACATGAAACGAATTTGGGAACGGCTCGCCTGGGGCTGGCTTGAGCCATTCGCATTGCACGTCGGGTGAGAACTCTCCGACCGCTAGTCCTTCGCCACATTGCAGATTGGAAGGAATTGAAGCGGAGATACACACCCCAGTATTCGAACCGTCTTTGCGACAGGTCTCTCCTTCGCAACAAAGAGTGTCGCCACGACAATCAGATTGCGACTCGCATTCTCCTAGAATTTCTCCGCAATAGCCTTCTACCGTGCAGATAAAGGTCGAGGCGTCGGTGCAACCATTGGCCTCCGAACAACAATCAGCCGCGGCCTCGCAATTCACCAAATCTTTGTCTTTTAAAAGATCGCTATTGGAGCCTGGTCCACCTGAATTTGTCGTCGTTGTATCAAGATCGTTGATGGGCGTTGTGGTGATGTCTGTGTTGCCAGAACCTCCCGTGCCGTCATCGTCACCATTACCCCGCGGTTGCCCGGACCCCGGGGGGGAGCCCGAACCAGAACAAGCGCCAGCGAGAGCGGCGATGATCGACGCACCAATTCCAAGTGTAGAAGCTCTTAGTAATCTCATGAGGAGTATCATGACCCGAGAGCGACCTGCTGACTTCATAAAAAGACTACCCAATTCTGATATTTGTTCCTTTTCTCTCGGCCATTTTCACTCCCAACAAAGCTTTGAATGTTGAGTGTATTTCACACCTACATCGGATACCCTTGAAGGAGCCAAACAAAGAATCAAGCCAATGAATCACGCCTGAGCTAGAGTGCACGCCATGCGTATCTCCACGATGAGTCTCCTTCTGCTCTCTTTTTCGTTCTCAGCATGCTCCGCGGGAGTCGATGACAACCCCTCTTCTCATGGTGGCACCGGCAGCACAGGCAATGCTCAAAATACCAATGGTTCGGGAGGGGACAACACGCAAGGCGCCGGGGCCTCGAACTCACAGAGCGGGGGGAGTTCTTCGGGGGGCCCCACAACAGGTTCGGGTGGCGACACAACTGGAGGCGGCGCAAATACCGGAAGTGGCGGAGAGGCCATGGGGACGGGCGGCGACACCTCGGCTACTGGAGGCACTGGCAGCGGGGGTAGCGGTAGCGGTGGTGAAGGAATGAGCGCTTCGTGTACTCCTAACCCTGCTGGTTCTATTACCGATGTAGGAGATGGAACATTGCTTGACTCACGAACTTGCTTTATGTGGACCAAGGATACCATTCCCAACACTGGCGACTGGATAGGTAAAGATCATGTGGCAGAATGCGCCAATGTGAGCATTGCTGGGCATGGGGACTGGCGTGCACCCGACGCCGCAGAAATGCTCACCGTAGTTGCCATCAAAGATCGATGTGGAATGTGGACTGATAACCCAGATATTTGGGATCCTATTCTCCAAACAGGAACCCTGACGAGCGCACCGATATTCTGGACCTCAACAGTGGGCGATGCAGGCGAACATCAATGCGCTGTGAACGGCAACAACAGCAACTTAGAAGGCACGACACGCAAAAATTCCTACCATGTGCGTTGCGTACGTGGTGCCAACCCTCAAATTACCGGTACAATTGCTGAATGCACCGGGAACGTCTGTCGGTGAGGGGCAAGAGACGCCCAGTTCAGCAACAATTGGAGGGATCTGAGGCAAAAAACGCCTACATTTAGTCCCTCCTTATTGGAAGCCCCTGTAAGCCGTTTTTCTCAACGGGTGCGGGGGCTTTCAAGTATCCGGACATCGACCCTGCCCCCATTTCCTCGCCCCTTGGCCAGGTGCATACAATCATGGGCGACTCCAACTCGAAGACCAGAAGAACGACAGAGGTACCCCGCGACCACGAAAAGCTTCTTCAATCGATCACGGCCAATATTCCGGGAGTTGTCTACCAACTTTATGCCTCTGCTCGTGGAGAACTGGGTATGCATTATGTGTCGGAAAAGGCCGAAGAAATTTTGGGCATCTCGGGAGAGCCCGCAAATTTCGTTCAGGCGTTTACAGAGAGGCTCCCGCCAAGCGAGCAGACGAGATTCATCAAGAGCATAGAAGAGTCCGTCAAGAATGTGTCTCCCTGGATTTATGAAGGTCCCTTCACTCATCCTGATGGTCGGGAAATTTTTGTGCGCGGCATGTCTACCCCAAGCAAAACAGAAGACGGGCTGCTTTTTCATGGAATTATTTTAGACATTACCGAGGAAAAAAACGTAGAAAAACAGCGCATCGAGCAGGAGCAAATTCTTAGAGCTACCACCTCGAACTTGCCCTGTGTAGTTTTTGAGTTACGCGCACGGCGCAATGCGCCCCAGGAAAGACGCATGCACTTCGTCTCGGAGTATTCCGAAGAAATATTTGGCCTTGCAAGCGAGGCCGACTCATTTCTCAAGCGCTTTGCCGAGCACATTCCCCTCGAGGAGCGAGATGAATTTGAGCACTCCATCTCTCAGGCTATCGCCAATAAAAGTGCGTGGCATTATGAGGGTTCGTTTCAGAAACACCCACGCGAAAGCATGACTTTTAGTGGCGCGGCTGTACCCTCGGAGCAGGACGACTGGCTCGTATTTCATGGTTTACTCCTTGATCATACCCAACAACGCCGAGTGGAAGATGCGCGCAAACATAGCCAAAAGCTAGACTCCCTGGGACAGTTGGCAGGGGGTATCGCCCACGACTTCAACAATATGCTGGGAGGTATTATGGGTGCGGCTGAGTTATTGGTCGAGCGTTTAGAAGACGACGAAAACTCCCATTCATTGGCGCAACTGATTTTGGACACCTCCGAGCGCGCTGGAAAGCTCACATGGCAACTTTTAGCTTTTTCACGCAAGGCTGTACATGTACGCAACCCGCAATCGATGCACGAACTGATAGAGCGCACCCAACAGATATTAGAGAGAAGCGTCGACAAGAGGATACGCATTCAATGTGCTCTACACGCCGACAATGAACTTGTTATGGGCGACCCCAGTCAATTGCAAGCTGCGCTTCTCAATCTAGGTGTCAATGCACGGGACGCCATGCCCGAAGGAGGAACCTTACTTTTCAAAACGAAGAACATGACACTCACAGAAGCCCAAGATAGCCGGGAACACCCATTGAAAGCTGGCAGCTACCTTGAAGTTCTCATTGTAGACACAGGAAGTGGTATTTCCCGTCAGGCGCAATCCCATATCTTTGAACCTTTTTTTACGACCAAACCAACAGGTAAGGGTACGGGCATGGGCTTGGCTGCAGTTTACGGAACAGCCGCAGAACACGAGGGCTCGATTAGCCTTGAAGAAACCTCCCCGAGCGGCACCGTATTTCGGCTTCTCTTGCCCTTGTGCTCCGAAGAAGAAGCCCAAAGCATTCGAGGTAGCGAAAAACCTAGGGCGAAAGCATCAGCGCGGGTTCTACTGATTGATGACGAACAGATTGTACGCCACACTGCCCGACGTCTCATAGAGAGCCTGGGGTACGAAGTGGAGGTTGCGGAGGACGGACAAGCGGGCGTCGAACTCTTTTCACGCACTCCCTATGACTTCAACGTCATCGTCCTCGACATGGTCATGCCGCGCCTCAATGGCGAAGACGCTTTTCACCAATTGCGCGCAGCGCGACCTGATATTCCTATCGTACTTTGCTCGGGCTACTCCTTGGACGAATCTGTTACTCGCCTGCGAGAAGAGGGACTCGCCGAACACCTGACAAAACCCTATCGACGCAGAGATTTAGGAGAGTCCTTGCGTCGAGCTCTCAAAATCGCGGACTAATACTTGAGCGCCCGGGGCGCCCACCTCTCCAAGTTAGCGTGTTTTCGCCTCTATTTGCGAGGGAAACACCCCTTCGCTGAGAAGAGAAAAACCACCTTGCCCCGCACTGTTCTTTCTTGGTTTGGTAGAGGGGTGAACGCACCAATTATCGTCGTCGGCATGGGCCAACTAGGCTCCGTTTTTTCGGAAGCATTCTTAAAAATGGGACGCCCCGTGGTGCCGGTTTTAAGACATCAAAGTATCGCAAAAGCGTGCACTGCGCTCAAAAGTCAAGAGCCAGAAATCATCTTGCTAGCGGTGGGTGAAGATGATCTTGCAGGCGCGCTCTGCGGTGTACCTGCTTCTCTCAGGGACCGAGTTGTACTCATTCAGAACGAACTGAGAGTATCAAGCTGGTCTGTAGACAATCATGCTGCCCCCCACTCGCCCTCGGGGGCCATTGTTTGGTTTGAGAAAAAGCCAAAGAAGTCCATACACCTCGTCTTACCTAGCGTGCTCTTTGGTCCCCCTGCTCCTCTGATTCTAGGCGCTTTGAAAAACCTTGAGATTTCGGCGCGCACTGTCGACACCCCTGATGCAATCGCTCATGAGCTCGTACTCAAAAATCTTTACATTCTTGGACTCAACCTCGCGGGCATGCGAGTTGGCGGCAATGCAGGGCAATTGCTTAGCTCTCATGAAGAATATTTTTTGCCTCTGTTCGAGGAGCTATTTCACCTGGAAAGCACCTTGCTACAAGAAGAGTCGCGCAAAAATTCAGGCTCCTACTTTCGAGAAGTCACTTTGAACAAGACACGATTGCTCAAGGACCTGCGCGAAGCCATTCATAGCGATGCACTCCACGCTTGTTCGGGGCGTTCGGCTCCTCGTCGCTTAAAACGTACCCTGAGCCTGGGCCGCACGCTGGGTATTCAATTGCCAGTTTTGGCGCAACTAAAGAAAGATTTTTCATGAATCAAACCCTTCAATCTTCGTCTTTAGATCCCCAGGGTAAAAAGGCGTGGCTCATCGATTTAGACGGTACTTTGTACCGCGCTCGAGGCGTCAAGTGGGCAATGGGCCTCGAATTACTCCTTTTAGGCGCACCAGAAATTAAAATATTACGCCCCTTTCGCCAAAGCCACGAGGCCCTGCGAGAAGAACTTGCCAAGAACAACGAATTGGAGTTTTTACCCACTCCATTTGACGAGCAAATTCGAAGAACGGCTCAATGCCTCTCGCTGAGCGAGGAGAAAGTACGAGCCAGCGTAATGCATTGGATGGTCGAACGACCCGGCAAATGGATCCATAAATTTGCTCGCCAGGATCTACTGGAGCGCATTGGCGAGTTTCGCGCCCAAGGGGGTAAAACCGCATTGGTGAGCGATTACCCAGCTTCGAAGAAATTGGAGGCCCTAGGGGCCACTCATCTATTTGATGCGGTCATTTGTAGCGGCGAGACAGAAGGACTCACGAGACTCAAGCCCTGCCCCGATGGGTTGCAATTGGCCGCCCGCACTTTACAAGTCGAGCCTGGTGCATGCCTAGTTTTGGGAGATCGCCTGGATGCAGACGGCGCCGCCGCAAAAAATGCCGGGATGGATTTTGAGTTAGTTGGCTGAGCAAGGGCGTCCTCGGTACTACAAATGATTCGGTCTGAAGGGGAAAAAGCAAAACGCTGGACTTGCCCCGCACTGCGCCTCGCTCAACAAATTGCCCCCGAGGAGTGCCCATGAAAAACTCCCAAATTCTACAAAATAGTGGTGAATTGCACTTTTTGTCTCACTGAATGACAAATAGGTGCAGTTTACACTGATTTTGTACTCCTACTTACTCTGGGTATTTGGGGGGCTCATTGATCGCTCCCCGACAATTGGCTGAAGTTCTTGGGTACTCAAGCGCCGACCGGTTTGCCGGTTGTCGCGACCAGCTGGACATCTAGAGCGCCGACCGGTTTGCCGGTTGTCGCGACCAGCTGGACATCTAGAGCAGCGATAAGTGGGTGCTATTGGAGCTCATGCGGCATCTTCTTCAAACTGAGAGGCGCTCCAGCGACTAAAGCGTGGGCGTGGAGACATCGGCACTCGGCAAAAAGGGCGAAAACACAATGGCTGCAGCGAGGTCGAGATTGTCATTGTTGTCCCAAATTTGCGCTTCGATCTCAGACTGAGTTGTCGTTGACCAATAGTTATTCTCGCCATTGAGAACACGACCGTCACTCTCTAGCACGAGGGTAAAGGACATTTGAGGCACGAGGTATTTTTATGAACCTCGACTGCACTGCCGTCATAAGAAGCCCAGAGAACAATTGCGCCATTGTTGCGGTTGTCCCTTGTCTCCGTTCGTTCGAAGTAATTATTTTCGATTGTGATGACAACGGCTCTTGCACCCAGGGACAAACCACCGGTTCTGTAGAAGACATTCTGCGAGATTGTTGCTCCAGATTGAGGAAAGTCTAGGTAGATACCTGCAACATTCGTAATTTTGCTCTTTGTGAGAGAAAACAAGTTCACTGCAACGCCCGTTCCTCCGCTGGGCCAAATGGCTCCACCGTAAAAGTGCCCATAGGTGAACTCGATATCAAAGGATTGGTCTGCATTCGAAGGAGAGCTGCCTAGTACCAAAGGTCGGAACTTCGTGCCGGGTTTTGGTACCCATGAGACAAAAAGTAGTACCGAGGGCAAATAGGGAGGCTATTGCGGGTTTCATCAGGCCCCCACTTCAGTTGGGTCTGGTGAAACCCGGCACGGACTTCCGGCACGAGGTACTAGGTCGAAATTTACCTCAGAAAAAACCACGGGCGCTCCAGGTGTTCCCACCGCGCTCACATCTCCTACAACGCGAAGAGAGCGACTTTCTCCTAAAAGCATAACGCCTGGCTTGACCTGTAAATTCTTTCCAACCTGTATGTTCTCTGTCAGGACATAGGGAAGCGAGGTCGAATCAAGAGTCAGCCCCTGAGCGTGCACCCCGGAAAGTGGCCACGCGCAAAACTCGTTCTGATGGCAGTAGTTGCTTTCGCATTCGGAGTTCTTTGTGCAAGCTGTTTTGTCGAGACAAAGGTTGGAGCACGCCTCGAAGCCGCAATCGATTCCCTCTTCATCCTCCTGGAGACTCGGACCCGCTGCATGCAGTAAGAGATAAAAAGACCAGGGCCTGAGACAGTGACGACTTGGGACACAATTTCATGTTTGATTGATATGTCGACGGACTCTGCAATGCAACTCATCGATATAAATTGCTTCACCCGCTTCAATTGTGAGGAGGGGCGAATACAACTTTCCAGTCCTTTTCCATATCAATGATCACCCAATTTCTTTGTTGGGCTTCGTTCAGACCACGGTCAAGGCGGCCAATAGAACTTGCACGGTCATAGCTGTATTCGCGAATCGCATCGGTATGGTGTACCAGAACGCCTAAGTTTTCCCTCTGCTGCGAGGTAGTCCATTCTAACATTTCAAAGTCTCCGTCGGAATTTCCAAAAGCCATGATGGGACGGCGACCAATTTTTCTTTGAATTGCCACCGGCTTAGGAGGCCGATCCTAATAACCTTTCCAACTATGATTGAGGAGTGAGTTCA
>CAYWLO010000056.1:0-29890 GCA_964459035.1 uncultured Polyangiaceae bacterium | reverse complement strand
CCTTCAGTCTCCTGCTCCCAAAGCAGGCGCGTTACCAGGTTACGCCACACCCCGTGGGGCGAAGCTTCTGGCACAGAATGAAGCCGGGAGCCAGAGCAAAACTCCATAAAAAGGAGCTCGTCTCTGAGGTCGCAACTTCGCGCGCTTGAGCGCTTACTTGAGCGCTTACTTAAGTGACTTAGTTTGGAGCGACAATCTTCGTCAATTCGCCCGAATCGTGAAGCTGTATCACGATATCACAACCCCCAACGAGTTCACCGTCCACATAGAGTTGAGGAAATGTAGGCCAATTGGAGAGCTCTTTCAGGCCCGTTCGTAGGTCGGGATCACTCAAAATATTGTGAGCGTCGAAGGTTGCGCCGGTCTCCTTAAGAATGCCCACCACCTTTGCCGAAAAACCGCATTGGGGAAACATTTTATTGCCCTTCATGAAGAGTACAATTCGGCTAGATTTGGTGAGGCCAACGATGCGTTCACGAAGTACTTCGTCCATTATGCTTTTTCTTTCTCGGCCCAGGCCGTTGGCGTGTAAGTCTGCAAGGCAAGAGCGTGAATCGCTCCTTTCATTTCTTCTTGCAACGCCGAATAAACTAATTGATGCTGTTGAACCGGGCTCTTGCCCTCAAAAGCCGAGCTAACGAGCCGTGCTTGATAATGGTCTTTTGTTCCCGTCAAATCTTCCAGATGAAGGTCCATGTCGGGAAAATGAGTCCGTAGCAAGCGCTCAACTTCGGTTGGTTCAATCACGCAGGGAACTTAGGTCGCCCTTGCCTCCTGTCAACGTCTGGCTAGCGACCGTAGCGCCTTCGTCGAGAAGAGTCCTGACTGCGTGGCTGAGAGTGCGCACCAAGCCCGAATGACAGCCCAAAGTGGGTACCCGAATTAGATGCATGCCCAGGGCCTGCACTTGCTGTTTTGATTCGATATCGAGATCGTAAAGTGTCTCGATGTGCTCAGAAAGAAACCCAATGGGAGCAACAACGACGTGTGTACCGTTGAGCGTCTTCACGTTTTCAAAGGTTTCCGATAGATCGGGCCCCAACCACGCGCCGCCGCTGGCTCCTTGGCTTTGGTAGGCGACATGAATAGACGGAGCTTTCAGACCCAATTGATTGCGCGACTGCATTACTTTCTCGCCCACCAGGGCTGCACATCGTTCAAATTCATGGCTGTAACGATCGCCTCGGTCAACAATGAATTGAGGAAGGCTGTGGGCGCTCAGGATTAGATGGGTGGTTTCGGCGGGAGTTTCCTTCAATGCCTCTAAGATTTGCTCGGCATGCGCTTCGATGAGAGCAGGTACTTCACCCCAGGGTTCAATACATTTGAGGCGAGGCGGCGACGCTAGTTGCGTCAACTCTTTACGCGCCGCGTCTTCGTAAACAGCCACACTAAATGGGGCGATTGGTACTAAAACCACGAGATCGTCGGGCCCTAGATCCTTCACCACGTCACGAACCCGAGGCTCCCAGAGCCGCATAGCCACCCGAGCCTCCAGTTTGAGCTCCTCTTGAATACGCTCGGCCAGAGCACGAGTGTCCTTCAGTAAGGGAGAGCCGCCCACAATACGGTAACGGTTTTTTAGATCTTCAACGAGTTCATCCGGAGCAGCGCGCCCCATGCGAATTTCGTCGAGAAACGCAGGAATGTCGTCTTCGTGTTCGACCGTCCCATGAGCAACTACAAGGATCACCTTTTTCACGATTTGTACAATCGTACATGTGGCCGCAAACTACCAGAACGAAACGCTCCATTGTTCCAGGCAGGGTCATCAAGTAGCGACGAGATTGCGCCATCGAGAGTCTGAGGGCTCTCCGGCTCGTCTGCATCAAAAATAGAATCGAGCGCAGCGTTCGTACTGAGGCGGGATTCCTCTGTTGCACATACGATAAAAATGGAGAAGTTGCGTTGATATTTGTCCCAATTGCCAAGAAGCCATTCGACTCTTGAGTAAGAAGGTGCTCGATTGCTCGCGAGGAAATGTAAACAATTGCCCATTTGCATGGCTCTGACCCTAGGGAATTGGCTCGTCTGCCCGTACAATCCGGCTCCGCGATATTATGCGTCAACGTACCACTCCCGCAGAATTGCTCCTGGGCCTTCCCTTGCAAAATGACCCAGCGATTCAGGCTGCAAATTTTAGGCAGGCTCTCGCCGCTCTTGCCCAAGAGACCAATGCACTGGGCCCCCCACCCCTCGACGGCGTCGATAGGGTCTCACTAGAAGTCGCTGCGCACCTTGCTGTTGAGCTTGGTTTTGCCGACCAATTGGACTTTATGGACGCAGGCTCGGCTGCAGTTGCTCTCTACGAATTGTCTTCGGCCGTACCCCCCGGCCAAGTTAAGCGCGAGTTACGTCGAAGAGTATTTTCCCTGCTCTATCAGGGAAACGCCGCAACATTTGTTCCGGTAGCGAGCCGTATTGCACTTGGAGCTGCTGGACCTCTAAAAACTCCGACACTCCAGGCTCGCGTAGCACTTTGTCTCGATTTGCCTTTGGGCGCTAGCGTAAATGTTGGGCCTTTAGCGTTGGCCCTGGCGACTCGTAGTGCGACCCATCACACGTGGGTTGGAGAGCCTTCTACCAAAGCTCTACCCTCTCGGCGTATGGCAGCCCAGCTCTACGAACACGCGGCTCGTGAGGCCGTTTATCGATTCCAATTGGGCGATCCACAACCTCGAAATAGTTTGCTGGCCGCCGAGCTTCAAGTCGCGTTCAAGCGACTACTTTGGGATCGTGAGCCTTTAGTATGGCAACCAGCGGCCGTTGCCCGTGGTCTTCTTGCCGCTATCGAGCCCACAATGCGAGAAAAGGTGGAGCAAGCGCTCGATCCTGCTTTGACGGCCACAGAATGGCGAAGGGGCGGGGTTTCGCTGGTTGCCTCGGTGGTGTTGGGCGACGAAGAGGCGTTTCTTTCCGTTCTCTCGGTTCTAGAAAGCGCAATTGCGAAGGAAGATCGAGGCCTGACGGCTTCGATGGTCGCCGGTCTACCCCGCTTGATCGAGATGGAGCCCAATAAGGCCGAGGACATTGCAGACCGCATGGCGCTCACCAAGCGACCCGATGTCGCAATCGCTATGGCAGCTTTGTACGCACGCACCCGCGATAAAGATTTTGCCGTGGCTGCGCGGGTTATTCTGCGTGATGCTTTAATCGATGCGGGCAAGAGTCAAACAAAGATCGAAAGGTCCGTGGCGGCACGCGCTCTTCGGGTACTCTCGGCTCGCCAAGACGAGGAGCCTGACCTGATTGCGCGCGTTCAACAAGCTCTCGTGGCATTCGAGAGTGAGGGGGCAAAAGCCGCCTACGGCGTAGCAAAGACAACCATTGCCGAAGCTCATGAACTTGCCGCATTTGTTGAAGCTACAGAGCCCAATGACACAGCAGGCGCGGGGCCTGCAATTGCCGCCCTACTCGAGATAGATAGCGGCGCGTTGGAGCGGGCCACTCTGAGCCACCTTCTATTGTTGGGCAGAGCACCGGGTGATCCCGTAGGCTCGGTCGAGCAATTTGAGCGATTGCAGAATCGTACTAGTCGCTGGATTCTAGAGGGAATTGAGCAATCTGGACGCGCTCCTTGGTCTCGCGACGGAGCCATTGCCGACCAACGGCGCCTCCGTGTTCTATTGCACCTGGTCGATGCGGGCAGTTCAACGAGAGTGGAGGGGGAGCAGCGCCCTATCGTTGCGCGATTGCAAAGATCAATTCGTGTCCTCCTTGAACGACTTGGAGATGGTCCTGACGCAGTGGTTCATCGGGTGCTTTGTGCTGTGCTTGCGCGATCTTTTGATGCCGCCGTGCGCGAAGAAGTCATGCAGGCAAGCGATCTTCTGTTGATTGTAGCTAGCCGTTTGGACGACCACTACTCGGTGCGCATTATTGCAGAAGCTTCGACCACCCAAGACGTTTCAGGTCCCCTTTCCGCTTTAGCGGATTTTATTAGCCCCGATTTGTTAGATCCTAACGATTCGGAGAGTTCCGCCGCATTTACATTTGATCCGACTGCTGCCGATAGCGAGCAAGTCGCCGATTCTTTACGAAAGATCGGTCGCTTGATGGCGCTGAGCCAAGGTTTGGTCGGCGGAGGTGGTTACCATGCAGAGGCATTGCGGCGGGTATTCTTTCGCCTCGGTCGAGCTCTTGAGAGAGTAGCTGTGGCGCGAGCCCAGGCAGAGTTGGTGGAGCCCCGTGATTCAGGTGCTCCCGTACTAGAAGAACTCGCTTTAGGGTGTCACGAGTTAGCGGAAATGGTGCGTTGCGCAGAGTTGCGCGTTGTTGGAAAACAAGAAAAACAGGGTGGCGTCCAAGACGAAACAGGACTCTACGAGGTAGTTGAATGCGGAGTTGAATCGCAACATCCTCCCGAAGGTGATGCCATAGCCCGGGCCGTCGAGAGCATGGTCTCTAGCCTGCCAGAGCCAATAGCTCGCGCCATCGAGCACATTGTGTTTCACATTCAAGAACTCCCGCAAGTGTCCGACTCGGAGGTCATCTCCATCCCGTTGGCTCAACGACGCGCAGTACTTCCTAACTGGCTCTTACCTCGGCGAACTATCGGCTCGTTTCACGTGGTGCGACCTCTTGGAAGCGGTGGAGTGAGTTCTGTTTTTCTTGTTCGGCGATTAGAGGAGCGAAATAATACCGAGGCGGAGGCGTTTGCGCTCAAGATACCCGAGTACGATCCCGCTACGGCACGCAATATGTCGGAGCAAGACTTCTATCAGATGTTCAAAGACGAGGCGGGTGCGCTACTCTCCCTACCAACCCACGAAAATTTGGCTCGTTTCGTCACGTTCGATCTCAGTGCACGACCGAAACCCATTTTGGTCATGGAGTTAATTCGCGGCACACCTCTCGATAGGTTAATTCGCTCGCGGGCCCTGACCATGCCGCGTGTGGTTGCTCACCTAGATGGGATGCTCGCAGGCTTAGAGGCAATGCACGAGGTTCAGGTAGGCCATTTGGACATCAAAGCATCTAATATTATTTTGCGTGAAGGCAATGCGCCCGTTCTTGTCGACTTTGGCCTCAGCGGGCGAGCCTTACGCCCAGGTTGCGGAACAATCGAGTACACCGCTCCAGAGGTTCTGGGGGTCGTGCCAGAAGGGAGCGTTGGGTCCCCCATGGCGGCCGACATTTATGCCTTCGGTTGTCTGATTTACGAAATGTTGACTGGAGCTGTGCTCTTTGATGCACCCGACGAGATGGCGTTGGTGAGCAAACATGTCTCTCATGATGGTTGGCTCGACGAACTGGCTGCAATGGCGAAGGTTCCAGAGCTTTCGGTAATTGCAAATTTGATTGGGAGTTGTTTGCGCCATGATGGGCGCAAGCGACCAACAACTACAGAGTTGAGAAACTCTATTACCCCAGCCCTTCTCCCCCTGACCGGGATGAGTTGGCCCCTTGAAATCGAACTTTCTTCTTGACCCATTTGTTTTGGCAAGGAAGGCGCATTCGTAATTGGAGTGGGCTGTCTCTCCTCTTGTGGTTCATGCTTTTGGGCCTCCTAGGTTGCAAAGGACGCGAGGAGACTCAGCTCAGTCTTCAGCTTGGCCCTGAGCGAATTATTGGCTTTGAGGCGAAATCTGGTTTTGCACACTATTATGAGCTGCCCGGTGAGGACGATGTACTTCGCATCGTCCTGGCTTCTTATTCTATTGGCTGCCATGCATTCACCCCACCTGGACCCGGTGAGGTATTTATTGCCATTACCGTGCGCGTGCCTGGCGATAGGACTCTCTCTGTCGGGCGTTACCCTTGGCCAGGTATCCAACTAGAGCCGAACGACGAGGAGGACGAAGTTCTCGAAGAGTCCTCGACGATTGCCCTGCCCTTTGTACGTCTAGCTGGTGAGGCCCGAGCGTTGCCTCCCGGTGGTGAATTGAGGTTGACGCAGTTTGAACCAGAACCGTTTGGAGAGGTAAAAGGCGAGCTGGCCTTTCGTAACGCAAGCGTCAACGAGCCGGCGTCGGTCGCATTATTGGGAAAATTCTCGGTTCGCCTCTGCAAGCTGCAGAAAGATCCCGCGCGGGCGGCCCCGAGCCAAAAGAAGAAAAAGCGAAAAAAGTAGGCAAACTTCGGTCTAGTTCGAGAGGTGTCAAGTTTCCCCAGCGGAGACCGTCCCCCTAGAGCAGACTGAGGGGCCCTCTAGGGGCAGTGGGGGGACAGAAGATGACCAGAACTGGTATTGCGGCACTTCTGAGTGCATTTTCTCTGCTGAGCTGTAGCGATAGCGAAACAAAAGAGAGCGAATTCACTGAGATTGCTGTCATGCTGCCTTTTTCCGGCGCAGCGGCAGAGATTGGTTTCGCCTCAGAGCGGGTGGTCGAAGCGATGGCCGCGTGGGTGAATGACGCTGGCGGCGCCCTGGGTAAGCCAATTCGCCTCGTAAAATACGACACAGGCTCTAGCCCCGATATGGCGGCAAGAGGAGCGGCAAAGCTGTTTTCCGACGGACACGAACTTGTATTTAGCGGACTCTTCTCCTCCAACGCTGTTCCCATACTCAGAGCAACCCTAGAGAACGACGGACTCTTTGTAAGCGGCGTAGTGGGTGATCCTGCCTTCAATGACACGGACACAGAAGGCAGATTCTTTCGCACCGTGCCTACGAGTACTCTGCGTGCAGAAGTGACCGTTCGCAATATGCTGAAAGACGATGTTAAAAAGCTATTTTTTGTACACGGTGGTACCCATCAGTTCATGGTGCCCCTTGTAAAAAACGCGTTGAAGACGCAATGCCCCCCCTGTGAGTTTGTCTCTGCGGGTGCGAGCGTGCCTGAGAAGGATGCCGCTTACGATTTTACGGCGCTCGCTCAAGAAGTGATAGAATCGAATGCCGATGGGGTCTGGAGCTTTGCTGCTGGGAGCTGGGATCTTCAATTTGTGCGAGCGCTGGTAGACGCCAACTGGAAGGGAGATCGGCTCTTTGTGCAACCACCAGTGATGGCAAGTGACGAACGCTTACAGCTGAACGAAACCATGGCCCCCCTGCTTCGCACGGTGAATTGGCTTGGCCCCCGAGGGGCTGTTGCCGGGGCTTACGAAAAACAATTCGTAGAGTTGTTTAATCGCCCGACGCGTGCGATTTTTCAGGAATTTAGCAGTGGCGATGCCCTGGGTGTTCTTGTGCTGGCCATTGAGGCCGCTGGTTCCACCAAGGCAGACGCGGTCCGCGAAAAAATCCTTGAAGTCGCCAATCCACCTGGAACACAATACGACGCAACTCAACTCAAGGAGGCTCTACGAGCCGTGAAAGCCGGTGAGGACATCGACTTTCAAGGTTTCACCGAAGTAGATCTGGATGAGGACGGAGAAGTAGCGGCGGTGGCATTTACCCGGTTTAAGCTCGATGGCGAGCTCAACCTGGTCGAGGCGCAGGAGGAGTAACCCCCTTTCGCTTTCACCCACCTTGACAGACGTAGCCTGCGAAGGGACGACGCAGAAGCCCATGGTTCTACGCACACAGCCTCTTCACTCGTTCGCTCACTTTTTGTCTTCACGGCTCAAACAATTCACGCGATCTACGGCGCCCTTAGTGGGAAGCATCGCCCTGTTGACGGCATGTAGTTCGAGTTCTTCGTCCACGGAAACGCCTGAAGAGCCGCCTACCTTGGAGTTACTCGGCGCCCAATCAGCAGACGGCACGACCTATGAGTTGTCGGACGATGTCATCCAGGTCTCCTGCGATCCCCGTGTTACTCTTTTGTTGGGACCAGCTTCGGGTACAAGCGGAGTGTTGGACAATTGGCGCCTACGCCCGACCCAGGCTTGTGATGGGCAATCTCAATGCGGCTACTTACGTATTGAGATATTAGATGACAATCGAGCGTCGCTCTTGACGATTCATCGCGCAAGTATTTCACCGGTAGTGTCATTGGGCGAAGTGGATGTGAGTTCAATTCGCGCTGTCACGGCGACACTGATGGACGCGAACACCGATGAGGTGTTTTTGTTGGATGAGGGAGGCTCCGTGGGCACCACATGGGACGTCAAATTCAATCTAAATGATTGTGAAATGGGAGCCGGGGGTGCTGAAAACCTTTCAGGTGATGGTGGAGCGCCCAGCATGGGCGGGGCTGCTGGTGGCGCAAGCCCTTAAGGGTGCACGAACACTACGGTTCCCTTCAACGGTAGAAGAGCACCGTGCCATCCAGCGGGCACTGGAGGATCCGTCCAATGAAAGATACGTCGAGCGTCCTCCGGAGAGAGGTTGATACAACCATGACTTTTAGGCGTGCCGAATCGGTCATGCCAATAAGCCCCATGCAGGGCATACCCCCCTTGGGCAAAATATTGCACGTAGGGGACGTCCCTCAACTCGAACTCTTCGCCTACGACGTCAGATGCCATGGTGGCTGTGATGTGTTTCGTGTGAACACGAAAGATGCCGCGTTTGGTCGCGGTGGAGGTCTCGTGGGACTCAAGGCCAGCCTCCCCGGTTGAAACCAATGTGGCATAGACTGGTTTGATACCTTCGTAGAGCACCAACGTTTGTTTGTTGATACTGATACTCATCCATTTTTCTCCTCTTTTGGCCCAGCGCGGCATCTTTTTTGCCAGGCGTAGCTCCGAAGCGAAGCGATCGGATATGTATTTACCACTTTTCGTCTCGTAGTGGAGTCGTTTGCGAATGAACTTCTTCTTTCCGGTGAGAGACAATACAGCGCGATAGGCTGCAGGTTTTCCGTCGCTGTATTTCGCTCCAACTCTTCGTACAAAAGCAAAGGGGAACTCAATATCTTTACCTATTTGTACTCCGTGAAAGTCGCTTCCTGCTATCGGGCGATAGCGATCTGTGGGAACAATTTCGAGGTGGGTCGTGAGCCCATAACGCCGACCTTCCGAGAAAAATGTGCTCAAGAAGGCGTGTCCCGTTCGGGGTGCTAGTCGACTCAATATCAAAGAGGTGGGTCGTGGGCTACGATCAGGACCTGCTACATTTGTTCCTGCGCGCAGTAGCCGGGGTATATTCACCGATAGTTGTTGAGTCCACGCCGTTTTTGCGGAGGTACCTTTTGCTCCCCAATTCCAGAGATCAGGTCTAAATTGAGAACCAATTTCCCCAGGTGCATCTAGCCAAAGGGGAAAGCGCCTATCAAAGTCAGCTTCGCTCTCTCTGACTTCATTCAAGGTCGGAAGGCGCGCGTATATTGGGCCCGGCTTACGCACCGTTCCGTAGAGATAGGGCAAACGCTCCCCTACCCGAGGAGGATGTTGCTCGAACAACTGATAAGTAGGGTCCGCTACTTCGAGTGTTGCTGCGGCACCTCGACAGATAAAGCCGTCTGGCTCAATTTTGAACCATCCTCCCTTGCAACCCGTGAAACTAGTTGCTTTCGCGCCTCGCGGAGCTGAACTGCCAGCCCTGAGATAGCCCAGTTTGGGGCTCTGATGACTGGGCTGCGAATGAACCCAGGCCCTCAGATGACGAGCGTAGATGCGAGAGCCCGAGCCGAGATGAGTTACGGCGATTTTTGAAGACTGACCACCCAATGAGATAGCCCGTGGACCGCGTGATGTTGCAGTAGAAGATGGTGGAAGGCTAGCGGGCCTATCTGCAGAATTGCCGCGCACTGGCTCCCCAGACTCAGGGCTGGCGCTAGACGGTTTTCTTGGAGCGCTCTCGTCGCCCGAATTCGAGCACGCAGCTAAGAGAAGGTAACTGAACAAGAGCGATGTCCCGCTCACACCCCAACCAATATTCAAACGCCCCGATAATCTTCTCCGCATCTTCGACGCGAAGACTACTGCTTAAGCGACAAAAAAGGGAAACCCCGAAAGCAGCGCTTGCAGGGTTTCCAAAAAAAGAAGGCAGCAGACCGGGCGGAGGGGGGGCATCGCCGCAGCCTGCTGCTAATGGGATCTATGCACATTGAATGCCAACTCTAACCCCAGTAAGATCAAGCACTTACTAGGTCTGTGTTGTAAATAGTTGCAGTAACGCAAGTGCGAGCCTTGCAGTGTTGGTAGGATCTCGGCTCCGGTGACCCCACATCTACGTTTGAAAGAGCCCTACTCTTCTTTCAACTCTTCTTTCAACTTTTCTTTCTTCAACTTCACTGCGCGTCCAAAGCATTTTACGCGAGCGTTGATTGGCACCCCCCGCGCGGGGACAACCTGCACTTGAATGGTCTCTCCATCCAAACAAGAAACTTGCCCTCCGTAAGGCGTTTTTCCAACCTTGCGTCCGTTGACATAAACGTCTGAGCGCTCTGGCCCCAAGTCTACAAGAATTCTACGAATTCGGATTTGAGGTCCAGCTTCCTCCAACTCATTTGCAGAGGCACCTGCTCCCTCTTTTGCAAGCATTTTATTCAGCTTATCGAGATCGGGTCTATGAGGGCCTCCCAAAGTTGGTCGTAAATGCGCACCACTCTCCTGTTCCTCAGTTTGTTCAAGCATTGTGAGCTGTACTGGAGAATCGCCTGCTTGAAAGGAGTTGAGCACCTCGCTACTAGCCGCCCAGAGCACACGAAGACTCAGAGCCAAAATACACCACTGGGCAAGCAGCGCCGTCACAAGAGCTGCCCGGGCCGAAATGCGGCAAAGTTTGTGAAGGGTCATCCGGCTACCCTCAAGACTTCAGCGAGACTTGTCTTGCCAGCCCGAGCTAGCTCCAGCCCCGCAGAGAGTAGCGAAATCATGCCTTCGGACACTGCGAGGGTGTGGATCTCTTCACTCGACCTTTTTGCAATGATAGCGGCATTGATTGGGTCACTCATCACCAATAACTCGGCAATGGGATATCTGCCCACATAACCTCTTCCTTCACAGGTTGGACACCCAACAGCTCGAAAAAACTCCTGGTTTTCTAGGCTATGCCCCAAGGACTTGAGGCGATCCGATTCGGCGGGAGTGATAGTATGTACTTCCCTGCACTCTGGACAGAGTCCCCGGACCAGTCGCTGAGCGAGGGACCCTGCGCACGAGCTTGCAAGAATGAAAGGCTCGACGCCCATTTCGATGAGGCGTGCGAAAGTGCCGGCTGCCGACTGAACGTGAATGGTGGAAAGAATTAGATGCCCCGTGAGGCCTGCCTGAGTGGCTATCTCGGCGGTTTCACGATCGCGGATTTCTCCCAGCATCAAGGCCCCGGGATCTTGTCGCAGCACCGCACGCAGGGTTGAACTAAAGCTCATTCCCACCTTCGAATTGATTTGAGTTTGTGTGGCGAAAGGTAGTTGCAGCTCAATTGGATCTTCTAAGGTGACGAGCGAGGTTGTGTCGCCCCGCCGTTCATGAAGAAACTGGAGCGCTGAATAGAGCGTGGTTGTCTTTCCTGAGCCGACTGGGCCACTGACGAAGAAAATTCCCTCTGGCTTCTGTAAAATATTTTCCAGAGCAACTTGCACAGACGAGGGAAAGCCCAATCCCTTTAGATCGGGAATATGAGTCCCCCCTCGAACAAGACGAAGAACCACGCGCTCGCCATGATTTGCGGGGAGACAAGACACACGGGCTTCTACCTCAATTGCTTCAATTTGACGCCGAAGACTTCCGTCTTGGGGCTCGTGACTGTAAGTATCAAGTCGCGCCAAGACCTTAATGCGCCCTGTCAAACGGCCGGAGAACTCGCGGCTGACACTTGCGACCTCACAAAGAACACCATCGACTCGGTAGGTGACCTTCATTGAGGAAGTGAGGGGATTGAAGTGGATATCACTGGCATTGAGCGTCATGCCCCCTTCGAGTAGCGCGTCTAAACCAGCTGAAACGTTGGGGGGATGAGCCGCTGCATACGATTCGAGGCGCTCTTTTACATTTGCGATGGTGCTGTCGCGGTCGCTAGGACTGAGAGCCCCAAATGTGGGGTTATTTCTGGACTGGATGCGCTCAAGCAACCAGGTTACTATAGAAAGCAGAAGCGCGACCACTACCAAGCCCCCGGTGATAAGCAGTACAACACGCCAGTTTTCTTCGTAGAAGTAACCCTGAATGCGTTCGCTCATCGGGGTGTCTCGGGGGAAAATAGCAAGAGCGGCCATGCCCAGGGTGAGGCTGAGCCCCGAGGCCAGAATCAGGCGCGGACTAAACATGCTCCTTGATCTGCTAAAATTTTGCACGGGACTGAATACCAAGTGTGGCACGTGCATGGAAGCGACTGTCCACTCTTGCTAAGAATGTAGCCTAAGAGGAGGAGGCTCCCCTCAGGTCACTCCAGAATTCAAATTGTTAATAGAACGCATCGAATTGGGCAATGGCGTCCGTCGCCATCAAGTATCCAACACAGAGGAGCGGAGCGCTCCGGTGGGGTCTCAGCTCTCCTCGCGACATTTGACCGATCAATGCCTCGATCTCGCTCGCGATCTCGGTTTTTCTCAAGCAGGAGTGGCACATCTGGAGCCCATGACCGACCAAGAGTTGGGGATGGAGGAGTTTTTGTCGCGGGGGTTCGCTGGCACGATGAATTACCTTGCAAGGCGGGATGACGACGGACGTCTAGAGCGCGTTGCCCCGAAATCTCAAATGAAGGAGGCTCAGTGCGCAATCTGCGTTGCGCTTCCCTACCCTCCACCGCTGTCCACTCCTCAAGGGGCAAGACATCAGCAAAGCATGCAGGGTAAAATTGCCCAATACGCTCAGGGGCTAGACTATCATGTTGTGATGAAGGAGCGCCTTTTGCTCCTAGCTGATCAAATTGCTCAGCTATTGGGTCGGCCTCTTTTAGCACGAGCCTGTGTGGACACGGCGCCGGTTCTTGAGCGCGACATGGCCGTGCGCGCGGGCTTCGCGTTCATTGGAAAAAACACCCTCTGCATCACCCCTGGGGCCGGCAGCCATTTTCTCTTGGGCGAGCTTTTTGTCGATGTGGCCCTTGAACTGCCTGAACTCAGTGTTGCTGCTGGCTGCGGCTCATGTACAGCTTGCCTGGACGCTTGCCCCACAGACGCTTTCGTGGGCGAATATATTCTTGACGCCAGAAAATGCATTTCGTTTATAACAATTGAATCACGAGACCCTATTGCTAGACAGTTGCGACCCCACCTGGGAAACCACGTTTTTGGCTGCGATCTCTGTCAGAGTAGCTGCCCCTACAATAGGAGTAAAAAGCCGCGCGAATCGAGTTCGGCCCTTGATCCTCAGCCACATTTACGGGCTCCTCAACTCATTGAACTCTTAGAGCTTGGTTCGAGTCGTTACCGACGATTCGTCGCAAAAACTGCCCTTCGTCGGGTTTCCCGGCACCAATTGGCTCGCAATGCCGCGGTGGCGTTGGGCAATAGCGCCAGTGCGGAGGCAATCGAGCCACTAAGACTAGCGGCAATCGAGCATTCCTCTGCCCTTGTGAGGAGCCATTGTGCCTGGGCGCTAGGGCAGCTGGGCTTCGTACATGATCTGCCCGAAGCCCGAGCGGCCTTGGAATCACTGCAAACGAGCGAATGTCCTGAGGTGATCAAGGAATTGAAAGAGTGGCACAGTCATTCTTCCAATTCCTGAATCACATTCAATCACACTCTTTCAAAAATACCTGCGGCTCCCATGCCTCCGCCAATACACATAGAGACCAATGCGTACTTACCCTTTTTGCGCCTCAGTTCATGAAGGGCGGTTGCCGTCAGTTTCGCTCCGGTGCATCCCAACGGATGACCCAATGCAATGGCTCCCCCATGAGGATTGACGATTGTGGGATCGAGATCCAACTCTCTACAAACCGCTAATGCTTGCGAGGCGAATGCCTCATTCAATTCAATCACATCAATATCTGACAGACTCAGGCCTGTTTGCTTGAGCACTTGCCTAATGGCGCTCACAGGACCGATGCCCATGAGTTCGGGAGCCACTCCGGTGACGGCGTAGCCTACGTACCGTGCGATGGGCTCCAGGCCGAGTGCATGAGCTTTTTCTTCGCTCATCAACACGCTGAAGGCGGCCCCATCACTCGTTTGGGACGAGTTTCCGGCGGTCACAGAGCCCCGAGCCGAGAAAACGGGTCGGAGCTTTGCCAACGCCTCAAGAGAAGACGCCCGCGGCCCCTCGTCTTGGTTAAAAATAGTGCCCTCAGTGGTAGTGATGGGAACAATTTCCTCAATAAATTTTCCGTTGGCTAGGGCGGCTAAAGCACGGCGATGACTCTCAAGGGAGAAGGCATCTTGATCTTCACGGGAAACTTTGAATTCTCGCGCTACATTTTCCGCCGTCAGGCCCATATTGATATATATTTCGGGCCTTTGGGCGACAATTGCGGGATGTAGTTGGGTCACGTGCCCGCCCATCGGTACTGAACTCATGGATTCTACTCCCCCGGCAATGCCAATATCGATGGCACCCACCATGATTCTCTCGGCAATGATGGAGATGGTTTGCAGCCCCGAGGCGCAGTAGCGATTGACGGTTGCCCCCGGCACTGCGTCGGGTAAGCCAGCATGCAACGCGATGTTGCGGCCGATATTGAGTCCTTGTGCCCCTTCGGGTAGAGCGCACCCGACCAAGACGTCCTCCACCAAGTCCTTTGGAACTTGTACGTCTTGCAAAATCTTGGTGAGGGCTTGTGCTGCGAATTCGTCGGGACGAGTATTTTTTAGGCTGCCCCGGCCAGACTTCGCTACCGCGGTTCGTCGGGCCGCCACCAATACGGCACTTCTGAGATTCTTCATCGAATTAGTTCCTTAGGGGCTTTTTGGTTTGCAACATATGTTGAATGCGAGCGAGAGTTTTTTTCTCGCCGCAAAGGGAGACAAATGCCTCTCTCTCTAGATCGAGGAGATGTTGAGCGTGACTTGTCGATTGAGTAGCCCCCATGCCACCGGAGAGTACGTGCACGATTTTTTGACCAATTAGTTTATCATGAGCTGAGGCATAGCCACCCCACTCAAAAAGTTGCACACCCATCATCAGATTCGCTCCGCCGCTTGCGCCGATTAGGGCAATTTCTTCATTTCTATCTGGCGGTATCCACCCGCGCTCGGCGAGCGCAACAGCTCTCTTCTTTGCATCACTGATGATGCGCGAACGATGAAAAGTGATGCCGTCTCGAGCGCTCAGCCAACCAGTCTCACGAGCTTCAAATGCAGAGGTGGAGACTTTTGCAGTGGCAACTGCCTCAAACCCTCGCTTGACCCATGGGTAAGGATCTTGGCCCTGTACTTCGGCAGCCCATGCAGAAGCTCGGCGAGCAATTTCTTTCAGCCCGCCACCTGCTGGCAAAACACCCACTCCCACTTCGACCAAGCCCATGAAGAGATCAGCCCCTGCCTGAATTTCTGCACAATGCAGACACGCTTCTGTTCCTCCACCAAAGGTTTGTCCCAGGGGGGCAGCCACTACAGGGATCGGCCCGTGACGTAAGTTCATGAAAACATCCTGAAGCTGTTTTACAGCTAGCTCTACTTGCTCCAACTTCCCTCGCTCAATGAGTGCGCCTATATGCTTCAGGTTGGCTCCGCGACAAAAATGTTCAGCCTGGTTTCCCAATACCATGCCTCGATAACCTTTTGCATGGAGCAATTGGGGGGCTTCACCTATCAGTCGAACGACGCCTTCATCTAAAATATTGGCCTTGGAGCGAAATTCGAGACATGCGATTCCGTCGCCAAGATCCATCAGACGCGCGCTCTCATTCTTTGCAATGACTGATTCGAGTGGCAATTGGCGCAGAAATAGAGCGCCTTTTGGTTGACGAATTGACCTCTTACCCGTCTTGGGGTTCCAGACTGATGGCACCCCGTTAGTACATTGATAGAAACGAGACGTATTGGCTTCGTCTTTGACTAGGGCCAAAAGGGCTGGGGCCGGGGCTACTTCCCTCTTGTGTAATTCGCGAATGACCCATGAAGGGTCAGCAGCATCGAGTAATTGAAATGGTCCTAGCTGCCAGCCGTACCCCCATCGCATCGCATCATCAATCTCCTGGGGTGTTTCACTTACGTCTCCTATTAGTCCCACCACGTAATTGAAGAGAGGGAGATAGACGTCTCTAAGAAATTTACCAGCCTTACCCTCGGCGGCTAGGGCACTTTGTACTCGCTCTTCAAGGGGGCGAGACTTCAATAGTAAGGTGAGATCCGCAAAGGCGGGTTCGATACGCGCTCGGTATTGCAAGGTGTCTAAATCAAGAGACAGAATTTGACGCTTGCCCTCCTGGTTGCGTGACTTCTTGTAAAAACCGCTTCCCGTTTTATCTCCCAGGCGGCCGTCTTTGATCAGTTGTGCCACGCTCTCGGGCGTTTTCATCATTGAATAGAGTGGATCGAAATTCGAGGAACTCGAATCAGCCGAAAGACCGTTTTGCAGATTGGCAACTACATGTTGCAGAATGTCCAGGCCGACCATATCCGCTAGGCGACAACTACCGGTACGGGGTCGTCCTAGAAGTGGCCCGTTGAGAAAATCGATTTCTTCGACGCTTAAACCTTGTTCTTTTGCCGCAGAAAAAGTGAGGAGCATCTCTGCGATACCCACCCGATTGCCTATGAAGTTCGGAGTGTCCTTGCAGGGAACAATACCCTTACCAAGAGCAACATCACAAAACGCAGAGGCTTCTTCGACAACCGAGGGCAACGTCTTTGACCCGGCTATCACCTCCAACAAATGCATCCACCGTGGGGGGTTAAAAAAGTGAAGACCTAAGAAGCGCTCTTGAACATTCGTGGGAAGACTTTGTGCAATGGCATCAATTGGAATTCCAGAGGTGTTCGTTGCTAAGATTGCAGAGGCAGAAGCGTGTCTTGCTACTTTCTGAAAAAGCTCCACTTTGACCGAGAGACGCTCCACAACCGCTTCCAGGATGAGGGAACTTTCCCCAACAGCAGCCGCTAAATCATCCTCCAAATTTCCCGGATGAATCCGTTGAAGCACGCTCTTTTGCATCAGCGCCGGGGGATTACTCTTTCCTAATAGTTTCAGGGCACCCTGAGCGATACTCGAACGTTGGGAGGCGTCAGCCCCTGGAGGTACGAGATCAAGCAAATGGGTTTTACAACCAGCTCCAGCGAAATGGGCAGCAATGGCAGCTCCCATTGTTCCCGCACCGAGAACTGTAACAACTATCTGATGGGTGGGTTGGTAGAGAGACACACCTCAGTCTAGCCAACTTGCTCAGTCGGACCTAGCCGTGGCATAATTGGCGTCAAAATAGCCTTTTTTTGCCACAAATACCCTCCACGAGACTCTTTTATTCACTCCAAAGCGAGCAAGCCCCGACGCGGGCAAGCACTCAGTCGGCTGAGGCGCTTGCTCCACTGGAGCTCTTACTGGTCTCAGTCTTGGGCGTTGTAGAAGCCGCGGTTGCTGCTGAAGTCGGCGACGCTGTCGATTCCTTGGAGGGATTGTCAGTGGTCGAAGAAGAATCTGTCGAAGAACTGGCGTCGCTTGAAGCATTGCCCTCTTCGGGTTTTGTCTCGGGAGGGGTCGAACTATAGAGGTCGGAGTACCAGCCTCCTCCTTTTAGAATGAAGCCGCCACCACGAGAAATTTGTCGTTGAGCTTGGGCTTCGCCGCATTGAGGACAATCCTTCAGAGGATCTTCAGAAATTCTTTGATCTGCTTCCCAACGAAATTCGCAAGCTTTGCATAAGTACTCGTAAGTCATCTATTTGTATCCCGCCCTGATGTGGAGCTTGGGGGTCAAATTGTCAAGGGACCCGAAGGCCCTTCTGCTTTTTGGGTGCATTCTACTGGTCAGACGAACCCAGGGTTCCGTTTGACCCGGAGCGCCCTTCTTCAGATGCAATTCCAGAAGCATCTGTTTTAAACTTGTAAAAACATAGAGATAGACTTGTTCCTCGCATTTGGGGCTTGTATGAAATCCTGCTGAGGCGTAGATTCACGTTGCAGGTAGTTACCATACATGACGTGCGGTGACGCTCCCTGCCCTGTCATTCAATTCTCTATACGGCTTTTTCGTATCTTCGCTTGAGAATGCGCCTCCACGGGAGGACATTCCACCAGAGCAGTGCGAGGATGAGTCAAGAGGGGTTCTAGATGCACATCAAGAAGCTCGAGATCTGCGGATTCAAATCATTTGTGGAGCGTACCTCCATTCACTTCGATCATGACGTCATTGGCATCGTTGGTCCCAACGGTTGCGGCAAGTCCAATGTAGTGGACGCCATTCGTTGGTGCATGGGTGAACAGAGCGCAAAACATCTGCGCGGGCGTTCGATGGAAGATGTGATCTTCAATGGGTCCGAAGGACGTGCGGCTGCAGGCTTGGCTGAGGTGACAATTACCTTTGACAACACCGATCCCAGTTACGCTGAGAGCCTTCCGATTGAGTACAGAGAGTATCCAGAAATTGCGATCACCCGGCGTTTGTTTCGTGATGGGACAAGCGAATACCGCATCAATAAGATTCAGGTGCGCCTGCGGGATATCACAGATCTCTTTCTTGGTACCGGCGTGGGAACCAAGGCGTATTCTATCGTCGAGCAGGGCAGAATTGGCCAGATCGTTTCTGCCCGACCAGAAGACCGTCGACTCTTTATTGAAGAAGCCGCGGGGGTGACCAAATACAAGCAACGACGTAAGCAGGCGTCACGCAAGATGGAGCTCACCCGTCAGAACCTGGCGCGAGTGCACGATATTGTCTCGGAGATTGAGCGAACAAGTGCCTCCCTACAACGACAGGTTGCCAAGGCGGAGCGTTATAGGTCTTACCGTCAAGAGCACGAAGACCTAGTTCTTCATGATGCGAGTCATCAATTGCTTGAGATGATTGTGGTCGAGCAAGTTCATCGCATGGCAATGGAAGAAGGCCAGGAAAAGCTGAGGCAGCTGCATGCCGAGCTGGAGGCGTCTGATACCGGCCTTGCTCAGGCTCGTACCGCCTCTGCCGAAATTGAAGCGCGTACTGATGATTCGTCGAAACGAGCCTTTGCGGCCGACAATGAGGTCAGCACCCTCAAGTCCGAGAATCAGCGAGCAAGAGACAGAATCCATCATCTTGAACAACGTCATTCTTCCGCCAGTTTAGAATACGAGGAGGCCGCAGGCCGAATTGATAGTCTGGCCAAAGAGAGCGAAGAACTCTTTCAACGAATGGAGTCACTCACTCAAGACGAGGGAGCTCGCCAAGACGATGCTGCCAGTGAAGACGACGCTCTTGAAGAATTACGGGAGCAGGAGACTGACGCTGCAGACGAACTGGACTCTTTGCGTCGACAACTGGGCGATGCAAAGACTCAGGCTGCGTCCGGGGAGGCCAGACTTGATGGTTTGGCGGCCCGACGTCTCGACGCTCAAACACGTTTGGACGCACTTCTTTCCGAAAAGGAAACGATTGTAGGTGAGCGCGAAGCCCTTGGTGGCAAGCGTAGCGCGCTAGAAAATGCAGTGGCTGAGGCGATGAGCGGTAAGAAGCTCACCGAAGAAGAACGAGGCAGTCTAGAGACTGAGCTCTCAGAACTTCGAAGTCAGCGCCTCGATTCGGAAAAGACCGTTGACACGTTAAAAAATGACTTGGGCATGAAACGCAATCGTTTGCGGGTGCTTGAAGATCTACACCGTCGTCTTGAAGGAGTGGGCGCAGGCGCCCGTGCTCTTCTTACCCGTGGCGACGACGCTGTTCTAGGATTGGTTGCAGACCGAATTGAGGCTCCATCCGAGCTCACCGCGGCCTTTGCTGGTCTATTGGGAGAGCGGCTGCAATTTGTAGTGGTCGAAGATCCCGAAAAAGGTCTGGCTCTTCTGGAGGAGCTAAAAGCGAGCAAGCGAGGTCGCGGCCATATTGTTCCTCGTCACCCCTCACATGTACCAGCGGCCCTTCCCTTGGAGGCGGCCGAAGGCATCATTGGCAAGCTCTGTGATGAACTAATCTACGACGCTTCCGATATTGGTCTCGTACAATCTCTCGTGGGAGATGCGGTGTTGGCCGAGTCGGCTCAAGCGGCCGTTTCTTATGTGCAAAACAATCCAGGCGCGACGGCAGTCTCTCTAGATGGCACGGTTGCCCGTCCTGAAGGCGTAATCAGCGGCGGCAGTGGCGATGACGTGGCAGCTGGAATGGTCGAGCAGAAACGCGAGATGCACACTTTGGCGGACGATATCGCCGGGCTCTCCATTACCTACGAGGAGCGCAGCGAGGCTCATAACTTGCTGCGTGCTCGGCTCACTGAGCTGGAGACATCCTTGGAGCGGGCTCGACAAGAGGCTCACGAAGGGGCGATCGCTCATGTTTCTGCGCAAAAAGACCTAACTCAAACAATAGCCGATCTTGAGCGAGTCACCCGTCGTCAAGAGACGATTGAAAGTGAGTGGATCGACTTGGGAAATTCCCAGCAGGAGGCCGGGCTTTCAGAGGCCGAGTGTACCCTTGAGTTAGACGGCGCCCTCGCCCGTATGGAACAATCGGAGGCATTAGCTGGCGAAGCCGAACTCAAATTAGCTCATTGGCGGGAGCGAGTTTCGGTGCAAGCATCTCTTGTTACTGAGAGAAAAGTACGCCTGGCTCAGGTAAAAGAGCAAACTCAAGCGGTTCGTCAATCGTTAGAGCGTATTGCTTCTCAGCGTCTCGATCTTTCCGAGCGACGGACTCGCCTTTCAAACGAAATTTTGGAGTCCTCTCAAGGCATTGGAGAAGTAGCCGCAAAGATCATGCTTTGCCGTGAAGCTCGTATTGATGCGAGCACTCGCTCGACAATTGCTCATGAAGAATTGGAGATTGCCCGCGGACAATTAGACGACACACGAGCAATTCTCGCTTCGTGTGAGGGACAGTTACGCGACTTCCGTATTGTTCAGGCCGAGCTAGAAAGCAATATTCGCGACGATGAGCTCGCTCTTCAACGCATCGAAATTGGCAGGGAGCATCTGCTCAATTCGGTCAGTGAGAAATTTCGCGGCCTCGACCTACGACGGGTTGTGGGAGACTACCATCTTCGCATGCCTCCAACCGAGGAACAGCAGAAGCGTATGAGCGAGGTTAGCCGCTTGATTGATCGTCTCGGTCCTGTGAATTTAGATGCTGCGCGAGAGTACGAAGAGGCGCAAAAGCGTTTTCATGAACTTTACGATCAAAAAGTCGATATCGAGAAAGCTTTGCTTGAGCTTGAAAAGGCCATCAAGCACATGGACAAGGAAAGTCGCAATAGATTCCGTGAGACATTTGATATCGTCAATGAGCTCTTCAAGAAATCCTTTGCAAAGAACTTTCGTGGCGGACGTGCCGAGCTGCGTTTGACCGACCCTGAGGACTTGCTGACCACCGGTGTGGATATTATAGCCCAGCCTCCAGGGAAAAAGCTGGCGAACATCGAGTTGATGTCCGGCGGCGAGAAGGCTCTTACCGCAGTTAGTTTGATCTTCGCCATTTTTCAGCATCGTCCGTCCCCCTTCTGTGTGCTTGATGAGGTAGATGCTCCTCTCGATGAAGCTAATGTGGCTCGCTACAACGATGCGATTCGCAGCATGACGGGTAAGTCTCAGTTCATTCTGATCACCCACATTCGTAAAACAATGCAAAGCGTCGATGTTCTCTATGGTGTAACCATGGGAGAGCCTGGCGTTTCGCGTCTTGTCAGCGTCAAGGTGAACGATCGCGCCAAAGCCCGTAGCGAGGTGCTTGGTGAGACGAGGGGTATTGACGAAAGCAAGGGAGAGGCTGCGTCCAATGGCGCTCAAGTAGCTTAATTACTCGTTCCCCTGCGCCCCTCCTGCTTGAGAGACTTGTCCATCGACAGACTCGCAACCGGTGAGGGGCTTTTTTTTTGTCGCTAACCATTGAGAGGTTCGCCGCCATTGACCCTCAACCAAATATTCATCGTTCACCACTCTATCCGGCCCAAAGCATCGAATCAGTTGGGAGTCCCGGGTGCTCAAACCGGTCGACGAACTCCAAGCTAACCCCGGATCCTCTCCGACCCGGCCCAAAGAGTCCAGAATGGAATCGCCGCAGCGTACCACCAAGGCATCGTTGCCATTGAATGGCGAGCCTCCAATTTTTTGCTGACAGGATGGATCCCACGCCTTTTCCGTACAAAGCACGAGGGAAGCTCCGGGTTCTATTCGGTCTAAAGAAAGTGATCTCCGTGCTGAAAGTGAACCATTGCTATAAAAGTGAATCCTGCATTCTTCTAAAGCGCCATTACCACTATTCAAGAGGGTGAGGCGTTTGTCCGAGCCCGTGCCTTCAAGATACTCCACCAGCTGAAGTTCCATTGGAATCGAAGCGACGGGAGTGGGGACCACGGATACTATCTCGGGCATTTTAACGGAACTCTCCGCCCCCACTCCTCCCGCTCCTGGGGAGATTGGCGAGGTCTGAGGGGCCGTTTCGGATGGAACAGGCTCCGCCAACCAGGGGTTGGGCCCCACAGATGGAGTTTTGGCCTCGTCATTGTCCGTTGAACCCCAGGTGTTCGCCAATGGATTTGAAGTTTCCCTTGATGGAGGAGGTGGGCCCTCGCACGCGGCTAAAATGGTCAAGCCTCCGAAGGCTGCCCCCCACAAGTGCATGTTCTTATTCAAGTTCCCGTTCTTGCAATGAATAGCTTCGCCCATAGTTAGTGGTGTCGGCCCGAGAGAAGCTCCGTTGAGCGATTTTTTCATTCACTGACTAAATTCCGTCGATTCCGGAAGCTTTCATTGTAAATTTGATTTAAGTCTCCTCTCCGAAGAAATATTGGAGTAATTTGGGAGACCCACGAATCATCGTGAGGCGAGCACGCAATCTCCAAGCTGAATCGAATGGGCAAAATGGCTAAAAGAATCAAGTTTGTGCCACCAAACATCCTGTGCGCAGCGCTCCTCGGTTGCCTTGCTCCCGACAACGTTTTCGCTCAGGAGCCTGCCGCAGAAAAAGTACCGGCAGCGCAGAGTGTCGCTCAGGTAGAGAAGGGCTTGGACGACTCAGCCAATACGCCTGCGGAATCCGTGGGAAACGATGCCCAACAAACCGAGCTCCTACTGAAGATGGCCGGGCGATTGGAGAAACTTGAAGAGACTGTGGTGCGCCTCAAAGAGGAAAATGCCGCTGAGTCGGAGCGACGTCAGTCCGAAGAGGAAATGGCGCTGCTTCTTGATGAGGAGGCTCTCCATGAGCCCGAGACTGAGATTTTTCGCCTCTACGGTTTCATGGATATGGGTGTACAGCGTTCCTGGGTCGACGAAAGAGCTACCGTCGCAGCACTCTTCAATACGAATGCCACAACCTTTGCCGTGGGCAATATCGATCTCTACTTCGACTTCAATCCCGATGATGATTGGCGAGCCCTCGCCGAAATACGTTTTACGGGGGCTCCTCACGGCAGAATTAAGGAGTTTGGAGGCATCACCGGGAAAGAATTTGAGCGGGTAAGCACGCAACAATACGATCCTCACGGCACAGCGCTCAATGCTCCCATGTGGGGCGGTTCTACGGTGATCGAGCGGGCGTGGGTAGAGTGGAAGAAATATCAAGCATTTCAGCTAAGAACCGGCAGCTTTTTTACTCCCTGGGGAATATGGAATGTCGACCATGGCTCCCCCACACTGATCAGCACTGCCATGCCTCAATTCATTCAGCAGCTCTATTTTCCTGTACGTCAAACAGGGGTGCAAGCCTTAGGCTCCTTCTTTCATGGCAAACACGAATATGCCTATCGCGCATGGCTTTCCAATGGACGAAATGAGCTGAGCAATCTCGACTTTACCGACGATAAAGCGTTTGGTGCCCGTACCTTCGTCCGTCGTGAAACAGGTACGGTTCGGTACCAGGCGGGAGCAAGTTTTCATCATGGGCGAGTTGCTGATAAAGTTGTGAACATCACGAGCGCTCCCCCGATTACCGAGGACATTCTTTTCGATTCAAAAGAGACATGGGCGTACACCGAGAATATCATTGGAGCCGATCTGAGCTTCGATATTTACGATACGAGAATTCGCGCCGAGGGAACGGCTCAATTGCGGCAATACGAAGAAGGTAAACGCCCCTCCGTCGGATTGGGAGCTGAGCCGGGCGCATTGAGAGCTGATTCATGGAGGTATTCAGGCTATCTTCTTATCGCTCAACAACTGCCGTGGTGGGGCCTAGAGCCCTATCTTTATGGGGAGGTAGTGCAACAAGAATGGGAGCTGCCCGATGGTTTGGTCATGCTCTCCCCAGGACTCAACGTGCGATTTACGCCCGCTGCAACGTTAAAATTGCAGGTAACCGCCGCCAAGTTCTTCAATTGGAAACAGGAGAGTCATAGTGAAAAAGGGCTGAATGACGTCACTTCAGCCCTAGCTCGCATTGTACTCGCTTTTTGAGGTCCATCACTCCATGAACAAGAACATTATTAGAGCCCTACTGGCCCTCACTGCCCTCGCTTCAGGTTATGCTGTCTCTGGGTGTAAAATCTCAGAGCCCTGCGATGCTGGGCAAGAATTTCATCACGGTTATTGTTTGCCCGAGGGTGGTCAAGGGGGCGGTGCTGGTCACAGTGGGGACGATGACCATATTGATGAAGATCATGGGGAGGCTACCTCTCCCACGGAGATGCCCAACGTTGGAGCCGTTTGCACTGTTGATGGCGCCGAGTGCAGAGGAGGCACCACTTGCGCCCTGCCTCTCGTTGCGATTTGTGTGGCCCTGTGTGGTCCCGGTGACGCTTTCGAAAATGAGTGTCCCACGCTTTCCACCTGTCAAGAAGTGCAGGGGCAGTTCGTGTGTCGCCCGTGATGCGTTAAGTTCCAGGGCGGCCCCCTCCCCTGCTAGCTGTGGGCCCATATTATGTCGTAGGGCGACCCGCTTGATGGCGCCCTCGTCGCAGGAACTCGGTCCGTCCATATGATTCTGAGACTTTTCGGAGATATTTGCGAAATCTGCAGTCAGTTGCTCTGCACTAGCCTTGCGTGGTTGCCGTTCTCACAGCCTGACGGGTTGGTGCAATCGTGATGCCACGCTCGTCCATGAGCAGAGACGATACGCCAATCTGTTATTGGTGAATAGAAGGACCGGAGGCAATCCCCGTGAAGCGAACAATGAAATTGATAGAAGCCCACCCTAGCCGCTTCTGTGGTACAGCTCTCGCTGTATGGGCGTTAGTAGTTCCTAACTACGCTCAGGCACAACCCGTTACCGCGGAAGAGACGCCAGCTGAAAATGCGACAGAGGCGACCGCACCAGAAGGTGATGGCCCGTCGACTGAGGGGGAAACAACCGGAGACACTGCGGAGCAGGGGCCTTCTGAAGAAACGCCCCCAAGCGCAACCGCTCCCCTTCCTGCTCCACCGGAAGACAGCGAACAGGCGCAGGAAATTGCGGAGCTAAAAGAAGCCGTTGTTGCCCTGCAAGCTGCCCAAGAAGAGGCTGAGATGGCCGCACTTTTAGGGGGTGATGAAGCTTTAGATGTTGAGCAAGATCTCTTCCGGCTTTACGGCTTCATGGATATGGGGTTTCAGCGTAGTTGGGTGAACGACGAATCGATTGTAGCTGCTACTTTCGACACGAATGCTTCGACGTTCGTAGTCGGCAATATCGACCTCTACTTTGACTTTAACCCCCATCCTGATTGGCGGGCCCTCGCTGAGATTCGTTTTACCAATGCCCCCCACGGCGATATCGAAGAGTTTGGCGGTATCACTGGGAAAAACTTTAAACGCACCAACACCAGCCAATTTGATCCCCATGCGACGCAACTGAATGCGCGACTGTGGGGAGGTTACACCGTAATTGAGCGCGCTTGGATAGAGTGGAAGAGGTTTCAACAGTTTCGACTGCGGACGGGTAGTTTCTTTACTCCCTTTGGGATTTGGAATGTAGATCATGGCTCGCCGACTCTCATTAGTTCGGCAATGCCGCAGTTCATTCAGCAGAACTTTTTCCCGGTTCGTCAGACAGGAATGCAAGCGTTAGGTTCTTTCTTCGCGGGGGACTGGGAGGTTGCTTATCGAGCCTGGCTAACCAACGGACGAACAGAGATTAGCACTCTTGATTTTACCGACGACAAGGCATTTGGTGGTCGATTCTTCGCTAAGAAAGATGGGGGCACCGTGCGCTCCCAATTCGGGGCGAGTTACCACCACGGACGAGTTTCCGATAAAATTGTCGATATTACAGGGGCTCCGCCTGTGACAGAAAGCATCACATTCAACAACTATGAATCGGAGGCTTATGTCGAAAATATCATGGGCGTCGATATAAGCGTCGATGTGGGCGACCTAAGAATTCGCTCGGAAGCCACCGCACAATTGCGGCGATTCGAAGAAGGAAAAAGACGTAATGTCGGAATTTCTTCACCAATACCGGGGGCGCAATACGCCGACTATTGGAGAAAGTCCGTCTACGGACTCGTCGCGTATCAGTTGCCTTGGTGGGGACTTGAACCCTACTTTTATGGGGAGGTGATGCAGCAAGACTGGGAGCTGCCGGACGGACTCGCAATGATCGCGCCGGGATTAAATATTCGATTCAACCCTTCAGCTCAACTAAAAACTCAGTTCACTCGCGCCATTTTCTTTAATTGGAAACACGAGAAACCGGGGGACGAAAGCTTCAACAACGTAACTTCGGTTCTTGCTCGATTGGTGTTGGCATTTTGATGAGACATTTACCAAAGTTCGCAACGGTCCTTCTCGCCCTCGCAATGACCTCCTCGGCCTATGGTGGTGAAGATATCGTTATTATCGTAAACAAAGGAGTTTCCATAAGTAAGATGAAGAAGTCCGAATTGCGCCCCATCTTTCAGACGACAAAAACATCGTGGGCGGGGGGCAAAGCTCTTCCCCTTAATTTGCCCGCTTCTGATAGTTCAAGGCGAGGTTTTGACGCCGCTGTTTTGGGATTGGATCCCGATCGTGTTGCTCGTTATTGGGTAGATCGAAAAATTCGTGGGGGGAACCCTGGACCAAAAAATATTTCGAGCGCCAGCCTGATTGTGAAGATCGTTGGTGCGAAAAAGGGAGCCATTGGTTACGTGCCAGCCAGCGCTGTTGGTGGAAATACTAAAATTATCGCGAAGGTGCGGGGCGGTCAGGTGGTAGGCCCATGAAGCGAGGAAAAATCATGCGAACGAAGTTATTGCTAGTTACGGTTTCTGCACTCGCTGGAGCACTTGTGGTTCTCGGTTGCACAATTGATGAGCCTTGCGATCCAGGGCAAGTGGTTGAGGTAGGTCTTTGCATCACGCCGATGCCGGACGATCCTGCAGGGGGAGCTGGTGGGGCGACGGCCCCCGAAGAGGAAAAACCAAACTTTGATGCGGATTGCGCGGAGATGAGCGAATGTTTGGCGGGAACTGTTTGTGGCGCACCTGATTTACCCAAGTGCATAGGCTTGTGTGGTCCAGATGATCCATTCGAAGACAATTGTCCAAGCGACAAAAGTTGTACGGAAGTCAGACCCGGCACAAGTATCTGCTTCTAAAACCGGCCTTACAGCCGTTCATGTAGGTCGTGGGGGAATACCCTGCGGCCTACACGCATTGATTGGCTAGTGCCAATGACCTTGGTAAAAATGGGAATATGCGGGGATGCGGCACGTAATAATAAAGGATCTACATACCAAAAGGAGAATCGTCCCATGAAAAAACAGATCCTTATTTCAGTTCTATCGGCCGCTCTATTTCTATCCACCTTGGGCCAAGGTGGCGATGAAATCGCAGTGATCGTTAACAAGGACTCAAGTGTACAGAGCCTTACGGAAGCCCAGCTCCGTGCCCTATTTCAGACCACCAAAACCTCCTTCGCTGGCGGCAGAGCACTTCCGCTCAACCTACCAAGGGGTAACTCCGCTCGCACGGGTTTTGATGCTGCTGTGCTCGGTCTCGATCCTGATCGCGTTGCCCGGTATTGGGTGGACCGGAAAATCCGCGGGGGCAATCCTCCACCAAAAAAGCTTGCTAAACCCGAACTCGTTGTAAAAGTGGTGGCCGCAAAAAATGGAGCCATCGGCTATGTAAACAGCTCGGTAAACACCGAGAGAGTCAAAGTAGTTGCTTACGTGCGAGGAGGACAAGTATTAGCTCCTTAGCTCATATTCACCGCGCTGCTCTATGGTTCCGGGGTCAGTTGGTCGTCCTGAGTGCATAGGAGAATTTTTCTCTTCATCTGCCATGCTCAAGAATCTACCAAATGAGCTCAAGCTCATTCTGCTCGCGGGCGTTCCCGTGCTGGGAGCTCTGATCCTCTCTTACCTCGTTGCGGTAGACGCTCAGCGAAGGCTCGACTCAGCCAAAGCTCTGGGCTCTATCGAAGACCTTGCTCAGTTGGCGTCGACTATCAGTAAGACGGTCGATGCCCTGCAAAAGGAACGCACTGCCAGCGCCTTTGCCCTTGGGCGCAGAGCATCCGTTCGGGAAGCGACCACCCACGAGCGCGAGCGGGTTGAAGTCCAGGTGAAGGCGCTGGGGGCCTTCTTTGAGTCGCGCGATACTTCGGCATTGCCCCCCCGTCTCGCAGAAGGCATCGCGCGCGCCCAGCAAAAACTCTCCAAACGAGTGGAGATGCGTAAGAAACTAGACGAAGAATCTGTGCAAAAAGAAGATGCTGTAGTCGAGTCCCCTGAGGAGGCATTGGACGCAGAGCTTGCAGCGGCTTTAGGTGAAGACGCCGAATTGGCCGCAGCGCTTGGAGAGGAGAACACTGACGGAGGGGCCAAACTGGAAGACGCGGTCTCGCTCTATGATGCGGTCAACGCGGATCTCATTGCGGCAACAGCTGCTCTCACATCCTTGAGCGATGATGGTGTGATGCTGCGCAATATATCGGGGCTCGTCAGCGTCATGGAGCTCAAAGAACGAGCTTCTCGGGAGCGAGGTCTACTCGCCTATGTCTTTTCCGAGAGTGCCTATCCACCGGGGGGATACAAAATTCTGGTCAACCTTGTCACCGAGCAAGAGGTCTTTGATAAGGTATTCAGACAAACCACAAGTGCTGATCTGGTGACGCTCTATGACAGCGGGCTCGAAGGAAGTGAGATGGACAGGGCCGGAGAAATGAGGAAAATCGCCCTGGACACGATGGATGACAACTTTGGCATCAAGGCCCAAGAATGGGTAGATGTTCAGGGAAAGAAGCTCAATATATTTAGAGATCTCTCGGTAACATTAAATGACCGTGTAAAAGAAGCGGCCCTGGCCAGGTTGAGAGAGGCGAAGGGCGCCGTGAGTACTTCGTTCGCTGTATCGGGTGGAGTCGTGCTTTTTAGCTTGATCCTTGCAGTGATCATCTCTCTGGGGATTAGTCGCTCAGTGGGAGTGCTGGCCTCAGCAGCCTCTACCGTGAAAGACAAGCAGGACTTCAGCGTTCGCGCCGAGAAGATGAGCGAGGATGAACTAGGCTCGCTCACCGATGCTTTCAATCATATGTTGGACGGGATTCAAGCCCGCGACAAGGAACTGGCCGATCATCGCGCGAACCTTGAAGCGACGGTCGAGAAACGTACGGCTGAACTGGCCAAGCGGAACGAGGCCATGCGGGTCGTACTTGACAATGTTGAGCAAGGCTTGGCCACTATCAACATTGATGGAACGTTAGAGCCAGAGCGTTCGGCTGCATTTGATAGTTGGTTTCATGATGAAGGTATCAAAAAGGACGCTCAGTTCTCTGATATTCTCGCCGCGAACGATAACAATCTACAGCTCATGCTTGAGTTGGGGTGGGAGGGGTTTACGGATGGATTTTTGCCTCTTGATGTGGCCGCGGACCAAATTCCTCGTAAATTGGTTCGTGGGGAGCAACATTTCGACCTCACTTACAAACCCATGGGGAGTGAGGGTGATTTTCATGGAGCCTTACTTATGGTGAGCGATGTCACCGAAGAAATTGCCAGAAATAAGAAAGAAGCCGAGCAGCGGGAGATGATTGCTGTCTTTGAGGCCGTGATGAAAGACCGCGGTGGCTTCATTGAGTTCTTCAATGATGCGGAGCGTATGGTGATGGATATTGTGCAAGATCGCATCGCGGACGAAGCTGTGTTGAAGCGGGTGGTGCATACCGGTAAGTGTCAAGGTAGTTGTCGCCTCAAGCGTCACGCCGCGTGACTCATTTG
>CAYWLO010000055.1:18734-30072 GCA_964459035.1 uncultured Polyangiaceae bacterium | reverse complement strand
CTTAGGGAGTATCATTGCTATCGGTGTCGTAGCGAGTCAGCTGTCCATAGACACCGATGGACGCTTGGGTGACCTTTTGGATATTTCTGGGGATTCAGCATCAGAGGGAAACACGAGAAACGATGTAACCGAACCGACTCCCGACCCGAACCCCAATCCCGGTCCCTCCCCGGGACTTGGCGGCGCTCCTAGCAACTGAGCTGACCGTAGGAAACACGGCGCCTTTTGCTTCCCTGAGGAGCCTTGCGTTCTTTGGCCGATTCGCGGCCTGTGCTAAAGCACGGGCCACGATGTCCGATACTTCAAAAGAGCCCGAATTGATGCAAAAACTCGTTTCCCTTTGCAAAAGACGGGGATTCGTTTTTCAAAGTTCGGAGATCTACGGCGGACTCAAGTCTGCTTACGATTACGGACCAATGGGTGTCGAGCTCAAGCGCAATCTCATGAATGAGTGGTGGGCTTTCATGGTCACCAGCCGCGAGGATGTTGTGGGGCTGGAGTCCAGCATCATTATGCACCCCAATGTATGGCGGGCCAGTGGCCATGTCGGAAATTTCAATGACCCGTTAGTAGATTGTTTTGTGTGTCAGGAGCGATTTCGAGCGGACAAGGCTCCAGCACTCAAAGAAGAAGCGTTAGCTCCTATTGAATTGGCCGACAAAGGGCGAGCCAAGCTTGCTCTAGAGAAAGTAAAGACCCTCCTTGAAAGTTCTGACACAGGAGGTGCACCCGAGGGAGAACTCAAACGCGACGGCAAAACGATTCACGGAGTCAAAGCCGGCGAGCGCGGGTACGCATGTCCCAATTGTGGCTCCCCCTTTCTCAGCGAAGAGCGCAACTTCAACGGCATGTTCCGCACCAGCTTGGGCCCTACCGATCCTATGGGTGGAGTCATTGAGGCCCTGAAAGCAGGAGTACAAAGTGGAATGAACGACGACCAACTCCGCTCGGTCGCCGACGAAGTTTTGAAGAAGAGTGAAGTGTATCTTCGTCCAGAAACAGCTCAGGGCATGTTCGTACAATTTCAAAATGTGCAGCAAAGTCAGGCTATCAAGGTTCCGTTTGGTATTGCGCAAATGGGCAAAAGCTTTCGCAATGAAATCACCATTGAGCACTTTATCTTTCGCTCCTGTGAGTTCGAACAAATGGAGATGGAGTTTTTCTGCGAGCCCGGTAAAGGTCCAGAGACTCTCCAATATTGGAAAGAGCAGCGTCAAATCTGGTGGGAGAGCCTAGGACTCAATAAGAAACGCCTACGCTTTCGCGAGCATGACGCAGACGAACTCGCCCATTATTCGGACGGTTGTTTCGACGTGGAATACGAGTTTCCTTGGGGTTGGGACGAACTGGAGGGCATCGCTAGCCGGACAAATTTCGACCTCAATGCCCACATGAAAGGCTCTGGCAAAAAGCTAGAATACTTCGACTCGGAGGCCATCAACCCCGAAACGGGCAAAAAGGGATGGCGCTATGTCCCCCACGTCGTGGAGCCCGCTGCGGGAGCCACGCGCGGAGTCTTAGCCGTGCTCTGCGACGCGTTCGATGAAGAGTTGGACGATAACGGTAAGATCACGCGCACAGTGCTTCGTCTTCACCCTCGTCTCGCGCCCTACAAAGTGGGTATTTTACCTTTGGTAAAGAAGGACGAAAACCTCGTCAATCGAGCGCGTGAAGTTGCGGCCCTCTTCTTTGAAGCTGGAATCGCCGCCAAATACGACGAGCAACATACCATAGGCAAACGCTACGCGCGCCACGACGAAATCGGCACCCCCTACTGTCTCACCATTGATTCCGATTCTCTAGAAAATGGTACTGTAACCATTCGCTACCGAGACGATAAACGCCAAGAGGTCATTCAAGTCTCTGAAGCCGTCGAGATTGTACGCCAGGCGCTCAAGACCGGAAAACTCTAACACCCCTCCTGAGAAGTAATGCCCTCTCCCCAGGGGGCCCTCTCACCTGGGTGCGGCAAGACACGGGGATATGAAACCAAGCCCATTGAATAGACGTAGCCCTGAGTAACCTAACCAAGCAGCCTCGATGACAGAGATCCCTACAAAAATATCCCCTCCCCAATTGAGCCTTTATCACTATGAAGGCTGCTATTTCTGTCGATTGGTGCGACTAGAACTCGATAAACTGGGCATCAAGGCCGAATTGAGAGATATTCAGAGAAATAGCACGCATCTTCAAGAGCTGATGGGTGCCCGGGGGCGCCGTACTGTTCCCGTTCTTCGAATCGAATCCGAGACAAATGGCGAGACCCAATGGTTACCCGAGTCGAGTGACATCATTGAGTACCTCAATCAACTCAGCGGCAACGCTCAAAAGAAAGACTCGCGCTCTCTCAAGGGAGTTGCGCCTTGGCTTCTCGTTGTGGGCGGTTTTTTCTTGCAAGATCCCCTGAATATCTATTCGATATCGGCGGGGCTTGCATGGGCTTTTTTACGCTGATCGCAAGACTCACAAATTGCAAAAGTGGTAAAATCTCAGCTCAATGCAGTTTGAGAGAATAGGGCAATGCTGCCACTACGGACTCTCCCGCAAAGAGGGGCGCCGTCGCAGCCTGAAAGGGAAGCAACTGCCCCAGAGCATCGCCAAGCGCCCAATGGGCGATCGCCTCCGCTCTTTTTTGCTCAAAGCGAACCAATGCGGCTTCTACCTCTCGCGCCTCGGGCTCCGGCCCCAAAAAGAGAGATTCTAAGAGAGTCTCAGCCCCTCCTTCGACAACTATTGAGATATCATCTGGTAAATCGGCCAATTTACGAGCCCAGGCGAGGGACTTTTCAATGCCCCCCAAGTCGTCAATCAGGCCGCGCTTCTTTCCTTCTGTAGCCAAGAAAATCTCGCCCTCGGCGGTTGCGTAGACTCGTTTGGTGTCCATCGCGCGCCCCTCAGCAACACGCTCAACGAACAAATCGTATATCCTTCTCATACTTTGACGTACGCGCTCACGGGTCGCTTCGTCCCAAGGAGAGAGGGGGGAGAGATGGGTGGCGCGGGCGGCCGCCCCTACTTCGGGGCTTGCAGCCACTTGGTAGTGAGTAACGCCCAACTTCTTGAGCGCGCCGCCGAGGACAATTTTTCCACCGAAAACGCCAATTGAACCAACAATTGCCGTGGGAGATGCAACAATTTTACTAGCTCCGCTCGCGATATAGTAACCACCGCTTGCAGACATACCGCCAATTGAAACGACTATGGGTTTCACCTTGCGCATCAACATCATCTCACGCCAAATCAAATCGCTGGCCAAGGGAGAGCCGCCGGGTGAATCCATTCTCATCACAACAGCCAAGACGTCGGTGTCTTTGCGTAATCGACGCAGCGTGCGTGTCATCGCCGCAGCCGTAATGCCAGCACCTCCCCCAAGGGGACCGCCGGCGGCCATGGTTATAGACCCAACGGCTGGCACAACTGAGATGCGCTTACCTTTCTTCGCCCCCGCTAACATGCGAATCATCTCGGCGGCGGGAGACTCTTTTGAGGAAGGAGCTCCACCAAAAAAGCTCTCTATATTTTCAGTCTTACCGGCCTTTTTAGCCGAACTGAATGCTTCATCTTCAAAACCCACATGATCGACCAGACCCAGTTCAAGTGCCCGCTGGGGCGAATAGGGACCATCCTCAGCTAGTTTTTTTCTTACTTCACCTTCCTTATGGCCCTCGGAGATGCCCTGAAGCCATTGGGACCGCAACTCAAAGAGGGTATTTTGCAAATTACCCAAAGAAGCCTCAGTGGGCCCTGTTCGAGTCAGCGCTTCGCCGCCACTCTTGTACTTACCCATAGCCATCATATCGGCTTGGATACCAAACTTATCAAAAGCCCCCTTGAGGTAACTTAACTCAGCCCCGATACCCACCGTGCCCACCGAACCGGCAGCGCTCAACCAAATATCAGTACACCCGCGGCTTAAAAGCCAAAAGGTCGAGTTGCTCACATCGTGCGTATGACAAACGACCGCTCCTTTTACCTTCTTTATGCGGGCAAGGTGCTCGCCTATCTCCCGCGATTGAGAAAACGAGTAAGGCTGTGAACGTAATTTTACAAATACGCTTGCGACGTGCTCGTCTTTTTCGATTCGCACTAAGGAGCGAATCAACGAGACAAAAGTCTGATTTGTTGGAGCCGCAAAAAGTCCGCCGCCACCTGGGTCTTCGGGTGCTCCGCGGGTGAGATTTACGATTGCCACCACAGCTGATTCGCTAGAGGAGCCCTGCGATTTCTTAGATAAATTTTGAGGTCGCCCCTTGCAAGCGCTCACAAACAAGCCACTTAGGGCTAAACCTCCCAGAAATAAACCCAAGCGAAAGCTACGAGAAAACCGACCTGCGCCTCTGCGCTCTAATAATATAAAACTCATTGTTCTGCAGCTTTCTCTCGCTCTGCCTGGCGAATTCTGGCGGCTGATCGCTGCCCCAGAAAGTGTGAGGTTCCAATGGTCGTGACCACTTGACGATAAAGAGCGAGGGCAGCTTCCCTATTTCCACCACGCCATAGCGCATCTGCTTGACCTACCTTTTTCTCAACACCAGGCGGCAGTTTCTTTTTAGGCTCCGGGGGCGTGACCTCAGAGTGATTGCCGCTTGCTCCCTTCACTTCATGAGAAGGGGCAACTGCGGGTTGACTCTTTTCGGGTTCCTCCTCTTTCACTGCCGAAGAAGGGCTAGGTTGTTCGGCTTCGACGCGACCTTCTTGGGGACTCTCTGCAACCCTTGGTGTGCCTGGGGAAGGTGAAGAGTTGCTTTCTGCCACCACTTTATCGACAAAATCCCCCAAGACTTCAAAAAGGGGCGACTTTTGGGCTCCCTTGAGTTTACTCATCGCCTGAAAATCAGCTTGGGCTCGGGGCGCCCTCCCCGAAGCTGCAAGAGAATAAATGTACACCGTACGTGCCAAGAAGATTCCCCGCTCGCCTGCAGAGGCTTCCCGGAGGCGTTCGATCACCCCAGACCATGGAATTTCGCTCTCATCCTCCGCCAAATCGAGCAGAGCTAAATGATAGGAATAATCCTCAGCTGGTGGCAGTAACGCCGCGAGACGACGAGCCTCCCCCAGTTCATTCTGGGCCCGCAAGACCTGCACCATTTCCCAAGACTCTTGAGCACCTGCAGACCTAAGTTGCAAAGCAAGCTGCGTCAGTTCACCGCGCAACTGAGGGGCCAATTGAGTCACCTGCAGCAGGAGGCGCTGTTCAATCCATTTTATTTCAGCCTGAACCAGTCGCTCACTGAGCTCCGATGAAACAAACGCCTTCGCTGATTTTTCTGCACCTACATTGGAGGATGTATTGAGCATTCCTTTGAGGCTCTCGCGATTTGCGAAACCCAAGAAAGCGGCCCCTCCAAGGAGAACGGCCACCACCATACCCCCACTGCGCGCTCCTCTGCGCCTGGGAGCCCCTGTCATTGAACTCACAGGGGCTCCAGGAGCGCTCACACGTCTTGGGCGCTCTGAGATAGGTACGGATGCGACAGAAGACTTGTCCTTGGAAGAAGCCCCTCTTTTTGATGAATCAGAAACTGGGGGCCTAGTGCTTTGGCCCGTAGACTCGGAAGAATTTTGAGGGACTGGGCTCGAGGATGTGGGCAGAGGTGATGCCGGCTCCGACTCGTCTGAAACCAAGGAAGACTGTGGGGGAACGGACTCGGGCTCCTGTACCTCCGCTGGAGTCGAAGGTGCAATGGTAGAACGTAGGCTAGCGCGGGGTGCGGCCAAGGACCCGGTACGAACCTTTGCCGGCGGACGACTAGAACTAGGCCCTTCGGAGCTCAAGGGAGGCGCGATGGAGAGCGCCGAACGTATTTTTGGTCGGTCGCTTTCCACCCTTTCACTACGAAACACTCCTCCTTTTGCCTCGCCCTGAGCGTGAGAAGAATGGCCAGCGAGTTCGTCTTGAGGCAAAACAAATGCAGGCGTGCCAACTGCAGCGCCCTGCTCGTTGCTCAAACCCGCGGGCGCCAGATCGGGCTCAAAGCCTTCCATAGGTTCAGGCGGTTGGAAGGGCACAATTGCATCATGCCCCACATCGGACTCTAAGGGTGCGTCTAGTTGATCTAGAGACGCTGAATCAAACTCGGGAGGCACCCCAGGGGGAGACCGACCCATTACCAAGGCAGGGTCGGGCCGTGCCTCGATACCCAAAACGGTTTTGTTGGCAATGGGGGCCATAGAACTTTCGGAGGAGCCCTCCTCAAGAGGAGGCGGTGGCGAGCTTGGGGGTTGGCGAAGCAAAGGCTGCAACTCGACAATCTCCGATAATTCTCGCGGCTCTTCACGGCCGCGAGCGAGCAAATGGCGCGCGCCCACTCGCCCGCTAGCAATCGCCCTTTGCAGAGCTGGCAAGCTCTCATAAACAGCAGGCTCGCCCCTTCTGTCCTCGGGATCAAAAACACGCCAGACCTCTGGAGCACGATGACCAACTGGAGGAAATACCTTAAATTGTAAGCCGCAATTCGTGCAGCGCACCGTAGTGCCCCGCTCGGATATCAGCGCATCGTCAAATTCGTAATCGGCCTTGCAGCGCCCGCAAACAACATCCATCAGTATCAGACCAAACCGCAATGGAGGCGGTCTGGTCTGTAGACTTTATATGAGGACGACAAAGAATGAAGGGCTTCTTCTGTCTTCGTGCACAGAAGAAGCGCCGCTCCTATTTTACGAGGCGAAGATGGGAGGGCTTCTCGCGGGGTTTGTCCTCTTGGCTCGCCTTTTGTGCGATTAAAGCGGCAGGATCCACTGGTGAAGTCTCTTCAGGGACAGGCGCGGAGGCAACACGCAATGGACTTGCTTCAATATCTTTCTTTTCGCCGTCTGGGGTACTTTCTTTCTCGTTGGAAGAATCGAGAGAAGAATCGTCCGAAGCCTCGGGCACCTCGGAGTGAGCCAAACGCAACTGTGGGCGCTGAGATTTAGGCACCGCGGCCACCGGAGAACGACCGTCGGCAGATGCCGCTACTTCAGGGGGGACCGATTCGGGCCAAATCATGCCTCGACCGTCCTCGCCTACGAGGCCATAAATAGCGTCCCAGGGAATTTTGCAAAATTCGGGCCGCCGGTTGAAACTCAGCGTGCAGCTGATGGCTTCGTGCCCCACGTCCAGATCGGGGATTTCGACCGCCATGTTCAAACCAACCTGCAATACTAATTGAGGTTGCTGCTTGAACCAAGAGGGCACATGCACGTCGTCCCGACGAGGATCTAAATGCACGTAAACTGAGGAGGCGGTTTGAAGTAGGGCAAGCGCTACCTCCGGCTTTGGGGGGAGCTGAGGAGATTCGGGGGGCATGAGGAGGTATTTAACCTCTGAGGGGGAGGGCCGCCAGCACAACACGAGGGGATGATGACTGGCTGGTTTTCAGGTATCTAGTTTTGACGGCAGTATTGACTCAGCAGAGCCTGAAAAAAAGTTAAATAAAAAAGCTAGTTGACCAAATATCGATGCCCCGAGGGGTCTATAAGTATTCTCTCTCTCCTGCAGACTTTCAATCTCAACGGTACGACAATCCCCTTCCTCTAAAGGTTGACCCCCCACGTGACACAAATTTTAGTAGTTGAAGATGAGCTAGCGATTGCTGAGTCGATTGCCTACGCCTTGGGAAAAGCCGGACATGATGTGGCCATCGCGAGTAGTCTCACGGAGGCGCGCGCCCAACTGGGGGAAACTCAATCGATAGAAGCAGAGGCATCCCCCCCATTTGGACTCATCGTGCTCGATTTGATGTTACCGGACGGAAGCGGCTTTGACTGGATAGCGGAGCTGGCTGCGGAACGGGGCTCTGGCATGGCTGTACTTGTTCTCTCCAGTCGCGATGGAGAAAATGACCGTATCCGCGCCCTAGAGATGGGAGCTGACGACTACGTAACCAAACCATTTTCTCCTCGTGAGGTTGTGGCCCGTGTGAGCGCAATTTTACGCAGGATGGAAAAAGGTCAGGCTGTAGAAACAAGTGAAAGCGCCTCTGGCGAATTGACTTTGAATCGAGAGTCCCGGCGAGTCTCCGTCCAAGGAAATTTAGTGGAGCTGACTCGCGTCGAATTTGATCTTCTCGCTCTGTTACTCTCCGATCCTGGCTATGTGTTCTCTCGCGCTACAATCATCGACCAAGTTTGGGGCCCTGGTTTTGCCCTGAGCGACCGCACGATAGACTCTCACGTAAAAGCTCTCAGAAAAAAGCTCAATGAATGGGATGGTGCTGGAAATTGTGTCGAAACCGTTCGCGGAATTGGCTACCGAGCACGTGAAGGGTCCAACGCCTCTTGACGCGATTGGTGATTTCTGGTGCCGCTGGAGTGGGGCTTATCCTCTTCTTTACGCTGATTGTCTCTCGCCTCATTCAATCTCGTCAGCGAGGACTCTCGGTCCGTATGCAGATATTTCTGGCTCTGGGTAGCATTGTGGGTGCCTTATCAGTCGGCCTGGGTATTTTGGTGATCGATCGGGTCAATTCACGTGCAGACAGGTTAGCCATTGCGGCCGCAACTGACGAAACACATGCTCTTGCGGGAATATTAGAAAGCGAAATGGCCCGCACCGGCATTTCATTTTCGGTCCTTGCCCAGCAATTGCATCAGCGCTCCTCGGTCGTCTTAGCCCTGGCTCCTCTGGATGGAGACAAGTCCTCCCTCGGCTTCGAGTTGCTCACTCTCGATCACGCTTTGCTCTTTCCTCCAGGTCAACAAAGTCGCGCTCAAGAAAACGATACCATCTTTGTTGACACCGACCTCACTTACGAAGGAAAGCCCGTAGGAATCGTGCGCGTGGTTAAATTTACCCTAGAAGTCCGAGCCATGTTGGCAGACTTTGCCCCCGCAGTGCTCGTGGTGGGCCTGCTTTTGATGGCCGCCGCCGCAGGAGCCGCCGCCTGGATCGGGCGCACAATAGCCGCCCCTATCGAATCCCTCTCGGAATATAGCAGAAGGGTGAGCTCGGGAGAAAAAGCCAAAATCCCCACCCACGTGGTAGGTCGAGAAGTGGGTCATTTAGTAGACTCCATCAACACGATGCGCCTCCAGCTGGAAGGTCGCCCCTTTGTAGAGACGTTTACGGCCGACCTCTCTCATGAGCTAAAAAACCCAGTAGCCGCCGTGCGCGCCAGTGCAGAGGTGCTCTTAGACGGTGCACTCGACGAACCCCAACAAGCCCATCGCTTTGTCACTCGTATACATCAAGCAGCCGAACGTATCGAGAAACTCCTGGCCGAGTTGCTCAGCCTTGCACAAATCGAAGCACGGGGTCCAGAACATCTTGAAAAACTGAGCGTCGGCCCCCTTGTAGACGAAGTCATTGAGACCCTTTCTCCCTCGGAGAAAGAGCGAGTGCACTTCTCTCAGCAAAGTAATTTCACTATCAAGGGCGACCGAGGATGGATCACTCGTGCTCTCTCCAATTTAATTCACAACGCTCTGATTCACTCCCCTGCTCTCAGCCCTATTCACTTAGAATTGTCATCTCAAAAGGATGATCTCATACTGCTCACGAAAAATCAGGGTGCTCTCGATGAGCACGTGCGCCTCGCACTCTTTGAGCGTTTCGTGACCACGCGGCGTGCTCTGGGGGGAACAGGTTTAGGACTTTCAATCGTCGCAGCGGTAGCCGAAGCTCACGGAGGCCGGGCCGAATTGGTTCGCTCGGCTGACAACGAGGTAGTTTTTAGCTTCCGACTCCCCCTCACCTAGAAACGACTCCGCTTTTCTAGGTAATTTGCCCCGACTCTCCCTGTCTCCACCAAAGCTCCACAATCAAGAACAGGACTCCGAGTCGCTTTTCTGCCACGGTAACCAGAGTGATGTCGAAAACTACTCCCGATCCAACTCTTTCAAAAAAGAGCTCCGGCGATCCTGAGAAGAATTTGCGCCCCCTGCCCCAGCACGTCGCTATCATCATGGACGGCAACGGCCGCTGGGCACGCAAACAAGGCATGTTGCGCTGGCACGGCCACTCCGCTGGGGCCAACTCGGTCCGAACGACTCTAGAAACTGCCGCAAAGTTAGGCATCAAATACCTCACTCTCTACGCTTTCAGCGTCAACAATTGGGACAGACCCCGTTTAGAAGTAGAGGCTCTCATGCATCTGCTCACGCGCTTTGCCCGCAAAGAGCAGGCTGAACTGATTCGTCAAGATATTCGCGTTGAAGTGGTGGGACACTTAGAGGCTCTGCCCAAAACCCCCAGAATGGCCCTGCAAAAGCTGATGCTTGCCACCAAAGATTGCCAGGGCACCACTTTGAGTTTGGCCCTTTCTTACGGCGGAAGGCAAGATATTGTCGAAGCTGCGCAAAAACTTGCAGCAGAAGCCGCGGCGGGGCACATCGCTCCCGAGGACATCACAAGCGAGCTCTTGCAGGCGCGACTTTCCACCCATAATTTACCCGACGTCGATTTGTTGATTCGCACCGGGGGTGAGTCGCGCATTAGCGACTTTCTTCTTTTTGAATCGGCCTACGCCGAGCTTTCGTTTGTCGACATGATGTGGCCCGAGTTTCGCGGCGAAGATTTTCGTCGAGCCATTGAACGCTATCGCGGGGTCGAGCGCCGCTATGGGCTAACGAGTCAGCAAATAGAAGAGGGCGAGCTCTCAGCCGTCACGGGCTAAAGAAATGCAGGCGCGCGGGGAGGCACTTCAGCAAGTTCTTGCTGATCACCCTTCGTTTCTGTTCATTGCCTGGGCGGCAAGACCCCCAGCTAGTCCTCCCGCATTTTCTTCACAGAAAAACTCTTCTCAGAGCATAAAAATTCACTTTTTTACCAGAAGAGACTAAAGTTCGCGCGGGCAACGTCACTTAAACCGTGCGCACATGGTGCGAACGGCTATGCTAAGCAAGGAGCCAATACAATATTTCGCTCCCCTGGCGGCTCTTCACGGATCTGACTCAGATTTACTGACCCTCCATTTCGCTTGAAGTTCGCGCATCTTATTGCAGACTGGCGTGTCCTCCCTCCCCCGGCATCTTGGCCCTCTTGGTATCTTATGACATTCAATCGACAACTCGCGTCCTCTTCACTCTTGATTTTTCTGCTCTCAGGTTGCGCCACTCTTACCAACGGTGACGACGCTGGCGTGGAGGGGCTGAATGGACAAGGCGGCGCCCAGATGGGCTCCGGCGGCAATGTCTCGGCTTCGGGTGGTACCGCCCAGGCGGGCACGGGTGCTAGCGCTCCATTGGGCTCTGGTGGGTCTACTGCAAGTGGTGGTACCGCAGCTTCTGGGGGAACCACAGCTACAGGCGGTGCAGCTTCTGGGGGAACCGCAGCTACAGGCGGCGCAGCTTCTGGGGGAACCACAGCTACAGGCGGCGCAGCTTCTGGGGGAACCACAGCTACAGGCGGCGCAGCTTC
>CAYWLO010000055.1:0-18634 GCA_964459035.1 uncultured Polyangiaceae bacterium | reverse complement strand
CAGCTACAGGCGGCGCAGCTTCTGGGGGAACCACAGCTACAGGCGGCGCAGCTTCTGGAGGCACTGCCGCTACAGGTGGAACGACAGGTGGGGGCGATTGTTCTGGGGCCACAGCATGGGAGACCAAGAGAGACTATGCGAATGGTGACCTTGTCACTTATGGTGGAAAAACTTACGCTGCCGATGGCAGCGTGTCTTACTCACGAAGTGGTTGTGAACCAGGAATCACTGAAGCATCCGTGGGCTCCTGCACTGGCCAGTACTATACTGAGCGCACCGACTGCTAACTTCTTCTACCAGTTAACATAGATGCCGAGCATCGGCGGACAGACGGCGCCCCGCGCCTCCACAAACCTGCAAATAGAATTTACGCCGATTCTATCTGCGGGTTTGTTTCGTTGGGGGCACTGTATTCGTTCCTGACACAGAATGATGCTCTGCCGCGACACTCAGTCGAGCTCAGCCGGGCTCCAACGCAGCCCATTCGAGCTAAGATTCCGCTCATTGAGTTGCTGTATTTTCTTGCATGCCCCAGGACATGCTATTGCAAAGACGTACAAGAGTCGCGAGGCGCTCAAGGCAAGGCAAAATCAACACATGGCGAAAAACACATTGCTCTTTGTTTATGGCTCGTTACTCAAAGGCGAAAGCGATCACTCGTTTTTGCGGCATAGCGACTGTTTAGGACCCAGTACTACCAAAGTGGGGTACCGTTTAGTCGAGTTGGGCGCTTTTCCGGCGTTGATTGAAACGGGCGACAAGGCAATCGAGGGTGAGCTCTATAGCGTCACCCACGAAGACTTAATGGCTATCGATGCGCATAAATAACTTGGGCGCCTTTTTCAAAGACGTGCAGTAGAGCTCGCCTCGGGCCAATTGGCCCAAGTCTATTTGATGGAAGAGGCGCAAGTACGAGGAAGACGCCGTGTAAAAGCCAATAGTTGGCGCGATAGATTCGCCACCCCTCGCACCCTCCAGCATTAAGAGCTTCCATTCCTCATTCCTTGAGCCGGCGACCAGGCAATCGAGGGTGAGCTCTATAGCGTCACCCACGAAGACTTAATGGCTATCGATGCGCATAAATAACTTGGGCGCCTTTTTCAAAGACGTGCAGTAGAGCTCGCCTCGGGCCAATTGGCCCAAGTCTATTTGATGGAAGAGGCGCAAGTACGAGGAAGACGCCGTGTAAAAGCCAATAGTTGGCGCGATAGATTCGCCACCCCTCGCACCCTCCAGCATTAAGAGCTTCCATTCCTCATTCCTTGAGCCGGCGGCATAGATACGAAACCGGCTTCCTAGAAGAGTGAGGCTCCCCTCAATCGGCGAACCTACCTTCCTTCCTTTTCAGGGAGCGGGCGAAGCGCCCCCTCCGCCCAACACCGGTAGCCTGCAGTTGTTCATACAAGCATCAGTATCGTCCATATTCCCGTCGTCGCACTCTTCACCGGCTGCACGGTTAATATAACTATCACCGCAAGAGCGAGTTGTGCAGCGCTCTGAATTATCGGTCGAGAAGTTGCAATTTGCGGTTTCAACTCCTCCACTTTCACAGTCTTCGCCCGCAGCGATATTGATGTAACCATCACCGCAGCTGGGTACAGTGCACGACTGGCTGGTGTTTCCTCCCGCGTAATTACAGGTAGCCGAATCGGACTCGCCTTCGTCGCAATCTTCGCCGGCGGCAACATTTGGATGGTTGTCACCACAGCGGGGCGCCGTACATGATTCGAGATCGAAGGGCCCTGCGTAGTCGCAAGTAGCCGTGTCGGCAGAGCCGCCGTCACAGGCTTCGCCCGCCTCGATGTTCCAGTAACCATCACCGCATTTGCTCACCTTGCAGGTAGAAAGACAGGTGGCCGAGTCCATAGAGCCGCCGTCGTCGCATCCTTCGCCTGCTTCTTTATTGGTGTAGCCGTCACCGCAACGGGAAATAGTGCAACGGTAAGCCGCAGCAGATGGGTTCACTGGCAAGTTACAATTCGCTGTTTCAGTGTCGCCGACGTCGCAAAATTCACCGGCTGCGCTATTGAGATAGCCGTCGCCACACGAAGCCAGGGTACATCCATGAGTCGTGCCGGCCCCTGCATAATCGCAGGCGGCAGTGTCGGCGCCTCCTTCATCACAAATCTCTCCGTCAACAGCGTTCTTGTAGCCGTCACCGCAACGGGAAAGGGTGCAACTCTGTGAGCCACTGCCGCTTGCATAATTACAGGCGGTAGTATCTACCAAAGCACCGGGGTCACATTGCTCCCCCAGGTTGACCACCCCATTGCCACAAGTTGCGTCATTGGTGCAGTCGCGACTGCAGGTTTCGCCCACAGCTAGAAGTGTAAAGTCGCAGATCTCGCCCGCGTCCACGATGCCGTTGCCGCACGACTCACCCGATGTACAGGTGGAGTTGCAGCCATCACCACTAATGCGATTATTATCATCGCAGACCTCGTCACTTGCCAGGTTCAGCTTGCCGTCGCCGCATTCTGCTTCGGTGCAATCGCTGTTGCAAGATTTGTTCTCATAGTCCCCGCCAGGATCACAATCTTCACTTTCGCTATTGACGTATGAGTCGCCACACCAACTTGGCTTGCACTCTTTAGTACAGCGAGGAGAATCGAGGGCCTGGGGCGGTTCGCTGGTATCGAGTCTATCAGGATCACATAGCTCCCCAGAAGCCGAGTTAACAATACCGTCTCCACAGACGCTCAACTTACAATCAACAGTGCAAGCTCGCGACGCTCCTACGGTATCGCATTCTTCGCCTGCTTCTTTATTGGTGTAGCCATCACCACAGAACGATATTTTGCAATCTTTTGTACAAAGGGCGGTGTCCACGGCAGTGCCCGTTGTCGAACCGTCGCATTCTTCGCCGTTGTCTCCGCTGGTCCCCCCCGCGCCCCCAGCGCCATTGTCGACAATGCCATTGCCGCAACCGGGGGTAGAACGACAGTTAGCGCTGCAATTATCGTCGTCCTCATTGTTGCCATCGTCGCAAACTTCGCCCGTGACCTTATCGAGAATTCCGTTGCCGCAGCTTTCATTGGAGCGACAATCTTTTCGGCAACCGTCCCCGTCGACCTCATTGCCATCGTCGCAGACTTCCCCGGCATCCACGTCACGCTGATTGTTGCCGCAACTTTCGTCCGACCTGCAATCACTTCGGCACCCGTCGCCGCTGGTGTTATTGCCGTCGTCACACACCTCGCCTGCGGCTATATCGAGAATTCCGTTACCGCAGGTCTCAAGAGATTTACAGCTAGCGCTACAACCGTCACCGTCTTCGCTATTGCCGTCGTCGCAAGCCTCCCCCGCTGCGACGTCTAACTCCCCATTGGCGCACGTCTCTTTGGACTGACACCCAGCGCTACAGCCATCGCCGTCCTCGTTGTTACCATCATCACAAGCTTCGCCCGCATCAATAATACTATTGCCGCAGGACTCGGCAGATAGACAGTCCGAGCTACAACCGTCGCCTTTTTGATTGTTACCGTCGTCGCAGACTTCGTTTTCATCACGAAAGCCGTTGCCGCAGGTCTCGTTCGAGTTACAAAATGCGCCGCAACCATCGCCACTCTTGTTGTTGCCGTCATCGCAGTCTTCGCCCGCTGCCAAATCGATCACATTATTGCCACAACGCTCGGTACTGCCGCAGTTTGCGCTACAACCGTCTCCGTCTTTTTGGTTACCGTCGTCGCATACCTCCCCTGTGTCGAGGGAGCCATTGCCACATTCTTCTTTGGATTTGCAGGTAGCGCTACAGCCATCACCGTCTTCGCTATTGCCATCATCACAAATTTCTCCCAGACGGGTGTCCAGAAAGTTGTTGCCGCATGATTCAGTCGAGCGACAGTCCGAACTACAGCCATCCCCGTCCTTGGTATTGCCGTCGTCGCAAACTTCACGTCCCGAGAGGGTACCATCGCCGCAATCGTCGCTAATGCACGCTTCTCCGTCAAAGGAGCAAACAGTCCCTGAGGGACATATAAGACCAGTTTTTGAGCACTCAACACTTTCGCTGGCCCCCCCACAGGCTTGAATAAGAAAGGGAGAGAGGGCGAGCAACGCCAATAGACTTTTTTGATATAATTTCATTAGAAAGTTCCTTGACCCACAAAGCCAGCAATATCGGTTCCAAAAACGGGAGTAAAACTGAGTTGATCCTTTGCTCCGGGATCTACTCGATGAGCAATTTCACGATTGAGATAGAGCAACACGGCTCCTGTAAGGGTAGTTGCAGCCCCAACTCCCAAAGATATTTTACCTATCCATTGAAGAGTTTCTCCGTTTGAACTTGTAATCGTCCCGGCTGGACAGGGGGCATCTGAGCATTTATCTGTTACCTCTTGGTCGTACCTTTTGGTCTGCTCACGCCCCTGCCAATAGGTGATGCCTCCGGCTGCCCAAATACTTGCCCCTGTGATGGTCGTAATTATGGGGCCCCACTTATTCCAGCGGCGCTCATAGCGAATCCAGTCTTCGGGTTTATAAAGTTTGAGGGCGATAGTGGTTGTCTTACCCGAAACAAGGCTAACGGGACGCTCGGTCGCCTCGTAACCTTGAGCACTTGCCTTCACTGTATGTTGGCCAGGGCGCAAGGTGTCACTATGAGAGCCGGGAGCTGTAAAGAGGTACTTACCGTCCAATTCTACTCGCGCACCTTTGTGCTGAGAACTCACTACAATTTTTGAAAGCTGCTTCTCAACCAACTTTAAATATTGTTCTGCTCGTCGAGCCTTATCGTCTCCCAACGATTCTGGACCATATTTTAAGGACCCTAAAAGATGCTGCCGCAGCTTGAGAGGCTGATCGGAGTTGAGCAGGGCAAGGGCCAAATTGTAGTGAATGCCCGGGTGATCCCAAATAGCTAATGCGGCTTCGTACTGAAGAGCCGCTTGACTAAAAATCGAGTCTTTTACAAGGGAGTTTCCTTCGCGAAAAAGGGTGCGCGCCTTGTCTTTTTCGCTCTCGCTGACTGCGTTTCTCCAATCCTGATCAACACGAGGGGTGGCCTTGCCCTCCTTGGAGGGCTCTTCTTTTTTCGACTCGTCCTTGAATGAAGAATCTGCTGTCTCTGGTTCTTTTGCCCCAGCCACAGAAGAGATGAAGATGCCCGCACCCAGCAAACATGCTGGTACAGTTCGATTTAGATATTTTTTCACAAATCCTCCACCAAGGTGCCAATTTGGGCGTCCAGGCGTTCCGCACGGGCACGCTCCTTGTCCAATAGGCTCTTGAGTTCTTTACTTGTCTCTTCGGCGCGCTTTTTTGCTTCTTTTGCGAACTTCTCGCTTTTCTCTGCGCGCTTTTTTGACTTGATTGCAGTGGCTTCTTGCTCTTGGGCAACGCTGAGTGCGTCCTCCAAAGCAATATTCTTTTGCGCAAGTTCTTCGGCATTGAGCTTCACTGTATCTTCTAAGATATCAGTTTTTTCTTCAGCCTGCTTTTGTTTCGCGAGGGCCCGACTTCGCTCCGCTTCTGCTAACACACGTTCTTTGTCGGCTCTTATTTGCTCGGCCAGTCTTTCTTCGGCAATCTGCGCATTGTCTGATGCCTTATTTCGCTCTTCGTTGACAATAAAAAGACCACCCAGGGCTGCAAGCAATAGTGTCGTCAGTACCGTCACGCCGCCCCAGGTCAAAGTGCGCTTCAGACGCACACTCTTGAGATCTTGCCGACGAACACCTTCGGCAAACTCGGCGGCGATCTCTGGCAAATTTCCTTTATAATGACGAAGAAAGTGCTCTAGCTCGGCCACCATTTCGCCACGCCATAAAAGGCCCACATCTCTATGTTTTTGGGACCATTGATGAGCGGCTGCCATCAATTGGTCAATGAAAACACTGTCTTCGTGACTCTCGTCCAGCCAACGCCGCAAAGAAGGCCAACTGGTAATCAAAGACTCATGCACCACTTCGACGGTTGGGTCTCCGTCTTGTACGGTTACAACCCAAAGCCGAGAATCAACCAGCTGATCTACTAGACTTTTTAATGCCTCCGAGTCCTCAGCTAGCTCTCTCAGCTCCTGCATAGAACGAATCGCTCGGGTACGTTCGTTGGTTACCAAATGCATAAAAAGCGTGCGGCACAACACCTGCAACTCGGGCAAAAGCTGATTGTAGACACTGTCCGCATGGCTCACCAGAGCTCCTTCGACGCCCCCCATGCCTCGATAGCTTGAGAGTGTCAGTAGCTTACGCTGGGGATCACGGGCGTCCCAAAGTTGAGCAGCAGTGAACTGCAAAAGAGGCAAACCATTGGGAGTGCCGTCCAAGAACTCAATCATTTCGTCAACGATGGCGTTTGTTTCAAAACGATACCCCATCATCTCGGCCGGACGAACCAATGCCTCGCGTAGTCCCTCTTCGCTGGGTGGTCCTAAGAAAAAGAGTCCCTTGCTAAGAGTCGCCACAAACTCTGGGTCTTCGGTCGTACGGCCCAAAAAGTCGGCACGAATCGAGAGCATCACTCGCAGAGGCGAAGCCGCGTCATCGGCGGCCCCTAATAGAGCTCGAGTAAATGCGCGCCTCTCATCAGCCGAGGCCCCGAGGGTGTAAAGTTCTTCGAATTGATCCAAAAAGAGCATGATACGCTGCCCTTTTTCTCGGCAGCGATCACGCAGGACAGCACCCAAAAAGCCAGGCTCTTTGGTAAGCCTTTGTGCAATTTGCTCATCACTCCCGCTGGGAGGAACCGAGCCCCCCTGACGAAGAGTAAACTCTTGTACGTAAGGGCGAATATGCTCAGCCAAAGACTGCAAGGGGGTACGCCCAGGTCGCACAACCAGTACCTCCCAATCTACTCCCGAATTTTTAAGGGCTGGGATGACTCCTGCCCGCAAGAAAGAGGATTTACCGACGCCAGAGGGACCCACTGTGGCCATGAGAGGGGTCTCACGTAAACGACTCAATAAGGTACCCAGCTCGCGCGAACGTCCAAAGAAACGAGCGGCATCTTCTTCTTGAAAAGCCCGTAAACCGGCAAAAGGCCCCAGCTCGACAGGGCCATCCAAAGCCTGACGACGACCGGGCAAAAAGGGCTCCAAAGCCTTCAGAAGTGAGCGGGCGTCCTTGAAGCGTTCTTCTCGCTTTTTTGCCAAGCAGCGCGCGATGATCTCCGACAATTGCTCGGGAATTTTCGCGCCGTAGCTCAAAGCAGTCGGCATCACCTCCTCCGAAAGGAGGTATTGAGCCACCCTTGTTGGCGTCTCATGATGCTCTAAGGGATTTTGTCCAGTGATTAACTCAAAAAGCGTGCACCCTACCGCCCAAATATCCGAGCGATGATCGACGTCTCCAGGGGTATGCCATTGTTCGGGAGACATATAACAAGCCGTCCCCGCGATACCCGTCGCGCCCAAAGTACCTGCACCCGACATGGATTGCAGCATGGCCCCACGAGCCCCCTGGCTAGGAAGACGCAGTGACTGAACCGCTGACATATCCTTCTTTAATAACTTCGCAATACCAAAGTCGAGCACCTTTACGGTGCCAGAATCAGTCACAAATATATTGTCAGGCTTTAGATCTCGATGAACAATGCCCTGCTCATGAGCGCGCACTAAAGCTCGCACCACGCTCACCATGATCTCAACGGCGTGAGGAATAGTCGGCGGATCACTCTCCAAATAGTCAGAGAGAGCCTTACCCTCCAAAAACTCAAGAACCATGAAGGGGGATTTGTTGTGCTCCCCCGCATCGTGAATGATTACGATATTTTCGTGAGTACATCGGGCAGTTGTACGAGCCTCGATGATGAAGCGTCTTGTGAGTTCTTTGTCTTGGGTGCGCAATACTTTAATTGCTACACGGCGCCCCAAACGGCTGTCACGAGCGAGGTAAACCACTCCCATGCCACCTTCGCCCAGCTTTCGAATGATTTCGTACTGACCGATGTAGGCTTCCGCCTGCTCATCTATCATGGCGCTTGTTGCCGCGGAACCCAAGTTTGCCAATTGAGACGCCGATTGAGGCGTCGGGTGCTCACTGGGTTGGTAGGTGGGGGCATTGGGGGCCCGCGAAGGTACCTTTGATAGAGGTTGAGGAGGTGGACTAGCACTGGCCCTGGCCCCCATTGTATCCCTCGATTGAGTGATGGATCCCTGTACTTGGGTTTGGCCCAGAGCCTTTGGTTTCACTGATTGACCTTGAGTGCGCCCTATCATCGACTCTTGCCCTATGACGGGAGTTTTTGGTCCCCCAAGTGCGGTCTTTTGTAGGGCCTGCGCACCGCTCGACGACGAAGGCTCTTTTTGCGGCAGAGCGCCAAGCCTTTGGGTACCGCCAAGTTTCAGTCTTCTCGCCGCGCGAGGAGACGATGGATTCTGCTCTGAGGGGGTACCCTTTATAACAGTGGCCCCCAATGCAGTTGCATTACTATCCACAACAGCTCCGGCTAACTGAGTCTCCTCACTCATCCATGAGCGAGGGTCATGGTCTACCTCCTCATGAGACACCTTGCCGTCGACCCGAGGGGCCTCACCGCTCTTTGGAGCCTCGGCTTTTTTCGACCGACGAATTTCAGAAATATCCGCAGCGCTTTGTCGCGCATTTTTATCAACTGGCATTGCTGGCAGCACCTCCCCGCCCCCGATGCCGAGGGCTTCAATGCACCCAGGGTAGGAAACATCGCGACGAAGACTACGCTGCCTATGGTCATGCAGCAATCTAGTTGAAGGTCAACATGGCCCTTTTTGCCCAAGAATTAGCACGCATTCGCGAGACCTTGAGCTCCGAAGCTGTTGAATACCTGCCTCAATATACAGGCCAAACGTACCTAATTTTGGATACTTTGTAACAATAAGTGCAATTTACCACTATTTACCCCTCTATATCCAGCGGAGAAGAGCGAACTCTTTATGCGAGAGAACTCATGTGGCGAATGTCTTTACCTTTCACCATGAACACAACGAGCTCCGAGAGATTAGTCGCATGGTCGGCAATTCGCTCTAGCCACTTGAGGACCGAGAGCGCGTGAATTCCCCCTTCAAGCTCCTCGGGAGTTTCGCGCATTTTCTCCAATACGCTGCGAAATGCCAGATGATAGAGTTCATCGACTGCGTCATCGCGCTCAATCACCGCCTGGGCCAAATCAGGATCGGACTTGAGAAAAGCGTCCACACCCTCTTTTACCATCGCACGCGCTAGGGTCCCCATACGCTCAATTTCTTCTAGTGGTGCCCCCATAGGTTTGTCCACAAGGTCAATTGCACGCTCGGCAATGTTCACAGCAAGATCTCCAATGCGCTCCAGATCTGTTACCATTTTAAAAGCGATGGTAATGAATCGCAGATCGGAGGCAACAGGTTGCCACTTAGCAAGCACCAGCAAACATTGCTCATCGGTCTCGACCTCTAGGCGGTTTACCTGGTGGTCGCAAACAATAGTGACTCGGGCGAGTTCTGCGTCCTTGGTCATGAGAGCTCTTACCGCGTCTTCAATCATTTTTTCGACCAAGCCAGCCATACGCAAAAGTCTCTTTCGAAGAGCCTCCAAATGTTGACCCAATTCTCTATTTGTATGTTCTCTCATAAAAATTTCTCCAATTTACCCCGGTAGTTCCCAGTCAAAAGCTCTTCTCCTGTGGCAGACTAGCCAAATTTTCCTGTAATATAATCTTCGGTGCGAGTGTCTTGCGGTGAGGTGAATAATTTATCCGTCAAAGTGTATTCCACCAATTCGCCATGAAGCATAAAAGCGGTCCGCTTGGAGACTCGCGCGGCCTGCTGCATATTATGAGTCACTATCACTATCGTATACGTTGTCGAAAGTTGATGAATAAGGTCCTCTATACGAGCCGTTGCAATCGGGTCAAGAGCCGAACAAGGTTCATCCATCAACAACACTTCTGGCTCTACAGCCAAAGAGCGAGCAATGCACAAACGCTGCTGTTGCCCCCCACTCAAGCTATGCCCAGGGGCGTCGAGGCGATCTTTTACTTCGTCAAAAAGCGCCGCCGCGCGCAATGCTTTTTCAACAATCAGGTGAGCATTTTTACCCCGAAGCTTACCCGTAAGCTTCAAACCAGCCGTCACATTCTCGCGAATCGACATGCTAGGAAATGGATTGGGTTTTTGAAAAACCATCCCGACTCGGCGTCGTAGTAAGACAGGATCTACCCCTTTTGCGTAAACATCTTCTCCGTCGAGGAGAATTTTTCCCTCTAGGCGTGCGCTGGTTACCAACTCGTGCATGCGATTGAGAGATCGCAAGAGGGTCGATTTACCGCAGCCACTTGGACCAATGATGGCAGTGACTGATTTCTCTGGAATTTGTAAGCTCACTTGTTGGAGTACCTGATTTTCACCAAACCACGCGTCCACCCGATCGACATCGATCTTCGTTAATATTTCTTGGCTCGTCATGGATACTTTCTCTCGACTTTTCCTGAAAATTATTGCTTGCACTCTCAGTCTTGCAATCGATTGCGCAGGCAGATGGCCGCGAAATTAAGGGCCAACATGGTCATCAACAACACAGCGATCCCCGCCGCCGCATTCAAAGCAAATGCCTCTTGAGGTCGACTGACCCAATTGTAAATTTGAATGGGTAAAACGGTAAACGGAGCGTCAATACCGTCCGGTAAAAATGTCATATAGGTGAGTGCCCCAATCACCACCAGCGGAGCGGTTTCACCAATAGCTCGACTCACGGACAAAATTGCTCCCGTCAGAATACCCGGATAGGCGCGAGGCAAGATCACTTGAACAATGGTTTGTAAACGAGTGGCACCCAAACCCCACGCGGCCTCACGCAATGTACCCGGTACAGTACGTAACGACTCCCTCGTTACCATCACAATCATTGGCAAAACAAGCAACGCCATTGTAAGGGCTCCGGCTATTAAGCTACGACCCAGCGCCAAAGTTCTAACAAAAACACCTAAACCCAAAAGGCCGTATATAATAGAGGGCACCCCTGCAAGATTGGCTATATTTATCTCTATCATTGAGGACACCCTGCCTCTTTTTGCGTACTCTTCTAGGTAAATTGCCGCCCCCACACCCAGGGGCAATGCCACCACAGCCGTCAGAAATATTAGATAAATACTACCCACCACCGCAGGGAAAATTCCCGCTAGCTCTGCCTTTCTGGAGGGGAAACGAGAAATAAACTCCCAACTTAAGCGCGACCAGGAGTCTGCCCCCACGCGCCACAACAACACTCCCAAGACAAGTAAAGGCAAGACAATTGCCGCGGCGCAGAGCGCATAAAAGGCAGTCTCCCAGAGTTTACGCAACTTAGTTGCTTTCATTATCTGCCAGCTCCTAGGGGTCGAGTCAGACGGTGACTCAGTAAATTCATACAAAGGGTCATCAAGAAGAGAACGCCCGCCACCACAAAAATACTTTGATACTCGATGGTACCAGTGGGGGTGTCTCCCATAGAGACCTGCACAATGAACGCAGTCATTGTTTCAACGGGTACGCGGGGGTCGAGAGTGAGTCGGGGTTGTTGCCCCGCTGCAATTGCCACCACCATGGTTTCACCAATAGCGCGAGAAACTGCCAAGATAACGGATGCAGCAATACCCCCTTGGGCAGCCGGTACCACAACACGAAGAATCGTTGGTATTTTTGAGGCACCAAGACCATAACAAGCCTCACGCAAGTCCTGGGGTACTGCCCGTAGGGCATCGTCGCTCAACGATGCGATCATCGGGGTTACCATGATGCCAATCACTATGCCGGGGCTCAACGCATTGAACCCTGAGAGATCGGCAATCAACGATTGCAAAAAGGGGGTCACGACCACGAGAGCAAAGTAACCGTAGACGATTGAAGGAATGCCCGCCAAAATTTCTAGGGCCGGCTTTGCAATTTTTCTCGCCCTTTTGGATGCCAGCTCGCTCATAAAAATCGCAGCAAGAAGACCCAAGGGCAGTCCAACAGCAAGAGCCACCACCGATGTTAGAATGGTTCCACCCACTAGAGGCCAGATACCAAAGTGCTGTTCAAAGAAAAGCGGAGTCCATTGTGAGTCCAAAAGAAGCTGCCCCAGTGTTACTTCTGAGAAAAAGCCCCAGCTCTCAGAAATTAACGTGTAAACGATACCCAGAGAGGTTCCTACGGTGACCAATGCACACCCAAAAAGAATGAACTCGAAAATGCGCTCTCCCCAGGGAGGATGACCTTGAAGAGAGACTCCAGTAGCGCTCTCCAAGCGTTGCACTCTTGGCCCTGGCTCTACGCTACTGAGAAACAAGGAGAGTCTCCACTGTTGCGCCTACCTTTGAGCCCTTTCCTTCAAAGAGAGAACCCGTAATACGGGACTTAAATCGCTTGAGTACCAAAGAACTTGCTTGAGCGCTCAGAGGGATATAGCCAGTTTCCTTCACCAAAGGGGTACTCTTGTTCAGATAATAATCTACAAATTCATTCACCTCATCGCGTTGAGCTGCTTTTTTACTCACGTAGATAAATAGGGGACGCGAGAGGGGCTGGTAGGTTCCGTTCGCAATACTTGTCAAAGAGGGCGTGATGGCGCCTTTGCCATTTTCCTCATGACCGTCCTCTATAGGAATCACTTTAAGCTTGGACTTGTTCTCTAGGTAGTAGGCGTAACCAAAGAAACCCAAAGCGAGAGGATCGCGCGATACCCCTTGAACCAAGACGTTGTCGTCTTCACTAGAGGTAAAGTCACCGCGACTTTTATGCTCTTCGCCAACGATTGCTTTGGTGAAATAGTCGTAGGTTCCAGAATCGACACCGGGACCAAAAAGGTGCACTTCTTTGTCCGGAAAACCAGTGCGAACCTGGCTCCACTTCATCACCTTTCCTTGCGCCTTGGGCTCCCAAAGGCGAGCCAGTTCTTCCACCGTCAGGTAGTCAACCCAAGTATTCTTTTTATGCACAACTAGGGTGACGCCATCGTAGGCCACAGGCAATTCGACGTATTCTACTCCATTTTTTGCGCAGAGCTTTACCTCGGACGGTTTGATGGGCCGAGATGCGCCAGAGAGAGCTGTCTCACCTTTGCAAAACTTCTTGAACCCACCGCCAGTACCAGAAACTCCAATTGTTACGCGGGCCTTATTTTCCTTCTGAAATTCTTCGGCCACGGCCTCGGTAATAGGAAAGACGGTGGACGATCCGTCGATTGCAACAATCGCCCTTTTGATAGACAAGGGGGAGATTTCCCCTGGGGCTCTTTGGACAGAACCTAAGTCATCGTTCCCTATTTTTTCGGCTTGTCGACTACATTGAGTCAGTGGGAGAACGAGGAGGGCGAGGAGGGCGAGGGCGGAGACGAGATTTGTGGAAGTCATGAGTACCTTTCGTTTTGTGCGAAAGGACAGTGGCCCTAGTTTGTAGCAGCCGTGTGACGCTCAGGCGACAATCACCCAACTCCTCAACTCTTGCTGGCGGGCTCCTCACGTGCGGGCAGAGAAATCCAAAAAGAGCTCCCGCGGGGCTTACGATTCTGCACCCCCACCTGACCACCCATGATTTGAGCAAGATGCTTGACGATGGATAGCCCCAAGCCCGTTCCTCCCAATTTTTGAGAGCGTCCCTTGTCCACTCTATAAAATCGCTCAAAGACGCGATTCAGTGAATGTTCGGGAATTCCCGGTCCATCGTCTTCTACCAAAATGCGCACCCGATCCAAAAAGGCCCCTCCGTGATGAACAGGAAAAGAACTTTGTGATGGGCTTTGTGAGACGGGTTTTGCTGGTCTCCCTACAAGATTTTCCTCGGAAAAAGCTATAATACGAATGGTGCCCCCGTCTTGGGTATATTTTATCGCGTTTTCGACATAATTCACAAGCACTTGCTCCAAGGCTTTGTCGTCGGCCCAGACAATCACGTCTTTTGGCACATCCAAGGTCAAACTAATAGAACGCAAGCGCGCAGGGCGTTGCAAATTAAGCAATGCGTGCTCAGCACAATCGTGAACGCAAAGTTGTTCACGACGGATATCTTGGGAGCCTGCCTCGATACGGGCCAAATCGAGCAAGTCGGCAATTAGGCGTCCCAAACGAATAGAATTGCGTTCAATAGCTTCAACAAAAGTGATGCGCGCCCGGGGGTCATCGAGAGCCCCATCAAGCAAAGTCTCGCTATTGGCTTGAATCACACTCACAGGAGTACGCAATTCGTGCGAAACATTGGCCACAAAATCTCTTCGAATCGTCTCCATGCGACGCATTTCGGTTACATCATGTAAAACTAATACAGTTCCACCAGTTGCCTTGAGGGGGTCAGCACTACCCAAGAGAACACGTTGCGGATCGCCGGTTCGTAACTCGGCGGTATGGGCCTCTGTCGTGCCCTTTTCTGCTAAGGCGAGCAAACCGGGCTCTCTGCTGGCTTCAAAAATAGGTAAACCTTCAATATTGGGAGGTAAGTTCAACAGGCGAGTTGCCGCAGAATTGACCAAACGAATGCGGCGGTCAGCATCGAGGGCTAAGACCCCCTCACTGGTGCCGCGCAAGATGGTCTCCATGCGATCTCGTTCTTCGCGAAGGCTGACCACATTTTTTTCCAACTCATCAGCCAGAGTATTGATTGAACCAGCCAGAACCCCCAATTCGTCCCGTGATGAATAACCAACGCGAGTATGCCCTCCTTTACTGAGCCCTTTGGCGCTCTCAACGATGGCCCGCAGGGTACGCGCCGCAAAGTAAGAGGCCAGGCCACCCACAGCGGAAGCAAAGAAGAGCCCCAACCCCGCCGCCGCGAGCAAGATAAGGCGTAGGCGATCCGCCGCAGCATCGACCTCATGGGTCGGCATAGCCAAACGAACCACAGGACCATCCTGCGGCGAAGAGACCGCTACGTAGAGCATATTCGTGCTGGCGGTAGTACTATAACGCCAGGCGACTCCGACTTCTCCGCCATAGGCATCGCGAATCTCAGGGCGTGCTCCATGATTCTCCACTTCTATCAATGCGGCCCCGTCCAATAGAGAATCCGCGAGCACAATTCCCTCACGATCGATGACGGTAATGCGTGAACGCGCACCTGAAGCGACCTTATCCACCCATGCATCCAGGGCATGTATCTGAGAATTTGAATCCCCCTGAACCAAAAGAGGCATCGCGGAGGCTGTCATGCGAGCCTTCTCTTCGAGCTGAATTTCGAGGCGACTCTCGTAACCTGCCCGCAATTGATTTTGTAAGTAGGCGCCACTAGCCCCCCCCATTACAACAATCGCGATGAGGGAAAATAGAAAAAGCTTAGTCCGAATACCCATCAGTCAAGACTGTCCCGAAAACGGTAACCTACCCCACGCACAGTCTGAATATAGTCCCCGGCCCCGCAAATTTTTTGCCGTAAACGCTTTACGTGAGTATCGACGGTACGAGTCGTCAGCTCTCCCGGCATCTCCCAGACAGTCTCTAGTAAGCGCTCGCGGGATTGTACTCGACCTCGTCTCTCAAAAAGCGTGACAAGCAACTTAAATTCAAGAGAAGTAAGGGCGACCTCCGCCTCGTCGACGAAGACACGATGTGCTTCCCTATCGATCCGTAGAATTCCAAAGGATACCTCCTTGCGAATGTCAGGCTCGCTTTGTGTGCGCCTAAATAGTGTACGCACACGCAACATCAGTTCTCGGACACTAAATGGCTTAACCACATAGTCGTCTGCACCCATCTCGAGGCCGACAACGCGATCGATCTCATCGCCCTTCGCCGTAAGCATGATAATACCCGTAGACTTGAGAAGCGCGTCCTGGCGCAAGGTCTGACAGACCTGAGTTCCCGAAAGACCGGGTAGCATGACGTCCAAAAGAACCACACCGGGCTTGTACTGCTTTGCCAATTTCAAAGCGTCTTCACCAGAGTGAGCCACATGCACCTCAAAGCCTTCTTTTTTTAGATTAAATTCGATTGTGGTGGCAAGATCTACCTCGTCCTCCACTACCAATACTGTTTTCTTCATCGAATTTATCTTCTACAGTCTCTGCTTTGGTTCTTTTTTGAACGCTAGAAATATCTTTGATGGCAGGTCGAGGCACGTCCTTCCCTGCACGAAAAACTCTCTATTCAACGAGCGAACTGAGAGCAATGCTCGAGTTTAAAAGTTTAGAGCCAAAAGCCGAGCAATCAAAAAAGGGGAGAGATTAACCTGCCTTGGTCAACAATATGGCTACCTCTCTGTGACGGTCGAGTGACAGAAGAGTGAAAGCTCGACAACAAGCTCGTTGAAGCTCCACGGCCCATCTTGAATCGCCTACCATGAGGAGAGAAAAATACCTCGATTCAAGCGAAATTCTTGGGGCAAGTGCATCCCCGAGTGGACATGATATGGAGGGGATCATGCTCACGATTGTTGATTACAACGGCGGAAATTTGCGCAGCGTAAAACGCGCCTGCGACGCCGTGCAGGTAGAATCGGTCTTTTCATCTGATCCAGATGTATTGCGAAGAGCCGACCGAATTATTTTTCCTGGAGTCGGTCATGCAAAAACAGCCGCCGACACCCTAAAAACTTCGGGACTAGGAGAAGCACTCCTAGAAAGTGTTCACCGGGGTACTCCTGTTTTGGGAATTTGTGTGGGGGCCCAGCTCATGCTGGACGGCTCTGACGAAGGAGACGCATTGGGACTTGGAATCATGCCGGGTCGAGTGCGGCTCTTTAATTTGGAGGACAAGTCACTCAAGGTACCTCATATCGGGTGGAATGGCGTTCGCAAGAGCCAAGAACATTCCCTCATGGCGGGCCTCAATAGTGGCGACGAACTCTATTTTGTACATTCCTATTTTATGCAACCCACTGATAGCTCTCATATATTTGCAACCTGCAATTACGGTGAAGATTTTGTATGCGCCATTGGAAAAGATAACGTTTTTGCCACACAATTTCATCCAGAAAAAAGTGGCAAGTTTGGTTTGGACGTCCTGAAGCGCTTTTCAACTTGGGAGGGTAACTAATGCTCAGCAAACGCGTGATCTCGTGCCTAGACGTGCGCAATGGCAAACTTGCCAAAAGCATCAAGTTTGTTGACACAAAAGACATTGGCGACCCGATAGAAAAGGCAAAACAATATTACGAAGAGGGTCTCGACGAACTCGTTTTCTACGACATTACCGCGTCAAGCGAGGGTCGAGGCATTATGATCGATGTAGTCGAGCAAGTCGCTTCTCAAATATTTATTCCATTTTCTGTTGGAGGCGGCATCCGATCGGTAGAAGACGCCACTCAATTGCGCCTAGCTGGTGCCGAGAAAATTAACGTCAACTCAGCCGCTGTAAAGGACCCGGATCTCATTGCGCGCTGTGCCTCTGCCATTGGAAGCCAAAGTGTTGTGCTTTCAATGGATGTCCTGAAAGTCGAGTGCTCCGCTTCGATTTCTTCGGGCTACGAAATTCTCATCAATGGTGGGCGAAAACCCATGGGAATTGATGCAATTGAATGGGCAAAGAAAGGGGAAGCATTGGGGGCCGGCGAATTGGTGGTCAACTCGATTGACGCTGACGGCACACGCGAGGGGTACGAACTCAAACTCACGCGCCTCGTAGCCGATGCCGTAAGAATTCCGGTCATTGCATCTGGCGGAGCCGGCAAACCTGAGCATCTTTACGAAGTACTCACAATTGGAGGAGCCGACGCGGCCCTAGTCGCTTCAATGACGCACTACGGTGACTATACCGTGCGTGAACTCAAGGAATATCTTCACAAACGTGGCGTGAAAATTCGCATGAGTTATTGAGATCATTGCCCCTACCTCAGGAAAGATGGCGCCTCACTGCGAAAGGTCACCATGAAGAGCGCCATAAACGACCATTTAGGCATACGCGTACTAGCCGCGGGGCGCTCTAAAAGTTGAGAGAGGGTTCGTCTAGAAAACAGCAGGGCCCGCTCTTTCCCTTGCGGGAAACTCGCTCTACGCCCACCACTCATAGGTGGCGTGGGACCAACCTATTACTTCTACGCTAGGTACACTTATATTATGGTTTTCGAACGAGTCACTCCCGTTCTACGCATTTTCAATAAACTCGTCTCCAAAAAAATTCTAACATGAGTTTCTTGAGTTTCAATTGGTTTGGTAACACCGCTTCGAGGAAGGACTACCGCTCTTTGCTCAGGTTTCTCAGAGTGAGTGTATTCTCCACTTGAGTGGTCATCATAGCGATGGATGCCCTCGGCCCCCCCCCTAAGCTTTCTACGAAGAATCAAATACTCTGGTCTATCATTTCACCATGAGACCAATTCACGAAGACTTATATGATTAATATTGCCATTGGATGTGCCGCGCTGGCTTACGGACTATTCACATTCTGGGCAAGGAGCACGCGCCCAGAATCGTTTAAGAAGCTAGGTCCAATGAAAGAACTCTATGGAGACCGAGCTGGATATCTGGTTCACTTCGTTGGCTATTCGTTGGTTCCAATGGGAATTGGAGTGTTCTTTTTACTCTCGGGGCTGGGCGTACTCCCCGTACCCAAATGAGGAAATCGCCTTCTTTTCTCTAGGCTAACCCGGTTGAATGATTTCGCTATTTTTCTTCACCGAAAGGCAATTACACGTCCGTCGTCCAACCGAGCTTGTCAACAAACAACTACGACTAAACGAGTCCAGGACGAAGACATTCGCTTTAAACGATGGCGTGGAGCCAATCGAGCAATTCTAATTAAAGAGGTTCCGCTCAATCGACAACCTAGTACCAAAGGTCGGAACTTCGTGCCGGGTTTTGGTACC
>CAYWLO010000054.1:0-30142 GCA_964459035.1 uncultured Polyangiaceae bacterium | reverse complement strand
GAACTCACTCCTCAATCATAGTTGGAAAGGTTATTAGGATCGGCCTCCTTAGCGAATCACCACGACTGGTACCTCGGAGATGATTTTGATATTCAAGCCCCCTGGGTAAATGTATCCGGTCGCATGCCCGTAGCCCGAAACTGTGAGGCCAAACTTATGAGCTGAGTCAGCCGCACTGATTGAGTGAGCGCCTCCTCCTGTGCCGGCGCCAAGCGCAACGCGATAGGAAACCCATCCTGGAAAGAGCACTTCAGGCGCCGCCGAAATAGGAGCTCCATCAAGAGTCAAAACAGCTGCTTCGGGGGCAACAATATCAGCATAGCTGTTGGCGTAGTCGTCTGGTGCTAAGAAAATGTAGTCTGATCGGTACTGGGGAACTGCGACCGGGAAGGTCATAGCAGGATCTCCAGCAAACCCGGCAGAGCCTCCGTTGCCTGGAAGTACCGAAACCACTGAAAAGGAAGACTTCTTTTCGCCGTCCGCATGAGTTCCCGTTACCTGGAAGGGAGCCGTAACTACCCCGCTAGATTGCCAAACTTCACCAGCGCCAATCGTGGCGGGCGCCCCGGTAGGCGGCGTCCCGGTATAAGTAAGCTGAGTGCCTTCGAAGTTCCCAACAAACCGGACGACGTGTCCGCGATTTGCTCCATTCGCATCGGTGGGACCCATCACGATGTAGTTGTTGCCCCATGCCTCGACGGGAAGCAGGGTTTCTTCGAGGTGGTCGCCGCAGCAAGTTTTGCTGTAGTCGGGAACTGACACGATAGAGACACCGGAGATGATTTGAATTGGATTGTTGGCTGTAACAAGACTACCTGACAAGTCACCAAGACCTTGTGTGGCGTCGATGTTCCAATCTTTAGCGGCAGTCAGCTGCAATACATCACCCATATTGAGCTTAAACTCGCCATCGGTAGAGGGGGCGACTGCCATGACACCAGCACCATTTGCAATACTTGATGTGGCGTTCAGCGCGACCTTTATGACGGTGTTGTCGGCTGTCGCCGTGATGGTGTAAAACGGTGGAGCATCGTTTGCTCCGCTGCCTGTATCGTTCGCATCTAAGCCTGACCTCCAACCAGAGAGGCGATATGCTCCTCGAAGGGCAGGAGTGGGGATCAGGATACTCGCGTCATTGCTGACAGACAGGCAGTTGACACCATCTCCGTTTTGCGTCGAAGGAGCATAGGTGCACATTTTATCCGTCTTGTATTGCAAGGGATTGAATTGCCAAGCCGTGACCGGAAACGTACTGGTCATGTGATAGGCTCCTTTAGCCGAGAGAGTCGATTTAACCGTTCGAGCTCCTTGAGTGTCGGCCGCAAAGTTTCCGCCCTTTAAGTCGTCCACCCAAGGGAGAGGAATCTTTTCAAGTCCACCGGGAGCAACCGTGACCTTTGCGACTTCTTGGCCCCCTCGTGTAATGGTGACTTCGGCGGGCTGTGAGCCCGCATTGGCGACTACGGTTGCAAAGTCGAATACTGGATACACAGGGTTTGCGGTCACGGTGGGCCAGAAGTCACAACCAATATACGTTTTTTCTCGGGCAGCGACTTCACACGTTTCTGGATTGTCGGTGACCCCATCACCGTTTCCTGCTCCACTGCCCGAGCCATCACCGACATCGATATTCGAGTTGCCATTGCCCGAGCCGCTACCTGCACCGTTGCCCGAGCCGTTGCTTGAGCCATTGCCGATGTTGATATTGCCGTTGCCGTCAGCTCCACCGTCGGGATCGGCGTCGCCCGCACCGCAGGCGACAGTTAAGGCCGCGGCCGACGCAATAATTCCAAGAGAGACGAGTCCAAGCTTTGAGGAAAGTTTCATGGCCTTATCATGAGGGCGGAATGCCCTGGCCGCAATCATGACATTCGTGTCAGGGGGGGCTAGCCATCTATTTGAAGAGAATAGTCCATGATTCGTCTGGTTCGTGCCAATTTGTGTCCCTTCCAAGTGAGGAATTTACCCTAGAAACTTTCTAAAAAGGGTAAACTGAGGAAGTTTATGTAGGTGCACAGGTGATAGACTTCCACCAGGACCTACCCTGCCAAGGAATGTCCGACGTACCTTGCTGCTCTTCCTCAACGCGATCATGATGGCCACGTCATGAATCAGCCCTCCCGGCCCTCGCATCCGTCTCCAGTTCTACCTGTCGAAACAGAACAGAAGTTACGCTCATTTGCTCTTAGTCAGGGGGACGCGCTCTCTTGGTTCAAGCAAATTCCGGACGAAAGCGCTGATCTAGTGGTGACCGACCCGCCCTATGAGTCTCTCGAAAAACATCGGGCTGTAGGTACGACCACCCGACTTTCTCAAAGCAAAGCATCCAGCAATCATTGGTTTTCTATTTTTCCTAACGAGCGCTTTTTTGACTTATTCGTAGAAGTGTATCGAGTCCTAAAGAAGGACAGTCACTTCTATCTATTCTGCGATCAAGAGACGATGTTTGTTGCCAAACCATTGGCTGAAAAAGCTGGCTTTAAGTTTTGGAAACCACTCGTTTGGGACAAGATGAAAATTGGCATGGGTTATCACTACCGTGCCCGTTACGAGTTCATTTTGTTTTTCGAAAAAGGTAAGAAGAAATTACACGACTTGGGCGTACCCGACGTGCTTTCTGTTCCTCGTATTCATCGAGGCTATCCCACAGAAAAACCGGCAGATCTCGCAAAGATATTGATTGAACAAAGCACCGAACCAGGGGCTCTTATTTTGGATCCTTTTTGCGGCTCCGCCTCATCGGGAGTGGCCGCTCTCCGGAGCGAAAGACAGTTCTGGGGAAATGACCTTGCCGACGCGGCACTGAAGCTAAGTCGCGAGAGATTACTGGAAACAGGGGGAATCGAGCAATCGGACTTTTTGCTACAAATGCAAGAAGAGCGTCCTCAGTTGGCCTTGGGACTTTAGAATATTAAAAGAAGAACCCATGAAAGGTAACGAATACGCCGATTTAATAGCGGCCTACTTAACTCATAACTACGGTCCGCGAGGTTTACTTGTGTACCGTGAGGTATCGCTTGGCAAAAGTATCATCGGAAAAAACCGCCGTATCGACATATTGGCTCTCGATTCTCAAAGCGATCGCGTCTTGGCAATTGAGTGTAAATACCAAGCGGTTACGGGCACCGCCGACGAAAAAATTCCTTACGCCTTGGACGATTTACGGGCATTGCATGAGCCGGCTTTTGTAGTCTACGGAGGAGAAGGTTTCTCGCAGGGCGTCATTCATCTGCTTCAAGGGAGCCCCGATGCCGCCTATTGTTTGCCCGATTTTAGTTTGGCCCCCTCCAAAGTCACGCTCGAATTGGACCATGCTGTGGCCACCACATTTCATTGGTGGGACGCCGTCATCAAGACAAAAAAACCATTCGATCTTTCTCAGTGGCGAGCACCTCAATTCGACTAATTGCCGCGGTTCTTTGTCGTGAAAAATAGAAAGGGCCTACGCAAGGCGCAGACCCTTCTCAATTCTCAACTCATTTGAGTTTTCTTTTTTGAGAATCGCATCCCAAAAAGAGAGCGGGTTAGCTCTTTTGCTGAACGCGCACGCTGGCCAACTTGATGCACGTCGTAAAGACCACCATGGCGGCCTCTACCTCTTTGAGGGTCGGTACCGACGGAGCAATTCGAATATTCTTGTCCTCGGGATCTTTCTTGTGAGGAAAAGTTGCTCCAGCTGGGGTGAGCTTGACTCCCGCTTCGGCAGCCAACTTGACCGCAGCTGTAGCCACGCCGGGGCGCGCGTCAAAAGAGACAAAGTAGCCGCCTTCGGGTGTTTCCCAGGTTCCCAAATCAGTTGCCGAAAAATTCTTGTCGAGAGATTGGAGCACGGCCGCGAAACGAGGGCGCAAAATGCTAGCGTGCTTTTGCATATGAGCGAGGAGGGCCTCTTTGTTGGGTAAGAGAGCCACGTGTCGCAATTGATTTACCTTGTCGGGACCAATGGTACAGGTGCCGAGGAACTTTTTCATGCCCGCTAGGTTGGCGCTTGATGCGGCCATGAAGGCAACACCTGCTCCTGCGTGAGTGATTTTTGAGGTGGAACCAAACTGAAGAACGCAGTCTTCGGTGCCGTGCTGAATACAAGCCTTCTTGATGGAGGCTAGAGGTTTGAACACCCCGAGATCGTGCACCGCATACGCGTTGTCCCAAAATACTCGAAAGTCTGCGTGGGCAATTTTACCCAGGGCGGCGATACGCTCTACCGTCTTGTCCGAATAAATAACGCCTGTTGGGTTAGAGTATTTCGGCACACACCACATGCCACGAATGCTTTTGTCGCTCTTGATGAGAGCTTCGACTGCATCCATGTCTGGACCCGTCGCGGTCATGGGGACTGTGAGCATCTCGATTCCCAGTTGGTCACAAACCGTAAAATGCCGATCGTAACCCGGAACGGGGCAAATGAATTTGACGGTGCCATTCTTTGACCACGCGCTTTGTGCGCCGGTGAGACCAAATTGATGAGCAGTGAGTACTGCTTGGAACATCAAAGTCAGGCTGGCGTTGCCGCCCACCAGCACGTCGTCAGCTGCCACTCCCATGAGAGTCGCTCCGAGTTCCTTGGCCTCGGGCAAACCGTCGATTCCGCCGTAATTACGGCTATCGGTGCCTTTTGATGATTTGTAGTTGCCCTGAAGAATGCCGTCGAGGGAATCGGCGAGGGAGAGCTGCTCTGCAGAAGGTTTACCACGAGTCAAATCGAGGCTGAGCTTTTGCGCGACGATCTTATCGTAGTCAGCGCTAAGTTCAGATTCCCATTGCGAGAGTTGTTCAGGGGTCGCTTGATCGAGTTTCACTTTGTTTTTTCCTGCTGAGGGCCCGAAGGAGGCGCACTTTGGCCGCGTGGGGGTTATTTATAGGCACCTAGGGAGGGAGAGCAACTCGCAGAGGAGTCAATTGGCTCGCCATGGCGCAATTTCCTTAGATCGAAGGAGCTTCTTCCGTTCTCAAACCGAAAGGCGCCGAAAAATGAATACTTTTCTCGTTCGCGGATTGATGATCTTCAGTCTTTTGACTGCAACTTTTTTCGCGGGATGCGGTTCAAGCAATTCTACGGAAGCTAAAATTGCAATTCCAGTTTTTTTTCCGTTTACGGGTGACTTCGCCTCGGCGGCCTCGGGGCTTGAGTTGCCCTTTGAACTGGCTGTCGAAACCATCAATCAGGCGGGGGGTATCCGTGGTCAGCTCGTGGTGGCTAAGTTTATTGATACCGAAAGTGATCCTGATGTCGCTCGCGCCCGGGCGGAAGAGGAGATGGCAAACGGAGACGTGAGCGCCTTGTTCGGCGGCCTCTTGTATTCTGTCGAGGAGAATCTTTTTGAAGTCGCTGTCGACCACGAAGCGCTCTTGATAGTCAACATGAATGACTTTGGTAGTCCGCGCTATTTTTCCTCGCCCGAAGCTGCCGAGAACAATGATCTATTTCTTCGCACAATTCCTGATTTTTCTGGTGAGGTGCAATTATTAGTTGACCGTTGGAACAAAAGGGGGGAGGAGAGTATTGTACACATAGTGAGGCCCCTCGAAGGATGGCTGATTCTCGATCAGGTTTTGCAAAAAACTTGTGAGTCCCGCGGATGTACAATCAAACGCGTGCTGGTACAAGAGAGTGCTCCTGTTGTTGAGGTGTTGGTTAGAAAAGTGTTGGCAATGAAACCTGACGCGATTAAGCTTTCGTTTGATCAAGACACTGGTCTTGAAATATTGAGAGAACTCTATTTGCAGGGTTGGAAAAAAGATGTGAATGCCGCCATCACTATTGCAAGATTGCGGGCCGACCATCTTCTTGATGATGGGCTCTCAGAAAAAATCTACACGGCTCTCTCTCTATCAAATAGCACGTACATCAATGATCTGCATCGGAGAGGCACAGCCGCATACGCTGATCGCTGGCTGACTGCCGTGTACGCGGCTGGCGGCTATGATGCGTTTATCCTTCTTTCTTTAGCGCTTCAAACTGCAGATGCGCGAGACGCTCGGGCTATTGCCAGCACAATGCGCACCATGAGCGCTGAGCCCGGTACAGAGATTGGGCCTTTCGACTACCCTTTGGCCCTAGAATTGATAGCCGAAGGGAAACCGATTCACTATAGGGGGGCAATAGGACTGCGCGGTTTTGACTCATTTGGGGAGGCAGACTCCGAAGTCGTGCCCACCCTCGTCAAATTCATCGATGGGCAACCCGTACCCTACCTCGACTGAGAATTAGCCAGTGGCTGAACGCTCACCTTGAAGAAATTCTTGCTGTTTGACGATTCTATCGTTGTGAATCTCTCGAATAGCTAGCTCGTCGCTGAATTCGCTTATACCAATTTGTACATGATGGGAGCCAATGAACCAACTTTCGCTTCTGTTTTGGGTGAGCCAGCCTGTAAGAAGTGGTAGTGCAAGTTTGGACGCTTCGTGAGCAATTGCAGATTTTCTATTGCTGGGAACAGAGTGAACGATGAGCGACCACGCGCTTTCGCGGCTCCAACTGCATTGAATGAACTCACGATAGCCGTCTAAACTTTTGGCCGCTGCCCCATGAATTTTGGTCCCGTTCGCCGAGTCGTTCATCACCGGTCCCTCGGTTGCGAGATAGGTCAACCGGATGTCCGCAAATTGCGCGGTGCCCGAGAAAGCTGCGCTTAGTTGCTCGGTATTGACCGGATGAGATGAACCTTTTGGTGGTTTTTCGTGGGAGAGCGTTTCGAGAAGCAATGTCATAGGGTTACCTATCGGGGACAGAGGGCGAATGCTGGATGCACACAAGGAAAAAGGCGGTAACAATGAAGTGACCACCTAGATCGTACGCCCTCTTTTCGAGCTTGGCTATTGTGCGGCTCTCTCTTCACAACAAGTGACTACACTCGATGTAGGGAACAGGGCGACTTACGGGGGCGCTTCGTTACTGGGGCGCCCCTCCTTGATCTGTTGGAAAATTCATATTCAAAGGAATTTTCAGGTAGCGAACGCCGTTGGCTTCGGGTTTTGGTAAGTTTCCACCAAAAACATTGATTTGAATGCTTTGATAAATCAGTCGAGGAGCACGCAATTCATCGTTGCGCCCCTCTCGCATCGCCACAAATTCAGCGGCGGTTGTCTCTCGAGCAATGAGCTTATTTTTATCGAGTTCTTGAGCGATGGTGCTTTCAAACTTCAAGGCTCTTCCACCGGGCTTGTAGTCATGACCTACAAATACGCGGGTCTCGGGGGGCAAGGTGTAGAGTTCCTCTTTGACTGATTTGTAGAGGGTCGCCGCAGAGCCAGCCGGAAAGTCCGTACGACCGGTCCCGTAGTCTTCCATAAAGAGCGCATCGCCCGTGAAGACCACGTCCTCAATTTGGAGGCTCACGCAGGCGGGGGTATGCCCTGGGGTTGCCAATATTTTAAAGTCGAGTGAGCCGAATTGTACCCGCTTGCCGTGTTCGAGGAGAATATCGAATTGTGAGCCGTCTGTTTTTGTCTCGTCGGCAAGATGAAACACACCCTTAAAGAGTTCTTGCACAGAGGTGATCTCGGCACTGATGGCAATGGGGGCCTTGTAGCGCTCTGCAAGATAACGAGACGCGGAGAAGTGGTCCGCGTGGGCGTGGGTCTCTACAACTCCACGCACCTTGAATCCCTCACTTTCGATGTAGCTAGTCACTTCGCTGACAGGCTCCAAAGAGGTTTGCGAGGAAAGGGCGTCGTAGGCGAGCACGGGATCAATCACGATTGCGTCTTTTGTGGCAGAGTCGGAGACAACGTAAGTAACTGTCGCAGATTCGTTATCGTAAAAGCCGCGAATGGTGGGGGTGGTCATGAGGGTATCGATTCTTTTCTTAATGGTTGAGAGGGAGGGTGATCCGTATGCTTGTCTCAGCAAACATTGGGCCAAATGGAGAGAATTGTGACATCGGCAAGGCTTGCGGGGCGAGAGGTGAAGGCACTTTTTAGACGCAAGTTTTTCCAGAATTCTCACAAAGTCTCCACTGCTCATCTTGGGTAGGGTTTCACGGCGTCGCGCGACAGTTCACGTAGACGTTTCATCCCGTGTCACCCCATTCCTTTTTCAGCCACTCCTATTGGGGCGCGCCTAACTCGAAATCGTCACCAAACTCCGCCGTTAGGTTGGACGAATCAGTCAACGCACCGTCTGAGTCCACGTCGACCTCCACTTCTTCCAGAGCAACTCGGGGTACGGGCAAATCGTATTCTTCGGCCGCCTGAATTGCCTCGAAACGGACAATATTTGCCACCGTAGGATCGAGCCCCAGGGTCGCAAGAAAGATGATGCGTTCCACCGTGCTCTTACCCAAGTGAAGGACCTCAATTCTTGCGCCTTTGACGGAAATATCCGACTGGAGAGCCCTATCTTGAAGTATGGGCTTGAGGGCTTCCTCACCTACGAGTGAGATCAGCGACGCGGTAATGCGCTCTAGCACTCCATTCCATCCTTTGATTGTGGAGGACTCGTTGAGGCGATCGTCCAGGTTGTCCAAACCTACTTCTAGGACTTCGATGCGATTGAGAAACTCTTGCAACATTGGTCCACTGAGAATTCTACCGTGTTGAGGAGCGATGACCTCGGGAAAAGGGTCGAGGGCCCGAATTGCCGCTACCGCCCGACGCAAAGCCACATTTGAGGGCATGTAAAGTTGGTGGAACGCACGCATGCCCACCCAATCACTCTCGTCTGCTACGAGACCTTTGGCTCCTTGGGGAGTGAGACTTCCAAAGAGATCGCCCGTAAAAAGCACCCGAGTGTCTCGGTCGTAGAGCATCACTGCCCCTACGAAATGGCAGAAAGGAGAAGGAACTGGCAGGAGAACCTGTCCTGTGGGTACGGTAAAGCCTTTGGGGTAATTGTCAGTAGAGGAGACTCGTTGCGCAGGAAGATTTGAGTGCACAATGAGGCGCCAGGTTTCTTGGGACGTGATGATGCGAGCGGAGCGGGCATAGCGCCCAGAAAGTACAGTGGCAGAAGAACCTACGTCGGGATCTTGATGATTGATGATTGATGAAAATGCCATTGAGCTTTTCTATTCCTCCGATAACAGTGGATACTTTGGCCCGCATGACAGCAAAATCGCTGCTGGAGCCTGGGTCAATGATGAGGTTGTAGGTCTTTGAGTTTCCTTGAAATACTCGCAGATATGGGTTGGCATAGAAGACTGAGTCCGCAGTCCTTTTACCTACTCAATAGGTATTGGGTGCGATTTTTAGAGGGCTTAGGTAATTTACGGCGACGGACGAGGGAGGGGTTGAGGGCTCGCACAACCTCTTTTGCAGAGGGGCGGAAACGCGCCTCGCTGTGGAGCAACGAAGTGATCAATTCGTCGAGCTGAGTGCAGAGAAGTGGGTGCCGAGTTTTTGCGGAAACCTTGGTGCCAAAGGCTTGTTTTGCCCGAATGTCTAAGGCCGAATTGCCCTCAAAAGGAAATGTATTTGTGAGGAGATAGTAGAGGGAGACACCTACCGAATACATGTCAGCTGCACCGTTCAGTTTCTCGACGCGCCATTGCTCAGGGGCCATAAAGTAAGGCGTACCCTGGGGAGACTGAGGAGTGCATGATTGCGTTTTATTCTGGTCGATGAGGGAAAGACCAAAATCGGCAAGCTTAGTTTCGTCACCTGAAATGAGAATATTCTCTGGTTTCACGTCTCGATGTACGATGCCGCGAGCGTGGGCGTACGCAAGGGCAGTGGCTGCTTGAGCCATATGATGCAACTTGGATCGGTCCGAGAGGCTCCCTTTTTCGTGCAATTCATCCAGGTTGGTCCCGGTTGACCATTCCATCACAATCGCGAGCCTGCCTTCGTCCTCAACTTTACCGAAATAACGAGGAATCACCGGGTGTTCCAAAGAGTCGAGGAGCTTGGCCTCGTTGCAGAACTGTTCTTTGATTGCTGGGATAGAGGCTAGGTGCGGGTGCAGATGCTTGAGGGCGTGCACCGCGCCGGTAGAGCGATGTTGGCCCAAGTAGACCGTAGCCATGGCACCTTCGCCCAGAGTTTGCTGAATGTTGTAAGGGCCAAAAGAGGACTTCAATTGTTTTCCAAGCGTGAGAGGGGCAGAACCACCGAGTAATGTCTCAAGGGCTCATTCCGTTTGCCACTGACTAAGCAATTGCCGTGCCGCCTTCTCTCGGCGTTGAGCCGTTCCCCTGTTTCGAGAAAACGCGTAATATTTGCGTTTTCTTCTATCGTTTGCGCTGCTCTCTTGGCTTTTTAGATTTTCACCCATTGCTGATGGCTTACCTGGACCAGCTTGGAGAGCTCAGGAGACCCCACGCAAGGGAGAGGATGAGTCACGCCCCTTTATTTCTGTTCTAAGAACATGAATAGTGCTTATTTCAACCACTGCTATCTACCTGACAGTACTTGGCGGGTTTTGAAGCGGATGAAGAGCATCAGAGAGAATTGTTGCTATACTTTGCTCCCTTTCGTCCGAAGATTGACCCCTCCTGCGGGTCCATGGACCTTGCTCCGCCATTGAAGTGCTACTTGAATCTACACACAATGTGCTACAGTTTTATCCCTCCCTTTTCTTGAGATTTTACATGAAACGAAACCTTTATTCTCTCCCTCCACTCTTGATGACATTGTCGACTTTAGGCGCTGTGGGTTGCGGCGCGGACGTCCTAGACAATGGCGATGATGGAGCTCTAGGCCAGGGAGTGGAAGGCAGTCAGAATCCCGATGGAACGATGAACTCAGGAGAGAACGTCGCGGTGGGTCAGCCTGGGCAACTAGGGCAGTCTGGAGGAGAGTTGGGCGGAGCTGGCGTCACGCCAGGTGACGGGACTGGCGCAGTCGTTGACCCCGCTTGTCCAAAAATGTGTGAGGTTGAGGTGGTTACAGTGGTTGAAGTCGAGGGAGGAGGCTCGATGTGCACTGAGCCTGCCTATAATTCCGAACGCGTTTACGCCACTGCAGGGATCAAGGTGAGCTACAAAGGTAAAGAATACGAATCGCATTACTACGTGGGGGTAGGCCTGACCCCTGCCGAGAACAGCGGGGAGTGGAAAGAATGGTATCCCGGCGTCGATTGCCCCAGCGGTCCCTCCACTGAAGAAGTGGTGACCAAAGAAATGGTCTGCTGTCAGGGAGACGTACCCGTGACGACACCCGACGTGGGTACCGGTTGTGCGCTGGACCCGATATTGGGTGAGAGTCGTTTCAACAACTGGTTTAGCGCGCGTCGAAACGCATTCTATACATATGCTAACTTATGCACGGCGTTAGAGTCTTTTCCGGCGTTTGCATCGGGAAGCGACGTCGATACCAATAAGCGAGAGATCTCCGCTTTTTTGGCAAATGTGGCTCGTGAAACGGGAGAGCTAGACTATCTAGAAGAGATCAATAAGACGATTGTCACCTATTATGGTCGTGGTCCCTTGCAGATAAGTCATGCCTCCAATTATGAGTCCCTTGGCGAGTTCTTGAATGTCGATTTGCTGGGTAACCCTGATCTGCTCATTACGGACGGGGTACTCACATGGAAAAGTGCTTTGTGGTTTTGGATGAAGGCGGACAATCAGGAAAAGGGTACCTGTCACGACGCCATCATTGGCTCAGGTGGCTTTGGTCAGACTATTCGTGAAATCAACGGTGGCCTTGAGTGTTCCGGCGCTGACGAGGCGAACGGTCAGCGTATTGCTTATTATAGGCGATATACTGGAGAGTTAGGAGTTGATCCTGGTTCACCCCTGATCTGTTGGTAGTGATTCAAGAGGTGCACGCTTGGCAGAAGCGCTGTCTCCAGGGTGCGAGTCTCTTGGGCGGCGAATTGTGGGCGAAAATACCCCGTATTCTATTCAGCCTAAGAGATGCTTTAGTAATTGGAGCCTTCTTGGTGGAGGTTGCCGCCTCGTAGAGGGGGCAACTGAAGCTGTCGGCGCGCCTCTTCTAAAATTGCGCTTGTAGCGCTGGCCCCAATACGTGTGACACCCAATTTTCGAAAAGCGAGTAAGGCCGAAAGATCGCGAATGCCCCCCGCCGCTTTGATCTGAACGTCGGGAGGGGAGTGTTGACGCATGAGAAGAACATCAGCCTCTGTTGCCCCGGTTGAGGCGTAGCCGGTGGAGGTTTTTACCCAATCAACTCCCAAATCACCACAAATATGGCAGAGCCTTTTTATCTGAGAATCGTCCAAATAGGCATTTTCAAAAATCACCTTGAGCTTTTCTCCCGCTTCTTGGGTGGGTTCGAGTACAGCATTGATGTCAGCGGTAACGTAGGTCCAGTCGCCACTGAGCACCTTGCTGATATTGACGACCATATCTAGCTCTTCTGCACCGTCTTCGAGAGTCTGGAAAGCCTCTGTGGCCTTGACTGCGGTGGACTGACACCCATGGGGAAAGCCGATGGTGGTGCTGGTTTTTACATGACACCCTTCAAGCATTTCCACGGCTTGGGAGACCGCGTAAGGCAAAATACACACGCTGGCGACTTTGTAATCGCGGGCCAAAAAAAGGCCATGCATTAAATCAGTTTCCGAAAGATCGGGACTCAAAAGAGCGTGATCAATCATGGTGGCGATGTCGGTGTAATTCCACTCCATGAATGTTCTCTGAGCTTAGTCGCTTGTGGCTTCAGAGCGTACCGATTTTACCTTCGCCCCTGACCATATTAGACGTTTTTTTCCTAGGGACTCCCTCTAGTGCCGAAACGAGGGCGATCTCCGCGAGGTTCTCCGCTGTTTCGAAACAGAGAAGCTGCTACGCCGCGTACATGGCTGAGAAAATTGCGTGCCCGATTTGCACCATGACCGATATCTTAAAAAAATCTGAAAATATCGAATGTGTCACCTGTGGGCACGAATGGTCCCTAGAGACTGCTGCAGAAGAGGAACTTCGTATCGTAAAGGATGCCAACGGAAATATTTTGCAGAGTGGCGACAGCGTGATTTTGATCAAAAGCCTGAAACTCAAGGGCGGCTCCACTACTTTAAAAAGCGGTAGCAAAGTAAAGAATATTCGAATTGTGGACGGTGATCACGAGCTGGACTGCAAGGTCGATGGGCAAGGAGTCCTGCTGAAAGCCTGCTTCGTCAAAAAATCTTAACTTTTCAGGGAAGAGCGTTTCTATAACTTTTGCTAAAAATTCCCTAGAGCGTAGAATATTGGATCAATAATTGACTCAAGACAGGGACGTTTCAAGTCCCTCAGCTTCTGAGTACCCAGACTGAATGGCTTGGGCGCTGAACGCACGATTTGCTTGAATCTCCGGAATGACTATTCTAAAGAATTGATGTGAATTCTCAGTTCATCTTCACAGGTTTCTTTCCCTCTCGACCCGGTAAAATATGTCCATATCTCAAGTTGTCTTGTTTTCTGCTTTCGTTCTTTCTCTCAATGCATGCAGCGGAGTCGATACCTCGGATTTAACGAATCCTTTTGCTGGTAGCTCTGAGGCGGCAGCGCTAGGAGCGAAACTCTATGAGGCTCAGGGGTGCGTGACCTGTCACGGTGCCGATGGTGCGGGGTCTGGAGACTTTCCAAGCATTATCTCGGCGGCCCAAGGCGACAGCGATGGGGAGATTTTTGACATCATTCAGAATGGCAGCGGCGCGATGCCCGCCTTTGACATGCTTTCGGACGATGAGATTTGGCAGATTGTTACTCATCTGCGCACTCTTTAAAGTGAGTTCTTACTCTTTTTGAGAGTTGGCCACCGAATCAACATAATTCATGAGCCAGTGGGTGGCGTCCACTCGCTCTGAGAGCATCTTTTGGTGGCGATTTTTTATTGTCGTTTCGAAGGTTTCGTCGTCCAAGAGGTTAGAGAGTCTCTCTAAAGCCGCTCGAGCTTCGTGGCGCTTATAATTCCACACCAGTTCGTATTTTTCTTGCAGCTCGTCGGTATAACCCCTTCCGGTGTCCGCGATATAAAATGCCCCGGTGCCCAAGACGGCAGCTTCACTAGCCATGGTGGCACTTTCTCCAATGAGCATGTGAGCAAATGCCAAGAAATGATGAATTTGCTCAGGAGGAGCTGTGAACTTGAGGTGCGCGAGCTCTTGAGGGAGCTCCATCTCGCTACTGATCAATACTCGTCCGTGCTTTTGCAATAGAGCGATGAGTTCGCGTTGGAGAGTCAGGGAGAATCCCTCTTCGCCCACGTCATGGGACGCTTGCCAGGAGACAAAACGTAAGATGAAGTACTTTTCATCAGGATCGACTCCCGCATTCTTCACCAGGTCTCTATTGGGTGTGAAGCGTTGTGGGTGCAAGTAGGCTAGCTCATGGTAGCTGGGGTAGCGAATATGGCGACCGTTGACAGGTGCCGCATAACACTCGGGGGTACAGACGGAGTGAGCTAATGGGTAGACCACTCGATTGGTCAATTTTGCGTTTTCTGTGTCGTAAAAAACGATTGCAGGCTTACCTATGAGCTTGCCCACTTGAACAATGGTAACCCCCATGATGCCTACGAGCACATCTGGCTTAAAGCGTCGAGCATGACTCCACATGCGGGCGTCGCGCACGAGCATTTCTTGTACCAATTGCCACTTGGACTTTCCCAAACTGCTAATTGATTCAAAAGATATATTGTAGGCGCGTAAAAGATCGTTTGCGACGTCTTTTTCACGACTCAGAACTAGAACTTCGTCCCCCCGCTTGAGCCAAGTAGAAATTGCATTACGAAAGAAATGCACATGAGCAGGATGAAGAATTTCGACGAGAATGCGCATGATTTATTGGGGCTAAGGGGAGATCAATCGTGCGCCAGATGCCCGCAGCGCTGTGTAAATATCGCCCACTAGATGGGGCCGGAGAATACCAGGGGTGCCTTGAACCGGAAATATACTGATGCGCGATTCTACTTCGTTTCTCGAAAGCACGAGAGGGGTCGAATAGAAGCCAAGAAGATGAGTGATACCCTCTTGTTCAATGAGTGCTTCTGCCAGACCGCTACCCGTCTCGTCTTGTACTTTTAACCCCCCTTGGCGAAGCTCTTCTACCCGGTTTTTCCCTCGGGGATGAGCCTTGTAGTAGACTGTTGCCTTCTGCAGGAGCAGCGCCTCTTGCAGTAGCGCGCTGCGTAGGCGATCTTCTAAAGAACTACTTACGATCTGATGGATCTCTTGATCAAGAATGAGTAGCGCAACTTGCCTCTTTGAGTTGGATGCTCCGACGCGTTGATTACCAGGGCGTGGTGGAAGTTGCGCTAACTCTCGACCTCGGGTCAGGTAGCCTTCTTCGTTGAGTGTCCAAGAGCGGTCGTAAAGACCTCTTTCGTACTGAGTGATGTGCCCTTTGGAAAAGGGGGTGTACAGAAGCCTGTACCGGACAGCCGCGCTGAGGCGCAGAGCAATTCGGGTGACGTATCGAAGTGCTTTACCAGGCGACTCCGGCTGGAGAGTGCGATGGAAGTAGTTGATGAGCCCGTCCGGGAGAAGTTCCCTTCTGGTGACTCTTGCATCATGAAAGAGAAAGTGATTGCCAGGGAGTTCGAATGGATGAGGAAGATAAGCGTGAATCTCATTTGGAGCGAAGGTATTGAGCTCTTTGAGTGCGCCAGAAAACCAGCGAGCTATCGCGAATGGGCGCGTCCACTCGGAGTAGTATTGAGGGGCTGGGTGCATCTCAAACACTTGCGCGCCATCGGGGAGCTGACTCCTATCGGCAGAAAAGAGTACAAAAAAGAAGAAGAGGGGCCCAGTGTTTTCTTTGCCACTACTGTCCTCGCCGTATTGGTTCTTGGTGAAATGAGCAATACGTAAAGCAGCGTCGAAAGATAGGGAACTATAGCAGATGAAGACGTGAATCGTTTCAGCCACTACAAACGCTCGATTTCTTCAAGGATACGCAGCGAAGCGGCGCCATCTTGTTTTTCAAAAGAGAGATTTGCGAGGGTATCTCTCTTCTTTTTCCAAGTGCTATTGGGTGCACGCAACTCATCTCTTACGCTATCAAATAACTCACTTTCATTTATACAATGAGGACCGGGCGTCATATCAGAGTAATCGAAAAGGAACTTTCTGTCTTTTTTAAAGTACTTTTTTTGATCGTAGGGAAAAAATACTATGGGTCGATTGAGCAGAAGATAGTCGAAAAATACCGATGAATAGTCAGTAATGAGCATGTCTGCAAGTTTAAGCAGGGGGGCGATGTCTTTCGCCTCGTCGTAACGTAATACATGGGGAGCGCAATCGGCCGGGGGATCTTCCTTGAGATACGGGTGCAATTTTACAACAAAAACGATTTTTTCCATCTCAGCAAAGGCTCTTAGTCGTTGATAATCAAGTGCTCGATCTGAAAAGGGCCCGCCGCCGCTATCTCTAAATGTCGGAGCGTAGACGACGACTTTTTTGCCCGCCTCGCGTGCGACCTGTAACTGATGCAGCGTGGAGCTATCTTCGTCGACACGAAAAAAATGTCGTTGCTTGTGAAAGAGGTAGTCGTTGCGCGGATAGCCAGCGTTGATAAACTTTTTGGCTCGAAATGAGCGGCGGAATGCGTGGTGTTCGAAGAAGGGAGAGGTTGAAACGACGAGATCATAGCGAGGAAAGCGCCCTCGCAAAAAGTGTAGACCGCGTTCGAGAATCCCTCGTAGACCCCGAAGCTTTGGGCTTCCTTCGAGATTACTCAATTCGATTCTTTTGAGCGGAATGCCGTGCCAAAGTTGCACTTTCTTTGCACCGGCGAACCAAGTGTTGCGGTGCTCTTGGGCCCATTGCCAACTATCGGTGACGACGACGCCTGTGCGTAGGTAGCGCAACCATTGCCTCGGTTCCTTGGGAGCAAAGATAGCCGTAGTTCTGTCCTTCTCTTGCCATGAGCGAGCCACCTCGGGGTGATTCGTAACCAATAGATATGCTTTCTTGGGCAGGCGTCCTTCAAGACGAAGGTTTTCGTAGAGGTGAGCTACGTTGTCGATATATCGATGGCCCTCACGGGGAAAGAAAGCCACCAGTGAGGGATCTTTTGGCCACAGAAGGGAGAGAGGGCGAAGACATATATTTGCGAGAAAAAGTTGAACAAGCGCGCCGAGCTGCATGGGACGACACCTATAAAAAAGGGAGGTGGATGCTCCCTTTTGGCACACTATCTCTGTTGGCTCCAGTGCCCTTCTTTGGGGGGAGAGCCCTCGAGCGTACTCCCCCTGTTGCTGGCTGGGGCGCATCTGTCTTTTTGCCGTTCTGGTGAGACTTAGGCAGCAGCCTTTTCTTGCAAGCGAGGCCCTAGCTGAGAATCTATCGCGGTGGTTGTGCCCAATGTAACCTCTTCGAAAAATGACATGAGCTCTTGAGCATGTTGTTTTGATTCGCAATCGGCAATTTTCTTGGGGGGAAGACTGGCTACAATTTCTCCGCTTTGAGCGCTACGGTAGCGCTCCTCACGCACTATTGAATAAGTTGTTCCTTTTTTGGCGAGTACATGGCGCTCCTCATGCATGAGTTGATGAGCAGATTGAGAGAGGGAGAGATGCCACTTACCGTCAATTACTTTTAGTTGATTTCCTGTGAGCGCAACGGCGCGCTGGCGTCGAAGACTTAAGATTGCGAAACTTGTGGCAAAAAAGGAAAAGACAGAAAGAAGAAATATTGCGGAGTACAGATGTATGGACATGTGCGAAGAAAAAGAAAGGGAGAAGGATGCTTCTCATGATTATAGTCACCGCTCTGAGGTCCTAGCAGGCAGAGAAAAGTCAATTTCCAAAATGCAGCGCAAAGTAGGGTCCTACAAAGTATTGGGTGCCCTCAAATACCGTGACTTCACCCAGTGCAGCCTCTAGCGAGTCCACTATTTCTTGGGGTAGTTCGACCCCGACAAGACCCGAACCAGCTTGGAGATCAGGAGAGACCGTTACTTTTCTTGAAAATTCCATCCAACCCATCACTCCAATATTGAACTTGTTAAAAAGTGTGATGGCGATGTCGGCACGCACCATGGGAGCGCTGTAGCCGGTCGAGGAACCGTCCAAACTACTTACATTGGTGTATACGTGTCGGATCATTAGACCACCTCCGGCCCCTGCGCCAAGACGAATCCATTTGCGAGGCGTGATCAAACGAAGCCCTCCTCCAAAACCTCCACCAACTCGGCCAATATTCATGTCCGTGGCAAGGCCCGGCATTTCAAAGGGGGGCGGCTCTCCTCCGAGTTGAGCCGAGGACCAATCTCCCGCACCGATACCAAATGCCTCGAGGGCAAGGACACCAAATCGCACACCGATACGCGCCTCAGCGGCAATACCAAGGGGAGTGCTTGTCGTACAAGTGGGGTTCCAATCGGGAAGTTCAATGCCTGCGATAGGGGAAGTGGGAGCACTGACCGAAGGGCAATTTTCTTTCCAGCCATGAGTAGATCGGTAGCCCCATGTTACTACTCCACCCAGGTCAAAATAGAGGCCACCGTCGGACTTCTCTTTTTTTGGTGAAGTGGCATCAGAGGAAGAATCGAGATCAGCTCTTTCGCTGGAAGAGGAGGTGGATGATGGCTCCTGCTTTGAAGAAACGCTCGATTTCTCTGCCTTTTGAGGGGTAACACCCGGTGCTGGTGCTGGTGCTGGTGCTGGTGCTGGTGCTGGTGCTGCAACTACCGCCGCTGTCGCTACTGCCGCAGCTGCTACCGGGGCGGCGCCAGTGCGGGGTGCTTCTTCCTCAGGCGCGGGCCCCGACTCCAGAGGGGGTTGCTCAGCTGTTGGTTGCTCAGCTGTTGGTTGGTCAATTGGAGTCGGTCCCGATTCAAGGGGTGGAGTCCCTAGTTTCGCTTCTTGAGCTAAGACGAGCGAGGGGATAAAAATGGCGAGTCCAGTCGCGAGTCCTCTTGCTAGGGTGAAGCCACTTCTTCCGAATTTGTACAAGGCCATTGTTGGTAGAGTGGCAATTTGTTGGACAAGTGCAAGGTGCACGATGATCTCACCTGGCCCGGAGCATCCAATGCAAAAACGCCGCTCTCTTTCGAAAACGGCGTCTGTGTGCAGTAGCTTGAGAGCTACGCTACTTCTAGCAGATCAGAGCAAGGACTTGAGAGTCGAGCCCATGTCAGCCGGCGTGGCGGCAACCTTGACGCCCGCTGCGGTGAGGGCTGCGATTTTCTCGTCAGCTGTTCCTTTTCCGCCGCTAATGATGGCGCCGGCGTGACCCATGCGCTTGCCGGGAGGTGCGGTGACACCAGCGATGTAGCCAGCAACAGGCTTCTTCATGTTCTCTTTGATCCATGCGGCGGCTTCTTGCTCGGCGTTGCCACCGATTTCACCCATCATGATCACAGCTTCGGTCCCAGGATCTTCGTTGAAGAGCTTCAGACAATCGATGAAATCCATACCAGCGACGGGATCGCCGCCAATGCCGATGCAGGTTGATTGACCAAGACCGAGAGCGGTGAGCTGACCCACAGCTTCGTAGGTGAGAGTGCCACTCTTGGAGACGACGCCAATTTTTCCTGGCAGATGAATGTGTCCAGGCATGATACCAATTTTACATTCGCCGGGGGTGATGATGCCGGGGCAATTGGGTCCGATCAAGGTGGACTGAGATGTCTCCAGGGCACGACGTACCTTGATCATGTCCATGACGGGGATGCCTTCGGTGATGCAGACGATGAGGTCAACACCTGCGTCCATTGCTTCGAGAATTGCGTCGGCAGCACCGAGAGGAGGAACAAAAATACAACTTGTATTTGCTCCAGTCTCTTTTACTGATTCTGCAACGGTGTTGAAGACGGGAACATCGATGCCTTTGCCATCTGCTCCTTCGCCTTTGAAAACTTCGCCACCACGATTGGGGGTACACCCAGCTACGACATGAGAGCCGTACTTCATGCATTGACCGGCGTGAAATGAACCTGCAGAGCCAGTGATGCCCTGAAATACAATTTTGGTGTTTTTACCAACTAGAACTGACATTGATTTTTACCTTCTCTTCTTTCTGAGACCAGTTCAGCCGGCCGCTTTTACAGCAGCGACAATCTTTTGAGCGCCATCGCCCATACTGTCTGCAGCTTCAATCTTAAGACCTGAATTGTTGAGGATTTTCTTACCCTCTTCAACATTGGTACCCGCGAGTCGCACAACGAGAGGAACCTTGAGGCCCAGCTCTTTTGTAGCGGCTACAACACCCTCAGCCACGACGTCGCAGCGCATAATACCGCCAAAAATATTTACGAAGATGCCCTTTACCTTAGAGGAGGAAAGAATCATCTTGAAAGCTTTGGTCACCATCTCTTTTGTGGCGCCGCCGCCCACGTCCAAGAAGTTGGCAGGCTCACCTCCGTAGTGTTTGATGATATCCATCGTGCTCATTGCAAGGCCTGCTCCGTTGACGAGGCAACCGATATTACCGTCGAGGGCTACGTAGGAGAGTCCTACTTCTTTAGCTTCTAATTCGACGGGATCTTCCTCTTCGGTGTCTAAAAGCTCAGCCCATTCTTTTTTGTGGCGGGCTTCTGCGTTGGAGTCGAAGGTAATTTTGGAGTCGAGGGCAACAACGCCGCCTGAGCCCGTGATGACCATGGGGTTTACCTCACAGAGAGAGCAGTCTTCTTTGATGAAGCACTCGCTGAGCTTGAGGAGAACCTTTACAAATTGACCGATTGTCTTTTTGGGTTCGGCAGTTCCTTTGCCTACATCGAGGGCGAAGGCGATCTTTCGTGCCTGAAAGGGAGTCAGTCCAAGGAGAGGGTCGACGTACTCGGTGATGATTTTTTCGGGTGACTTTTCGGCCACAACCTCAATCTCCATCCCGCCCTCAGTAGACGCCATGAGAGCGACGCGTCGTGAATCACGATCGACAACCATGCCGATGTAAAGTTCACGAGCGATGTCCTGACCTTGTTCTACGTAAATTCGATTGACTTTTTGACCCTTGGGACCGGTTTGGTGCGTGACCAATTGCATGCCCAGGATTTCGGAGGCGGCCTTTTTAGCAGCATCGAGTCCTTTGCACACTTTCACGCCTCCGCCGAGACCGCGACCACCTGCGTGAATTTGCGCTTTGATCACACAAATTTCGCTACCGGTGTCGGCTATAATTTTCTTAGCAGCTGTCTCTGCTTCTTCAAGGGTGAAAGCGGGGATCCCTTGAGAGATGGGGATGCCATAACGGGCGAAGATTTGCTTGCCCTGATATTCATGAATGTTCATACGTCGTTCCTGTGAGCCGGGCTAGAGATGCATGGCGCAGCTCATCATCGGCAAAAAATTTTGAGGGAAGAAACCCCAATTCAAGAGGAGAAAGGTGGGCCAGTAGGCCCCTATGAGCGAGTAAACTCGCCACTCAGTAGCTAACTAATAAGAGGTGCGTGCGAGCGGAGCTCAGGAGATGCCCTTGACAACATCAACTACGCCCTGAACGCTCTTGGCACTCTTGGCGAGCATCTCTTTTTCTTCGGCGTTGAGTTCGATTTCTACAATCTTTTCGATACCACCCGCACCAATGATGGTGGGTACTCCCATGAAAAAGTCTTTGAAACCGTACTCACCGTTGAGTTGAGCCGCGGCAGGCAGGAGACGTTTTTCGTCATTGAGGAATGCCTCAGCCATGGTGATAGCTGAAGCCGCTGGGGCGTAGTACGCCGAAGTTCCCATGAGACCGACAATTTCGCCGCCTCCTTTTCGAGTACGCGTGACAATGCTACCCAAGGTGTCTTTGTCGATGAACTGAGTGATAGGAACCCCGGAAACCGTGCAGTTGGAAAGAACTGGCACCATATCGTCGCCGTGACCACCAAGAACCATGGCGCGAATATCTTTCACGCTTGTTCCTGCGGCCCGTGCGAGAAAGAGAGAAAAGCGTGCACTATCGAGGACGCCTGCCATGCCGGCTACCATTGCGGGCTTGAAGCCTGTTACGCGCTGGTACTCAAAGACCATTGCGTCGAGGGGGTTCGAGATGATGATTGAAAAAGCGTTGGGGCAGTACTTTTTTGCATTTTCTGCAACGTTGCGAATGATCGGAACATTGATACCCACTAAGTCATCACGACTTTGGCCTGGCTTACGGGGAACACCCGCTGTGACGATGAGAACATCACAGCCCGCCAGGTCTTCCCAATTGGAAGAGCCGACTACATTTGAGTCTGAGCCACTTTGAGTGCTGGCCTGCTCCAAGTCGAGCGCCTTTCCTTTGGCAAAATCTTCTTTTACTGGGATGTCGAAGAGAACGACGTCACCAAGCTGCTTGGTCATTGCAAGGTTTGCTAGCTCGCCGCCAATGTTGCCTGCACCGATGAGACCGATTTTGTTGCGCTTCATTTTTATGATCCTTTTTGGGATATTCCCTAAAATGGGGGGTCGAGGAGCCGAAATTGAGCGAAGGCTCAATAGGGAAAGCTCGAGTTCGAAGGTTCGGAGGTACGGACCCGTCGCATGTCCTACGACTGCCCCCGCGAGTAGACCAGCTACAGGGCGAAAACAACTAAATTTACCTCGATTGGACGAGGCATTTCGTACTGGCTTTTCCGTCTTTGGGAGAGGAAGCCTGGAAGGGATTTGAATTGCACATGCACTTCGTGAAGTGGGTGAGGCTTCTTTGCTGGGGAGACGCGTTCTTTTGGGTTTTGCCAATAGTTTGGCTAGAACTGAAGGAGTGGACAAGAAGTGGCTCTATCGGCGATTGAGCACCGTAGCCGGCATCTCTCTTCTCTTGCTGACCCCGCGGGGGCTTCAGGCAGAGGAAAAAGGGGACCATTCAAAGGCGCCCGTCTCAAAGAAACAACCTTTAGATTGCAGTAAAGGCTTCTTCAGTTTGCGCACTCCCCCTAAGGAATGCGGTAAATCGCGCGAAGTGGAGCTTGCTGTTTTACCCGCTGTCTTTGTGCAGAAGGAGACCGGCTTTGGCGCGGTCGTTTACACGCAAATGAGTTTCTATACGGACTCGGAGCCCGAAACCGACGCCTCGCGCATGGGGCTTTCCTTAACGTACACAAGCAATCAGCAATTTATCGCTCGTATGCCCACATTCTTAAACTTTAAGAATAACAACTGGGTGATTGAGGGTGCGTCTGACTTTAGAATTTACCCCAATCGTTACTATGGCGTGGGAAACGACTCGTTATGGGACTATCAATCATACTCCGAAAATGTTCTTTCTTTTGACTATGAAGTACGACGACGTGTTTATGGTCCCTTGTATATTGGACTGTTATGGGACATGCGAGCTGCATTTAAATTCTCGGCGCAGCAAAGCTATGATATTGAGGGTGAAGAGACAGACGCTGAGGGTGTTTTAGATAGAGAAGACCCAACGGGAAACGGACCAAACTTCAATCATGGTATGGGTATTCAGGCCGTTTACGACAAGCGCGACAATTTTAATTACCCAAGGAGCGGCGGCTACCACCGCACCTCTCTCACCTACTACTCCCCTGTTCTGGGGGGTGAGCATAAATATCCGTTTTGGGTGATTGATGCACGTCAATATATTCCAGTTTTTGGCACTCATGTCCTGGCTTTTCAATTTTTGAGCGAAGTTCGCTGGGGGGACGTGCCCTTTTCTTCGATGGCAGAGCTAGGCGGCCCATGGCAGATGCGGGGCTATTTTCGGGGGCGCTACCGCGACGATAACTTAGCGCTACTTCAGTTTGAATATCGCTACCCGATCTACCGACGCCTCAGCGGCGTAGCTTTCGCTAGTTTGGGGGAAGTCTACGGAAAAAAGAATGCATTTGATTGGGGTCTCTTACGCTGGACAACAGGAGCGGGCGCCCGCTTTCGCTTTGGGGAGCATACCTACGTGCGCCTTGATGCCGCCTTCAATACAAAAACGCGCGCTATAATCTTTAATGGGGGCCAAGCTTTTTAAGGTGTGGACCGATGTGCCCATCCTCGCGACCCAAGGGACATCAAGAGCGTCGACACGTTGGCCATCAATGGAGTAGGGCGGCATGGGGGCGGACTTATACAGGTTGTAGGTGGGGGGTGACCCCAATTCTATCCAAACTGATTGGCGTGTTAGGGGAGCGGGATAACACTGCGAAAAATGTGGCAAGAAGCGCAGTTTTGCGCAGACAATTGATGGTTTTCTTGTTCTTTATGGCAGGAGAGACAGGTGGTTCGGTCGCGCCGCACGGCTGACGTGTGTGCATTATGACATTGAGAGCAGTCTTGATGACCCTTTTGCTGATGTAGGCTTGGTAGCTGGGGTTGCGTATGGCAACTTTTGCAAGGCGGTGGCTTTATTGCTCCAAGGCTGAGAGTCTCTGTGGAAGTCCCATGGGGGCGGTGGCAAGTGGCGCAGCGTTCTGTGAGAGAATTATGTGGATTGTGCCTTTCTTGTTCTTTGTGACAACTGGCGCAACTGGCCGTCATTTGGCGCGGAGACTCGCTGTGCGGGTTATGACAACTGATGCACTTTTGGTGGCCCTTGGGAGCGGATAAGTGCTCCTGTTGATGGCAGGAACGGCAGGAAGTCTCAACTTTACCCCCATGGGGTGAATGACATGAGGTGCAATCCTTGTGTTTGTTGAGCGCGGGTCTTTGTAGTTCGTGGCAACCCTTGCAAGATGTGTCCCCTTGTTGGGGCTGGTGGGGCAGTGTTTCGTGGCAGCTAGCGCAGTCTTGGTGACCATCGTTTGTCGACGCCTCTTGGGCTATACTTTTATGGCAACTGGCACAAAGAGACGGTGCTTTAGAACTTTGTGAGAAGTTGTGAGATTGATGACAACTAGAGCAATCTAACTTTTTTGAGCCATGCCCCCCATTTTTACTGGCGCTTTTGTGGCAAGATGCGCAATCAAGGGGTAGGCTCTCTGCCCCCTTCTTTGGATGAGGAGTGTGGCAGCTGGTGCAGGCGCTTTTGACGTCTACATGGGCCGAAGGGTGATCCGTTTGTGTTTTGGTGTGACAGGTTTGACATGCTGTAGCGGCCGAACTCTTTACGTCGTGGGGGCTATGGCAGTTGCTACACTCCTGATGCTCTTTGACCTCATCGGACTGGAGTGCTGGGTGAGACGTGTGGCAACTTGTGCAAGATTGGGCCGCAGAATTTCGCAAATCGTGGGTGTTGTGGCAACTATTGCAGGCATCATGGCCTCCTTCAAACGTTGCGCTCTCGGGAATATGGGGGGCACCGCTGAGGTGCTCAAAGGCAACTTGATGGCAACTTGCACAAGCGCTGCCTGCCGTTTCTGCTTTGCCATGGGGGGAATGGCAGTCCAAACATTGGGCGACAAGGGAGCGCTCGGGAGCCGATTGTTTACCGTGCTGCAACAAGATTTCTTCGTGACAGGAGGTGCAAGGCTGAGGGTTGATTGCCTCTTCCCCATGGGGTTCGTGGCAATCAATGCATGCTTGTTCTTTATGAGTGGTGACCGCTAGATTCGTTCCCTGGTTTTCTTGATGGCAGCTCAAGCAATCGTTTGCTTGATGGGGCGTTTCGTTCTCTTGAGCCCCATTGAATTGATGACAGGAGCTACAATCTTGTACCAAACGATGATTGTCGCCATGGTTCAGTTTTTTTTCTTGATGGCAATCCAAACAAAGCTTCTCTTGCGGAGGTCCGAGAGCAGGTCCCTCAAAGCTGTGGCATTTACCGCAAGAAATTTTCTCTTGAAGATGGCTTTGGTGTCCAGGGCTTGTACGAGCTTCTTCCCACTGGGGGCTGACCTGGACCGGTGGCGCGCTCTCCTCTTCGAGGCAACCTTGAAGCAAGGAGCTACAAAGAAAAATCATGTAGTAGAGCGGCGACTTTGGATTCATGGCGATTGTCGGGAGAGCTGAGGTCCTATGATATTTCTTTGTCCTCCGCGAGACCACCCCCACTTTCTGTGGAGTTTTCTGACTAGAAAGTGTATCTTTACCTAGATGACTGCCCTGGGTTCGATCACCCTCATTCTTGCACTGAGTTCGCTAATGATCATGGGACTCTTCTGGTGGAAAGAGCCTGAACTGGATCTACGTTGGAGAATTTTGCTCTTTGCAGCAATCGCTATTTTACCCACCGCCGCGGCAGGAACCTCGACAGTTGAAGGACTCGAGAGAACGACCCAACGTGAGTTTTGCGGCTCCTGTCATGTAATGGAGGCTCACGTCGCCGACGCTGGAGACCCCTTTTCTATGTCTCTTGCAGCCCGTCACAGCAAAAATTCTCTTTTTGGCAAAAACAGCTGTTACAAATGCCACGCTAACTATGGAATGTATGGCTACCCTCTGACGAAATGGGAGGGCATGGGGCATGTCTATCACTATTACCTGGGTGAGTACGGCAAACTTTCGCTCAAAGAGGCGGTAGAAACCATTCATATCAACAAGCCCTACCCAAATAGGAATTGTATGCATTGTCATGCAGGGGGGGGGAAGTTATGGAAAGGCATTGCCGACCATGCTTCGGCGCGTGATGAGATAGAGAGTGGTCGAATCAGTTGTGCTAGTGCGGGCTGCCACGGGGCAGCTCATCCATTTTCTAAGACCGCCCATAAAAAAGCAGGAACTCGGCCCACGTGGCAAGAAAAAGCTGAGGCAACCCCATGATCGGGAAAATTCTGGCGATTGTCCTGAGTGTTTCGCCCCGCATACTTCTCATCATAGCCTGTTTAAGTACGTCGCTTGGCTTGCTCGCCATGGTGCTTCCTAGCTTTTTTAGCAATTCCCTCGTCATCATGGGGGGCATGACCTTAGCTCATGTATTTGGTCTGGGTGGGGTCATCTTCTTTGCCCTTTCCATTTTGCGCGAAGTCATTACCCGAGAGAAGCCTGACTTTACGGCGTCGAAGGCAAGAAAAAAGTAACCACACCGTCCACATGAAGCTCGGGTCGCGTGAACTGTAGACTGGTGTCGATATTCTTGTGACAATCGCTGCATTCGCTTTGATTTGGATGAGGCAGCGGAGGAGGTAGAGAGTGGCACGCGTCACATTGACCCGCGCTGCCGTCGAGAGCCGTCCAGGAGGGTTGGGTGAGGGTGCCTCCGGAAGGGCGAAAACCGACGAACGAATCGCCGTGGCAGAAAGTGTTTTGACAGGAGCCAGATTGAGCGTCGTAAACGGGCTCAGCTTTGAATGCCTTTGCCGGTCCCGAGAACGTAACTTCCGCAGGGTAGGGGGTGTCCACATGTCCCGGCTCATAGAGGCTTTGGGGTACAATATGACACTCGTTGCACTGGAGAGCACGTGAGCGAGCCGTGCCCTTCAGGTGAATTTTGTGGGCACCATTTCCGCGGGATTCTGGGGACTCTTCTCCCGAGAGATTGAATGGGGGAGCGGCCTCCAAGGGAGGCTCTAGGCTTCCGCCATGGCAGGGAGTGCACTCGTTTCCTGGGGCTGAGCCATCATTGCTATAGCGCTCAAGGCAGCCTGTGAAACAAGTGAGGCTTACGCTCATAAGTAGGAAACACAGCCGTTTCATAGACCTGCCTCGTGACAATAGGCGCACATCTGATCCGCTGGTGTTCGTGAGCTTTTCCATCCAGCAGGATGAGGGTTTCCTCCCGAACCGCCCACTTGATGACATTGAATGCAGTTGGTCTGGCTACCCTGGTCATGACAGGTCGCGCACGAGAGAATATCACGACGGGCAGCCCGACCGTGTTGGTTGTCCATAGAGGAGTTGGGACCCGACCAACCCGGAGGGTGGGGGTTCACAGCTCCAATGCGTGCGGCACTTACTCCACGGGCCAAATGGCAACTACTACACGTTTCTTCTCGGTGACAACTGAGGCATTTGGCGGGCTCAGATGCCGCCTCCATAGCGTGGCGAGTAATGAAGTCAGCCGGGTGGGTAAAGTCAGCATCAACATCAGCTGCTCGTCGAACCTCGACCTTTAAGCCTGCGCTCACATTATGACAATCATCACAGCTTTCTTCCGAATGACATTGAGCGCATTGCACAGTCGTCATGGCAGCTGCGGACGCATGATTTTTATCCCACCCCACTCCATGGCGCAAAAACGTGCGAGGGAAGAGGTGTTTGAGATCTTGCTCTTGGTGGCACGGCGTACATTCCCCGTTTTCCCATTCTTCTTGATGGTTATGACATGCAAAACATGTTGCCATGGGAGGAAAATTGGCTCCAGCATTCTCGGAGACAAGTCCCGAGTGACATTTGATACACTGGCCACCAATTTGCGACATTTTGAGGTGTTTTTGGTGATTAAATTGAATCGTAGCCGCAAGTTTTGAGGCGGAGGAGCGCGGAGCACGCAAGCTAGCTTGTACTTGATGGGCATCTTTTGTGTGACACCCTTTACAATTCTTACCCCGAGGGTGCCCAGGATTCAGTTCTCCTTTGTCGAGGCCCGAATGACAACTTACGCAGGTGAGACACTCTTTGTCTCGAGGGATCTGTGAGCCCTCCTTTTTATCGACGGAGCTCGTGCAATTGAGACCCAAATGCTGACTATGAGCGAAGCGCGCTGGCTTTCGAGTACACGCTAAAATGAGAGCCAATAATAGGGCTGCACTCAGTATCAGGTTGAGGTAAGATGCCTTCATTGGGAAATGCCTCCGCCCCTCAGGGGTGAGCTAGAGTCTAAGTTGTAGGTGAATCGAGCCAAAATTCGTGCGTCTGCTTTTGCGTAGGGGGAACGACTGAGGGAACTGCCCAATCGGGCATTCCAAGGGTATTTAGAAAAGTATTTGAGGTGGGCTGCATAGAAAGACGATGATGCGACGCTTCTGATCTCCTGATCATATAAATATTGGTAGCTATCCACCATGAGTGACCACCTTGGAGTGAATACGTAGCTGCCCGCAGCGCGGGCCATCCAATAGCCATTCGACTCGGTAACGACTCTTTTTAGATGTGTTCGAAGAATGAGAGTCGATCTATCATCAAGAGCATAGCGAAACTTGAGCGACGAACGGTAGCCGGGGGATCCTTCATTGTAGAGCTGCGCATATCCGGAGAAGTCGGCGCGTAGTCTTAAGGGGAGGGCTGCGCGCAATTCTCCCCCCCATTCGTTTATCTCTTGGTAGCTAAAAATCGAGAAAATGGAGGCTTGGGAGAGCATCAACGAGGGGGTCGAATGAAGAAATTCACCACGAATGGAGATATTTGTCTCGATTTTTGGAGCGCGTACGGCGTCCCAGTCTCCAGAGAGTCGTATTCGGGAGAAACGACTTTGCTCGGTGCTCAACAAGGCATTGGCAAAAAATTTGGCTCGTTCTAGCTGGGTGAAACTACCGCTCATTCCTAAGGTCTGGCGGGTAAGAGAAGAATGTTCTTTTTGTTGGTGAAGGGAGACTCCTAAAGAAGCAACACCTTCTTTTTGCCAGTTCATTCGAGCCCCTGCTAACCAATTTTGGCGACGCTTTGGATCTTGAAATTGCTCGGGGTTTTTGGCCCAGTCGTCTAGGTTCTGTTCGAGGTTGTGGTAGCCGTAAGGCTTGTTCCAACGAGGTAGCACTGTCCACCCTCCATAGGCATCCAAAGTGAGGTCAAATGGTAGGTTGAGAGCCGCACGTCCCCCATCAAATCGGCTATAGCGAGCGGCTCCTCCCGCAACGGACTGGCGGCCTAGGGTGAGACGTAAACTGTCAAAACGCTGGGTGATGAATGCAGAGGCGAGATCCCACGAAGCGGCCTCGATGTCCTGGGGTTGACCGAGAACAATCTGTCCCCAGGCCGCAACCTGCACTTCCACAGAATCCTCCCCGACGGGGGAGTCAACCTGAGTGGCACGCAAAGAAAGTGATTGGTGAATAGGAGAGATGGTTTGGGTGGGGACCGACTCCCCCCCAGGGCCAGGTAATAAGGCTCGCCCAAAAATTTGAAGATTGGTGTCGAGGCGTCCGCTCAATTCATATTGGTCGGACGCACTTTTTTCACTGGTACCTCGTGCCTTCAGAATCCCCTTGCCCTCGACACTACTTTTCATCTCTTCGGTATTAGGTGCAGAATTTGCACGAGAGTTACGCTCTAGGGCGAACGCAGAGGGGGCAACCAAGAGCAGAGTGAGGCCGCTCAGGAGGAAACCGATGCTTTTGCAACGTGGGCAGCTCTTTTTCCTCACCGAAAGAGTTGTCTCATAGGCGGCTTGTAAAGCACAGAGCGCTTGCGAAAATAGGATATTGCCCGGCACCCTATCTCATTGGCCTCAAGTGGATACCATTGGCCCGCGAGCATGAGCAAAGTCAACTATCAAAAGAACGAAGATGCCTTCAATTCGTCTTGATTTGAACCCATAGCGCTAGCAGACTTCGCCCCGACCAGAGCTCTCGACCGAGCTTCATCTTTCGGCTCCCCAACAGAATCAGTGGGTGATTTGCTGCCAAATCCTATGAGTTGG
>CAYWLO010000053.1:0-30717 GCA_964459035.1 uncultured Polyangiaceae bacterium | reverse complement strand
AGAGAGGAGAGGAGAAGAAGGGGGGGGGGGAGGAGGAGGAGGAGGAGGAGGTTGAATCAAAAGTATCTACCAGGGAAGAGACCCGAAAGAAGGAAGAGACTCACTTCTCTCCTAAGAAAGAGTCAGCGGACATTTTCTTGGCGCTCGTGGCAGAGCTGGTTCGGGTGGTAAAAGTATCCACAGGAGGGGCTGGCACACAGGTGCGTTTGAAATCGTTGGTCAATCGCTCACGAATGTCTGGTCTAGCTCCAGAGTTGCGCATTCGAGGCGTCTACGGTTTTGACCGCACGACTTCTCAAGAGAGCGCGGTGGGGATCTATCCGGGAGATCTCACGACACGAGGAGGGCGAGATTCTCTCGCAGAGGCTAGGCTCACCTTTCATCTCGATAGGTTAGTCTTTGGACATCAGGAGGCGGGGCTGGAAAAACAGCGCATTCAGCTGCAGATCATGCAAGACAAACGGGTGGACGAGGCTCTCAAGCTCTTGCTTCAGTGGCGCGAGGCTCAAACACAAATACACGACTCGACTCTATTGCCAGAGGAACTCAGGGATGCCTTGGTATCTCTTGAATCTGCCCTCGCGCGTTTGCACGTATTGACCAAGGGGTGGTTTCGCGGTGAGGAGACTGTGCGAGCGATTGAGCGCCGAGTCACTGCCTCCCTTGAGGGAGAAAAGAGGCTGCATGGGCGAAGCACTCGCTAGCGGTCAGCGTTTTCGCCTTTGATGAGGGAATGAGTTACTCTTTTTTATGGTAACCCATATCGTTCTATTTAAGTTCGCTTCTACAGCAGACGCCGAGATTGCGCGAAAAAAGCTGCTCTCTATGGCGGGAAAAGTGCCCTCGCTTCAGGCAATTGAGGTCGGCTTGGACTATATTCACAGCGAGCGTTCTTTCCAACTGGGTTTGATCACCCGCCACGAGAGCCGTGAAGCTCTTGAGGCTTACCGTGTGGATCCTCTCCACGTGGAGGTTGGCGCCTTTATTCGAGAGAAATCTACCGGAGCAGCTTCTGTCGACTTTGAAATAGCCGACTAAATTACCTCAATTGGGTCCGTTTTTTATCTCTTTTTGCGAAATATCCCCGATGTGGCTCTAGCTCCTTTGCATCATCGCCCTGGGGGGCTAAATGGGAGCGGCCATGTCGGCTGAATTAAGAGATAAATTAAGAGTTCTTCAGAGGCGTGTTGAAGCGCTAAGGGGGTCGCTTTGACGTCCCTCAATTACGCCGAGAAGTAGAGGAGCTCGAGCAGCTTTCTACCGAACCGGGCTTCTGGGATGATCAAGAAAAGGCGCAAACTCAAATGAGGAGGCGTTCAATGGCTCAAGACAAGATCGATCTGATTGAAGGATTGGTCGGGAGCGTTGAGGATTCATTGGAGTTGTTGGAACTCGGCATGGCCGAGGAAGACGACTCTGTTGTCTCCGAGATTGAGGAGCAAGTTCCTGACATTGAAAAGAACATCAAGCGCGCAGAGCTGCAGCGCATGCTCACCGGCCCGGTCGATCACGCCAATGCTATTGTAAGCATTCATCCGGGCAGTGGCGGTACCGAGGCAAAAGATTGGGGCGGAATGCTCTTTCGTATGTATTTGCGTTGGGCCGAGCGTCGGGGATTCAAAACTGAGATTTTGGATTATGAGGCCGGTGACGAAGCCGGAATTGCCGAGGCATCTGTTTTAGTTTCTGGCCCCAACGCCTACGGATTTTTGCGAGCAGAGATGGGTGTGCACCGGCTGGTACGCATTAGTCCTTTTGATTCAAATGCGCGGCGTCACACCAGTTTCACTGCTGTCGAGGTGACCCCCGACGTCGATGAGGAGATTGATATTGAGGTAAAGGACTCCGATCTAGAGATTTCGACAATGCGTGCTGGAGGCAAGGGGGGACAGAATGTGAACAAGGTCGAGACTGCCGTTCGCATGAAGCATATCCCTTCAGGGGTGCATGTTGTGTGCCGAGCCGAACGAAGTCAGCTGCAAAATCGCTTGATGGCCATGAAGATGTTGAAGGCCAAGCTCTACGAAATTGAAGAGCGCAAGCGGAGAGACGAACAAGCCGCCTATGAGTCTGAAAAAAGTGAAATCGGTTGGGGCAGTCAGATCCGTTCGTACGTTTTACAGCCCTACCAAATGATAAAAGATCTGCGAACAGAGCATGAGCGTAGCGATGTGCAGAATGTGCTTGACGGAGATTTGGATGGCTATATCGAAGCCTATTTGATGCAAAATGCGGATGAAGACAAGGGGCCTCCTCCAGGCGCCATCACATAATACTCTATTAAATTTTTGAAGAACTGAGTTTGCCCTCGTGGTCCGGCTACAGTTTTTGAATGATACGTGGCAAGCAAGCGCGGAGCTGAATCTTGAGCGACTCAAAAAAATCCCAAAAAAACAAAGAAGCACCCAGTACTGAGGCAAACAGCGGCGAAGAAGGATTGATCCAAGCTCGTCGAGAGAAGGCTGCACGAGTACGGGCGCGAGGGGAGAATCCTTTTGCTAATGATGTAGCCCACGAAGCGCGAACATTTATTGGAACCCTTCGTCAAAGATTCGCAAATTGTGTCAATGAAGACGCGACTTATGACGCCGAAAAAGTTCTTTCCGAAGGCAAAGAAGAGAACCTGACAGTTTTTGGACGCCTGGTAGCTCGACGAGGATTTGGCAAGGCTAGTTTCCTTCGCTTGCGTGACGTGACGGGAGAGATACAGATCTTTGCGAAGAAAGACGTAATGGGGGAGGCGTTTGACGCCCTCAAAGACATTGACGTTGCTGACCATTTGGAGGCGATGGGTCACGCCATGGTCACAAAGACTGGTGAGTTGAGCCTGCAGGTAACCAGCCTGCGTCTACTGACCAAGGCCCTGCGCCCACCTGCCGATAAGTGGCATGGCTTGACGGACGTCGATACACGCTATCGACGACGTTACGCGGATATGGTTTCCAATCCTGAGGTCGCTCAGGTAATTGGCGCCCGTTCGTTGGTTCTCAAAGGTATTCGCTCCTATCTTGATGAGCGAGCGTTTGTTGAGGTTGAAACGCCCTCGTTGCACTCATTGATAGGAGGAGCCTCTGCTCGTCCATTCAAAACCCATCACAATGCCTTGGACATGGGGCTTTTTCTGCGTATCGCTCCCGAACTTTACCTGAAGCGGCTCTTGGTTGGGGGAATGGAGCGTGTGTACGAGATTGGTCGTTCTTATCGCAACGAAGGTATTAGCACTCGGCACAATCCCGAGTTTACGATGATTGAACTCTACTGGAGTTACGCAACTTATCATGATCTGATGACCATGACCGAGGAGATGATGCGTGCAGTGGACGTTGCTGTCGGTGAAGGAATGCGGGCGAGGCATCAAGGCGAACTTTACGAAAAGTGGGTAGAAGGGCGCGCCTTTACCCTGAACGAAGAATTTGCTCGGGTGCCAATGAGAGAGGCAATCGATAGAGCTCTCCGTCAGGCTGAGCTGCCTCCGGAAGTTGCCGCGAGTTATGATTCATTGGCCTTGCACGACGAGAAGACGAGTGGCGAAGCACGCGAGGCGGGCAATGACCTAGTGCGGGCTTGGGCCAAGAAAAGTGAACGCTCCAAGAAAATCGACTGGGGAAATTTGAGGCGGGCGTTGGGTGTATGCGAAACTGAAGGAGACAAGCTATTTGTAGCCTACGAGTATTTAGCGGAGCCTTTCCTGCCGGAGGACTATCGAAGTCGCGATGGGACAAAGAGCGTTCCTGTGTTTGTCACCGATCACCCTGCCGAAATTTCTCCCCTGGCACGACGAAAAGACGATGATGCCTCTCTCGTGGACAGATTTGAACTTTTTGTTGACGGTAGAGAAATTTGCAATGCATTTAGCGAACTCAATGATCCGGACGATCAGGCCGCACGCTTTTTGGATCAAGTGAAGCGCAAAAGTCACGGTCAAGATGAGACGATGGATTATGACGAAGATTATATTCGTGCACTCGAACACGGTATGCCTCCGGCCGCAGGTTTTGGAATGGGTATAGATCGCTTCTTGATGATGCTTACTGGAGCCCCTTCTATTCGGGACGTGATTGCATTTCCTCTCTTACGAGCTGAAGCTCGCTAGTTTTTGACAGCTCGAACTCCAAAATTGTTATGCTCAACAGCGCTTTGATGAAGAAAGTCTTGACCTGGGTCGAGGCATATCCCCCCTCTGTTCAGGTAGCGATGCTGGTCGTGCTGACTCTTCTCGTTTTGGGGCCGATTCTCTGGGGACTACGGGCTATGGCTCGGCGCAACCTGGCGAACTCGCTCTATGCTTTTACGGCACTCGTTTTTGCCTCTACTGGATTAGCAGCCTGGGAGGTGTCCCGCTTGCCCCTTGCACGTGCCGGACTTTTCGTAATGAAATACGAAGTTTTGCGCGCGTCGGTGGCGTTTGGTCTTACTCTGCTGGCCATCTGCCTCTTGGCGTTGATGGTTCCTTGGGTGCTCAATCGATTTGAGCGCGGAGACTTTGTTTCTTTTGTTGCCGCACGACATGTGCGCTCAAAAAAGAGTGGCTTTCTAACAGCAATTTCATTGCTCTCCATATTAGGGGTCGCTCTCAGCTCAGCATCACTTTGCGTAGTGATTAGCATCATGGGAGGGTTCGGAGTCGATCTCAAGACCAAAATATTGGACAATAACGCGAACATTCGCATTCAGTCCCCAGACGCAGGTGGCTTCGAATATTGGCGTGAAATATTGGATGAAGTGCGGCTCACACGCGGCGTCGTTGCTGCAACCCCCGTGGCAGGCGGGGAGGTCATGGCTTCTAGCTCTAGCACCACAGCCGGGGTGCGCGTTCGGGGAATCGACACTCGTTCGTTTGGGGCGGTTGTCAACGTGCCCCAAAATATGGAGGTAGGTAGTTTTGACTATCTCGATGATCCTCTCAAACTCGTAAACTTACCACCAGGCACAGAAATTGGTCGTTCTGTCGGTGGCGAAATGTTTCTAAAGGGCCCTAACCCCAAATATTTGGGGCTCAAGGATACTGATGAGGCTCCCCAAGACGTCGCTCCAGGTGTTGTTTTGGGACGAGAGTTGGCCCGCAGCCTACACGCCTATGTGGGGGATGAATTGACTTTAGTCTCGCCCATGGGCGACCTAGGCCCAATGGGTTTGATGCCTCGGTCTCGAAAATTTCGAGTAGCTGGCATATTTTACACGGGAATGTATGAGTACGATGCCAGCCACGCTTACGTGACTATCGAGTCTGCTCAAGAACTCCTTGACCTCAATCATTTTGTTACGGCTGTTGACGTACGAGTGGCACAGGTCGACGAAGTTGAGTTGGTGACTCCACGAGTTCGCAGTGCAATCGAACGCTCGGAACTCAAGGTGCGTGATTGGAAGGAGATGAATCGAAATCTCTTCAGCGCTCTGCAGTTGGAGAAAATCGCCACATTCTTCATTCTTTCAATCGCGATCTTGGTCGCGAGTTTTTGCATCATTTGCACCTTGCTCCTGATGGTGACCGAAAAGAGCAAGGAAATCGCCATCATGAAGGCGATGGGGGCGAGCGACCAAACGATATTGCGCCTCTTTATGGTTGAAGGCATGTTGATTGGCGCGGTCGGAACCATTTTTGGTGTTGTTACAGGATTCACCGCGATGGAGAGCCTGCGACAACTCGAGATTCGCCTCGACCCTGCAATTTATTATATTGAAAAGTTGCCAGTGACCGTCGACTTACCCGACTACATCCTCATTGCGGTCTGTGCATTCATTATTACCACTTTAGCCACTGTATATCCCGCGCGAGCGGCAAGTCGTCTGTCTCCCGTAGATGGAATTCGTTACGAATAATTGACTAAACCTGAGAGAACGAAAACCCATGGCTGAATCATCTACTGAGTCGGAGCTAAGCTCCACCGACAAGACGCCTGACCAGGGCCCGGAGTCGTCCATCAAAGACGGTAAGCCGGGTGCTTTGGTGCGCATTGTTGGTTTGAACAAAAGCTTTCAACATATGGGAAGCACATTGGAAGTATTGCGGGATATTAATCTCGACATACATCAAGGGGAGTTGCTCTCAATAGTTGGGCCCTCAGGCGCTGGAAAAAGCACTCTTTTGCATTGTATTGGTACCCTTGATCTGCCGACGAGCGGGCAAATTCTCCTGGGAGGTGAGGAGTTGACGACCATGAGCAGTCGTCGCCTTGCTGCAGTAAGAAATCGAGAGATCGGATTCGTCTTTCAATTCCATCATCTTCTTCCGGAGTTTGACGCTTTGGAGAACTGTATGTTGCCCGGTCTGATTCAAGGTAAAAAAAGAAAAGACCTAGTGAAGCGAGCAAAGATGCTCCTTGAGGAGGTGGGAGTTGGACATCGCGCAACACATCGACCAGGAGAGATGAGCGGAGGCGAGCAACAGCGGGTGGCAGTAGCTCGGGCCCTTATTTTGGAGCCCAAATTGTTGTTGGCCGATGAGCCAACAGGCAACTTGGATAGTAAGACAGGCAATGCCGTGCACGACCTGCTTTTTGAGATCAATCGTGAACACAATACAACAATCATTGTGGTCACCCATAATCCTTCATTCGCCGAGAGCATGCCCCGAGTGGTGCGAATGAAAGATGGTTCTGTTGAGCTGGATGATGTGGGGCGCGCTGAGCTAGCCTTGGCCGGCGGAGTCCAAAATTCTGTGGATTGATTCTGGGAGAATACCAGCGGCTTCGGCTGCTGCCACTAGTTCAGCGTTCTGCGGAAGTTGAGTGAGAAAAGTGGTAGCGTAGGGGCTCCCCACCAGCCCTGTGAGCCTCCTCAGAAGAGGACGAATACTGGAAGCAAGGGCGGAAAGTGCACCCTTGTCATCGCCTAGCTCCAGCCTCGCTTTGTAAAGGGTGAGAAATACCGGGGTCTCGTTGAGTAGGCTCGGCGCGCCTTGTACTATTAGTTGCGCGGCCTCCTCACCTAACTTTGCGGCTTCGTGGGGATGCTGACAGAGGCGTTCCGCCTCGGCCCACATTCCGAGAGCGACGGGGAGCACATCTCGATGATTGAGCTGCCGATAACTTTCTGCCGACAACTTAAGGAGCGCCAAAGCGCGCGTCCTTGCCACATCGGTACTGGAGCGCAGCAGTTCGACCCCTCTATAATATAGGATGCCCAAATTAGCCCGATCGGAGGATGTCCAGAACCCGGTGGCCGAAGCATCTGCATCTGCACGGGTTTCACTCAAAAATGTGTCTAATGAGCGATCCGTTCCGTAGAGGCCCGCCCAGCCGAGAAGGTTCATCTGGGCGTGACGCGTCGCTCCGGGGCTACCAATTTGCTCCGCGAGCGAGAGCCCCCTTTCAAGGGCGTCTCTCGCTTCTTTTCGGGCGCCGATAGTCGAGAGTGCAAAGCCGAGATTAGTCGTGAGCATGGCTTCTCGCTCTCGCAACCCGGCTTGTCGTGCTGCCTTGATAGCGTCTTTTCTTGCGTGGAGAGAGGATGAAACAGCACCTTTGGCCTGGTGAATGATGGCGAGGGTTTGGTATGCGTCGACCGGAGCGCTGTGCACTTTTTCTGCGGAGAGAGCGAGGAGACGTTGCACTTCTTTTTCGGCCAACTCAAAGTCGCCAGCGAACGCAGCCCGGCTTGCTAAGGTTGCTGAGCAGCGCGCCACTTCGTCGGTGAGTTTAAGTATTGTCGCGGCCTCGAGGACTTCGATGAGTCTTTGATTGATGCCTTCGCCTATTCCCCGTGCATCGTCGTAGCGGGCACGCGCTCCGCGAGCGTGGACGAGGGAGGCCTCGTCAAAGGCATTGATTTCGAGAGCATGCACGGCTGTCTCCCGATCAGCTGCCCGAGGATCGAGTCGAGCATGGGCTTCGTCCAAGTAACTTGCCCGTCGGAATCTCTCTTTTGTATTTTCTGAGAAGTCGAGGGCGCGTTCAGCCATGCTCATTGCGTCTTTTAGAGCATGGGCTGCCAATGCGCGTTGGGCTGCTTTTTCCCAATAGTTGGCTGCTATGAGGGGCTCGCCGCCCAGATCGAGTTGTTCTGCCACGGTGGCGGCATCCTCTTCTTGTGCGCTGAGCCAATGTCCAGCAAGGGCATGGAGCTTTCCCTTGTGAGATTCTTCTAAGGATGCGTAGGCAACATCACGTACCAGAGCGTGCTTAAAGTTGTATTCTTCGCATGCAGCATATCTACTATTACTTTGTCGAATGAGCACATCTTGAGCAACTAACGTGCGCATTACTTCAGGGGCATTCGAAATGCCAAAAGCTGTGAGGGCGCGATCCCAGCAACTTTGACCAAGAACACTGAGGCGCTGTAGAGCGTCCAGGGATAGAGGGTCCAGGGAATCGAGGCTGGCCTGAATCGCTGCTTCAATTGTGGGTGCGCTTTGCCCGCCTTTGCCAGTGACTGCAAGACGTGAGAGTTCTTCAGCGAAAAGTGGCGAGCCTGCCGCCTGGGCAGAGATACTGTCAAGACGCTGTGGGGTTGAGCGTTCTCCCAGTACCGTCTCAGCTATGATGCGGACCGATTGATGTGAAATGGGTCTGAGGTCTATTCGCAGATGATCGCGATTTTTGTATCGTTCTTCGTCTGCTCGCCAGAAAGAGGGGCGTACGCAAGAGAGAACAAAGAGAGCATGGCGGCTGGAACGCCCCAAGAGGTGGTCTATCCATGCGATGGACTCGGTGTCGGCCCATTGCAGATCTTCGGTAACCAGAACCACGGGTTCATCGGAGAGAATGCGTAACACAATATCCGTCATGGCAAGCCAGAGAGCATCGCGAGCCCGGCCTGGATCATATTCATCTGATAGAGGAGTGCCTTTCAGTAGATCGCCCAAGAGACCACGATTTTCTCGGCTGAGTTCGTTCATTGTCTCGGGGCCAAGACGATCGACAATAGCTCGCTCGACTTCTTGGGAATTGGCCCCGCGTTCGAGATTGAGCAAAGAACGCAAAATGTCCGAAGCTGCCCCTAGAACATGATGACTGCCATAGGCGTCGCTCCGCTGTACTACGATGAGGGGGGCCTCTGGTTTCGTCGAGAGACGAGCCACGCATTCTCGTTGTAAACGGCTTTTACCAATACCTGGAGGACCGCTGACACTGAGCACCATACTGCGCTTTTCGTTTTGGCACCGATCGAAGGCGCTGAGCAATTGGGCTAACTCGGTCTCTCTTCCTACAAAGGGGGCCCCGCCAGAAAGCTCGCCTACTCGTTTGAGAGGGGAGCCCACAATCGCCGAGCCGTCACGGCGGATTCGAAATTCGAATCGCCCTCGTCCAAGCTCGGAGGTGGTCGCATCGGCCAAAACTTCTTTAGGTTTGGACTCGCGAGCTAACGTCGCCGCGCGATCGACTACCTCACCCATGGGGCGGGGCTCGCCGCTGTGGGCTTCTGTGACTCTGGCTCGACCGCTGGCAACTCCGACCGCAGCGCCAGCCACCGCAAGAGATATTCCCAATTGTACAGCGGCGCGCGCCTCGCCTCCGGTTGCTCTGGATGCTCCGAGGTGAGCAACAATAGCGTCGACGCCCAGGGGAACAGCTTCTGCACCACTTTGGCGAAGTAGGGTAAGGGCCGCAGCTTGGGCGCCTTTGCCGTGAAGGTTCATCGCCACAATTGTTGTGACTAGGCGGGTTGTCATTGCGCCGAGACGGCTAGAGGGTTCTCCCTCAGACCAGGGTTCGTCTTCTTCGAGGCAGGCCATGAGGCGTGCCTCAACTATTTCTGCGTTGGCCGGGCGTTGTTGTCTATCTGTTTGCAACAATGCATAGACTAGATCGTCCATCGCGCGGGGTAGGTCCGTGCGGTATACTGACATGCGGGGCGCAGGTGTCGTGGCCAGTCTCGCTAGAGTGGCGAGCGGGCTAGCGCCTTGGTGAGGGGGGCGGCCAATGAGAAGTTCGTAAAGGGTGGCTCCCAAGGAGTATAGATCCGATCTCGAATCAATATCACTTTCACCTTTTGCCTGTTCGGGTGACATGTAGGCTGGCGTGCCGGCGAAAAGAGCTGCAGCTTGTTCTGTCGCCAGGCCAAAGTCGATGAGTACTGGCTCCACTTCGAGCTCGGGAACAAGGGCGTCCCCCGGAGCGCGTCGACGCAGCATGATATTAGATGGTTTGAGATCGCCGTGGGTTATGCCCACAGAATGAATGCTTTGCAGGGCTCGGCAAAGGAGGACTCCCAGGGCAATTACATTGCGGGCGCTCAGCGGCGCACTCTGGTGATGAGCGCTTAACTCGTGACCCTCTATCCATTCCATCACGAGGTAGGCTCGTTTTTTACTCTGAGATCGACCGGCTTCTAGGACCTCAACGATTCCCGGATGCACTACATTTCCTACTAGTGAAAATTCTCCTTGAGCGGCTCTTAGAGCGCGTCCCTCGAACCCTTGTTGATCTGGGTGAAAGACTTTGAGAGCGACTGGTCGCTTGTTGTCTAAGTCGAAGGCTCGGTAGACTACCCCTGTAGCTCCTTCACCTACTGGATGCTCAATGAGGAATCGATCGTCGAGGGGGCCTGGGGCTAGTCCTTCAGAGTTGTTCACTTCGCTTGATTGTACTCTCTCCCTCGCCCGGTGGAAATACGCAGGGGCAGCTCTGCGGCAGACGTACTGAAATCCAGAGGAACAGTTGTTGAACCCAAACTACGTTGAGTGGGGGCCCTTACCTACGCCGGGCTCGAGGGGGTTTTCCCCGTCGCCGCTTGGGAATATCGTACCGAGGCAGGAGAGGGCTTTCAGCAGGAGTTACTCCGACAACCGCATCGATGTCTGCGGTCGAGATGCATTCACTGGTTGCGTGCCCCGCAGCGGAAGCTAAGATGCCTTTGAGCTCGGCGTCATTGCCAGGATAAGGGCGATCGATCAAACGAAAGAGAGCTCCCCGGTCAATTCCCAAGGGAGCGCCACGATGGGTCAACCCCAGTTGAGTGAGTTCATTTATAATCAGAGCTTGCAAGTCCTCAGCGCGCTCTGCAAGAGAGGGAAGAGCTACAGAGGGACCGTTGAGCTTTCGCTGCAACCGGGGAATCAAGGGATCCTTTTTGGCTTGGCATGTGATCACAAATGAGGGCATTTTCACCTCTAAAGCCTCACTGAGAGCAAGCTGAGAACTCTCGGGGAGGGCACTGGGGTGCAAAAGGACTAAGGTTCCTCCTTTTGCCCGATTCCACGGAGCTGATTCGTCTTCTATTTTCCAAGGAGACTGGGTTCGATAAACACGCTCGCTTAGGTCAACTATGATCAAAGGGCGTGGGGCCGAGTCTCGAATCAGGTGCGCATGAGCGGCCCAGGGGATTGAATCTACCCCTAGGGGGGGCTCTAGACAGAGCGTTGGGCCTTTGGAATACTTTTCGAGTTCTAGGCGGACAATTTGGGCTCCGGGACTATGGGCTGCTGCACGCAGAATCTCGACACGCGCTTCTGCTTCGAGATGATCGCTCTGCTCTTGGCGTTGCAGTTGGTCCACGAGCAGATTTGCCTTCTTGTCAGCAGTCTCGGCACGGCGTTGGTACCCCACCTCGCGCTCACGAGAGCGGCGTAAGGATCCAGTTACGCTGATTAAGCCTCCTAGGCGTTCAGCCAGAGTGTGTAAGAGCGCTGCTTCTTCCATGGTTACGCTCGACTTTCGGGAGCCGCGAGGCAGGGTGAAAAGCCCAATGGGCCCCGATTCGTCCATGAGAGCAGTGGCGGTTTTTACATCGTGGGCTTGGAACCAATCGGCGAGAGGTCGCACCGAGGGTTGGCGGATTTGAGCTGCTAGGATTGTTTCGAGACGTAAAGTCCGAGAGGGCTCGCCCATTGCGGCCTGAAGTACCCCCTCAGGGAATTCTCTTGGTTCATCACTCAGGTAGCCGGCGATATCGACCGAGAGCATCCCAGGCGGATCAATTCGGAAGATTTCCGGGCGACTTTTACTCTTAGGCTCCGAGAGTCGAAGCTCGGTGAGCGCCGCACGCAGTGCTTGCTCAGGCTCTGGATGTAGAGCCGCCGGGATAGCCTTTTGTAGGGCATGGAGCCATCGTGACCCCTCAGGGGCGAGGGGCGTTGCCAGCCTGCGCGCAAGTAACCCCACTGCCATGCTCATCACAGCAGTCACAAGAACGAGAGCGCTTGCCCTCGTCGGTATTTGAGTAGCTAACCATGCGCTGGCCAAAGCGAGGGGTGTGCCAATGATGAGTAGAGCGACAAGCCCGCGTACGGCTCGCGTGACAAGAGCAGCCTGGGGCACGGCAAGGGCTGCCATGACGGCGATACAAGTACCAACCAATGCGCTGGCGGCTACACGATCGGAGGTTCCCAATTGAACGAAGCCCGAGCCGGCTCCGACGATCGTTCCAGCCACAGCCAGCGAGAGGGCTGCTTGTACGCGATCGCCCACGCCCAATTGCAGACCTCGCAACCATCGCGTTCTCAGTAAGCTGGCGCAAAGAAGGAGCATGCTGCCCAGGTCGCCAAATACAAAAGCGTAGTCGAGCTGAATTGGGTCGAGGGGAAAACGACTAGGAGCGAAGGCGCGCAGTAGGGCAGCACTGGCAGTGGTGGCCCAAATAATTGTTGTCAGCGCGAGGGCGTCCAGAGAGCGCGCTTGGGGATGTCCCTGCAATATGCCCGGAGGAGACGCTAGGCGAGCGATACTGAGTAAAGCTCCGCCGACGAGAAAACCTTGCGAGATTGCGCTTGCTCCCCGCAACGCGGTATTTGTATGAGGTCCAGTCAAAGTGGCCAGAAATAATCCGGTACCGATGATTCCCCAACGCAAGCCCGCAATGTCGGTCGCTAGGTGCGCACCCTGGGCGCGCCGTCCTAGGGCACGAAGAGACCAGGCAACCAGCAGAGGTAACACAAGGGCGCTCAAACCCCACGCATCGCCCCGACTGCGAGCAGCCAAGAGCGCTACATAGCCAACGGCGGCCGTCGGTAGGAGCCATGTTTGCGAGACCTTCTTCACCGTGGAGAAGCTATCGACCATCTCTCGCCAGGCAAAGGCGGGGGCGAATTGGCTCCCCCAGAGCGAAACCCGCGTTCGCACTAGGGTGCTAGTCGTCCTCAATTGGCATTCTTAAGCTATTTAGACCCAGAGCAAAGAGCCTCAAAGGTTTCGATCCCTCATCGGAGTGCTACCCTTTCTTTAGAAAGGGTAGCACTCCGATGAAAAAGAATTACGTGCTCGATACGAATGTTCTGCTGCATGACCCTCAATCTATCTACAAGTTCGAGGATAACGATCTTCTTATTCCAGTATTTGTCATCGAAGAGATAGACACATTCAAACGAGATTCTAGCGAAAGAGGGAGAAATGCTCGAACCGTGGTGCGCTATCTCGATGAGTTGAGAGAGGAGGGGGGGAGCTTGTCGAGTGGAGTCCCGGTCGGAGAAGGTGGCTCTTTGAGAGTCCACGTTCCCGCCCAGCGCCCTCTTTTGTCGAGTGCGCTACATCCATCTTCTGCCGACAATGGAATTCTCAAGGCCGCGCTGGATATTCGCGACGCCAACCCAGAAAAAGCGACAATCTTCGTTACAATGGACGTTTCTCTTAGGATTCGAGCCGATGCCCTTGGACTCGTTACAGAGCCATACGAAAATCAAGCTGTAGATCCAGAAACTCTTGCCTCTACAATTACTGAGATTTCAGTTTCCGAGTTAGAACTAAAGGAGTTCTTTAAAAGTGGTTTCTTAAAATCGCCCCCCAAAGAGGAGATTGAGGCCAATGCTTCGGTGATGTTACGCTGTCCGGGGGCCACCGAACGCACGGGGCTCGCTCGCTTCAACAAATCAAAGGGCCTTCTTCGCGCCTTAATCACCCCGCGTGAGGGCATCTCCGGAATTCGTCCCCGCAATCGAGAGCAAAGTTTTGCTCTCGATTTATTATTGGATGATTCAATTCATTTGGTGACTCTATTGGGGCAGGCCGGGACCGGAAAAACTCTATTGACCTTAGCTGCGGGGCTCCAACAGGTGGTTGAAGAAGGCGCTTTTAGTAGGCTCTTGATCAGTCGTCCGGTGATGCCCCTAGGTAAGGATATTGGTTTTTTACCTGGTGACGTGGACGAAAAAATGGCCCCATGGATGCAACCTTTGTACGATAACCTCGAATATTTACTGATAGCAGGCGGAAGTCGTCGACGTAGCGCATGTGGTTTCGATGAATTGTTGGATGCTGGACAAATTCAAGTGGAGCCTCTTACCTATATTCGCGGTCGAAGCCTGCCTCAACAATTTGTGATTGTAGACGAAGCCCAAAACCTCACTCCCCACGAGGTAAAAACTATTGTGACCCGATGTGGAGAAGGGACAAAAATTGTTCTCACAGGAGATCCTCAACAAATCGACAACCCTTACGTCGATGCGATGAGCAATGGCCTATCAGTTCTCGCTCACCGCCTGAAGAATCAACCACTAGTTGGTCATATACAACTCTCAAAAGGAGAGCGCAGTCCCCTGGCCAATTTGGCCGCTGCAATGTTGTGATTGAAAGAACGGGAGTGGATATTTGTCCAATTTTGAAGGGCTGGGGGTGGGACTCTCCCGACCTAGGGCGTTTGCAATGGGGCTTACTGGCCGTGGAGTCCAGAGTGGCTTTTCTGTCTCGCATGTCTCCTTCCAATTTCGAGGAGGAGGTCAGCAGGCTGACCATAGAATTTCGCCAGAGTAGACCGGCATTTCCTCAATTTACCTATTCGTGCGAAGTGAGCCACAACCCCGTACTAGAAGAGGCTACTCGCGCTCTGCTTGATCTGGGCCGAGCGCTCCACGAAAATAAATTATTTGATTCTCTTCAGTGGGGAGAAGAGTTGCGCCAAATTCTCATTGAGCGCACAGGTGAGTTGCTTTTAGAAGTCCGACTGATTCAAGCTCGTGGGTCAAGCAAAGTCCCTTTGCTTTCGAAAGAGCGCTATTCATTTGGAGCGAACGAACTCTCCGTGGCCTATGGGGTTGCGCAGCGTTGGTTTGAAGAAGGACTGAAACAACAGGGATTGCCTTCTTCAGAAAGTCAGGTCTCGCTTGTTTCAGCATTGCGTAAATTGGCCTCCAGCGAAAAGTTGAATGTGCGAATTGTCGAGACGACAATGTCTGCAGTGGCGGCAATTGGTGGAGAGACTTTTTATGTTCGGAGGGGAGCACGGGTAAGCAGGGGTGAAGTGCTTCGTATTTGGAATCACGAGATCTATGCACATTTTCTTCCGCGCACGTTGTCAAAAAATGCGCCCATCCCCCTCGCTATTGGGACACGATCCTGCTCTGAAGATGAGGAAGGAAGAGCCATTCTTTTGGAAGAAAGGGGCGGCTGGCTGGCAACTTCTCGCAAGATGGAGTTGTCCATCCGTCATCAACTGGCTGAGTCAGTTCGAGAGAGTACTGCTTCTTCTTTGGAGAAAACACTCCAACTCATTCAAAGGGGAGCCGATCTGAAACTTGTCGTAAGGACCTTTGCAAGAGTCTCAAGGGGGGGAGGACTAGCCAGAGAAATCGCGTATCTGCCGGGTTATCTTCGTGTCGACAAAGCCCTGCGCTTTCATCCCGAATGGGAAGACTGGATGCGCTGCGGAAGAGTGTCCATCTCGGCGGCGACCACTCTGTCTAATCTCTGCAAGAAGGCCTGAGGGCGTGGGGACGGGATTGCGCGTCTGCTTGTCGACTTCACGGTGAATCGCTAGGTAGTTCACGTGGTTGACTCCCGAAATACCCATCGCCTCCTCATCAAGGCGCGCCGTGGCCGCCCTCTTGTCGCGAGGGCGCACACACCTATGAGCAATCTAGGACAACTACACATTCTTCGACTAGTCGGAGTTCTTCTCTTCAGCTCCGCCAGTGTCTCGGCCGAAGAACGCATTCATGACGACTCCAGCGCTCGTCTTACCTCCATAGAACCGGAGAGAGTCTCGGAAAAAGTGGAGACTCCAAAGGAGGTCCAGGGCCTTGCTCTTGGTCCAAGAAGCAATCCGTATCAGACGGAAAATTCCGCTGAAGAATCCAAAGCGCCCACCATCATACCTCCCAGGATTATCCAGTTTGAAGAGCCCGTCTATCCGCCCCAAGCCCTCGCCGAAGGACTGGAGGCGGTGGTCTATTTGAAGATCACGGTCAATACGGATGGTTCTGTGAGCGCGCCTGAGCTGGTAGAGTCCCCCGGACACGGTTTTGGTGAGGCCGCGTTGAAGGCGGTCTCCTCTTTGCGATTTTCTCCTGCAATTGTAGGTGGTGTTCCCCGGCAGGTAAGAATTGGTTTTGAGTATCCCTTCTCGCAGGGGGAGAAAAATTCCAAGTCGAAGACACCACTGGTAATTTCACCTGGGGAAATCAGCGGGCAAGTTTTACTCTCGGGCCCAGAAACTCCATTGCCCGGCGTCGAAATTATGATTTTGGACCCGAATGGTCCGCCTATGCCTTTGGTAACGGACAGCGAGGGGCGATTTTACATCAAGGGGCTCTTGGCAGGAACCTATCGCGTGCAAATTCACCCTGAAGGTTTTATCGCCGTGGACTCTCAAGAGCGGGTCTTTTCAGGCGAAGCGACAGAAATTACTTTTCGTATATTGCCTCAGTCGACAGACACAGAAGTCTATGTGCATGGTGAGCGCCCCCCTCGGGAGGTGACGCGCCGAGTCATCGAGCGACGAGAGATTCAACGCATACCCGGAACATCAGGTGACGCGTTGCGATCAATCCAAAGTCTGCCAGGGGTTGCACGTCCCCCCGGCTTGGCCGGATTTCTTATTGTTCGCGGCTCGGCTCCTCAGGACACTGGCGTATTCATTGATGGTTCACAAGTCCCACTTGCCTACCACTTTGGTGGGCTCTCTAGTGTGGTCCCCACCGAACTCATCGATCAACTTGACTTTTATCCTGGCAACTTTTCGGTGCGCTATGGGCGATTTAACGGTGGTATTGTCAATGTTGCTCTGCGTAAACCAAATGTCGAGTGTTATGGTGACTTTGGCGCCCCGACCGACAAAGAAGGTTGCTATCACGGCATGGCCCAGGTGGACATGATTGATGGCCGCTTGATGCTGCAAGGCCCAGTCCCCGGAACTAACAACTGGAGTTTTGCTCTTGCAGGTCGGCGGAGTTGGGTCGACGCGTGGGTACGTCCTGTCTTAGAATCGGCTGGGTCAAATGTCACCCAAGCTCCGGTCTACCACGACTACCAGGCGATAGTTGAGCGCAATTTGGGACCGGACGATAAGCTGAGTTTCCGGCTCTACGGCTCCGGAGACGATCTGGAGATCATTCTGGCGAACCCAGCGGCGGAGGACCCAGGATTTGGTGGTAACTTGTCCTATGGTACGACATTTGTGAAGGGCCAGGTGCTCTATCAAAAAGCTCTTACATCAAAAACGAATCTGGACACGATGCTTTCCTTCGGGCGAGAAATGACTCAGTTCTCCTTGGGTGGAAACTTAAAATTCGACCTTGAGAACTTTCCGATCGACTTTCGTACGGAATTTGGGCACCAAGTTCATGAACGAGCCAAGGTAAACGCAGGTTTCGACTTTCAAACAGGTTTCTACAACGTATTCGTGCGGGCTCCGCCTCCGCCACGGGAGGGCGAGAGTTCACCTGGACCATTAGCTACACGTGTGCCGATGGAAACCGACTCTGAGGGCATTGGCTTTCGCCCCGCGTGGTACGCCGACGTCGAATGGCAGCCAACTCAGCGTCTGCTCGTTGTGCCAGGTTTTCGTTTTGATTATGCCCGTGACAGTGGTCATACCAACACAAATCCTCGCTTGGCGGCGCGCTATTCTCTCTTTTTACCGGAAGACAAAGCTTGGGCCGGAAAGTCTTTGGGAACTGTTCTTAAGGGAGGTGTCGGCAAGTTTACCCAACCTCCCCAGTTTTCCGAAACCGACCCTGTGTTTGGAACCCCCGGCACGGCATCAAATCGTTCGATGCATTATACCGTGGGATTTGAGCAAGAGTTTACTCCTCAAGTGGAACTCTCCATGGAAGGTTACTACAAACATCTCTATGATACTGTCAGTCGCGCCCCTGGTCCCACAGGGGCTCTAGTCTATGGCAATGATGGCAGCGGCCGCGTTTTAGGGCTGGAGACACTTCTCAAGTACAAGCCTGATGCGCGCTTCTTTGGTTGGGTGTCTTATACCTTAAGCCAGAGCTTGCGCCGAGATTGTGAGACCTGCGAATTGCGCGCATTTCAATATGATCAAACTCACAATCTGATCATGCTGGGGAGCTATCGTCTAGGTCGTGGCTGGGAGTTTGGGGCACGCTACCGAGTGGTGAGCGGACCTTTGGTGACCCCCGTGAGATCACCCGAGACGTTGCCCTCTATTTTTTCTGGCGACGCTGGTACCTACATTCCCTTGCAGGGTGAGTCCCATAGCGAGCGTATGCCTCTATTTCATCAATTAGATCTGCGCCTGGACAAAAGCTGGCAACTTCGAACATGGAAAATGTCCACTTACATTGATGTGCAAAATGTATACAACAATGCGGCGGCTGAATCATATGTCTATAATTTCAATTATAGCCAAAAAGCCTATCAGACGGGCTTGCCGATTTTACCTAGCCTGGGTGTCCGGGGGGAGTTTTAATGAAAACATTGCACAATGACAGCGGTACACGCTCTCGCTGGGCTAACGCTAGCTACCCTGGATTACTCCTTTCGATTTTGGCTTGTTTTTCATGTGGGCCGGAGCTGGAGCCCATTAGCAAAATTCAAACATTGCGGATTGTAGGCGTAAAAAAGAGCGCTCCTTATGCCCGCCCCGGAGAAAAAGTGCAGCTCAGCCTTCTTTGGGAGGATGGCCGCGCCGTTCCAGCCGCTCAAGTAGAGACGTTCATCGCTTTCTGGTGTCTCAACCCTCCAAGTAACCTTTACAGTGCGTGTTTGACCACCCCACCACCCCCGGACTTTGAGCCTCAATTTGTCTTCAATTCAAATCGTTTTGAAATCGATATACCGGTAGATTCCCTTCAACCCTCAATAGCAGATCCTCGTATGCCCGATTCGGGCATTGCGTATGTTTTTTATGGGGTCTGCGCAGGTACGCTTTCGGGTGCTTTGATAGAAGCAAAAGTCCCCGGGGACGCAATGGGAGTTTCTGGAAATGCCCTCATGCCTCGTTGCCTGGACGCGACTGGTGCTGAGGTGAGCCCTGATGACTTTGTCGTCGGGTACTCTAGTGTTTTCGTATACGACGATCTGCGAAACCAAAACCCAATTGTTAAGGGCTTCAAGGTTGCCGGTAAAGAGGTGCGGGTTGATTGCATCGACGAGGAGTGTGAAAAAGAATTCGACCTTCCTCAGTTGGATAAATGTGAGAAAGATGTAGCTTGCATTGAGGCATGCCCGGACGATGGAAGTCCAGAATTGTGTCCAGACATAAAAATAGAAGCCCTCATTAATCCGGCGTCGGCCGAGAAAGACGATTTGGCAAAGGTCGCCTATGGCACCGACTTAGAAGAGGCAATTTGGGTGAGCTATTTCATCGACAGAGGGAAGGTTTCACCTTCGGTAAAATTGGTCAACGATAGCGCTCTCGGCTGGCAAGCTGATTTTACGACTGAACTATTTGCCCCCAAGGAGAAAGGGCCCCTGCGTATTTGGGCGGCTGTGCGCGACAATCGAGGGGGACTCTCCTGGGTCCGTCTCCCGGCATTTGTGTACTAGAGCCGCACCTGTTTGGCGGTTGGCTCTTCCTCGACTGCCAACACGATCTTATTTCCGTAGGCCGGGGGGGGCGCGAGGTGTCGGCGTTCAAGATCTTTTTCAGCCCCACTTTCCTGTCGGTTGTCCTTGGTAGCTTGCTTCAAGGGTGACTCTGGAGGTGCCATCGGGGCGTGGGTGCATGCCGCCGAACCAGAGAGCAGCGCCAGAGCTATGGCCAGGGCTCGCAACGTTTCGTTCAAGGCGAAGCTTTGGGGCAGTCGGTGTCCACGGACTACGAGTCCTTGAAAACTTTGCACCATCACTACCTCCTTGAATGTTTGTGGGGGGACCTTCATCGAGGTCCCTCTTTTAACCATGACAGATAAATACCGTCGTGCCACCTTTGGACTTGCACAATTGAAATGATTGACGTCATCTGCCGTGTGCACAGGGGGGGTGAACGGTCAACCATGCGCCCTATTGAATTTGAACGATCAATGTCAGTCGCTCATCGTCAGCTATAGACGCGGGACTTTGTCGTACACTTGTCACTGGCTCCAGGCATAACAAAGAGAAATCTAGTGCCGGAATAGAAACCGCTCGTTGGGTGAGAGCGACCACCGCCGCGTCGATTTGCCCAACCCTTGGCCCCATTATTCGACCGCGTTTCCCCAATGGTACTATGGGAAAAATTTGAACGCGATTGTGTCGGTGGGCGGCGAGGGACGGGGGGTATAAATGCACCCCGAGGAGCAGGGCCGTGTTGCGCAGACATATTTCTTCAAATGCATATTGAAGAAGAACGTTTTTTTTCGAATATTGCCCAAAGTATGGCGTTGGAGGTCTCTTCCGGCCGGTGGTCAGGTGAAACAATCTCACTGTCGTTGCGTATTTAAGGTAAATCGGCAACGCTCCCGTGCCGTGATTCATGTCATGGCGCACCCAGCATCCGCTATGCAACAAGAGAAGACACTTCCACCATTGGGACCTGGTTCCCTTGTGAACGACCGATACGAGATTCGTCAGAGTCTCGGTAAGGGCGGTATGGGAGAAGTCTTTCTCGCATACGATCGCAGCACTCAAGAACCTGTAGCCATCAAGGTGGTTCGTGAGGAGTCTCGTATGCCCGGGGACGATGAGGCTCTTCGTCAAGAGCTTCTCCTTGCGCGTTCCGTGAGTCATCCAAATGTCTGTCGAGTGCATGACCTCGCTCCTAGCCCTTGGGGACCTATCCTCGTGATGGAGCACATCAACGGACAGACATTGCATACTCATATCCGGAGGCGCAAAGCGCAGGGGGGGTACAGCGCGGACGAGTTTAGAAAAATAGCGAGCGAAGCTACGGCTGGTCTGGCCGCCATTCATGCCCAAGGTCTTGTTCACGGAGACTTGAAGCCCGGCAATATCATGGTGACCAAGGACCGCGCCATTATTCTAGACTTCGGCTTTGCTCAGGAACGAGCGCGTCTTGGAGCACGACGGCCTGGTGCGCCGCCCGATGGTGGAACTCCTAACTACATGGCCCCAGAGCGTCTCCGTTCAGGAGGGGCGAGCTTTGAAGATGATCTATACGCATTGGGTTTGACCCTCTGGGAGATGTGGACTTGCAGAGTACCCGAGCCAGGCGCAAAGCCACGCTTGAAGCCGATGCGATCTCAAATCATGTTTGATGTGCCCGCCTCGTTGTCGGTAGATGAGATTAAGCAGGTATTTCGCTGCATTGCTGACGACCCGCAAATGCGCCCACCGGCCAAGCGCATGCGTTTTTTCAACCCGGTGCAGCTCACCACGAGTCAAATGCAAATTCCTCGTGAGCGGATAGCTCCAGGAACTCCTTTGGGGCGATCCCACGTAGAAAGCTTTCATCCGGACGCTCAAGCCCTGTTGGTGACCTATTGCACCAATGCCCAGCAGGCAGCAGGGACTATCTTTCCTCTCACACAGACTAGCATGTCATTTGGGCGGCGCGCAGAGCAGGACATCGTTCTCCCCGAGGCGACTGTCTCTGGAGCTCACGGTCTAGCCAAATGGCAGAAGGGTACTTGGGTTTTAGAAGACCTAGGAAGCACGAATGGCACCTACGCTGACCATAGTTACGAGAGAAAGAAGCGCCTGAGCCTCTTACACGGGGCCGAGGCTCAGTTGGGTGAATGCCGAGTGAAGCTGGTGAGTTTCTCGACAGGTAGTCCACAACACGAACGCGCCAAAGAATACCTATCGCGTCACGACGGCTTGACTGGTCTCTTGCACAGACCATTTCTGATGAAGTCCCTATCGGAAGAAGTTGCTTTCGCAAAATGGACAGGTACTTCTTTTGCTTTAGCGCGCTATCATATTCGGGGTCCCAGTCGATCAGCTGACGAGAGACCTACTATATTGGAAATGCTCGCCCTGCGTAGGGTGGCGCAACGAGTTGTAGAACTCACAGAAATGATGATGATTGCGATGGTACCTGCCGTCGCAGGGAGGGCCGCTCACCTGAAATTTGCCGTAGGCATGTTGGGCCCGGGTATCGAGGAGGCTCGCCATGTGGTGGAGCAGGTCGTCGCCCAGGTCCAGGGGCTGATGCCCGAATCTCTTGAATTGGTCGCGTCAGTTGTTTCGGTCGATCCCGATCAACGCGTGGACGATCTTCTTCAGTTCTGATTCGAAAGTGGGCCCAATTGGGGGAATATTGCACCCGCTATTGCCTCTCACCCGGCACTAGCGGGAGGACTGGAGGATGGCCTACGCATCTGGTAGAAACCCAAGAACCCGTTAGTCTTTTTATGTCCGGCCCCCCTCGTCCCTCCTTTCCATCCGCCCCCAGCGAGCCTGCAATTCGCAGATTGGGCGTGCGCTCGTCTACTCATATTGATAGACCTTTTCGTCCTCAAATGATCGTGGGCTTGGTGGCAGGGGTCGTTTTATTGGCCGTACCCCTTTATTTTATGCGGGGCCCGAGCGAGCCTCCAAAAAAAGAGATCGATGACGAGCCTCTAGGTTTTGCTCCATCCGTACCTGCCGGAATTGAAAAAATCGAAAAGAACAATCGGCTTTCTCTTGGAGAGTTTCAGCGGGTGAGCTGTTCCAGCGCCCAGGGCGTCAGGGGCCAAGCTGGTCGAGAATGCGACCGTTTGCCCTTCTTTGAAAAGTCTTTAGCAAGGGCGATTGAAGAGTCTCTCGACTGTGCCCCGCGAACAGGCGAAGGAGGGACTCTCAACTACGTGCTTTCGGTAGACTTTAATAAAAAGACCTTGCATGTTTTCCCCGGAGCTAGCGGAATGTGGAAAGGTCCCCAAGCGCGCCGCGCGACAAAGTGCGTCAAACAAGCGCTGCCGGCTCCCGAATGGGATAAGCTCTCTCATAGTTATCGCTACTACGAGATTGCCGTATTGACGACGTACAAGGCGCCCCCCGCAACAGCTACCCCTCTATTTGAGTAGCGCGACTGTCCCTCTTGCTGATGCCCTGAGAGAGAGGCTTGAAAAGTTCAAGGGCGAGCAAAACTTATCTTTGCGGGCTTCTTTCGGTCGCCTCCACGATAGCTTTGAGCGCCTCAGCAATGTCGCGGGTTAGAGAGCCGGCGGGGAGTCGATAGTTCCAATTGCCATCAGCGACACCAGGAATATTCATGCGATATTCTGAACCTTGGTCGAGTAAATCTTGAATCGTGAGCATGGCCGTTGTGGCGGGTGAGCACATGAGAGCTCGAATCATTTGGGTGCACACATCAGAGGTTCGAGTAACACCTGTGTAACCGCGCAGGCGTGTGAGCTGCTCTTGAGCACTAGCGGCATCGCCGGCATCTTCGGAGGCAAGAGCCAGTAGTGATTCGTACCAGCCTCGTGTTGTGTTGTTATCGTGAGTACCCAAATAGGCAACACTTGTGGGGGGGTGCTGGTGGGGAAGGTAGGATTCGGCTCCGTGGGCAAACGCAAATTGCAGTATTTTCATTCCCGGTAGGGCGAATCGATCTCGCAATTGCTCGACTTGAGGGGTGAGAGTACCCAAATCTTCGGCCACAAAGGGTAAACCGCCCAGGGCATCTCGAGCCTTTTCTAAAAAGTCATGGCCGGGGACGTCTACGTAGCGCCCGTCTTTAGCGGTCGTAACGTTCATAGGAACCTCCCAATACCTAGAGAAAGCAATGAAGTGGTCGAGACGCACCGCATCGAATTTATCTAGTTCGCGTCGCAAGCGATCTATCCACCAGCCATAGCCATTGGTCCGCATGACCTCCCAGCGATACAAAGGATTGCCCCAAAGCTGACCGTCTTCGCTAAAGTAATCAGGGGGTACCCCGGCTTGTACCGTACGGTGTCCGTCCTCGTCGAGGTGGAACATTTCTTGGTTTGCCCAAACGTCCGACGAATCGTGCGAGACAAACATAGGAATATCGCCCATGAGCTGTACCTGTCGCTCGTGAGCGTAGGTTTTCAATTGGGCCCACTGGTAGTGAAAAAGAAACTGGCAAAACACCTGAAAGCGAATTTCTTCTTGATTCTCTTCGTGGGCAACTTGAAGAGCCTCGGGCTCTCGTCGCCGTAGAGCTGGGAGCCAGTCAACCCAAGACCGCATCTCCTGCTTTTCGCGCAGGGCGGTGAAAAGTGCGAAGTCCCAGACCCAAGCATCGTTTTTTGCGAGAAATTCTTTGTAGGCGAGTTGTAAATGCTCGTCTGCACTCTCCTGAAATCGACTGTGCGCTAAAAGAAGAAGTGGTTTTCTTTGTCTTTTACCTGTCTGAAAATCCGCATGGCCGGGACGAGAGGGCCGTGGCAGGGAGCGCAACTCCTCTGTTTTTAAGAGCTGCAGGGGGCAAAGATCTTCTAGACTGATCAGTAAATCGGATCCTGCGAAAGCGCTGGGGCTATCGTAGGGCGAGTCGCACCCCCCGATGGGGTGGATGGGCAACATTTGCCACCAAGTTTGCCCCGCCGCATTGAGAAAATCTATGAAGCGGCGCGCCGCTGGTCCTATATCGCCGTGGGTGAATGGTCCCGGCAATGAGGTAGGATGGAGGAGGATGCCTGAGGCGCGGCTTTTTAGGGGCGAATTCATATTGAGCTATTTTCGCCCTGGCGAGCGAGGTACAGGAGGACGCATGTTCAACACGTCGTCGCGATAAGTAGGGAAAGAAAAATTCGGCAGGATTTTAGCAGAGATACGTAAAATTCCGTCGGGGCGAGGCCGAACTTTAGACGTTGATTGCGCGTTGGTTTGTTGAGGCGTCCAAGAGATCTTCCGAGTCAGAGGAGGGGGAAATCTCCGCCGACAGAATGATTTGCTCCGCCTCCTTGGACATACGCAAGGGGCGGTGGTCATCACCGACGCAAGCTAGCAAGGTATTGCCGCTGGCAATTTGAACCAACTTGCCATCCACCATTCTACGAACGCGATAACTAAAACCCACTTTGACCCGTGATAGAATGGATAGGCGGGCCTCCACTCGTAAAAGATCGTCCAAATAGGCCGGTGACTTGAAGGACGAGTCGACAGATATCACCGGTAGGTGAAATCCCATCTTGACCCACGAGGCGTAATTGAGCCCTCGACGGCGCAAGTACTCGATGCGTGCGAGTTCAAAATACTTGATGTAGTTTGAGTGGTGAACCACGCCCATCATGTCCGTATCGCAAAATCGGACGCGAACGAGGGATTCAGTTTGGCAATGCTCTGGAATTTCCTTCATGACTCTGACGCCCAGCTCGGGGACGTCGGGGCAAGATAGGGAAAAAACCCCTACTCTAGCAAGGGTAAACTCTTTTTGGGGCCCAGGGCCTATATCGTGAGTTCTTTTTGCTGTCTTTTAGGAGGCATCGTGCACAGTGGAGGCTGATTGATCGTTCTTCATGGCCTCCGCCCGTTTTTTTAGGGCCTGATTCATGAAGACGAATCCCCGAGCGGTGGCGGTCATTTGTCGGCCCAAGAACTTCAAGAAGAAGCCTTTGAAGTCTTCACCATGGCGTACGCGGGTGCGATTTCCCCCTAAATCCGTGAGCTGAATATAGTGCTCGCCGACAAAAAATACATCAGCGAACATGTTCCCTCGCCACCGCAACTCCTTTTCTGGTTTTGCTACCAGGACCCGGGGACGAAAGCGCAAGTCCGATACATCGGGAGGGCTTACCACGATATTGATGACAGAGTCCTCGACCAACTCACCTGTTAACGTCGTGATGAATGGATTCCACTCGTGATAGGAAGAGCCATCGACCAGGATTTGCCACACGATCTTAGGTGGCGCATCGATCTCAATCTCAGTGCGCAATTGCATGGAAGGACTCTACATCGACTTGCCTGTTCATTACAGTCCTAGCTTGTGGTCACACTTCTGGCGCCTGTTGACCTGGCTCACACGAGGGAGGGGATGTTTCACAATGTAAATTGGTATCCCCACGAGGGAGGGGATGGCAAATTTTTGGCGAGTTATTGAACGGTATGATCGGGCCTACGCTGAGGCGTAGGAGGTGGAGCCCTGCAAGAGTTTGTTGTGGCGCAGGGCGCTGCCACCAAATACGTAGGCCCATCTCATGAGATTGATTTTCTGCCCAAGATGGGGAGATAGGGGAGTTTTGAGGCTAACCGGGAGATCTGAAAGCTGTAAAATTTCTTTGGCTACAGAGCCAACTCTATTTTTGTGGGACTCGAGAGTTCCGTGCATTCCGACACTGATTTTGTCCGTATGGTAGCGATATGCCAGGTCCACCACCGCCTTGGCGATGCTCTCGCTACTTGGGTCAGCTGTGCGTAAATGTACGACTAAGCGAATCATGGGATGGGTAAATTTCCAGTTTTTTGCGAGTATACCGACTACCTGTCGCAGAGTCTCTAGTGCGCCCCAGGGCGTGAGAACTTCCCCCGTGGGAAGCTGCACCATGGGTCCACGCTTTTCTGCAACGCAGACAACGTGGACCATTGAGTAGGCGCCGTGTTGCATTTGGCGCATGCAATCATGCAAGGCCAACTCGCTGAGGGCAGAGCCGTCGTAAGCAATGGTGATGTGTTCAGGGGCGGGTAGCATAATCCTCTCCTAAGCACTTATTGTGCCATCTCAGGTACTGCAGGGGCGAATTCGGCGGAATGCTAGAATGTCTTCGTTATCGTAGCTTCAAGCGGTCAAACAAATTTCACCAGGAATGAAAAATTCTTGGTCATTTGTCCGAAACGGACACTCTCCCGGACAAATGACCTGGCACGGGGAAAGTCGAGGGCGGCTCGTCTCGGGGTGCAGTTTCTTGGTGGAAGGGGCTGTGTGGGCTAAACAGGACAATGCGCATTGCCTTGCTTTATCCACCACCATGGAAAATTGCGGGGCCCAGCGAGCCCCCCTATTCTTCAGTCGAAGGTCCCCCAGCTGAATTTGCCGAAGGAGACTTGGACGCCGACTTTTACCAAATTCCCTATGGATTGCTCACCCTAGCCTCCGAGGCAATTGACGCCGGACATCAGGTGAAGGTGATGAATCTCTCCGCCTACAAGTGGAGCGAGGCTTTGCGAGTAATTCGCGCATTGAAGGCAGACCTTTTTGGCATGAGCTGCTGGACCGCAAATCGGCGGGGGGTCTTCATGATGGCGGATGCCATTCGAGAGGCTCATGGGCAAACACATATTATTGTAGGTGGGCCCCACGCGACCCCCTTTGCCTCTGAGATCTTGGAGAGAGTTCAATCGATAGACACCGTAACCTTGGGAGAGAGCGAGGCCACATTCTTGGAGCTTTTGCAAAGATTGGAGAAGGGAGAAAGAACGACGGGTATAGCTGGCTCGGCATATCGCGCCGAAGGAACAGTTCATATTGCCAAGAGTCGTCCCTCATTGCGCAAGTTAGACGAATTGTCTCCACCACAAAACTATTTCGCTACTCATATAATGATGACGTCACGAGGTTGCCCGTGGCAATGTACCTTTTGTGGGGCGGAGACAACGTGGGGACGGGGTTTTCGGGGCCATTCGGTAAAGTACGCCGTCGACTCCATGGAAAAAGCCCTAGAAAAGCTGACCGTTCGCATGATTCAGATCAAGGACGATACTTTTACAGCCAACAAAAAACGCGCTCTACAAATTTGCGAAGAAATCGAGCGGCGCGGCCTCAAGTTTTTATGGAGTTGTGATACGCGTGTGGACGTTTTGGACGCAGAATTATTGCTTGCAATGAGACGAGCTGGTTGTCAGCGATTGAGTTTGGGAGTGGAGTCCGGTTCAAACGCAATTCTTGAAAATATCGATAAAAAGATCACGGCGGAGGAAATTGTCGTTTCGACTAATTTAGCCAAAGAAGTTGGGATTCAGGTGCGCTATTTTATGATGTTAGGTAACCGTGGTGAGACTGTCGAAACATTCGAAGAAACCCGTGCGTTCTTAGACATTGCCTTGCCTCATCAATACGTATTTAGCTGCTTGAGCATTTACCCCGGCACCGTTGACTTCAAGGACGCTGTAAAAGCTGGCTGGCTCTCCAAGGAGGTTTTCTTTGATGAAGACTTTCAAGAGTTTAAGACTCCTTTTGACGCCGACGAGCGCACAACTCAAGTCTTGAGCAATTGGTTCAGAGAGCACCGCGGGGTGCAGCAACATTATCTCGAGGACATTCCAACTGCGCTCGCAATACTGGAGCGGGTCGGTGCTTATCATGCCGCGCATCTGGATGTTGCCGGGGCATATTTCCGGCAAGAGTGCTGGGATGAGGCCGAAAAGCACGCCTTGAAGGCAATCGAATTGGGTTATCCTGTGCCAGGTTTGGCGTACAATTATCTGGCGGTCATTTGCCATCGGCGTGGAGATTTAGAGGGAATGAAGGCATACTTCATGACAGCAGCGAAGACGGATCCTCAACATCACGTTCTGATTTGCAACGTGGAGGCGGTGCGCACTTGGTTTCGAGAGAGAGGACCAGAGCGAGGGCTGCCCTTACACCTCGAAGCTCGTCACGATTTTCAGTTGTTGGAGCGCACCTTACAACCCACATTGCCTGGTCCCCTCGCTGACGATTTTGATGATTGGAGCGCGAGTCCAGCTCCGGTCGCTCGAAGTATGCCGAGTAGTCTTGAGGTCACCCCCGAGCGCTACGGCAAACAAGGATTTCCAGAGCGGCGCCTGAAAGTTCTCTCTTGAAACTCAGGTTCCAAGCCTTGGGGTGCGGTATGCAAGGGTTCGGTGTTTGATTCTCATTGCCACCTAGACTTTGAACCCCTCTCCTCAGAGCTCGGACATCATCTTTCCGAAGCTTGGGTAAGGGGAGTGCGCGGTTGGTTTGTTCCTGGGTGCTTTCCCAATCAATGGCTCACCTTGCAAAAGTTGAGGAAGCGACTGCTAGAAGGGGAGTTTTCCCTTTTCTCACCAGGCCAGGTGACCTCACCAGGAAAGGCTAACTGTAGTCCAAGTATTTATTTCGGTGCAGGGCTGCATCCCTATTGGTCCGAGGCCAAAACAGATATTGATAAACTATGCTCTCAGTTGGCAGAAGCATGTGTGGGGCTAGATTCTATAGCGATTGGAGAGTGCGGTTTGCATCGGGGTAAAGGGGCTCCTTTAGAAGTTCAACAGAAATTATTTGAAGCCCAATTGCAAGTCGCTCATGAACTCGATTTGCCTATTGTGATACATGAGGTCGGGGCGCGCTCTGAGCTGCTTCAGTCCATCGCTCGTGTAGGCATGCCCCGGGCGGGGGCAGTGGTCCATGGCTTTGGAGGCAGCGTGCAATGGGGGGAGGCTCTCATTGCACGGGGAGCTCTTTTAGGCATTGGGCCAGCGGTAACTCGTCCCCAGCGTAAAAAGCTGCGCAACGCTGTTTGCGAGTTACCTCTGGAGTCCTTTGTTCTCGAGACCGATGCACCTGATCAGCGTATTTGGAACTCTCATACAAAGGCAAGACCCGTAGATTTACTCGCTGTTTGCGCGTGCGTGGCGCAATTGCGCCACGTGACCCCCTCAGAAGTGGCATTTTGTAGTGATAAACAAGCGAGAAGCCTCTTTCAAATCAAAAATTTGGGGTAATTTCCCTCAGCCTCCCTCGACCTTCCTCGCAAGGAGTGTAAGTCCTCAAGAATGGAATTGCCGATCGCGCGTGATGAGAGAGAAGAGCTGCCGACCCCCCTCGGCCCAGCCGCGGAAAAAATTGATACCTCTTCGTCGCGAGTCAGCGTGGATGGATTGGACGAGGAGGAAGTGGTTTACCGAACCCATCGCCGATTCGATCGTGCCGCTCGCCTATTTTCTGAGCCAGGACTCCATCAGTTGATGGCTAGTCGTGTGCTGATTATCGGGGTGGGGGGAGTTGGCTCGTTCACCGCAGAAGCCCTTGCCCGAAGCGGTGTCGGGTCTCTCGGGCTGGTCGATTTCGATCGAGTTTGCATCACCAATACCAATCGGCAAATGCACGCAATGCAGGGTACGATTGGGAAGAAAAAAGTAGACGTAATGGCCGAGCGCCTTCGACTGATACATCCGACGAGCCAAGTCGAAGCGATTCCTCAATTCTACAATCCAGAAAATCGCGATGAAATACTGCAGGGTAAAGTAGATTTTGTTGTTGATGCCATAGATAATCTAAGTGCAAAGGCCGATCTGCTCGCTACATGTCTCAAGCGAGGCATACCAGTTGTGTCTTCTATGGGAGCTGCTGCACGCATGGATCCTACGCAAATTCGAGTGGCCGACCTGAGCGAAACCTATAAGGATGCGTTTGCTGCCGCCTTGCGCAAAATATTACGTCAGCACCACGGTCTTTCTTTTGGAAAGAACCAACCCTTGGGAATATCCGCCGTTTTTAGCCCTGAGGAAACGGTTGCTCCCGCAGAATTGAACTACGACAAGGGCGTCGGGTTTCGCTGCGTCTGTCCCGGGGGCAGCAATGGCCTGCACGATTGCGAGCGCCGGGCGCGCATCGACGGGACAGCGTCCTTCGTAACGGGAGCCTTCGGGTTGGCGGCGGCGAGCGTGGTCGTCAAGACGATGATCTCCGCTCAATTTCATGGCGCAGTTCGTCAAGGCAAGGCAGCCCCTTAGGGGCACTTCGTCTTCCCCCTAGGGGCACTTCGTCTTCCGGAAGTCGTGTTCGGTCGCTCTGCCTCTTTTAATATGACTACAAAGATATAGCTAAACCTAGTACCAAAGGTCGGAACTTCGTGCCGGGTTTTGGTACCCATGAGACAAA
>CAYWLO010000052.1:0-30742 GCA_964459035.1 uncultured Polyangiaceae bacterium | reverse complement strand
CTAAGATCACAAAGGCAACCTCTTGTAAAGTTAAATTCGACCACCCTCCTTAGTAGTGAATGATGATAACTTGCCCACCCTTCATTCATTATTTTTGTCTGCATTTGCGGCAAAAAATAATACGCCTCTTCTCGAATAATGGTAAGAACTGCCCTTTCCCACTTTTCTAATGGGGCCTCTCGCAAGAGCCAGAGAAGAACATCTTGCTCGGGGTGAGCGGGGTACGCCTCCTTTGCTTGAGCCGCTTCAGACTTTAGTCGCTCCCGCTGGGCATCAATTTGATCCCCAGGATTGATAAAGTTCTCCATGTAATCCTTTGACTTCAGCCTGGGAACTTCTGGTTCCTGCGGTAATCTTGGATCTTCCTCTGTATGAGTCTCTAGAGCATTTTTGTGCACGCTCTTTTCTGTTCGGCGCACATACATACTTTGAGGGTCAACTAAATTTTCTAGACTCAAACAAGCATCAATAAAGGTCTCAACGGTCTCCACCCCTTGGCGCGCCTGCAGTCGACGAATTACCGAGCCATGGTTCGCCAATTTGTCTATCCAGCGGCGGTTTGGATCATAGTCAGCTCCCCGTTTAAGCTCCGTCCCAACAACTTCGCCGAGGGAATTGAGATCTGTGCTCCTAAAAGAAAAGTTGTTCTTAAAAAAGTCCACATGACCGTATACGTGGCACATGACCAACTTTTGATCTGTAAGACTATTTCCCTCCAAAAGGTAGGCAATGGAAGGGTTGGTATTAATTACAAGCTCATATATCTTTGACAGGCCATACTCATAACTCTTTGATAGACGTTCATACTCCATGCCAAAGCGCCAATGAGGGTAGCGAGTAGGAAAGCCTCCAAAGGCGGCTATCTCATTGATACGATCATAGGAAAGTATCTCAAACTCGGTGGGGAAAAAGTCCAACCCCTCAGCACGGGCTGCCTTTTCTACCTTCATTTGCTCTTCGCGTAGATACCGGGGCAAACTCGACGGCTTGAGAAAGCTTGAATTACCCACCATCAATGCCCCTTTCCCAAAAAGTCCTGCAAGCTTCGCACAATCTCATCACGGTCCTTAATCTCGCTCAATACAACCTTTGTTTCGTCAGCGAGAGACTCTCGCAAGTCCCGTATAAATTGCCCCGAGCCGTAAGGACTATGTACCTGGCCATACGCAAACATATTGGACACAGGTATAAGTTCATCGCGTAAAAGATTCATGCATAAAATCGTATCGTCTGCTGACCAGTTGTCTCCGTCAGAAAAATGAAAAGGGTATATATTCCATTCGCTCGATGGATAGTCTTTTTGAATAATTTCTAATGCCAAACGGTACGCACTGGAAATCATTGTACCACCAGACTCGCGAGTATGAAAGAAAGTATCCCTGGACACCTCACGCGCCACAGCATCATGAATGATATACCTACTCTCAATACCATCATATTGTTTACGCAGCCACGTATCTATCCAAAAGCTCTCTAGTCGAACTATTTCCTTTTGCTCGTCGCCCATAGAACCGGATACGTCCATCATGTAAACAATCACGGCATTTGCGTCCGGTTGGTCTTCCACCTTCCATGAGCGATAGCGCTTATCTTCGTGACGAGGCACAATTAAAGGGCTTTCTGGATTGTAGGTACCCGAGGCAATGGATCGACGCAGTGCCTCTTTGTAAGTACGCTTGAAATGCCGCAGGGACTCAGGCCCAACGCGCCGAATGCCTGTGTATTTACTCTTTGGACTCTGTATTCGGCTTTTGCCTTTCTCTTCGATATTTGGCAAAGCAAGCTCTTGCCCCAAAATCATCGCAAGTTCGTCGAGAGTCACTTCAACCTCCAGCGCGTGCTCTGCGGACCCTTCACCGGCCTCCCCTTTCCCTGCGCCAGCTTCTTTACCTCCCACGGGATCTCCAGGCTGCCCATCGCCCTGACCTACTCCTCCTTGCTCTTTTTCCCCAAAGGTAAATCGAGGAACTTCAATTTGTGGAATGGGTATGGAGACAGTTTTCTTTCCCTGTTTGGCCATCATCTCTCCTTGAGAGATGTAGTCGCGCAATCCCTTACGAATACGCCCCCGCACAATATCCCGAAAACGCGCGTGGTCGCGATCGATTTTAAGAGTCAACTCTGTCCCCGCACAACTCCCCCGAGCTCCAGGAGTAATTGCCCGCGCACTAGACAATACGTGGATTCACCCATTACCTAGTACCTCGTGCCGGAAGTCCGTGCCGGGTTTCACCAGACCCAACTGAAGTGGGGGCCTGATGAAACCCGCAATAGCCTCCCTATTTGCCCTCGGTACTACTTTTTGTCTCATGGGTACCAAAACCCGGCACGAAGTTCCGACCTTTGGTACTAGTGTGCCACGAGCGCGCAGGGGTTTCACCCCCAGGCACTCTGAGTGGCCTCTGGGCGGGGTTTGCGGCGCAAGAGCACCGCGGGTACACCGTAGAACCATGACGAAGAGCAGCGAAGCTACGCCCCCAGTTCCTCTAGACTCTCGCCCCGGCCTGGTCCTCACGACCATAGGGCGCGACCGCCCCGGACTGGTAAACGAGGTAACATCTCGAATTCGCGCGCTCGGTGGAAACCTCGAAGATACTCAGATGAGTAAATTAGGAGGTGAATTCGCGGCATTGATGTTGGTCACCGGCAACGAAGAAATTCTGCAGAGGATAACTGAGTCGATTCCACTCATGCAGTCCGCGCTTGGGCTGGTGTGTTTTATAAAAAGCACACAAACAAGTCGTCCCTCCCAGGACGCAATCTACCGAGTACATGTTTCAGGGACCGACCGTATCGGCATTGTTGAGCTCATCACTCAAGCTTTCTCTAAAAAGAAGGTCAATGTAATTTTCATGAAGACCCATATTGGAAATGCACCATTGACCGGCACGCCTCTTTTTATTCTCGACGCCAATATCGTGCTGCCTCCCCCCCTGCTGCCTGAAGAATTAGAAGCGAGTCTCCTTGACGCTTGCGAAGGGGAAGACCTGGAGTTTTCCTTAGCCAAAGAGGCATGATGAGCGGGAATCCTCGTTGCGTTTGCGCAACCCACAGCCATTGCTTTGATGGTCTGGCCAGCGCGGCCCTCTTCTCCGAAGCCCTGAGCCAAAGAGACGGAATTAAGCGATTTGAGTATCTCCCCTGCGGGTACGGCCCCGGTTACTCAAGCCCGCCCCGCCTCAACGGCGCTCTCAACGCCCTATTGGACTATCGTTATGTGAACGAAACGCCCCTCGACTTCTATTTTGACCACCATGGAACGGCCTTCAAAGATGACGCAGCTAAACGACATTTTGAGGCTAAACGAGCGCTCAACCCCGAGCAGTTCGTCTGGTCACCCCAAGCTGTGAGCGCAGCTTCGCTGATCGCGCGGCACACACAAGAGCATTGGGGAGTCGATCTTGAAAATTATAGCGACTTGATTCAATGGGCAGATAAAATTGATGGGGCACAATTCAAGAGCGCCGAAGAAGCCATTGCTCGCACCGACGGTGTCATGCGTCTCAGTGCCGTAGTCGAAAAATTTTCTGGCAAGCAATTTTTAAATCGCGCCCTCCCCATCTTACGCAACGAAGGGCTCGTAACGCTTGCCGGTTCTCCCTTCATAAAAGAGTATTACACTCAACTTGCACCGCTTTTTGAGGCTTACGATGCTCACGTTTTGCGTCGCGGACAAGTTCGGGGACGCGTAGCCTTTGTCGATCTAACAGATCAGAAAACCAAGTCGTTTCTCAAGTTCGTTCAATACAGGAGGTTCCCTGAGACACACTATTCTGTTCTCGTCACACTCACCGAACGCTGTCTGAAAATTTCGGTGGGCTTTAATCCTTGGTGCGGGAAAAGTCTGGACGTCAACATTGGACATATTTGTGCGAAGTTTGGAGGAGGCGGACACGCCGTGGTCGGAGCTATCTCCCTCAAGCGCGATGAGATCTCCCGCGCCCTCGAAATTGCAGGCTCTATTGTCGATACCCTTCAAAGTCCTGAAGAGCCCCAGTTGCCATGAACCAAGGCACCGACAATTTTCTTTCTCTCTACGTTCGTGCCCCTCATGCTCGTCCTTATGTGCTTGGGCACCGCGGAGCGCGCAATATTTCCGCAGAAAACACGATATCATCAATGCAAACGGCACTCAGCGAAGGAGCCGATGGTGTCGAGATTGATATACGCATGAGTAAAGACGGGGTTGTCCTATTGGGGCACGATGATGAATTCGAGAGCAGCTCGAACAAAAAACCTCTTCTTCTCAGTTCGCTCACCTTCGCACAGATTCTGGATGTAAAGAAACAAAATGGAGAGCACTTAGCCACACTCCGTGACGTTCTCGACTTTCAAAAAACAACTGACGCTCGAGTAAATATCGAGTTGAAGGGTGATGTTCCAGCACCTCAATGGATGGCCGATGAAGTTTCCTCACAAATTCGCAAGCACGGTGGGCGCGGACTTTTACTTTCCAGCTTCTCCCCTCTCATTGTGCAAAAACTCGCGCGCAGTCTGCCAACAATACCAACAGCTTTGCTCTTTGACTCCTCGCAAAAGGTCATGCAACGCCTATTACCGGCTCGCTTCTTAGGAGCCAAAGCGGTTCATCCAGAAGAGGTATTGCTCAACCCAGAGCTAATCAAGAGAATTCGAAAGAACTCTCCCTTGGTCAACGCCTGGACAGTCAATGATCCAGCCCGAGCATGTCTACTTGCTGAGTGGGGAATTGACGCGATCATCACGGACGAGCCTCGACTTATTCGAGAGGCGCTTGATTCTTGGCTCGATAGAAAGAAGACGATGAGAGATACGGGCACCGGTCTCACGCCCCGCACCTAGTACTTAGGCACTTGTGCGTCCTGCGCTCCCGCCCACAATGCTAATGCGAGCGCTATCGCGACTCTCGGCTATGACGACCAACAATTCGTGCAATACTCCCACCCCCACGACAGCCGCTAGCTCGGCAGAGTCAAACGCAGGTGAGAGCCCAACGACATCAAATCCCACGATATCGGCCCCAACAAGCGAGCGCAGGACCTGCTGCATCTCCCACGCGCTGAGCCCCCCGGGCGTTGGTCTGGTCACTCCGGGACAAACGCTGGGATCTAAGCTTGAAAGATCGACGCTCACATAAAGAGAGAGGCTAGTCGAAAAACCACGAACAGTTTCCATTGAACCATGAATATCCCAGCGTACTTCATCAATTGATAACCGTTCGAACCCTGCCCGAAATGCTTCCTGGGATTCCTGCCCATCATAACAGGGGCCGCGTACCCCAATTTGTAGGGCGCCCCCTTTTTTAATGAGTCCTTCTGCATGGGCCTGGGCTATGGTGCAGGTTTCTCCTTGAGCATGGGCGCGAAAGCCCAACGATGGTGTCAAATGCAGAAGGGACACTGGACGACGCTTTGCCTGCTGAATACCCCGCAGAGCTCCCAAAGTGAGCGATTGATTGCCTCCAAAAAATCCAGGAATTTGCCCTCCTCGAGCCAAACGATATGCACGCTCCTGCACTTGAATTCGCAGACCGGCAAGATCGTCTTGGGTACAAGGAAGGTCCCCGCCATCAACAACCGAAAGCTCATCAAAAATATCCCTGCCCAGGGCGTGACTATGCCCCCCAAATGTCCAAGAAACATCACGCAAGCCTTGGGGGCCGTGTTCCGCTCCCAAACGTCCGTCCGCACCAGCGTCACTCGGCACGCCAGTCAACACGATATCGGCCCCATCGGTTGCGGCAGAATCTGCGGCAGGCAGCCCAAGAATATTGCCAGTTAAGGGCTCGGCCAATGCGCGAGCAAGGCCCGGGGCAAGATCTTTGCTCATGGGCTCAAGCGTACCACGGGGTGCTCCTCAGGGAGCCCCCCGTGAACAATCAATTGAGAGGGCTGACTTAATCCTTGCAGTCAGAATATTCGCTGCGCACTCCCCCTGGGAGAGCCTGAGTAAACGATAGAGCTGAAATACTGGGATTATGGGAAGTTTCGTGGTTCTCAATGGACAAGCTATGGCCTGTACCTGGAATAGAAAATTTTAGTTTTCCTGGAAGTTCAGCAGAACATGAAGGCCCACTGGGGGGCAGGCTCTCAATCCCCATCTCCAACTCTTCTTTGGAGAGTTTTTGAATGGTTCGGCGCGCCGGGCGATATTCGCTCAACTCCACTTCGTAGAGAAGCGAGCCCTTTTGTTCAACCCTGACAGATCGTAGCCTCAGCCGTTGATCTGCAATGTCTTTCTCCCAATCTTCTTCTGGAACCTCAAAAGTCAGACGTTGAGATGCCTGATTTTTACTCCCTATGTCCACTACGTAATATCCGCGAGAAAAAACGGGTCGAGAGAATCGAATTTTAGCGTCCGAGTCTTGGTGGAGCAAAATGGGTGGGCGCCCTCGTAAGAGTTCGACCAACGCAAAAGGAGGTAGGGGAATCCGAGTGAATTTACGCAGATTGCACGTTTTTGACGGACCGTACCAAAAGCTGTTCTCGTCCAAGCTATAGAGGGAGAAACGTTGCCCGTCGCTCGTGAGCGTAGACAATGTCACTCCAAAAGAGCTGTAGATATCAAAGCGCAACTTATTCGGGGCAGAGGCAAGATAGAGCAGCTTGCCTCGCATAGAATAAAGAGGACCTGAGATCACCAAGTCAGCGTCGCCTTCAACAGACCGACTGCATTCTGTATCAACCTGAACGCGCGCCAAGGCCGCGTCGACGGAAGCATATTGGACACGCGGGGCACCACGACAGCCAGAAACGACGGTCATGAAGGCGCCAGCAAGCGCCCCCCGCGGGAACCAAACAGGCATCAACGTCCTTGTAAATTCTCGAATAACTCGACGTCTAGAACTGGTATCTCTACCTGATGAGTGCGCACCCCCACGCCATAGGCTACCAATAATTCAGCAAGTTCGTGACGTCCACTTAAAGTCACGGGGCTTGCCCCTTGAGCCTGACTTTCTTCGCGAGCGCCACTCAAAACCTGACCTGTGGAGATCAGCCAACCTTGAACTGCTGGGCCATAATGATGCAAGGCTCCGCGAATTTCGGTGACTCGCTCACGACCAATGTCCTTTCCGTCCCGGCGAATCATAATAGCTGTGATCATGCGCATAACGCCGCCCGTTCGCAAATCGAGCCCACCGGAGCGAACAATGCCGGTTAAATGAAGCTCGGAACCATGGGCCCCGGGACGCCGCACTGAAGAAAGCTCAACGACTCCCATGCGATCAAGCAAGACTGTGATCAACTCTCCGACGGCCCGTTGAGGTAAACGGCGTAGTTCGTCCGAGAGAGCACGCACAGTGGACTCTCGAACTTGCTCCGTTGCACGGCTCAAAGCACGGTGGCGGTCCAGCGCCCTACGATCCAAAGACCAAGCCGTGAGCGCTATTTTGCTACCAGAAATGCGAAATCGTGGTGTGCCCCTAGAGCGTTCAGCCGCCAGGTTGTCCGCGTAAGCAGCCGCGACGACCCCTGCCCCATTGAGGGCAAGATCACCACGGTATTTACGACGCAAGGAGTCGGCGAGATTCTGCGCTGCGACTGGCCCGCGCCCCCTATCGTATCTGCCTAAGGCAACTTCCAGAGCATCCGACAAAGAACCGGACAGGTCCTCTCCCCCCTCTAGATCGGTAAGAACACGACTCTCCCTTTCTTCCTCGGGTAAGGGCAAGGGTAGGTCTTGGGGCTCGGCATCAGAGACGGTGTATCGGGGCAGATCATCCCCACCGCCGACTGCTTCCATCTCTCCTTCGCCTTCTTCGTCCCGACGTCCTCGGCCGCGACGACGTCGACGACGTCGCTTGCCGTCAGCTCGGTCCCCTTCGCTCTCCGATTGAGAAGCGATAGGTTCTGGCGTACCAAAAATTGGCTGATCGTCGTCGTCTTCTGATTCAAAAAGAGCAGTAGCGCTTGCCGAAAGCTCCGCCCGACGCTGCTCCACTTCATCAGGGGGCACATCCTCGTCGTCGATTTCTCGATGAACGGCCATGGGAGCAACCGCTGGAATGTGAGCCCCACTTGAAGAACTGAGTTCCGAAGAGTCTTGATCTGCTCCGGCGTCCATATCGCTTTCTGAGGTCTCCGCGGAGTCATCAGCCAAACTTTTCTCTTCGGCAGCGACCTTGGCAGCTTCTTCAGCTTTGCGCATGCGTTCAATCGCCGGTGTGCGATCGGCAAGGCCCTCTTTTACGGTCTGTTCGTCCCAATCTCCCAGGGCAAAAACCCCTGGCTTTACGCGAACAATCGGATTGTCTTGGGCTGCTTTTTTGACTTGTGCAGCCAGGCGCGCGCCCATTGTGACCTCGGGGCTCTTACCCACGTGGCTCAATAGGCTGCACTCGATGGCAACGTCTGTAATTTCTTTGTAGTGCAGGGGTTTTCCTACAAGCCGCAATACGTGCGCGGCTGCTTCGGTAAAAGTCATTTTTTTCTTTCTAGTGTGGGAGGGGGTCCAAGGCCCGCTGGGCATTTGCCCCTCTCGCGTTCAAATTCCCACTGCTCCTGGGAGGCAACGATGCCTCCACCACCGGCAGTAGTGGGATACATTCAAGAGTCTATCACGGCTCGCGGTCAGAGCCTACTACGACCATACTCCCGAGCCATGGCATCCAGGTCCCTCTTTGACGAACTCAGCGCGCTTCTACGGTCGGCTGGCCTCGAAATTCGCACCGAATCTTTCAAAAACCCACCAGATAGTGCCGGGGGATTTTGCAGAATTCGTGGAAAAAACCTGGTGCTACTGCATTCTGGGGCCAGCCCTGCCGAGCGTGCCAGTGCTTTAATTGAAGTGGTTGAGCAAGTGGGGCTGGACCATCTTGGAGCTAAAGGAGTAGATCTCAGCCCTGAACTCTTGGCTAGGCTCAATCGTCGCGGTCAAATGTCTTGGCCCCATAAGAGCGACGCCCCCCCAATCGCAAAGACAGACACAACGGCCCCAGCAGATTTAAGACTCGTGCATCCGGACCACAAACTTTCGCGCTACACCACGATGGGACTCGGGGGCGAGGCAAATAGCTTTGTACGGGCCCAGAAAACTACTGACGTTGTCGATGCGGTGCGCCAGACAAACGACCAGGAAACCCCTCTTTTCGTCCTTGGGGGAGGCAGTAATCTAGTCGTCGCGGACGCTGGGGTGCAGGGCACTGTGCTCAAGATCGAGTTAAGGGGAATTGAGGTGAGATCGAAAAGGGATGTGGTTCTGGTGACAGTAGGCGCCGGTGAGAATTGGCACGACTTCGCCCAACAAATGACTGCCGCTCACTTTGCAGGGGTTGAGTGTTTGGGAGGCATACCGGGCTCGGTAGGAGCCACCCCCATTCAAAATGTTGGTGCTTACGGGCAAGAAGTTTCTCAGACGATTCAATCGGTCACTGTGCTTGATCGCAACACTTTGGAAGTGAAGAAGCTCTCCAATAAAAAGTGCGCATTTAGCTACAGAAGCAGTGTTTTTAAGAGAAGCTCCAAAGACCGGTACATTGTGCTCACAGTAACATTTTCCCTGCGGCCCGACGGTCGACCTTGTATCAGAAATGGTGAGCTTTCACGCACACTTGAGGCTCAAGGGGACGCCCATTCGCTGCAAGACGTATTTGATACCGTGGTCAATCTGAGGAGAAAAAAGTCAATGGTCTTCGATCCGGCGGATGAGAACTCGCGAAGTTGCGGATCATTCTTCGTCAACGCTCAAGTCACAGAGGCAATTTTTCAGCAAATTTCGCAAGAGTTTGGCGCGCCTCCTCCACACTTTCCAGGAGAAAAAGGGCTCATCAAAATCCCTTCCGCCTGGCTTATCGAACAATCGGGATTTCCAAAGGGATATTCCATCGGTGGTGCGGTGGGGCTCTCCACCAAACACACCTTAGCATTGGTCTCCCACTCGGGGGCCAGTGCGACAGAGCTCGTCACCTTCGCGCGTCATATTCGTCAAAAAGTAGAAGAACGCATGCACGTGCGCTTGGCCCCAGAACCCAATTTTTGGGGTTTTTCTCCCTTGAGTGATGGGCTTCCCAGCCTATAGTTCGAGTTTGGCGGCAACTCTGGATGAAGTATGCCGTGTTGCTCGTTGTGAGCCGTCACCCACCCTCTCTTTACTCCTGCTTTATTAAAAGCCTGCAATGAACTCCCTTTCCGTTCCTGTGGCGATGGCCACTTCTGTTACAGCCTATGTTGGGCTCTACCACCTCTGGCTTTTTCTCAAGCGTAAGCATCTATCTGACCTCTATTTTTCGCTCACATGCATTTGCATGACGAGCTATGATGCATTTTCTCTTAAACTCTACCAAGGGGTTCCCCTTGTAGAGGCCGAGTTCTGTCAGCGTGTGCAATTTATGAGCGCGGTGGCGTTGGTGATGCCCTTCATTCTCCTCGTCAATGACCAGGTTTCGCTGCGCACGCGACCTTGGGGTTTCGCTGTTCTCAGTTTTTTCCCCTTGAGTGCCATTTACGCGGGCTACGACCCATATGATCAACTCTTAACTGATACACCTCTTCCTAAAGAACTGTCAGCACCCTGGGGAACGGCATCGTTCAACGAACTCGCACTGGGTCCCCTTTGGCGCAGTCACGAGGCCCTTCTTCCACTCATGATCCTCTACTGCGTCTGGGCCGGCTGGGGGGCCATACGCTTCGACAAAGGTGTGATAAAATTGCGCTCACAGCGCTCAACACCCCTAGTTTTGGGGGGCACGGCATTGCTGCTGTCGGTTCTGCACGACTCATTCGTCGCTCAGGGGAAATTGACCAACCCCTATGTTCTTGAATTCGCCTGGGTCGGAGTCTCCGCTGTCATGAGTTGGATTTTGTCTAAAGACATTCTCACAGCGACACGCACAAAGGAAACTCTAGAAGAAACAGAGCGCCGAGTTGCCACCACGCTTATGGCAATTCAAGACGCCGTAATTACGACCGATATGGCTGGAAATATCACCCATCTCAATCCTGCTGCCGAAAAACTCCTTGCTATCAATCTATGGGATACTCTTGATCAACCCCTCAACGATTATCTCGAAATCACGTCGCCCGAAACGGAAAAAATTGTCAATGATCCCATTCGATTTGCTGTGGGGCGCCAGGCAGATCCCTACGGTCGCCTCCCTCAGTTAGTCACGACGGACGGCAATGAGCGCCACGTAGACGTCGGAGGGGCTCCCTTACGCAACCAACAGGGCCACGTAGAGGGGGCTATTGTTGTTTTGCGCGATCTGACTCTGCAACACAATGCCCTCGAGTCCCTGCAGCATGCCAACAAAATGGAATCGATGGGGCAACTGGCTGGTGGGGCCGCTCACGATCTCAACAATCTACTGACCCCCATCATGTCCTACGTAGAGTTAGTGCAGCGAACACTGGACAAAGACTCTCAACCACATAAATTTCTAAATCACGTACAAGACGCGGCCCAACGAGCGGCCGGGCTTACCAAACAATTACTGGCCCTTTCGCGAAAGCAAGTATTAGACGTTCAAGTTGTTCCGCTCTCAGAATTTGTCTCTCAGACGATCCCAATGGTCGAGCGCTTAGTTGGAGAAAAAGTGAAGCTCAAAGTCAACGTCGACTCTCGCGCTGGAATGGTACGGGTAGACCCCGGTCAGCTTGAGCAAGTGATTCTCAACTTGGCGAGCAACGCACGGGACGCGATGGGGGACGATGCGGTCTTGACCATTCGAACTCGCCAAGTCAACGAAAGAGAAGCCGCCCTTGAAGTATCCGACAATGGTAAAGGAATGAGTCCCTCTATCGTCGAGAAAATATTTGAACCATTCTTCACGACTAAACCTCGCGGAAAAGGCACGGGCCTAGGGCTTGCCTCAGTTCGAGGCATTGTCGAGCAGCATGGGGGTCGAATTTTCGTCGATTCGGAGCCTCATGAAGGAAGTAGTTTTGAAATCATTCTTCCAACCACAAATAGTGTACAGCCCGAGTCCGCCACCCGCGCCGATTTACCTACGGACATGAGTCGCGGCGACGAATGCATCCTGGTGGCCGAAGACGATCCCGCTGTCCGTTCCCTTATTTACGATGCCCTTACCCAATTGGGCTACACAGTTCATTTGGCCGATGGAATGACGATGGCGGTTTCTCTCGCCAAGACGGAGTGCGTGGACATGCTTCTTACCGACGTCGTGTTGCCTGGAGCAGACGGGCCACGCATTCGCGACGCAGTGCTCGCTCATCGGGATGTACCCTGCCTCTTTATGACAGGGCACGCTGACGATCGCTTGGGCGAAAGAGGTTTCGTACCCCGAGGCACCGAGGTTCTTCGTAAACCCTTCACTGTCGTGCAATTGGCCCAACGTATCAGGCAAGTTTTAGATTCGGTCCGAGGCGATTCGCCCCATCCATGAATTGGAGGAGCTCTTCTTACTCTCGTAAAATCAAAGAAAGCCGGCGCCCCCTAGGGCCCGGCTTTTCTTCAATCAGCTTGAAAGGAGGATTACTCGCAGATCTCAAACTTACCAGACGCACCCAAGTCGGTGAACGCCTGGACCAAACGAGCAGTCATGCCCTTCTCGCCAAGATGGGTCCAACCACGGGGGTCCAGGTACTTCTTGTTGGGCTTGTCGTCGCCGTCGGGATTGCCAATTTGAGTCTGAAGATAAGCCTTTTTACCATCCATGTACTCTTGAACAGGGTGGGTAAACGCCCATTGGGTGTCCGTGTCGATGTTCATCTTGATCACACCGTAACCGACAGCTTCTTCGATTTCTTCGGGAGAAGAACCGCTGCCGCCGTGAAATACGAAGTCGATGGGCTGTTCGGCTGTTTTGCGCTCTTTGACGATCTCCGCTTGACTGTTTGCGAGAATCTTAGGAGTGAGCTTCACGTTGCCAGGCTTGTAAACGCCATGGGTGTTGCCGAAAGATGCGGCACATGTGAAATGTCCCAGGTCATTGAGTTTATCGTACGAAGCAAGAACTTCGCTGGGTTGAGTGTAAAGTTTTGAATCGTCAATATCGCTATTGTCGACTCCGTCTTCTTCACCGCCGGTAACGCCCAGCTCAATCTCGAGCGCCATGTCGATCTTATTCATGCGCTTGAGGTAGTCTGCGCAGGTATCAAGATTCTCCTCCAGAGGCTCCTCGGACAAGTCGAGCATATGAGAGCTGAAAAGAGGCTCGCCATTGGCTTTGTAGTACTCTTCGCCAGCGTCAAGAAGACCATCGATCCAAGGAAGGAGCTTTTTTGCAGCGTGATCGGTGTGAAGAATTACGGGCACGCCGTAGACCTTAGCCATCAGACGAACGTGATGGGCAGCTGCGATACCGCCTGCAATAGCGGCCTTCTGTCCTTCGTTGGAAAGGGCTTTGCCACCATAGAAAATGGCACCACCGTTCGAGACCTGAATAATGATCGGGCAACCAGCTTCCTTGGCCGCCTGCAAAGCAGCGTTCGCGCTGTGAGAACCAATGACATTCACCGCCGGGATAGCAGCCTTCGCTTTTTTCATTTCAGCGAAAAGTTCTTTCATTGCTGCACCAGTGATGACGCCGGGCTTTACCTTGATCTTGCTCATAATTTCTTTTGCTCTCGCTAGAGGGAGGATGGGGGCTAGGTGGGAACGTTTCCTTCACCAAGCCGGAAGATTGCGCCACGAACTAGCAACAAAATGGCTCGGCTGCGAGACTATTTTCTCTCGCTAGTAGTGTCGCATTTACATCACCTGAACTTGGGCGAGCAATGAATCCCAGCGGGGAGATCGGCAGACAAAGCAAACGACGAATAACCTGCACAGTACTTATTGAAACCAACCGATCTCCACCCCTAAAGTACCCTCGACGCCACGGCGACGGGATTCGGTACAGCTTTCTGGAGTAGGACAGCTGGGAGCCGAGCCAGGGAGAAACCCCCTACCCAGAGGGTAACGCAGGGCGAGACTTGGCCCAAACCCGATTGCAAATACCCCAAATACCCAGCGGTACCCAAATTCACCATAGGGGGCGACTGAACTGTGGGTCTGACCCACTCGTGTATCGAGCTTGTCGACCACTCGCATGACCGAATAGTCCACTCCTCCACCATAATAAAAGCCACGTAGATTGCCCCAGCGAGCCTCATAGTGTCGGTAACCGACACTTGCTCCAAATCCCCACTCAAATCGGAGGGATTGATTGTCGGCAAAAAGAGCGTGAGTCATGATTCCGGTGTTCATCAAGGTGAAGCGGGCAAGTAGGGCATGTTGCATCCCCTTTTCAAACCCCAGCTTTGCCCCCAGTCCCACAATGCCCCCCAGATCAACAAACACAAAAGTCCTTGAATCTCGCGATTCAGCTCCCGCCAACATGGCCTGCTCGGCCTCCGTCAAAAGAGGCTCATCGGTCGATGGAATGGAGAGACATTCCCCAGAAGCGCTACAATAGGCCCCTGGCCGACAGCCTGGTCGACATGTTTCAACGCAGCGCTGTTCAATACAGGCCTCGTAGGGGGCACAGACCACCGGACAACCGCGGCCAGGCGGGAGACTGAAAGAAGTAGAAGACCGGGTTTCATCACCAGCCTGCGCACTCCAAGAACTCAACAAGAGGAGAAGTCCAAGTCGAAAACGAGTCATCGAGTCTCCTCTTCCGGATCGGCTTCGGAATCCTCATCTTCGGATTCTTCCCACACATCCGGTAGGTTTGTGAGCGGAGTCGCCGCCCTCACAGCCGTATCGCGTACGTTGCTAAAGCTAATACGCCCCGAGAGCACGAGGCTCAGCCCCCATTCATGTTGGGGCAAAGCCACTAGACTGGGGGTTCGCGAAGAAACGTCCGCTATCAATATACTACCCTCACCGTACTGCGCTCGCAAGCCAAGAAGGAGCCGCCCCCTTTCGCCGTAGGAACTCACTCCCAGAGACGCATGGTACAAGTCCTTACTTTGACGAAAGAGAACCTCTTGAGGCAAGGAATTTTGACGTTCATGAAGACCAGAAAAATCTGTTTGCAGACCAGCGACGACAGAAAAGTCAGGCTCCATGAAATACTCCATGCCGACAGCTAAATTCGTAACGGCCTTCCCCTTTTCTGCAATGGTATTTCGTTGAGACTGACTTGAAAATTCCCCCGAAGCCGTCAACACACTTGTCACCTGACCAAAACTGGCCCGAGCTAATTGGGCCTGCGGCGCGTAGAAACTACCGTCCACCTCCAAGATGAAACGCGGCCACGTAAAAGCCAACCCTAGGCGCACGCTACCGGGCTGATTGTAGCGAAAGTCACCGTCTTCCTGTGAGATCAACGATTCTTTGGAGAAACTCGAGGCAACCGACGACATGCCGACAAACTCGCCAAACAAATGCTGAGAAGGGGTGGTCAGGGAGGCCCCCACGGTCACCACACGGGAGATATTTGAGGTGATACCCAAGACTAAACTTGTATCCCAACTCCACGCATTGCGGGCCAGTTGAGCCATTTGAGCCTCGCCTGTCCCCCCCGAACTCGCGTAGGCAGTAGCAGTGGTGCTGTCCTTCAATCGTGTATTGCCCACTCGGGCGGTCACGCCAATATTTGTGTCGCGGCTTAACCTAAGTCCCCAACTACTCGCCAGTGTGCTTCTTAAAAAGCTCATACGCGTGGAGTGACCGATACCGTTGAGGCGTCCATCTGCTCCCAAATTATCGGATCGATTTTCTGTAAAAGAGAACTCCTCCCTCTCCGTCGTCGCTGCACAAAGCGCGTACTTATGACGACTGCGTCGACTGAGTTCATCTTCTGCGGGGCCATCTAAGAAGAGGCAAAATGTATTGGGTACGATGCGCAGCTTCAACTCACCAGATGAGGGGTCCGAAAGCTGAAGCGAGCCCGACGGATCCAACGCGGAATCAATGGTACGCGAGTTGAGATCGAGAGTTACCGTAGAAAACGAGAAAGACTGACCGGGGATACGAGTGATACCGGCCGGATTAATAAAAGCCGTGGCTTGATCTTGCCCCCCTACAACAGCCGCTCCTCCCATCATCGCCGTTCGTCCGCCCAACTGAATGCCCTCGTAATTCGCTTGGGCGAGGGCGTCGCGTGGTGCCAATAGAAGACTGACCACCACGGCCCCAAGCATCAACCATGCTCCCACCCTCTCGCTGATTGAATAGAGGGGTAAGCAAAGAAGACGAAAGTAGGGGCGCGACTCAGACGAGGCGAGTGCTAGTAAATCTTTGGAAAATCGCTTCAACTTCTCGACTAAACCAATAGCTCTCTAGGTTTCGCAAGCCTGAGAGTTCTTGCCTAGTTTCTCTGGAACATGCGCGTTTGCAATTGCCGAGCCAGACCTTTCAACACTTCCCGCATGAGCCTGTAAATCGAGTTCGTCGGCAGAAAGCGAACCCAAGCGAGCGCAATAAAAGTCCAAGAGTTCCGGGGTCGATGCGCATCTGAGGGCATTCTTTCGAAATTCCTCACTTCCGGCCAAGAGCCCACGCGCCAGATAACGAGTTTGCTCCTTCAACATTCCTAGGGCGGAACGTTCAGTAAAAGAATTCTCAAGAATTACCGAAAGCTCTTGGATATGATCGCAAATATTTTCACCCTTTGGATGAATCGGTTCGTTGCCCTCTTGCAATGCCTGTATTTGAGAGAAGATCCACGGGTTGCGTAAGGCGGGCCTACCGAGCATGACAGCCGCGCAACCAGTCTCTTTGCGCATACGCTGAGCATCGGCGGCGTACCAAATATCACCATTTCCAACTACTGGAATATCTAGTTCTTGAGCCAAGAGAGCAATGATACGCCAATCGGCAACTCCTTGATAGAAATCAACACGGCGTCGGGGATGTACAGCAATAAAGTCGGCTCCCGAGTCCTGGACGACTCGCGCGACTTCCAAGACATCAGACGCATCATCAAAACCAGCTCGAATTTTTGCCGATAGAGGCAATGTGGTCCGCTCACGCATCGCTGACAGCACCCGCCCCAGTAAAGGCAAGTCCTTTAACATGGCCGAGCCGACACCTTTTCGTACGGCTTTTGGCGCTGGACACCCTAAATTGATATCGACGATATCGGCACCGGCGTCAGTTACCAGGGAGGTCGCGTCAGCCATTTGCGCGATATCGTTGCCCATTACCTGCACGCTTAGAGCTCCCCGGGGGGGCCTAACCACATGTTTTTTTACAATGGAGCGCCCCATAGGATTGGAGGTCACTCGAACAAACTCGGTACAGACCACTCCAATCCCACCACGTTTCGCCATCATTTCGCGCAATGGTGGGTGGGTTACTCCTTCCATCGGAGCAAAGAGGGTACGGGGCTCCCAAGAAAATTTCTTCTTCACTTTTTTGAACGAGCTCTCTCGCTGTCGGGATTCTTTTTGGGCAGTACGGCGTTATCGTGCCGCGCTCCGGCTTGCTCCGACGACGTCGATCCCATTTGATCCATATAGAGTTCTTGCTGCCCTTGCATCTGCTGAGACTTTTCTTGGGTCTTCTCTGGCACAAGCTTTTCCCGCTCGGCTTCGCGCTTTGCTTGGGAGGATACGCAACCGCTCACAATAAATCCCAAGGCCAGGACCATTGCACAGAGAAGTCGCGTGCGTGCAGTATTGGAAATACGGAACTTTTGTAGGTTTTTCATCGTGAAATAGTCTACCGCGCTGGAAGCTGAGGGCGAGATAAAAAAAGGCAACGCTAGTACGCGCTGCCCTTTTACCGGCCTCATGGGGCGAAGATCTCCCTTAAAAAGAGAGAGTCTAAGAATTAGAGGTCTTTGGCGTTCTCTTTTAGGTAAGCGGCCACTCCAGCTGCATTCTCAGCCATCGCCTTCTTGCCTTTACGCCAACCGGCGGGACACACCTCACCGTGCTCTTCATGGTATTGCAGAGCGTCCACCATGCGCAACATCTCGTCGATGTCACGACCGAGAGGCAGGTCGTTGACAACCTGATGACGAACAATTCCATCCTTATCGATAAGAAAAGAGCCACGGAATGCTTTGGTACCGTCAGGCAATTCTACATCGTAGGCGCGACAAATTTCATGAGACATATCAGCAACGAGGGGGTAACCCACCGCGCCAATACCGCCATCATCAATCGCCGTTTTACGCCAAGCGTTGTGGGTATGATGAGAGTCAATAGAAACACCAATTACCTCGACGCCACGCTTCTTGAACTCTTCAAGACGATGATCAAAGGCAAGAAGCTCCGAGGGACACACAAAGGTGAAGTCCATTGGATAGAAGAAGAGAACCGCGTACTTTCCCTTAATTTCCTTGGAAAGGGTAAATTCGTCGACAATTTCTCCGTTAGCGAGGACAGCGGTTGAGGTAAAGTCAGGAGCCTGACGAGTAACTAATACACCCATTTTTAATTTTCCTTGATGAGATTCTATGGTGGCTCACACAATGAGTGAGTTTCACCTGGACTAAATGAAGTAGAAAGCCGTACTTTGCACAGCCCGGTGACTACTTCGGTTAAATAAATTGTTAAAAAGCGCCTAGTTTACCTAATTGGCACTCTCAAGAGGAGGACACGGGGCAAGTGAGCTTTTGCAACGTCCTCTGATCACAATTTGAATATCCTCAATAGCAAAACGACTCAATTTTTCGTGAGCCCTTTCACCAAGGGAGATGGAGACTTCTTCACTTGAGAGATCGAAAATTTCCCCAGATGATTGATCGAAAAAGTGATGATGAGGCTCCACATTCGGATCAAAGACAAGTTGCCCTTCTCGAATCACCAACTCTTGTAGGAGTCGCTTTTGAACGAAAAGATTTAAAGTATTGTAAACGGTTGCCCGAGATACATGGTGATCTAGTCCTGCAATCTGCTCCATCACCTGCTCTGCAGAGGGGTGAGCGTCGGTATGCAGCACCACGCTTGCTACCGCCAAGCGCTGAGGTGAAGGAAAAATTCCCGCCTCGCGCAGCTGGGACTCTAGAGAGAAAGGTTGGTCGAATTTCAAAACTTTAGACTTAGTCTAATAGTGAAAGCCCATGTAGAAGCAAGCCTCGGCGTTGACTGGGAGTGATGACCCCCACCCCACCGCGGCAGAGCCCGGCCCTTAGTACCAAAGGTCGGAACTTCGTGCCGGGTTTTGGTACCCATGAGACAAAAAGTAGTACCGAGGGCAAATAGGGAGGCTATTGCGGGTTTCATCAGGCCCCCACTTCAGTTGGGTCTGGTGAAACCCGGCACGGACTTCCGGCACGAGGTACTAGCTCTCTTGGGCTAACTTACGATTGATTTCGATCTTCAATCAGAAGCTGGCTATGCAAAGCGACAAGATGATGAGCCGTCCAATCGAACATCGATATCAAGACCCCCTCGATGCCATCTGGACCTCCGCAGCTCTGCGGATGGGCCTTGAAGTGAAACGTAGCTCTGCAACCTACGCCCACACCGACGGCTGCGGCACTCTCTTTGTCGCCACGCAAGAGGACATGGACCCCGATGATTGTCTCGCACAAATGATCTTTCACGAGATTTGTCACTCCCTTGTTCAGGGAAGTCAAAGCTTTGGCTGGGTTGATTGGGGACTGAATAATACAGACAACACGCACGACGAACGAGAGCACGCCTGCATCCGTCTTCAGGCTGCCCTACTCGACCCCTACGGCCTCAGAGCCTTTCTCGGTCCCACCACAGATTTTAGATCTTACTACGATAGTCTCGGGAGCGATCCATTTGCAGAACACAACGAGTCCGAACGAGAGAGCATCGTACGGGGCCGAGCTGCATGGACGAGACGAAATCGCAGACCGTGGCGCGGGCATTTAGACCAAGCCCTCAGTGCCACTGCTCAGGTACTAAAAATAGCTGAAGCCTATCTAGGTAGTTCTGCTCCCTCCAACTCCTTGTTGAGAACACTCGGGCCTTCTCGTCCGCTGCACAAGATCGGAGTTCCCCTGCTCCCGACGGATGACCTTCCTGTCGAAAGCCCTACCTGCTCCGATTGTTCCTGGTCCTACCTAGGCGGAAGAGGAACAAGCGTTTTACGTTGCCGACAGGCTGAAGGAGCTCGAATCGACAAGGCTCTCCCCGCCTGCGATCGTTATGAAGGGCAGTTCGACTGCCTTAGCTGCGGGGCCTGCTGTCGAGAAGCCTACGATACTGTCGAGGTTGCTCGTCGAGATCCCGCACTCAAGCTCCACCTCCCGCTTATGAAAGAACGCTCGGGCGGCTACGATATGAAAAGAGAGGGTTCCCGTTGCATCTGTCTGAACGGTGGCGTTGCTTTGAGCCCTACCGAACCGGCAATACCCGGAGGGCAGCTAGCACCAGACGAGGGACTCAAGGTCGCGCCTCTCGCCATGCCAGGAGGGAAAGACTTTACATGCTCTATTTACGCAACGCGCCCTCGCACTTGTCGACAATTTACCCTCTTTTCAGAAAACTGTCTCCATGCTCGGCGAACGGTAGGACTCAGCCGGTGAGCTGAACAAAGGAGACGCCCGCGCGCAGCTCCTGCAGGGCATAAGCGTTGCGGGCGATAATTCCATCCAAAACACACTCTCACGGTCTCATATTTGAGTTGAGGCGGCCGTACTGATGTCGAAAATGACCATTCACACACTTTCCCTCTCTGGGCGAGGGCCTGCGCCGTGACGGGAGATCGACCGGAGGAGTACTCGACCAAGCCGACACCGCAATCAAGTCTCAAGGTAAAGTTGGTGCGAGCCTCGGCGGGACTCTTAGCCATCACGGGCGCCTCGATTCTGATTGTCATCGCCTCGGTCGAATACTCTGTTGCGCGTACCGGACTTGCAACTTTAGAAACCCAAATACGCGAAACGCTCACATCCAGAGGAGAAAGCCTTACAGCGAGCCAGGCCGTCGCATTCCGTGCCTTAGTTGAAGATACCGCGGTGACAGAAATGCGCCGTACCATCGCTCAGTCCGTCGAAGGAAAAGATATTGTCTATGGGGTTTTTACCGATCAAAACGGTCAACCATGGTCTTATTGTTCTCCCTATTCACCCTGTCTACCCGAAGACCCACAAAAAGAGTTTGGAGTCACACAATCAGCACAGGTCACCCGTGATTTGAAGCTCCCCGCCCCCCTTCCGCAGATCTCGAACAAGCAAGTTCGTGAGGTTTTTCTTTTTGGAGAACAAGTTCTCGAATTTGCAGAACCAATCGTTCTAGACGACGAGCTAGCGGGAACCCTTCGCTATGGCCTCTCTACCTCGGGCTTAGAAAGCGCGTTACAAGAAGCGAGAAACGAAAGGCAATCAGTACTAATCCGGGCCCTGCTCACTGTTGGCCTAGTTGTGGGCCTCACCCTCCTAGTGGGCATCGCTTTCGCAATGCGCACCGCGCGAAAAATCACTCGCCCGATTTCAGAACTAACCAAGGCCGCACAAAACCTGGCAAGAGGCACCCGGGGAGCCAGAGTTGCCATCAACTCTGGCGATGAACTCGAATTACTCGGGCGAGCCTTCAATCGCATGGTCTCCGACTTGGACTCTTCCTATTCAGTCTTGGAGGCAAAAAACGCCGAACTAAGCCGTGAAGCGGAGGAGAGACGCCAGGCACAAGCTGAAAGGTCCGAACTACAAAATCACCTGGTACAATCACAAAAGATGGAGGCATTTGGCCAACTCGCCGGTGGTGTGGCTCACGACTTCAACAATATCCTCGCAGTCATCGTCGGCAGTGCGGAGTTAACCGCTGCCATTATGGACGATGATGGCGGAGATCCGGAAATTCGAAAACTTGTCGATCAAATTAGTCAGGCAGCAGACCGAGGAGCAAATCTCACACGTCAACTCCTCATGTTCGCTCGCCGAGAATCGGACAATCCGCAAATCGTCGATGCCAATGATGTACTTACTGGGTTCGATAAATTAATTCGACGAATCTTAGAGGAGACTGTCACAATTAGCGTAAACACCAGCCCCGACCTGCCCAAAGTACAAATTGATCCCGGACGCCTAGAACAAGTTCTCATGAACCTATGCGTCAATGCTCGCGACGCTATGCCCGAAGGGGGCCAACTAAATCTCAGCACTCACTCCGTACTAATAGCCGCCCCGCGCAGACTCACGTCAGGAATGGCTGGAGCCGGCAGATACATAGTCATCGAGGCAGCCGACAATGGCAGCGGTATGCCAGAAGAAGTCGTCGGCCGAGTTTTTGAACCATTTTTTACGACGAAAATGGCCGGACATGGTACGGGACTTGGCTTAGCAACCGTTCATGGCATCGTGCGCGCCGCCAGCGGCTTCATCGATCTTCATTCCCAACTTGGAGTAGGAACAACATTTTCTATCTATCTACCCGCCTACGAAGGGGTTCTTCAGGCCGATGAAGATGGGGCCTCTCTGCCGCCACCATCGGGCAGAGGACAACGAATCATACTCTGCGAAGATGAGAACCCTGTAAGAGAAATGACCCAAGCAATTCTTGAGCGTGGTGGGTACAAGGTAAGTTCAACCGAATTTGCAGAAGAGGCCCTGCGCATGTTGGAAGCTCATCAGTTTGACCTCCTCGTAACAGACGTCGTCATGCCGCGAATGAATGGGGGGCAACTAGCTGACTCCGCGAGAAAAATTTGGCCACTGTTGCCGGTTCTGTTTGTATCAGGCTACACGGGCGGCATCGTGAACGCCCACGGTATCAGCGCCGAGAGTTGCGAGCTTTTACGAAAACCTTTTACCGTGCGAGATATCTTGGAACGAGTCGACAAATTGCTCACGGCTTCTCGAGCTGCCAAGGGTGACGCTAGTACCTCGTGCCGGAAGTCCGTGCCGGGTTTCACCAGACCCAACTGAAGTGGGGGCCTGATGAAACCCGCAATAGCCTCCCTATTTGCCCTCGGTACTACTTTTTGTCTCATGGGTACCAAAACCCGGCACGAAGTTCCGACCTTTGGTACTAGTCCCGATCCGACGAAGAAAACCCTGCGCGCTGCCGATCATTGAGAGAGGCACCCTGGTGAAGAAAGGAAGACTTGATGTAGTCGATGAGGGCGCGCACCGCTGGAGACAAGAGAGTTCTGCTGGGGTGCACTATCCACATTCCTCCGGCTGGCGGTGAGAGTTCTGGCAATATCTGAACTAACTCGCCTGAATCAAGTAAATGCACAATAAATCCCTGAGGAAAAAGTCCAATTCCCAAACCGCGCCGGCAAGCCTCGACGGCTGAAGAGAAGCCGTTGACGGCGACTCTCCCCGCAGCGTGCACGCTTTGCACTCCCCCACCTGCAGCCGAGAGTTGCCAGTTAGCGGCAGTGCATGAGGTGCCAAGTATCACACAATCATGAGCTGGAATTTCACTCACAGTGCGCGGAGTTCCTCGCTCTTTCAGATAATCGGGAGACGCACATAATATCGGCCCCGAACTCATCAGTTTGTGGGCTATCAGCGATGAGTCAGGAAGAACCCCCGCCCGCAGAGCAAGATCGTAGCCACCGGCTACCAGATCGACGCGCTCGTGAGATTTGTCGATTTCAAGAGAAACATCAGGAAACTCCTTCAAAAAGTCAAAGAGCACTCCCTCAACAAAACTCTCGTTCACCGTGGCTATACGAATCAGCCCCCGAGGACTACCCTGAACCTCGCGTAGAGAATTCTCCGCGGCCGAAAGCTCTCTCAACGCTCGACTGATCCGTTCAAAATAGATCCTTCCCGCTTGGGTTAGATTCATCGTTCGTGTCGTACGCTGCAACAGTCGCACGCCCAGACTCTCCTCAAGGCGTGCAATTCGGCGACTCACGGTCGATGCCGGCACACCCAACTGACGCGCAGCGCGGGAAAAACCGGATTGCTCCACCACCCGAGCGAATACTTCGAGATCATTTAAATCTGTAAGTGCTGAAAGTCTTCGGCTTGGCAAAGGCGAAACGCTTACTGCTTCCTCTACCTGATCTACCTTTTTCATCTTTTTTCGAGGCTAGCCCACACTTAGCGCAGGAGAAATAATAGCTCCTATTTCTCCTTACTATTCCGCCAGACACCAAATTGACCAAGACCAGAGGGCGCATGATTTTGCGCTCAATTACACATCTCTATAGCAACAATATTATAAAATCTGACTATTACTGTTTCTAAAGCATTAAATTATCCGCTCAGACGTCACGGACTAGTCATAAAAGGCGCTTCTACAGGTGCAAAGCTCGAATGGTACGAAGAGCATGATATAGCCACGCTCCACCAAATGCGCGAAATATGCGCCTTTCCCCCTCTCGACACTACCCATGCTTCGATACGCAGCCGATTACCGTACATTGCTCTGGATGTTCGTGCTCATGCCCGGGCTCATTGCCTTTCAGTATATCCATCCCGAATACCTCCCCTATTTGAGCGTTTTTAGCTTCTATTTTGCGGTTTCTGCCGCAGTAGTTGCTCATAACCATCTGCACGCCCCCGTCTTCAAAAATAAGAAGGCGAGCGAGCTTTTCGGCTATTGGATCTCTATATTTTACGGATTTCCGACCTTTGCATGGATTCCTACCCACAATCTCAATCACCATAAGTACGTGAACAAGCCCGGGGACGCGACTATCACCTGGCGCTATTCCAATAAACACAACTTCTTGGTGGCTTCGACCTACTTCTTTGTCTCCGCGTACTTTCAGTCCGTTCCAACCAAAGAATTTTTAGATCGCGTAAAGAAAAAGAATCCCGCCCAGTTTCGAAAGTACATGGGCCAATATGTCTTCTGTTATGGCGCCCACGCGGCAATGATTGCCCTCGCCATTCAACTCTACGGGGTACGCTCTGGCTTGATTTTATGGGCCTTCACGATGGGATTTCCAGCAGTAGTGTCACTCTGGACAGTACATACCTTCAATTACGACCAGCACGTGCACACCGACCCATGGTCAAAGATGAACCATAGTCGTAACTTTGTGAGTTGGTCTCTCAACTTCTTTCTCTTTGGTAATGGCTACCATACAGCTCATCATGAGCAGGCGAATATGCACTGGAGCATACTCAAAGAGGCCCACGAAAAACTCGCGCCGGAGATCACCAGTGAACTCAAAGTGCCTAGTTTGTGGTGGTACTGGTTTAAGCAATATGTGCTGGCGGCCATAGTTCCCTCCCTGGGCACCCAGCAAATTGGACGAGCCCCCTTTGATACTCAGGAAGAGAACGTGGACATACGCACCGCCGAAGTCGGTTTTGGCGAGGCTGGTACGACCGCCGCACGAGTCTAACTCGACTCCCCTCAACAATCTGTAAATCTACCTCTCAAGGCCGGGCAATTGCTCGGCCTTTTTACGTTATTTCTACAATTGATGGTCTCTGCCCACCTTTGTCCTCGCGCTCAGCAAGCTCTTCGATACTATGGCCTTGATGGGAGCTAACCCGAAAAAGTTGGGGAGTGGTGCACTAGAGGCTGAATGCGTTCGCCGCAGAGAGCTCGTGAGAACCGATCTCCACGCGATGACCGTGGTTCTCTTGGTCTCCGCTGGCATCATCTGGCCAAGCTTGGGCACTCTGTGGCAAAAGACCTGGCCAAACTTTGCAGGGGGGGCTCTCATTGTTGCCATTGCTTATGCTCTCCTCTTTCTCAAGGGTGAGCGCAGTGCAAGCCTCGCTATTAGCGTTCCCTTCGTACCGGTTATTTTCGTGGGCCTGTGGACTAATGGCGGGCTCTCCAGCGGGGGGGGCTCGTTTTTACTGACCGCACTTCTGTTTGCAGGAGCAACCCTGGGACGAACCGCCGCTATTTTTGTATGCGTCGAGAGCGTCGTGGGCCTCGCCTTCATTTCCTGGTCTGAGGCTCTGGGTCATCTACCCACACCTCTCCCCGAACACGTGATAGTGCTGTCATGGACGCAAAATACAGTGGCGCTCCTTCTGTCTGCCTATATTTTGGACAGAATCGTGCACATGAAAGAGGCCGCCAGCAAAGAGGCCGAACTAGTGAGCCACGAGAAATTCGAGGCTGAATCACGCTTTCTCTCGGCACGCACTTTGGAACCTGTGGGGCAATTGGCGAGTGGGGTGGCGCACGATTTCAATAACTTGCTCAGCGTAATGACGAGCGTATCAAGTTCGTTACGCACAGAAGGTGAAGACAAAGATTCTTTGCAAGAGCTTTTGGACGACCTTGATGAGGCAACGGAGAGAGCTCGCGTCATGACTGGACAATTGCTTTCTTTTAGCCAGGGCGGCGTGTTCGAGGTCGATGCTGTCAATCTCGATGAAATGCTCGAGTCGATTACCCCTATGCTCTCCCGCCTTTTAGGAGACGAGATTCTCGTCGAAACGCAGGGCAGTACAGAGGGACTCTCGGTAGAGGCCGACCAAGGGCAGCTTGAACAAATTGTACTCAATTTGGCTGTCAACGCTCGCGACGCCATGCCCCATGGTGGAACCGTCTCCATCAGCACTGGATGCATCGTCGACCAAGAGACGGTCGCTTACATCGAGGTGGCTGATTCGGGAATAGGAATGTCCGAGGAGACAATAGAAAATATATTCACTCCCTTCTTTACCACCAAGCCCAAAGGCACGGGTCTAGGTCTGGCCACCGTTCACAATATCGTACAGCGACTGGGGGGCAAAGTTGAGGTGCGAAGTCAGCTAAACGAGGGTACCTGCATTCGGCTGGAGTTTCCGGCAAGTCGCCTTTCGGCTTCCCCCAGGCGAGTCTCCGTGAGCCGCCAGCCGGTTTTGCAGCCTCGGGCGCGCGTACTATTGGTAGAAGATCACGATCTTCTTCGAAGGGCGACCCAACGCACTTTGGAACAGGTAGGCTACACTGTCATTAGCGTAAACAATGGCCAGGAAGCGCTCACCCTCATTCGCGAAGGCGCATGCTTTGACGTCCTAGTCAGTGATCTCTCAATGCCTCTCATGGGCGGCGTTGAGCTCACGCTACTACTCGACCAGCAGGGGCTCCGCCCACCGACGGTTCTCGTTAGCGGCAATGCAACCCATCTTCCTAAAGAGCTAGAGCATATTTTACCCTCTCCCAGGTTTCTACCCAAGCCCTTTGCTCAAGACGACTTTCTAAAGTGTGTACGCAAAAGCATCTCAGAAGGAAAAAAACAGAAAGACTCCCAGAGCAGCCCCCTTTCCAGGGTGAATCAAAAACAAAAGGAGATAGCCTAGGTGCAAATACGCGGTGCAACCCTCGAAGACTTAGAGCAACTCTCTCTCCTCTATCATAAGGGCCTGGGTACTCGTAGCCTCGAGCAGGCAAAGGTACGGCTCAAAAGTATCCTACAAAAGTCCTCTCATCAGACAGGCCAAGCGACCGCCCTACGCTGGCATTGCCTGGTCGCGCTCGAAGACCAACGCATTATCGCGATGGCACTCTCGGGACCGCCACAACTAGAGAATGTCGTAGGCTCAGAGCTTCAGCTCCTGGCTGTACCCAAAAGCTCATTTGGGCGCCGTCTCTCGGCTCAATTACTGCGTTCGCTCAAACAGCACCTCAGGGCGTCTCGTCTACCCTGCCTGTGGATCAATGCGCCCCGTGCGAACCTCTCGCCTTTTCTTCAAGCTGGCGCCGTCGACCTCGCCCCCCACCCCCCTGCCCAGGGCAGCGCCCTTGCGCGTCGCCGTCTGCGACTCCAGTGCGGTCCTGCGCCCACATTACAAACGGCTCGACTACATCTACGCCCCTGGCGCCCAGAAGATCATCACCTTTTTTTCCAACTCAACGGGGATGTACTCGTCAACAAGTTCTTGCCCGGACCTCTCTCCTACGAGGAAAGTTCTACCATGCTCGATGGCGTGGCCAGCGATATCAAACAACACGGTTTTGGTTTTTGGGCGGTTGAACATCAACTCAGCGAAGGTATAGGGGGAAAAGTTATCGGCATGATCGGAATTTCTCCCGTGGTTGATATTCCTCCGGTCCAGGAGCGCATCGGGCCGACCCTTGAAATTGCTTGGCGGTTGGCACCCAAGTTCTGGCGTCAGGGCTATGCCCTAGAAGGAGCCCAAGCGTCCATTGAATTTGCCTTTAGCGCATTGGCTGTCCAAGAACTTGTGGCTTTTACCGTTCCGGGCAATACGCCCTCGCGCAACTTGATGAAAAAGTTGGGTTTCGAGCACGATAAGGGGGGTGAGTTTGAACACCCCCGCCTTCCCCCCGGACACCCCCTGCGCCGCCACCTTCTTTATCGCAAGAGATGCCCCGCTCACATCATAAACACGTCATATGTTTTGATTTCCTGAGGCGAAAACACCATGGGGGTCGAGGGATTTCTGAATAGTCCGAGCCCAACGAGCGGCCTCTGCCGATTGTACCCTGGGCAAAAAGTTTGCGCGCGCTTTGCCTACGCCATGGTGATGAGAAAGAGATCCGCCTGCGTCCAAAATTGCTTGGCGCGACTCTTGCTCAAATTGCCGAAAAGCGCACACCGGGTCGCTGAGCCCCTTGTAGTGCGCGCCAATGTAGAAATAGACACAACAACCTGATTGATAAACTTGACTCACGCGAGCCGTGACAAAAGGGCGTCCTTTCATGGATAGTTCTTGGTGAGTCTTGTGCACCGCTTGTTTCACGGACTCGATCACAAGATTTACCTTTCCCCAGGGTACTGATGTCTCAAATGAATCTCCCATTACCCAATATTGCAAGAGAAAGTCACGAATATACGCAATGCCAAATGTGAGATTGTACCCATCTTTTCCAGCGGAACTACCCGCCCCAAAAACTCCGTAGCTCTTCGCGATTTTACCAATACGGTTTTCAAGGTTTCTTTGCTCTTCGTCTTCGCCCTCATAGACAAGGGTACAGGCGACCATCTTCTCAAGATCGACTCCGTGAATCTGGGTTACAAAGAGCTTTTGCAGTGTTTGTGCCAGGCTGGAGCCCGATGCTGGTTTTAAAGCTCGGCCAAATTGAAATTGGAGGTTGTCCACCAAGCGTACGCTTGCTGGGATGGCTTGGAGGGATGAAATTCTCTCCATAAAAGCAAGGCCCTGCTCCCAGGCGGGAAATACCAGCGACCCGTAGCGCTGCACTTGCGGGGCTTTGTGAATCTTCACCACACAGCGAGTGATGACGCCCAACATGCCCTCAGAGCCGAGCATCAGTTTACGCATATCCAATCCATGGCTGGTCCGAGGGGCATTTCCAGGTTGAGAGACGACCCCTCCCGGCGTCACCACGGTCACATCAACGAGGATGTCTTCGATATTGCCGTATCGATTTTTCTTCATCCCACTGGCGGCCGTTGCAATCCAGCCGCCCATCGTCGAAAACTCCATGCTGTCTGGCTCGTGGCCCAAGGTATAACCCGCTTGGCGCAAGTCTTCTTCGAGAACGCGGCCAACTGCCCCTCCCTCAATGCATGCCAAATTTTGGCGAGTGTCTATCCACTGGACCCTATCCATCCGCGACATATCAAGGGAAATAATCGCTCGGTCGGTCTCGATGCACTCTAGAGCCTGAGTGACACAGGTGCCTCCACCGTAAGGTATCACCAACGCATTGTGCTTCACGGCTAGCGCTAAAATGGACTGGACGTCAGCATCGGTCTCTGGAAATACTACGAGATCTGGGATTCTATCGATTCTCTCAAAGAGCACTCGATAAATCTCTTCGAGGTGATGCCCGTGAGCGCGACGAAGACGAATTGAGGGGTCGATGGAAACTTTGTTAGCGTTCTCATCTTGAGAGAAAAAAGCAGCGCTCAGTTCCTTGTAAAGGTCCGAAGAGTCGACACTCGCTGAGATCACGGGTTCGACAACTTGATGTCTGTCTTGGGGGTCAAAAGGTATACCTACCGCATGTTCAATAAATGGCGCAAAGTTGTCGAGTCTTTTGCCCCCGACTGGATATCTCTCGGTATTAAAAACAATGCTTTCGCCACTCACCTCAAATTTTGAGTCCGCAAAACCCCACGTGCGTTCACTTTCTCTATCACGCCCGTTGCGTCGTTTTTGGGGAGGGATAATGCGGTGGACGTTCTCCCGAGTGTTTTCAGTAACACCTGAAGATTTCATATTTGTCATTGCAAGTTACCTAGTAGTGCGTTCCGCATGATCTGCTCTAAATCAGCTTCGTTGGCTTTTTTTGGGTTACCCGCTAGCGAAGCATCTCGCTTGGCCAAGGGGGCGAGGGTCCTTGCCATGTCGGGGGACATTTGGGCAACGCCCTGCAATGTGTGCGGAATACCGAGCTCAGCTCGAAATTGAAGAACCCAAAGAAGCAATTCTTCAAAGTTTGCAGGAGCAAGACCCAAGTGACGTGCCACAATAGAACATCGAGTCTCGATTGCCTCACGATTAAATACCATACAATAGGGAAGCATGATGGCGTTGGCCAAACCGTGGTGTACGCCCAACTTTCCACCCAAAGCATGAGAAATAGCGTGCACCACCCCCAAACCTTTTTGAAAAGCCGTCGCCCCCATACTTGATGCGACAATCAATTGAGTTCTGGCCTCCAAATCTTGACCATTGGCATAAGCCCTGGGCAAAAATTCCTTGATGAGGCGCATTCCTTCTAGGGCTATGCCGTCTGCCATGGGGTGAAAACCGGGAGAACACCAGGCTTCAAAGCAATGAGTGAAAGCGTCCACACCAGTATGGGCGGTCAAGGTCGCCGGAAGCCCCAAAGTCAATCTGGGATCTGCAATCACATCGTGGGGCTGCAGATCTGGATGAAATATAACTACTTTCTCCTGCCTTTCATTGACGATCACCGCAGCCCGACCAACTTCTGAGCCCGTACCGGCAGTGGTCGGCAGTGCAATCATAGGTAAAATGTTGGCTGCTTGAGCGTGGGGCACGTCTTCAGCCCCGTCCTCATAATCGAGTACATCCCCCGGATTATTCGCAGCTAAGGCGACGCATTTTCCTACATCCATCGCGCTGCCTCCCCCTAAAAGAATTACACCATCACAAGCGTTCTCTTTCAAAAAACTGATGGCATGTCGCACT
>CAYWLO010000051.1:28203-30947 GCA_964459035.1 uncultured Polyangiaceae bacterium | reverse complement strand
GTGCGGTGAATGAATGCCCCCAAAAGTGCGTTCGAGCGCGCGCCGACACAAAAAAAGAGCCCTTCGTGGTCCAGGTAGTCTCGTGTATCGGCGCGGAGCATCGCAGCGATGTCTTCAAGGCATGGATCAGAAGCGAGCAATTCACCTCCTTGGGAGATGATGTAACCGCGCCCCCCTACGGCCTTCAATTTTTCAACGAGAGCTTCTGGTGGGGCGGCGAGTAAGTCCATGATTGATCAATGTAGCATTATTGTTGGTGGCACGGAGCCGCGCAATCCTGGAGGTACGTTGGGGAAGCTAACGAAATATTGAACTGGGAATCGAATCAAAGGACTTGCCACGAAGACGAGTTTTCCGAAGGAAGGGCTCAATCGAGGTGCCAAAAATCAGCGAAAAATAGCATCTAGTACCAAAGGTCGGAACTTCGTGCCGGGTTTTGGTACCCATGAGACAAAAAGTAGTACCGAGGGCAAATAGGGAGGCTATTGCGGGTTTCATCAGGCCCCCACTTCAGTTGGGTCTGGTGAAACCCGGCACGGACTTCCGGCACGAGGTACTAGTTCATGTCACCTTTTGCATAGGGAAGGACTCGCTTGACCAGCTCGGACGTAAACCGAGCAGGCTCGGAATACATAGGTACATGGCAAGACTTTTCGAACCAAACTTCCTCTTTATGAGGAGCTTCGAGCTTTTTAAACCACGTGGAGCTGAGACTAGAAGGTACTTGGTAGTCGTGGCGCCCACTGAATAAAAAGAGGGGGACTTGATACTTGAAACCTAAATCGCGCTCGATATCAGCCTGGGTTAGTTGGGGCCAGAGGGTGTCGAGCGAAAGAAGAGAGCCTGCCACAAAGCCCCATAAGTCGCCTAAATCGTAGTCTGGCGAAGTGAGCAAAATTCCTAGTATTATCGAGGGGGAGGTTTCCCCATAAATGGCTCCGCCAAACTCGGTGAGCCAGCGGCGCTCTACCAATACTTTTTCGGTGGTCATCGAGTCAGGGTAGGGCGCTATAGCCTGAAGATCTTTGAGGGCAGCGCTGTGATTTCTCTTTTTTGCCTGAGCTAGAGTGTATTGGTAGGAAAGCGCCTCGCCTTTCATCATGTGCACCACCTGCCCGACGCCGACGTAGGCTGAATAGTATTCGGGCTTTCTTGCAATGGCATGAACTCCCAAGAGTGAGCCCCAAGAGTGTCCCAGAAGTACAATTTTCTTTTGCTTGAAGCGTTTTCTGAGATATTCAGTTACCTCTAACGTGTCCGCTATATAACGCTCAATTGTGAGACTGTGGGGAGAACTTTTTCCGGTGTAGCTTTTGCCCGCTTCGCGCTGATCCCATTGCACGACGGTGAAGTGCTTTTCCCAGCCATTCTGAAAGCTATGATTCATTGGCATCATGGGGGAGCCAGGCCCACCATGTAGATAGAGCAGAACCGGGTTGGTAAAATCTTGCGTGCGAATTTGGAGCCATTGGGTCGTTCCGCCAATGGAGACATCGACGACGGCTTCTATGCTCTTGTCTCCGCTCATTGCTCTAGCCGTCCGTACCTTGCTGATTTTGATCTCCCGAGTTGTCACACCAGCCAAGAGAAGGGCGAGTACAAGCAGGCTCAAAGGGACGAAAATATACTTAAATATTCTTACGAAAACGGTCTTCATGGAATTTCTCTTCATGATTTGTGCGCATCTATACATGATTCTTTTTCTTGGGCGAGCCTCAGGTAGTTGGAGGAGTCCTTATGCAGAGTGGGCACTGGTCGTTTTTAGAACGAATGCAGGGGTATAGGTCGCGGAGACGATTTTGCGTTGCCGCTAGCGCGCTCATCATGGGGGCCCTGCTAGCTGGGGCGTGTACCCCTGATGCTAGCGAATATCCTGAGCTCATCATACAAGATCTCAAGAAGGGATCTGGGCCGGCTGTGGGGACGTGGGATACCATCACCGTTCACTATGTAGGTCGCCTCCGGGGTGGTGCCATTTTTGAATCGAGCAGAAAGAAAGGCAAGCCCGGTACTTACTCGATGCGCGGTAAGACATTGATTGAGGGTTGGCGCATTGGCCTGATTGGTATGCAGGTGGGAGGTCGGCGCAAGCTCACAATTCCTCCGCAATTGGCATTTGGTGCGCAGGGAAAACTCGGGCGCTTTCCTCCCCACGCTACACTAGAATTTGATATTGAATTGATAGCTCTTGAGTAAGAAAAATCTAAAGCAGCAATAGGCTCAAAACATTACGGAATGCGTTGCGCGTCATTTGAGGCAACTCAAACTGAGGCGAAGGCAGGCAAAATACTCAAGTTGTAAATACAACTTGAGCGCCAAACCCTTAGAAATGGCGCTCAAATGGCTATTTTTTAGAAAGCGAGATTTTAGCGGACTGGAACCACATCGTCGATGCCACAGCCAAAGTTCAGGCTGAGGGTCGCTTTTGGATCATTTTTAATGTCCACACAGGTGGACTCGCAGAGAATCACTTGTCCCTCTGCGTTGAATTGCCAACCTTCTGTACAATCGCCTTCGTCGTCGGGAAGAACCAGAATGGTTGAGCCATCGCCACGAGTGATGATCACATTGGTCTTGAGAGGATCGATTGTTTCTCCCATGGGGGGCTCGGGAACATTGAACGTGCAGGAGTCGACCACTTGACCTGCGATGTCAGCAAGACCTTTTTTGAGTGCAGCGGCAAAGTCGGGTTCTTGCGACATGTCCATGTGGCAATAATTGGGGCCGTTGTCGGAGCAGCCATC
>CAYWLO010000051.1:0-28103 GCA_964459035.1 uncultured Polyangiaceae bacterium | reverse complement strand
CGGCCGTCAATCGCCGAACAACCTTTAGCGGCAGTGGGCGCACCGTCTGTAATTAGAACCATGAACTTACGCGCGGCCGATTGGTACTTTTTTAGTCCATTTTCGAGAGCATATTCATATGCGTCGTGAGTTGGCGTGTAGCCTTTAACTATCGCTTGATTGAGGGTGTCTTTTAAAGCTGAGCGCTGAGGACTACCGGAGGGGTTCAAAAGATCAACGTCGACAATGCTATCGGTTTTGACGCAGTAGTCGACCGGTTTTATCGACAAGTTTGCATCGAGAGATCTGTTGATGTTTGGATAAAGCAGCATGCCTACTGCAACAGAGTCGGGCAGTTTATCGAGAGATTCCATAAGAGCCTCCTGGGTGACCTCCCATTTGGTTCTACTTTGGTTGCCAGGTGATGGCCACCTCATTGAACCACTTACGTCCACCACAAATTCGAGGACCGCGGGAATACTTTCTCCCTCGCCCTCCCAACCACTGCACGCCGCCTTGGCAATGTCGTCTGCCTCTTTAGTGGTGAGCTCGACAGTGCCGCCGTTGCGCGGGCCCTGATTGGCAGTAGTTGAACCTCCCTGTCCGTTGCTACCGGTATCGATGTCACTATTGGACGAGCTGCCATTGGCTTGGCTGCCATCTTGATTGGTTCCGTCGCCGTCGCCGTCGCCGTCGCCGTCGCCGCTACAGGCGAAGGGAATAAAAGCGAGTGCGAGAACCAGCGGAGCGATGATAGTTTGGTTTTTCATGGATATTTCTACCTGAGATGGGGACGCGCCCCCCCCTTAAGAATGGCACGCTGACGGTCCGCCAAGTCTCAGAGGGAAACCTGAGTAGGGCGGGGTGTGATAGAGTAGTAGTACCCCGTAATTACTAAGCCAGGCAGAAAATCGACACGTTACTTGCTATTTTTATCTCGTATCGCTCAAAATGCACGTCGATGCACTGTTCGTTTCTTGTTAGAGCGTAAATTTTTAGTTAGGCAGTTGCGTTGGGTGCATTGGTGACACCAATGCACCCAGGGGCCAATCAGCCTTTGAGGAGCTCTTTGATGCCACCCAGGCTGCCCAAGGCTGTTGTGGCCTCGTATGGAATGAAGATCTTGTCTCCTGCCTTGGCCTCGAAATTACCAAATTTCTCTAAATACTCGCTGGCAATCAAATACTGCATCGCCAGTTCGGGTCGGCCGATAGCTCCAGTAATTTCCTGAATGGCCTGACCCTTGGCCTTGGCAAGCGCTCCAATGGCTGTGGCTTCGCCTTCGGCTCGGCGAATTTCGGCTTGAGCCTTGCCGTCGGCAAGGTTGATTTCTTCCTGTCGCTGCCCTTCGGAGCGGGCCACGCGTGCTTGCTTGTCACCTTCGGCCTCTAGTACTTTTGCGCGGCGCTCGCGCTCTGCTTGCATCTGCTTCTCCATAGCGTCCTGAATTTCTGCGGGAGGAGTGATGTTGCGCAATTCGACTCGATTGACCTTGGTGCCCCATTTGTCCGTAGCGTCGTCGAGAATTTGCTTTAATTTTCCGTTGATCAAATCGCGGGAAGCCAATGTATCGTCAAGATCTAGTTCGCCAATTACGTTTCGTAATGAAGTTTGAGCGAGCTGGCTCACGGCAAGGGGCAGGTGTGCAATTTCGTAAGCTGCTTTTACCGGATCCATAATTTGAACGTACATGAGTGCGTCAATATTGATCGATACATTGTCTTTGGTGATCACAGCTTGCTCGGGAACGTCCAAGACGGTCTCACGCATATCGAGGCGCGTGGTTTTGCGAATTCCACTGTCGGTGATCCAAAAAAGGTCGCGTGGTTTGTCCAGAAAAGGAATGATAATATTGAGCCCACTTCCGACAGTGCGCGAATAACTGCCTAGGCGTTCCAAAATGAGTACTTCGCTTTGTTGGACAACGCGAAAACTCTTAAAAAATACAACGGCAATGAAGAGCAAGAAGAAAATAATGGGTAATTCCATGGGTGGTCCTAAGGGGGTGAGCGATCAGCTAGGCTGACCTCATGTTAGATGGTGTTAAAGAATGTGTGTGCCGCACTCAGGCGGTTTCGTCGTCATGGACAAGGCGCACTACTACCTTATTGCCTTCTATGGCCGTGATGAGTACGCGCTGTCCTTTTTCGATAGGAGTGGTGGCAATTGCTTTCCAACTATCGCCATAGAGCTTTACGTAGCCGTTCCCCGTGAGTGGATTGATATTCTCGGTCACGATGCCAATTTTACCGGCCATGGCGTCGGCAGCTGTTTTTGGCGCTGTCTTTGCAAGACGAGGCCAAACGAAACTGTAGAAACACCAATAGACGATGATTAGATTGAGAGCCAAACAGGGGAGAAGGATGCTCCATTGGGACGTAATCAATCCAACGCCAGCGGTGAGGAGAAAGGCAATGCCAGCAGGCAAAGAAACGAAGGCAGGAGTGAATACCTCTGCAGTCGCTAGGAGGAATGCAATTGTCGTAAGAATTTGCCAAGGCTGAGCTTCACTCATGTCCCTATGGTACTTGGGGAAGGGCTCTCTGTGAAGTGCCCTTAGCCTCGCGCCTGGGGAGGGAGCGGCGGTTGGTGGGCGTGACAATCTGCGATACGCGTCGCGACCGCCTTGAGCCCGTCCAGACCGTCTAACTGCCAATTGTCGGTGTCCACGCAATAGTGCAAGGAATAGTTTGCGACCTCGTCGTCCTGGGGCTGAACGCGCAGGTCGATGGCATCTCCCTTGCGGGAGCGGATCAGCGTAAAATTGGTGGCGTGGCAGGTGAGGGAGACGGAGAGAGGATGCCCTGGAGGTCCCTCGTCAATCATGAGAATGAAGCCACGACGACTGGCAATTTCCTGAAAATGATCGATTAGCCCCATCGCAGAGGCGAGACGCGTGATGGGGTCAGGCTCATTGAGATTGGGCAGAATATGAGCGGCCTGATCAACGTCGTAGTTCATCAGTGTCATGGTAAGCTTTCACGTCTTGGTGAACAAGCCACAAACTAGTGAACAGGCCACAAAGGCAGACCCCCCCACTAGCTGACTAGTGGGGGGGTCGATTGAGGTCTCAGAAAGAGAGCTCAGGGGGGCATTTACCAGCGATCGCCGCCGCCGCCGCCGCCGTCGTAACCGCCGCCGCCGCCGCGACCACCACTACCACCGCCGCGTCCACGACTACCGCCGCCGCCGCCGCCGCCGCCGTATCCACCACCACCACTGCCGCCACGACCACCGCCGCCGCCGCCGTATCCACCGCCGCCGCCGCCGCCGTATCCACCGCCGCCACCGCCACCGCCGCCACGGGGGGGACGATCGTTTGCTTCGTTCACGCGAATGGCGCGGCCGTCGAGCTCTTGACCATCCATCTCTTTCATTGCGTTCTGGGCGCTGTCGTTGTCCTTAAAGGAGACGAAACCAAAGCCACGAGAGCGACCAGTCTCACGGTCGAGAACAACCTTTACTTCGTCCAACTCGCCGAAGCTCTCAAACCCGTTGCGCAGGCTGTCGTCTGTCGTGTCCCAGCTGAGACCGCCTACAAATAATTTTGAACCCATCTTACTTCACTCTTCTCTTACTCGTTCCGGGAGGAACAATCTCTATCCTCACCGCGAATGGGCTCTGGACTTAAAAATGCGACAAGCGTTGCGGAGCCACATGGCTACGGAGTTTCACCCAAACTAACTTGCCACCTAGGGTGTGGACTTTTCCTGTAGGCTCAAGAGTGCTGGGGCGTCAAGTGGATCTTGCTAGGTGAAATGGCTGTTGGAGGCCCATTTACGTGACAAATTAGCCCCGAAGAATACCCGTCGCCAGGAACGTTGAGCAACTTAATCTTGTAAATTCAAGCAGTTAGCCGGTCCTTTACCGCATGTCGCGACCAGGGGAACTACTCTGGAGAAGAAAACGTCCAAAAAACGAAGATTCTCGGCGCTTCAGTCAGCCTGAGAGTGAACTCGCCCCTTGCTCTCGTGCAAAGGATGCTTCGCCGACTCGTTGAACGCCGAGGATGAAGGCTGCTGTGCGCAAGTCCACTTTGCGTTCTTGAGCCATTGCGAGCACGTCACGGTACCCTCGTTTCATTTTCTTTTCCAACTCGGTCACCACTCGTTCATAGTCCCACTTGAACTGTTGAATGTTCTGCGCCCATTCAAAATAGCTGACGGTTACGCCCCCTGCATTCGCTAGAATATCCGGGATTACGACAATGCCTTTGTCGACTAGGGCCTCGTGGGCCACTGGAGTTGTCGGGCCATTGGCTGCTTCGATGATATATTGAGCCTTGATTTGTTGGACATTTTCTTGAGTGATGACGTCCTCCATAGCAGCGGGTATCAGCACATCTGCTTCGTAGGTGATGATCTCCGTGTTGGGCATTGAGTCGGCCCCCTCAAAGCCTTTGATAGTGTGGTGTTTCGTTGCGTAGGCGCAGAGGGCTGGGATATCGATGCCCCCTTTCTTGTAAAGGCCGCCCAAGTGGTCTGCGACGGCAACGACTTGACCGCCTTGCTCGGCAATTAATCGAGCGGCATGGCTGCCCACGTTACCAAAGCCTTGTATTGCCACGGTGACGTCCTTTATTTCCCTACCGTCAGTCGCGAGGGCTGATTGCAGCATGTACATCACACCCCGGCCGGTGGCTTCGGTTCGGCCCTCGGAGCCGAAGAGTGAGAGGGGTTTCCCCGTGACTACTCCAGGGGAGAACCCCTTGTATTTGGAGTATTCGTCCATGATCCATCCCATGATTTCCGGGTTGGTGTTCACGTCGGGGGCAGGAATGTCCAAGTTTGGTCCAATGACGTCATGCACAGCGGAGACGAAAGTACGTGTGACTGCGCTGAGTTCTCGTTTGCTGAGCAAGGAGGGGTCGCAGTTGATGCCCCCCTTGGCTCCCCCAAAAGGTACGTCGATTACGGCCGTTTTCCACGTCATGAGGGCCGCAAGGGCCGAGGAATGCTCCTCGTCAACGGAGGGGTGGTAGCGCAGCCCGCCTTTCATGGGCCCGCGCGAGTAGTCGTGCTGCACGCGGTATCCGTAAAATTGAAGCAAATTACCGTCGTCTGCCTCGACGACGATCTCCACTTTGATGGAGCGATAGGGGCCCAAGAGTATTTGCCGCGCTCTCTCGGACAATGAGAGATGTTCGGCTGCGTGTTGGAAATAGGTATTGGTGGCTTCGAGCATGTTGCTTTTCAGGGTCGAACTTTTTTGCCAATCTTTCAAGGGCTGGAGCCAGCTTTCAATTTACCGGCTTCAATAGCGCTCAGCCGGCTGGCGTGATGGCCTGGGGGCTCCTATGTCAGGCGGGTGAGTCAGGTATTTCTCAAATCAGGTCGTGTTCAACCCGTTTGGGCGGGTCATCCTTGGGTTTTTCCTCAAGGCATTGCGAAAGTGAAGGGCAACCCAGAGCATGGGGACGAAGTGGAGGTTCACGACGCGAAAGGCAATGCCTTAGGCCGCGGGCTGTATTCGAAGGATTCCGCCATTGCGGTGCGCATCTATTCCAGAAACGCTCAGCAGAGGCTTGATAGTTCCTTCATTGAAAAACGTTTGCGTGCCGCGCTTGACCGTAGAAAGTTGTGGGGCCTCGGAGCTGATCCCGCGACCAATAGCTACCGGGCATTTCATAGCGAAGGGGACGAACTGCCTGGGCTGATTGTAGACAAGTTCTCTGATTGTTTAGTGATTCAGCTAGGCACAGCTGGCATGGCTCAGCACCGTGACGTAATTGTCGACGCCTTGGCAGCAGTCTACGAGCCCCGAGCTATCATTGAGCGTACGAGCGCAAAGATTGCCGAGCGTGAAAAATTTGAAGCCAAAACCGGCGTGATTTGGGGCGAAGATGTGGAAGAGATCGTCGCCGTAGAGCGCGGCATTACCTACCGCTTACCCTGGGGACTCGATCAAAAAACGGGCTTCTATTTCGACCAAAGACCCTTGCGCGATCGAATTGAGGCATTGAGCGCGGGAAAGACTGTTTTGGATACTTATTGTTATGTTGGTCCAATCGGGCTAGCGGCGCGTCGGGGAGGAGCCAGCCGAGTGGTGTGCGTAGACAGTAGCGAGAAAGCTCTCAATGCTGGCTCGCGGATTGCAAAAGAAAATAACCTGGACATAACCTTTGAGAAGGCAAAAGCTCTTAATTACCTCGAAGAGGAGAAAGAAAGTTGGGATCTTGTTGTGGCAGATCCTCCTAAGTTGGCCCAAAGTAGGGCGGGGCGCGATCGTGCAATGAAAGCATTTCGACGCATTGCTGGCGCGTCAGTGCGTGCGACCAAGCGAGGCGGCATTGTGGTGGTCAGCTCCTGTTCTTCGGCAATTGCGATGCCCGAAGTGGAACGCTGTTTGGCCTTAGGAGCGCGCGATGTGCAGCGCCGGGTTACTGTCATGGAACGAGTTTTTCAAGGACCAGATCATCCCGTAACGCCGGCATTTCCAGAAGGTCTCTATTTGAGCACCCTCATTGCTCACGTGCAGTGAGTGATTGTGCTAGCCAGTGCGGGATGGCTTCGCGCGATTTGAGTATTTTTTCTTGGAATATTAACGGAATTCGATCCGCCGCAAAGAAAGGCTTTGGCGAGTGGTTGGCGCAAGAGGCTCCCGATGTCTTGGGTGTTCAGGAAGTACGTGCTCTCAAGGAGCAGATGCCAACTGAAGTAGCTGAACCCGTCGGCTACACATCTCACTTTGTCGCCGCAACTCGCAAAGGGTACAGCGGGGTGGGTCTCTATTCCAAAAAAGATGCCATTTTTCAGGAAATCAGTTTGGGCAAGGATGAATTTGATGACGAGGGCAGACTTCAATCGATGAAGTGGGGAGAGCTTCTCATCGTCAACGGATATTTTCCCAATGGAAGCGGAAAAAATAGAGACAATGGCCGCGTGCCTTATAAGTTAGAGTTCTACGATAAGTTACGTGAACTATTGGCTCCAGAAATAGCGAACAATCGCCCAGTCTTAGTGATGGGTGATTGGAACACAGCCCATATGCCAGTCGATTTGGCCCGCCCTAAACAAAATAGAAAGACGAGCGGTTTTTTACCAGAAGAATGTGAGTCATTAGACATGTGGGTTCAAGCTGGCTGGGTAGATACCTTTCGACATTTTAATAAGGAAGAAGGTAATTACACTTGGTGGAGTCAGCGCTTTGGGGTGCGTGAGAAAAATATTGGCTGGCGTATCGATATGATTTTGGCTTCACCAGCCGCTTTGCCCTATGTGAAGTCCGCTCAGATTCATCCGCAAATTATGGGGTCAGATCACTGCCCCATTAGCGTGCAAGTTGATTCCTCAATACTTGGCTGAATGATTTTGACGCGGAGGGGGCAAACCATCGGCTTACCCTCTTCGCTCTCTTTATCGTTTGGTTTTCATGTCAGACTTCTTGACTTCCGGTTCAATATCGGGTGCTTTGAGTCCAAGTTCTACACTTTGAATTAGCTCGGGGAGTAGTTCTTCTCCCCCCTTTAAGATGCTTTTTTCTGTGAGAAGTTTTATGATATCGTTAGCGATAAGTGAAGCGCGAGCCCGGAGACGATCGGAATTTGAACGTACAAATGTTACATTGACTACATTGGGGAACATGCTGAACCAAGCTTGACGAAGGCCCCATACTTTCAAATCGACAATATCATGAGTTGTCGATAGGTGATTGAGCTCAGCGTGTACGTCGGCCGTATTGACCTTGAAGTAGGGAAACTCAATATCAGCGTTACCGACGACTCTTACCGTTCCGTTGAGCTCAGTGAACTCCACGCGGTATTCGGCCCCTGTCTCGTACACGCGCTGCACAGTGCCGCGATAGGTCGTGGAGCCTACCCAACGAAAGGAATAAAAGAGGGAGACTAGGGCAACAATGAGAAGAATGCCCCACTTGATGGTGAATTTCTTCCACGAGCGTTTTACTTTGGGAGAGCGAGTCTCGTTCGGAGCCTTTTGCGTGGCGTTCTCGCCCGGAGTGTGAGGAGTCTCCGGGGCGGCACCTTGTTGCACGGGATCGGACGTAAGCGCACCGTTGTTCTCGTCGTGCAATGAGGGAGATGTGCTGGGTTCGGTAAGATCTGTCATGATTTAGTTTCTATGGGCTCGTGAGCCACACTTTATTCATCCTAGGACGTAGATTGTCGAAGCAGCAAGTGCATCCACTGCCGCGGGTCGTTCACTTCGAATAGAATTCACCGTATTTATCCCCACTATCAAGGGTAGAGTTGGGAAAAGTCGCCTCTATAGCTCTACTTTTGCCACGCGAATTGGCGCTCTTCTTGTCCAGCAGGTCGCGCCGACAGGGAAATTCTTGAGCATTTTAGAAGGGAAAACAGGGCGACACCACGGTTTCCTTTTGAGTTGGAGGAGAAACTTTTTAAGTTCTAAACTGCGCCAGCAAAATTGGGTCCTTATGCCAGTCACGCGATGCACGTACTTCCATGATGCCCCCTAGAGCGTCTCTTAGTCTGAATAGAATCCGTGGCATTTTCGCCCCACCCAACGGGGGCTGGGGGCATACGATACCCTCGGACTCGTTCACGCGTGTCTTCGGCACTACTTTTTGTCTCATTGGAGCCAAAACCTGGAACTTTCGGAAGGTCTTTGGAACTAGTACCTCGTGCCGGAAGTCTGTGCCGGGTTTCACCAGACCCAACTGAAGTGGGGGCCTGATGAAACCCGCAATAGCCTCCCTATTTGCCCTCGGTACTACTTTTTGTCTCATGGGTACCAAAACCCGGCACGAAGTTCCGACCTTTGGTACTAGTGCGCGCCTCTTGGCGACAATTTTATCCATTTGTTTGTCGGGATGTTGGTATACTGGCGGTGGAGGGCGCTCATTTGAGCCGGATGACGAGGAATTGACGCCAGCAGGTGGGGCGTCAGCGGATAGTCCAGCTCCAAGCTCTGACGAACCTGATGAACCTGACGTTCAACCCTTGGGGGAACCCGACCCGCCGCCTTTTCCAAAGCTATCTTGCGGGCAAGACGGTGAGCGCATTATTTGGTTGGTGAACTTTTATCGAGTGAATCACGGTAAACCGGAAATTCCCCAAAGTTCGGCGCTTTGTACTGTGGCTCGCATGCACGCTGAGGACTTACAAGACAATAGAGGAACGCTTCGGAGCTCCGAATGCTCCGTAAATAGTTGGTCCGCGACTTCTTGGTTCGATAGTTGCTGCTACAAAAATGACAATAGCAACGCCGAGTGTATGTGGGAAAAGGCTCGGCAACTCAGCGATTATACCGGCTTGGTTTACGAAAGTGTCGCGTTAGATGGAAAGAGCCCTGAGGAGGTCGTGAAGCTCTGGCAGAATTCAACCGGCCACAATGAACTGATGTTAGAAAAGGCACAGTGGAAAGGCAGTCGGTGGAAATCTATTGGCGCTGCCTACGTGAAAGGGCAGGCGACGCTTTGGTTTGGAGCCGAAGAAGACCCAACGAATTCACCCATGTGAAATTGTAAAGAGGTGACGTCTATTCGGGCTGGGGCAAAGGTTCGACCCACGCCGACCCCGAGAGAGTGGTGTCATCAATTGTTACGCTGAGTTCACCATCGTTGCGCACTACAACCCAATTCGAATTCCGCCCAATCACGTCGGCTAAGTCCTTGATGAACGAGCGACTGAAAACGAGTACTTCCACTTCTTTGGCTCGATGTAACTTCTTCTTTCGCATCTCGCGACTCAAGGCCTCAAGCCCCTTGTGGGCAACGACCGTGACCCGAGGGGACTTCTTGGTAGCGAGGTGAATGCGCTCGGCGCTTGGGGCACCCACATCTATCCAATGTAAAAGCTGACCCGTCAGATCGTGTGTCCAAAGGGCTGGTTCGTCCGCGTCAGACAGACCTTTGCCGAACTCCAGGTTTTCCTCGTAGTAAAGGACATAAGCCAAGATACGGGCAACCAAGCGCTCCGAACCTTCAGAGGGGTGGGCCGCGACGCGAAATTCGAGTTCTTCGTACACATTGCGGTCTATGTCAGAAAGCTGCATTTTGACACGATAGAGGGTCGCCGAGATAGCCATGCCTCACCCTACTTGAACCGATGCCGTATTCAAAAGTTCAGAAGACTCTTACTCATCGAACGCTGACAAATAGTGCCTAGTACCTCGTGCCGGAAGTCCGTGCCGGGTTTCACCAGACCCAACTCGGGTAGGGGGACGGAGAAATCCGCTGATTCGTCTCAGGGTGCCCGATAGTACTTTTTGTCTCGTTGGTGATTGGACTCTCGGCGTCTCAGGCGGCGAGAACTGACATTTCTGTCGTGGATTTGGCACAAGAGTGTGCCCTCTCAGGTGCAAATTCTGGAAAACTGTGAAAAAACGTGAAAGTAGTTGGCATAGGCCCTGCAATTGGACAGAAAGGAGACGATGCCTGTGGTCTTTCGTCCCACCGGCCCGTCACCCTCTCGTCAATCATCGGATATTCCTCATGCAGCTCTCTCAATTGTCTTCCAATCGCCTTGCGCCTCTTCTCGTTCTTGCCTGGGGCATGAGTGCACTCGTTGTCACGGCCTGCGGAGGAACGGCGCTGGACAACGGTTCCACGAGCGAGCCGAGTGGGGGAACGACTCGCGGGAGCGGTGGAAGTGCGGGGGGGAGCATTGCCAAGCCGGGGGACGCTTGGAAGACTCTTCATGCTTGCAAGGCAGGCGATCCCAACGACTCTATCAGTATAAATTCTTTGCGCCTCGATGAAAAGACGGAGGAGTTGCTCGTTCAGGCTGGTCATTCAGCAGGTTGCGCTACTCATCAATTTGGATTGTGTTTTTCAGAAGAGTTCGCAGAGTCAGAGCCGGTTCAGGTGCAGCTTCAGCTGTTGCACGATGACGGTGGAGAGATGTGTGAGGCGTACGCGATGTCCAATCTCAAGTTTGACTTGAGTCCTCTCCGTGACGAATACGAGACTCGCTATGGCTCCAAGCAGGGTCAGATTCGCATCAACATGGGAGGAGAAAGCGTAGTCTATACATTTGGTGGCACTCAAGTTGATGCTCCCACTTGGGAGACAATTGATCTTGCTTTGGATCGACTGAATCATTGCGAGGTCGTTGACGATTGCACGTCTATTGGCACTCGCAGTTGCACTGGGACATACATTAACAACGACGAAGACGTCACAATTGTAACGGGCATGATGGACGCGAGACGGGCTGTTGATGGAACTGGGGACGCAGTGTGCAACGATGCGTGTCGGTGCGGAATCTTGAGGTGCACAAATTCGAAATGTGAGACCGCTTCGGGTGATTGCATGGATGCACCAGCTGAGTCCCAAATGATTTGTCTTTGAGGGGGAAGCGGGGCCTATTTAAACTCAAGCTATCGTTTGCCGACAATGGCGCTCAACATGCGACCGCTTGGGTTATTATCCCTTCGGTAGGAGAAGAAATTGTGTTCGTCGAGAACTGTGCATCCCAGTACGTCGTCGATTGACTCGTTTTTGACCCCGGCCTGGTTGAGTTGGGAACGCACCATTTTACGCAGGTTGACATGGGCTTTTTCTCCACAATAGGTGACAATGTTTTTGTCCGGAGAGGCATTGAGCAACTCTTGAGAGACGTCTAGAGAGACCTCGAAAGAGGAGTGGGAGATGTGGGGGCCAATGGCTGCCAATGGTTGCGTCGCCCCCTGAGATATGAGTGCATGCACGGCGGCTGGCACCGCTCCGCGTACACACCCTTGCCACCCCGCATGGCATGCGGCGACCCATCCTGTTTCTGGGCAAGCCAAAAGCACGGGCACGCAATCGGCGCTGCGCACGGCTACTGCACTGGCGGAGTGCTTTGTCACAAGGATGTCTCCGTTTTCTTTCAAAACCTCCCCTCTATTCTCTGTACCTTCGATAGTGAGGACCCGAACGCCGTGCACCTGGGTCATGAAATAGAGTTGCTGGGGCTGGATACCTAGCTGGGCTGCTATCACTCCTAGGTTTTTTAAGACGAGCTCGTCTGGATCTCCGGTTTGGGTGGCAAAGTTGAGGCTTTTGAAAACTCCAGCGGAATAGCCGCCACGACGGGTGGAGAATGCATGAGAAAAACCAGCTAGTTTGAGGAGTGAACTTTCGAAAAAATAGGGAGAGTCGGCCATGGGAGCTAGTTTGGTGGAGAGAAATGCTGCGAAATTGAGTCAGTTTTGTGCTCCTTCGCTCTTTTGGAGTCAATGAGGCGACGCATCCAGCTAGATTTGCTAACACTTGTCCGAATAATGGCCACTGCGAAGAAGAAGGATCCATTCGTTGGACGTGAAGTCCTTGAGGGAAAGTTTCGGATCTTAAAAAAGATCGGTGCCGGGGGAATGGGCGCAGTCTATCGGGCAGAAGAACCCGATATGGGGCGTGAAGTCGCGATCAAGATTCTGCACCCCAATCTCAAAGGGCGCAGCGATCTTGTGAGCCGATTTAGGCGTGAAGCACGAGCGATGAGTCAATTGCGTCATCCTCACACCGTGCGCGTCTTCATGTATGGCGAGTTGGAGGACGGTTCCCTCTATATTGTGATGGAGATGTTGGAGGGGAAAAATCTCAATCAAACGGTGCGCAAGGGCGGGCCGATGGCGCCCTCTCGGGCTATTCCGATAGTGACTGATTCTTGTCGTGCGCTGAGCGAAGCACATGACCTGGGCATTGTGCATCGCGATTTGAAGCCAGAAAATATATTTGTTTGCCAGCAACCTGGCATGGTCGACTACGCAAAGGTTTTGGACTTTGGTTTGGCCAAAGTAACGGAAGCTCAGATGCGACCAGGTTCGATGATTTTGACTCAAGAAGGCATGGTCTTTGGCACCCCTGAGTTCATGTCTCCCGAGCAGGCTCGTGGAAATGTTCTCGATGCAAGGAGCGATATATACTCTTTGGCATGCATTCTTTATGAAGCGTTGACCGGAAAGTTACCCTTTGATGCCAAGACTCCTATGGAATATGTTGGAAAGCATGTGACCAGCGCTCCGATACCGCTCAACGAGCGAGTGGCTGGGCGTACTTTTCCCCCGGGCCTGGGTGAAGTGTTGGCGAAGGCTTTGTCCAAGAGTCCTGACGAACGCCATCAGACCGCTCTTGAGTTAGCTGAGGCTCTTGACCCCTTTGCCAACGAGAAGGTGAGCATTTCTGCGGTAGCTCCTCCTTTGAGCGGGGCTGCCTCCAATGGCGCTCCTATTCCTGAGTCCGAAAAGGCGCTGCCTCCTTTTGCTGGGGGCGGGCGTGCTCTTGCCAACCCAGGGTCTATTCCGTTGGAGCAGACAGCTCGGCCTTCGGTAAAGATGCTGATCTTTGTGGCGGCAATTTGCATGGTTTTGGGCGGGGTCGGGGCTGTTCTTTTGATGGGTGCTCTGGGAAAATAGTCGTGTCAGAAATCGATGGTGGGTCGGGGCGAAACCGAGACGAACTTGATGGTGAGTCTCACGCCTCTTTGACTGCGCGAAGGAGCGCTCCACGAAGGGAAAGAGGCGAAAAGATGGCGGGTATTTGGCGTGTATTGATAGCCCTCGCTCTTTTGGGCTTTTTAGCAATCATGGGCGGGGTGGTTGCCGTATTCATGGTGGTGACGCACTTTTCTAAAGATTTGCCCGACGTGAGTAAGTTAGAGAAGGAATATGTGCCTCCTCAGGTGACGCGTATTCTCGCTCGAGATGATACATTGCTGGCTCATGTTTTTTCTGAGCGGCGCACGGTGGTGCCAATTGAGCGTATTCCCGATCACGTAAAGAGTGCATTTTTGGCAGCGGAGGATGCTGGTTTTTTTGAGCACGAGGGGTTGGACTATTTGGGTCTGGTGCGTGCAATGGTGGTGAACCTCAGGGCAGGGCGTGTCCGTCAAGGAGGCAGCACTATCACACAGCAAGTTGTGAAGAATGTAATGCTCGATAGCGAGCGTAGTTACCGGAGAAAAATTCGCGAAACCATTTTAGCTTACCGCTTGGAGCAGACCCTTTCCAAAGAGCAAATACTGGGAATGTATTTAAATCATATCTATTTGGGGCACGGTCGCTACGGAGTTGAAGAAGCCGGGCGCTATCTCTTTGGAAAACATGTGCAGGAACTCAACGTTGCTGAGGCCGCTCTTTTGGCCGGTATCGTGGCAGCCCCCGAGCGCTACTCTCCCAGAAAGGACGAGGAGAAAGCTCTGATTCGTCGAAAGTTCGTTTTGGGGCAGATGCTCAAGAAGGGGTTCATGACGGAGCCGGTCTATCGCGCCTCGCTGGCGGCACCTCTGCGCCTGGCTCTGAGCACCGAGACCGAAAGTGATATCGCTCCAGAAATGGTGGGTCATGCCCGTCGTGCTTTGCGTAAACTTGTCGGAGAGCGCGCGAGTCAAGGCGGTTTTACCGTAAAAACTACTATCGATCCTGCGCTTCAAGTGGCCGCCCGCCAGGCCGTGCGACGGGGGCTCGACAACTATCTCAAGCGGCAAAAACTTAAACCACCATTTACGCTGAAGAAGCGCCGTCTTTGGGGCAAGATATTTGAGGGCACTCCACGCCGACATCATATTTACGTTGGAACGGTCGTGGAGAGGAATGATGACGAAGGACGTCTCGAGGTCCAAGTCGGAAATACCCTGGGGGTTGTGCTTTTGCGCAAAGAAGAGCGCTTCAATCCAACGCATTTACCTCCTACCGAGTTTGTCGGGGAGGGAGCGGTTTTGCGAGTTCGCGTGATGGACGACCCTCAGAGCGCAGACGATGAGGAGCCCGTGCGCCTAAGCCTTGAATTGGGTCCTCAAGCGGCCCTAATAGCTATTGACCCGCGAACTCGTGAAGTACTGGCGGCTGTTGGAAGTTATGAAGCACTTTCTGGTGGCCTAGATCGTACCGTTCAAACCAAACGTCAGCCGGGCTCTACCTTTAAGCCGATAGTCTATAGTTATGGTCTTGAGTCTCACTTACTCACGGCCGCTACTCGCTTTGAGTTTCCCTCAAAAAAGTCTCGACCCCAGGGAGGTGATGAATCCCCAGCCGGTGGGCAGCTGGTAGACGTACTGACTCTTCGAGAAGGCATTGCCACGAGCGATAATCGGGTGGCAGCCGAGTCCTTTCAACGAGTGGGCGGAAAAAAAGCTGTGGCCTGGGCAAAAAACTTGGGAATTCGCTCTAAAATTGCTCCCACTGCCAGTTTAATGTTAGGTGCCTATGAGGTGTCCGTGGCGGAGTTGGCTGGAGTTTTTTCGGTTTTTGCGAGCGGGGGCACCTTTAGGGAACCACTTTTTATCTCGGAGATTCACAATGGCGCAGGCCCTTTGCCTTTGCCACTACGTCCGAGTGAACGTCGTGCGATGGATCCGGCTGTGGCATTTTTGACAACAAATCTGTTGGAGAGTGTGGTCTCTTCGGGTACCGCAAAACGAGCTCGTTCGCTGGGACGCCCCCTTGCGGGGAAGACCGGGACGACCAATCGAGCCAAGGACGCGTGGTTCGCCGGTTTTTCGCCCGATTTGGTCGCGGTGGTTTGGGTCGGCTATGACGACGCGTTGCCCCTCGGTTGGGGAGAGCAAGGGGCTGTTTCTGCTCTGCCTATTTGGATGGATTTCATGAAAGCCGCTCATCAAGGCAAGGCGAAAACAGAGTTCTCTCGACCCTTAGGAATCGTTGAGGCCAAATTGGATCCAAAAACGGGTCTACTTGCGCGTTACGGCCAAGAAGACACGTTAACGGAACTATTTTTGGCGGGTACGGAGCCCGCGGAAATAGCCCCGCTACCCGTTGAAGTGGAGATAGAGCCGCCCACTGGGGCTTTGTCCCCTGAGGAGGCAAAAACGCGCGCTCAAGAGATAATTGTTGCACCCAAGCCCTGAAATTGTGTTGGCCAATGGGTGTGTTTGTGTCTTCAATAGACTTTCGATGAAAGTCTTAAGAAACTCCGCTTTTTTACTTCTCTTGGCCGGGGGTTGCCTGCCTCAAAATCAGGCTCCTGCTGCGGCGCCGAGCAATGAGGTGAAGGTCAATTCGCCGGCTGATGGCGACATCCCTTGGGCTACTGGAGACAAACCAGTCGATGGGGCAGCAACGACTCGTTCAACCCCCGATCCTGAGCCCGTCGTAGAGGAGGTACTGGCGGATAGGGGCGTTGATGGGGTGAAGCAGACCCAAGTAGTCCATGCCTGTTCAGGAAAAGCGACCCCAGCGTTGCGAGCCGCAATACAGGTGAGAGCCCAGGAAGTCGGGCAATGTGCAGAGAAAATTCCAGCCGAAAGTGCCGAAGCTCAAGGTGAAATCAGTATTGCCGTACGGGTCGAAAAAAACGGCATGGTCAGCACCTTAGAAGTCTTGAAGGATACATTAGCTATTGAGAAGGTAATGCAATGCGCCCAGAGCGTGTTGAAACAGACCTTTACCGAGAAACCTCGAGGCGGCTGTGCGATATTTGTAGTTCCTTTTATTCTCACCAGCCAGCAAGCTCCACAAGATCAGGGAGAATAGGCCGCCTTTGCCCAGGCAAGCCACTCGCGGTCCTCGGGGCCGAGGACGAAAAAATGGGGATTGAGGAGGGATTCTTTTTGGTTGTACCGTAGGGGTGAGCCAGTGATGGAGACCACGTCCCCTCCGGCGTAGAGCACTACTGCATGGGCAGCGGCTGTATCCCATTCGCTCGTGGGGCCAAACCTCGGATAGATATCAGCTTTTCTTTGGGCAACCTGGCAAATTTTGAGGGAGCTTCCCAGTTGCTCAAAGCGATGCTTTCCTACCCGTCGCAGAAAAGCGCGCATCTCTGAAGCTTCATGATTGAGGCTGCCCACAATGCGGGGAGGCGTTTGACTTATTGTTCTCACAAGGAGCTGAAGAGGAGGGGCGTTCTCATGGACGTAAAAAGAGCCCAGACCTTTTGCTCCGTAAAAGAGCTCCTCGCGCTCGGGGCAAAATACCGCGCCAAAAATGGGAGTCCCGTTTTGGATGAGGGCGATATTTACCGTGTATTCTTTGCGCCCTTTTATGAAGCCTTTCGTGCCGTCGAGGGGATCTACTAGATAATAAGAATTCCACTTTTTTCGTGTTTCGTAGGGAATATCGGCTGATTCTTCTGAAAGAATTGGAATATTCGGATCGAGAATACCGAGCCCCATCATGATGACATCATTTGCGGCGAGATCGGCACTGGTTACCGGGGATTCATCAGCTTTCCATTGCACTGTGGAGGTGCGTGCTTTATCGAGGACAATGGCCGCGCCTGCCTTTCTGACCAGGCGACAGAGTGCCTCCTCTTTTTTTTTGTCGATTAGCAAGGCGAGCTCTCTATTACAGACCAGCCTCGAAGGCTCGAGCAAATTCCATTGGAAAGGGACGGTCGTTAGGATCAAGAGCGGTGGCTGCTCTCATTACCTTGATGATTTCACTGGGGTAGTTCTTGAGCAAACTAGCGTCTTCAAGGGGCGCTTTCTTCATGTGTGCAAAGATACGGTCGCGGGGGTTGGTGATTTCGTCAAAGAATGAACGCCGTGTGGTGACATTGTATATTGTGCCCGCAAGGGCATAGACATCTGCTCGAGCATCGAGTTCTACAGGATCGAGTACTTGGTCAGGAGCAATGTAGCCTGGAGTTCCCGCTACGAATCGACCGGAAGAGTCGGCGTCTACCCTCATAGGGCGCACCATTCCGAAGTCGATGACAGCCGAGGAGAGAGGGCGGGTCGTGGCGGGATCGCGGTGTTTGAGAGGATCAAAACGAACGCCCTTGGCCAAAGGCAACTTGAGCCAAATATTGGCGGGTTTGATGTCGCGATGTACCAACTGCACGCCATGTAGAGCTGTAAGACCGGCGCATGAATCGAGTACCACTTGACGAAGCTCAAAAAGGGTCATGGGTCGCGCTGCTGCATATTCTTGCAAGTCCGCACCGACCAATAGTTCGAGCACCAAAAAGGGTACGTCGCCATGGGCGACTCCGCGGTCAATAATGCTCGCGACATTGGGATGATAGAGTTCTGCCATTGCCCGTGCCTCTTCAACGAAAGAGTCCAAAATACCGGCTCGCTCGGTATCGCTGGCATTGGTAAGTGCCTCAATTTTAGGTATCTTGAGAACAAAAAGGCGATCGGCTCCGGGCTTGCGAACCAGCCAAACCTTGCCGATACCTCCTTCGCCTAACGGTTTTACCAATTCGTAACCTTCGATAGTCTCCGGCTCGAGTTTTTTTCTTGAGGGAGGAGGCGGTGGGGTGCGATCGCGAGCTTCGCTGACAGCTGACTCGACCAAAAGAGAGGTGATAGGTCCGAGAGATGTAAACCAGACATCGAGTACCGACAGATCTCGTTGTTGCACGGCCCGGGTTATCAACGCCGCAACGCGGGGTGCATTTTCTGTCGCAGCGCGCGAGAGAGAGTCTGTACCCAAGGTTGTGGCGGGGTGAAGTGCTTTGACCGGGTCGGCGAGGGCCGCTTGTAGGCGCTCCGAAGTGAGAACCAGCTGGAGACAGAGTGCCTCAAAATTGACGGTACGACCGGAGACTCCCTCGAAGCTTTTAAGGCATGTTGCGAGATCAGCGAGACAATGGGCTAGCTCCGTGTCTAGAGCGTGTAACTGTCTGAGGGCTGACTCGGCCTCGGAGCCCCAACTGCCATGGGACATACCCGAGGAGACGGCCATGCGAATTTGGTCCGCTAGTGTCGAGCACTTTGTGAGGGCATCCCCCTTGATCATGGGGAGCGCGGTGGTGAGTTGACCGAGCATCTCCGGGGCGTCAATGACAAGAGCCCACCATGCAGCAAAAGGCCCTAGCCACTCCACGTCGTCGACAGCCCCCAGCGATGTTCCACGAGTGGTATCCACCAAACGCCAAAAAACTCCACCAAGGGCGTCCTGTAGCTCAGGGGGTAGTTCGCGAGAGCCATCGGCTACGCCATTGAGTTTACGCAACCAGAGGCAAGTCGCATGGGCTGTTGGTCCGCGCCCTGGGCCGAGCTCCGCGTCTTCACCACAAGCGTCGAGCACGTAGCCGCCGAGACGAACTGCCAAGATCTCAAGAGCAGTGTCGTCGGGAATAGGCGCTCCCTCACCTGGGCGGCGGCGTTCCTCTATCAATTTGAGCAATTCTAGAGGAGCTTTTGCCATCATATCCCACGTTGCGGAGAGATCGGGTTCTTCGACGGGCTCTCCTCGGGGATGGGTTTGTAGTTGGGGGCCCCAAAGGCGCAGAGCCATGGATCGTGCGCAGCCCTCCAGGGAGTTCATGCCCGCTGCGCGATGACGACATGAAGAGGAGCTGAGGGCCAATTCACGAGCTTCTTCGAAGGTGCGCCCCAGGCTGGAGGCGAAGCGTGCGGCTCGTGCGTCAGCCTCTTCGTCATCGTATTGAGCTGCGAGATGCACTAGATTTTCAAGGCCAAGTTCGAGATCTATAGGGTCGCGCTCGGCGCCATCGACGGGGTCGGTGATAGCAATTACATTGAGGTAGGTTCGCCATTCACTGAGATTTTTCTTGGGGGCTCGACGAGCCAAATCCCGCAATGCTGACCAAGGGCCCTCTATCTCATGACGTTGAGCGTCGCGCTTTCCCTGAGAAACTCCTCCTTTTAGGGTGCCGCGCCGCCACAAAGCTTCTAAACCGCGTGCGAGTGCTTTGGCTGCGGACGCACCACCAGTACCGCTAATAATCTTCTGAGCAATCGAGTCCCAAAGCTCTCTATTTTCGTGAAAGAGGTAAGGAGTGCCTGCTGCCGCAGCTCCGAGGGCCCAATCGGCCGACTCGGGGTCGTTGAGGGCTGCAATGACATGTTGACGCACGCTGCCCATTGCGTTGCGGGGAATAGAGCTAGAAGCTGTAATTGCCCGCTGGCGCAATACTTTTGAGTTTCCTCCCAGCCAGTCGAGGAGCATGCCTTGTAAATGGTCTGTCGTTCCAGCAAGAAGACCAAGAGCCCTTGCTGCGTGAATGGAGACAATCGATTCGGGATGTAACAGAAGTGGCTGCAATGTTTGCAGCGCACGTCCTAAGATTTGTTGATCCATCGGGGGAAGACCGAGGGCGGAGATCTCAAGACAGCGAGCTGCCAGAACGCGCCCGCGCAAGGAGCCCTTAGCTGGGTTGGCCACTAACGCATCGAACGTTTCGTCGGAGCCAAATACCCACTTGCCTAATTCTGGCAATTGCAGGGCGCTGGCACCAGCCTCCCAGACGAGGATTTCTAGGCGTGCTCGCGCCTCGCGATTTTCAGGGAGACTTAGTTTATCTCCAGTTCCCAAGAGGGGCGCACAGGCAAGAGCGTCTTCGAGGGGGCCCTGGACGAGACGATTGCGAGCCACTTCAAGAGCTGCTGTCGCAAAGGCGTCGGTCTTGATAGCTGACGCGAGGAGGCGGGCCATGCATACGTCTGTGCGCTCAAGATTTGCTTGGCACCAAAGAAAAAGTACTTCACCACGAGGATCTACAAAAATCTCGGCGAGACTTTTTAGACCATTTTGAGAACGGGTGAGCCCGGGTAAATTTTGCTCAAGAGTCTCCGCCGCAGCTCGCGAGTCGAGAGAAAGGGGAGCTTCCTCGAAGGAGTTCAAGTTCAGCCAGAACTGACGAAGACCAGCCGGGGATACTCGGCCATCCCCCAGGGCGCTGGCGAGAGTCTGTAAACTTTGGTCGACCTTAGGGGGGATCATGGAGCTGATAATACACAGAGGAGAAGCCCCTCAACCAGCCCCCTGCGAGTAATTTTTGGCTCGAAAAGGGTGTTTTATTGTGTGCGAGACGAGCTACCGACTTTTCTCGTCGAGCTTGTAGAGTTGCTGATGACTTCGCCTGTTATTGGGAGCTGTCTCCAGAGCCTTCTTGTAGAGGACGATAGCCTCCGGTACGCGATTTTCTTGTGCGGCAATGTCGGCAAGAACGACTAGGGCTCCCGCGGAGCCTTTATCGAAAGTCAGGGCCTTTTCTGCCCAAGCTTTGGCCGATTTTGTCTGGCCGGCGGCAAGGCAGGTCGCCCCTAGACCCGTAAGAGCGGCAATGTTTTTAGAATGAAGAATCGCTGCACGACGATAGAGAATATTTGCGCCAGAAATTGAGCCCGAACGCAACTTGGGACGAGCGTCCTCGACATATTTCGCGGCGATAAGAGCCAAAGACTTACTATCAGTCGTCTTTACCTTGAGGGTTCCGAGCCAGATAGCGCGAGCCTCTTCAATATTGCCCAACTGGCTCTCCACGTCCCCCGAGAGCATCTTAGTTTTGGACCGGTCGGGGCGAACACTCAATGCTTTGACAATCCATTCTTTGGCCTGAATTGGATCTTGTTTCATGAGGTAAAGTTGTGAGAGCCCCTCGATAGCTAGGCTTTTTGGATGCAACAAGGCGGCTTCACACATAAAGGTATGAGCCTTGTCAAGATCTCCTAGGACTAGATTTTTACGGGCTTTCTTCCAAGAGAGTGTTGCCTGCTGGAGCCCACCTTTGCTGAGTTCTTTAAGATGCGGAACTAGGCTGGAGCACGAGGGAACAGGGGAGGGGGCCGTGGTGGTCCAGAGAGAATTCTTGGCGGATTTTTCTAACTCCTTTAATTTTGCATTTACAAGAGCTTCTTCTTTGTCCTCTTTCGCTCGGAGTGTCTCGGGCGTGCTGGTTGGCAAGGGCAGGGCCGACTTTTTGGTGATTGAAGAGCTGGCAGCACGGACTCTAATATTTGTTGGTGCTTTGAGAGCGTACCAGGCGCCAAACCCGAGAAGTAGAGCGGCTGCGGCTGCCCCCCAGGCAAGGGTCGTGCTTTTAGTTTTTCTGGGAGAAACGGTACGCGCTACCGGGGCGGGAGTAATACCAGGAGCATGGGGCCCCATTTCTTGGGGGCGAATCGATTCCAGTTCGAGTGATTCGTCCAGCTCGACCTCTTCCTCGGTTCCTTGCGGAGGCGGGGCGATGGAAGCGGGACGCAACGCTTCAGGAGGAGGAAAATCGTCGGGTTGAATGAGGGTGGCGCGGTCGTTGACGCTCTCATCTTCAGCTTCATCGCAGGGGGATTCTATCTCGCTCTGTAAAGCTGAAGATGAGGTTACGGAGCCGGCGTTGTGCTCATTTGTAGCGAGGGTGGTACTTGGAGCGATGATTTTTTTTGTCGCGACTTTTGAAAGCTCGGGGAAGTGTGGAATGAGAGTACGCAGATTGACGCTGCCGTCTTGATCGTTAAATATTCTCCCGAAAGGAAGGGTGACTAACTTTGCTTTTTTGAGCGCTTTGTCGGCCTGAAAGAGCTGATGCCAGACTTGTCCGGTGGTTCTCAAGGCTCTGTCGTCCGCAAGGAGGACTGTGGGGGCAAAGTCTCGAATGAGTGACCAATGAGTTGCACCGGGGTCGAGAGGAACCAAGCGTGTGGCCAGTCCGGCCGCGCGTAAGGCAGAGGCGATGAGATCTCCTCGCGTGGTATCGGTATCGGCCAAGGCGATGTGAGTGCCCCGAGGCGTTTCTTCTTTCTGCTCTTGTGTGGCTTTTGTTTCCAGCTTCTTCGGCGCTAACTTTGTAAGTTCTTTGGGGACGACGGCCCCGGGGTTGAGGGTGAGAGCATTTGAGGCCACCAATTGGCTTGGCGTGGGACTCTGGACTGAAATATCGAGGGTGTCGCCGGACTTTAAAAAATCCCCTTCTGGCTTGTTTGGAGCGTGGCCTGATAGAGGTTTTTTAGCCAAGAGATGCGAGGGCGCCGGTGCTCTTTCTTTGACCGCCACGGGGGGAGGGGTCTGAGATTTTGTCTGAGATTTTTTTGCCAGCATGGTGACGCGTGCGGCGATCACAGTGGGCGCAATATCTGTCGCAAGGAGCGAGAGTACCACCGAGCGATCGAGCTTGCGGAGCTCAGGAAGCTCAAGGCGTGCTGCAAGGACAACCAAGCGAATACGCCGGGTATTTTCTTGCTTCTTGAGTAAATTGACAGTGGCAACCGTGCCGGCCTTGCCAATTTGAACGACAAGAGCGGGTTCAACGAGTGTGAGCAAACTTTCGAGTTCGGCGCATTGGGCGACTTCGACGATGACATCCTGTTTTTCGAGCTCCTCAATGAGTTTGTCGTCGGGCTTTACCTCGCCCACCAAAAGAACTGTTGTACTATCAGACACCGTCATGAGATGTTGACACCCTACAAGCCTGCGCCCGAATCGTCACCGCAATTCGGATTGCTCTCAAAATTTTTGGGTACATATTTTTGAGAGCATCTCGCACCCACACGGCAGTGATACGACGTGCAGGTCGCACCTTGTACGCTGATTTCGATGGCGTACCGGATCGGGTGGCGCAAAGGACCCCTTCTTGGAGAAACGTTCATGGAAAATTTGCAGTTGACCGAGAAATGGACTGTGCCAGCAAAAGACATGCAGGTGCGATTTGTGCGTAGCAGTGGTCCCGGGGGGCAGAATGTGAACAAGCTTTCTACCAAGGTCGAGTTGCGTTTCTTTATGAGCGGGTCGTCGACGCTAGGTCCAGGGCAACGCATTCGCCTGAAGGAGCTTTATCCGTCTCAGGTAACCCAGGCCGGGGAGCTGCTCGTGGTCTGCGACGAACATCGCTCGCAAAGTATGAATTTGCATAGTGCAAGAGAGAGGCTGAAGAACATCTTGCTCAAAGTGAGGCGTCCTCCTCCCAAGCGACACGCTACCCGTCCTTCAAGAGGCGCAAAAAAGCGTCGACTAGCGGATAAGAGGCATCGCTCGGAGGTGAAAAAGAGTCGTTCCGGCGCCTTTGATTGAGGCACGGCGGACCCGTACCTCGTGCCTGAAGTTCGTGCCGGGGCCCTTTGAGCCCCGCTGATTCGTCTCAGTTTGCCCTCGGCACCACTTTTTGTCTCATGGGTACAAAAATCCGGCACGAAGTTCCGGTCCTTGGTACTAGCTTTGGGTCTACGGCAATGGATCCAATGATTTCTAGTGGAGATAAAAAAAGGACATCACTGAATGTGATGTCCTAGGTTAGGTTAGCGCGGTCGAGCAGGGGCTGCTCTACGTTTGGCTTGGCTGCCACCCCGATTGCCGCCCGGCCGAGGCCCTCCCCTTCGCGGACCACCACCGGAACCACCACCGGGATCCCGTGGGCGTCTATGCTCGGAGCGCCCGCGCCCGCCGCCGCCTTGTTGAACTTTTGGCTTGCGAGCATGAAAATAGCGGGACTTTAACTCGGTTTCGGGGGGCTGCTCTAGCTCCGAGGGATAGGCATGATCCGTCACGCGAGGAACATGTTGATCGATGAGCTTTTCGATGTCTTCTAAGTAGTAGCGTTCGTCTGCTTCGCAGAAGGATGCGGCTAGGCCGCCTTTGCCGGCGCGCGCGGTACGACCAATACGGTGCACGTAGGTCTCAGGTATATTAGGAATATCATAGTTGATTACGTGGCTTACTCCATCCACATCGATACCTCGAGCGGCGATGTCGGTGGCCACCAGCACGTGTAACTTACCGCTCTTGAACCCATCGAGAGCGCGGGTGCGCGCCCCTTGGGATTTGTTGCCATGAATGGCGGCTGCGGTGATATTCGCTTTTTCTAATGTGGTGGCAATACGGTTGGCCCCATGCTTTGTACGGGAAAACACCAAGACGCGCGTGCACTCTGGATCTTGCATGAGATCAACAAGAAGCTTGGGTTTATCGTTCTTCTCGATAAAATAAACCGTTTGAGAGATTTTTTCTGCGGTGGATGAAACCGGAGTGACGCTCACGTAGACCGGATCGGTCAAAAGCCCGCTGGCAAGCTTTTTGATCTCCGCGGGCATGGTTGCGGAGAAGAAGAGCGTCTGGCGCTCTTTGGGTAACTTTTCGGTGACGCGACGCACATCATGAACGAATCCCATATCGAGCATGCGATCGGCTTCATCAAGTACAAATACCTCAACCGACCTGAGATCGACAAACCCGCGATTCATCAAGTCGAGAAGACGACCGGGAGTTGCTATGAGAATGTCGACACCCTCTTTTAGTTCACGAATTTGAGGTTTCTCGTTCACTCCGCCAAAGATTACAGTGTGATAGAGATCAAGTTCACGCCCGTAGGTCGCGATATTCGCGCCAATTTGCGCTGCCAATTCTCGCGTGGGGGTAAGAATGAGTGCACGGATCTTAGGTTGGCTACCAGCTGCTTTATCGATTCGCTGGATGATCGGTAGTGAAAATGCTGCGGTTTTACCGGTGCCGGTTTGGGCACAACCGAGAACATCTTTTCCCTCGAGAGCCGGAGGGATGGCTGCCTGCTGAATTGGAGTAGGCGTGGTGTAGCCAGCCTTGGCTACGGCGATTTGTAGGGGCTCAATGAGCGCCAGATCTTTAAAAAGCACGCGGCTCGATTGCCACGTGTTGGGGCTTAGGTAAAGGGTTATTGGCCGGCTTTTCTCCTTTTAGGGCGTTCTTCTCATTGATCTACGCCTGAGGGCTGCCAGAGTGCGCCTCCCTATGATTCAGCTCGATTCCGTCTCTCGTCAACATGGTAGCCAAATTCTCCTACTTGATGCCAGTTTAGCCGTATTTCGCGGGGAGCGCGTCGGTCTGATTGGTCCCAATGGTTCGGGCAAATCGTCGATATTCCGCCTCTTTGTAGGTGAGGAGACCCCCGATGGTGGGCAGGTGAACATCGATAAGGGCACTGTCATCGGTTTTTTTGACCAAAATGTTGGAGAAATGAGCGGGCAGAGTGCCTTGGAAGCCACAATTGATGGGGCTGGTGAGGTGGCTGGAGTGCGGCGTGAACTTTCTCGGTTGGAGAAGGAAATGGCAGATCCGTCCAAGGCGGATGAGCTTGAGAGAATTATCGAGCGTTTTGGCAACGTCCAGGCCCGCTTTGACGAGTTGGATGGGTATGCCCTTGAAGCGAGGGCGCAAGAATTGCTGGCAGGGCTCGGCTTTGACGAAGACTTGATGGCTGGCGACGTGGGAAAACTATCCGGTGGTTGGAAGATGCGTGTGGCATTGGCCCGTGTGCTTTTAATGAAGCCGGATGTGCTGCTTTTGGACGAGCCCACGAACCACTTGGATATTGAATCAATTATTTGGCTAGAAGGTTTTCTAAAAGGCTTTGAAGGCGGCTTGATTATAACCTCTCATGATAAAGCTTTTTTGAATCGAGTGGTGACCCGCATTGTGGACATTGATGGGGGTGAGTTAGTTAGTTACTCGGGAGACTACGAGTTTTATCAGGGACAATGGGCCGAGCGACGTAAGCAACAAGAAGCGCGTTACGCGAGGCAACAGGCGATGCTGGAGAAAGAAGAAGCGTTTATTGCTCGCTTTAAAGCCAGGGCTAGTCACGCTGCCCAGGTTCAGTCTCGGGTGAAAAAACTTGAGAAAATTGAGAAAGTCGAGCCTCCACGCACGCGCCAAGTGGTTGACTTTGAATTCAAGGAGCCTCCGCGCTCGGGAGATGACGTCGCCCAGCTTTCTCGGGTGAGTAAATCATTCGGAAAGAAAGTGATTTACGAAAATTTCGATCTCTTGATTCGCCGCAAAGAGCGTTGGTGCGTGATGGGCGAAAATGGTGCCGGAAAAAGCACTTTGCTCAAGTTGATTACTCAGACGTTGCCAGCGGATACGGGCGAAGTGAAGGGCGGCGCAAGTGTGAAACTGGCGTACTTTGCCCAACATGCCATGGAGATCTTAAAGCCCGAGAAGTCTGTTTTAGAGATGGCTCAGAGTGAGTTCCCTCTCGCCAACCTCGGGGCAATGCGCTCCCTTTTGGGGGCGTTTGGTTTTTCTGGCGATACGGTGGAAAAACGGTGTGCAGTACTTTCCGGAGGAGAGAAAGCCCGCTTGGTCTTAGCCCTGATGATGTACAACCCCCCCAACTTTTTGGTGTTGGACGAGCCCACGAACCATTTGGACATTGATACTAAGGAGATGTTGGTTCGAGCCTTGAGAAATTTTGAGGGAACCCTGCTCTTCGTCTCTCATGATAGAGCTTTTTTGAGCGCCCTCTCCACCCGAGTTCTTGAACTGAACCATGATGGCCCACGAATATTCTACGGTGGCTACGATGAATACGTAGCCGAAAGCGGACACGAGGCGCCGGGTTTGAGGAATTGAGCGTCGGGTGCGTGTACCAGAGAGACAAGAAGCAACCCTGACGGACTTGCCTTGATTCTATCTAGACGGGGCTCAGGCCCCGGTGGAGTGCTCCAAAAAAGATGGGATGGACAGAGTTGTTTTACAAAAGAACGCGGGATTATTGAAAGTCCCACCGCAAGTAGCTGTCGGTTGCGTTCTTACATATGGTGACGCTTAAGGCTCCATTTGTCGATGAGTAGAGGCATTGCGAGGAAGTATATGAGCCCAGCTCTGCCTCGTGAGGAGTCGCTCCAAAAATGACCAAGCCGTTGTCCATAATGAACCATCGCTGACGGTCCCCACCATCGCAGGTCTCAAGGCGTAGATCAGAAGATACATTGAGTAGCTGAGCTGTGAGACATAGCCCGCTATCTTCGGTGAGCGAGTAATCGTCGTTCCAGGTCCATGTGGTATCGCATGCCCCGAGGGTGATGTTTGTGCCGTCTGATGATGCGCAGCTGCTCGGTACCAAGCGGCGGCTCAACTTTCCGCTGCGACCTGTTTCGGTTCTGGAGAAAAAGTAATGACGTGAGAACCAGCTACGGTACAATCCGTCCGTTGTGGAGCAGCTCATCTCGTCACAAGTTGCACTGACCGTTCCGCATCCCCTAATATTCATGTCGCAAGAGGCGTACATGCCGAAGGCGTCGGAGACGCTTTGTATATCGCTTGCCGACATATTGGCAGAAGACGAACTCGTGCTGTAGGTGATGTATGAGTTGAGGGTGTGCTCAGTTTGATATCTGCCTGATGCGGCTACGGTAAAGAGAGCCGTTGTCTCATGATCGGAATGCTCGTTAGAATTTCTAAAGGAGAAGTCGGTGGTGTAGACTGCTGTGGCTTTGCGCGTCTCAAGTATCGATACAAGAGTGTCAATGAGCTCGAATCGAGTATAGGATTCCGGTAGGGGATCGACAGCTGCACTCGTAGTGATATTGCCCGCCCATAGCTTCTTGAGGCTGCTGGCGTGACTGCCGTTAGCCCACCCGTCAACAAGTCTCATGAATATCAAGCTTACTTTTTTGTCTCCGGCGAGGTTACACGTTGTGAGAGCTTTGCCTGCGAAGGTGGAGTCCGCGCAGCCCCATGAACTTTCGACGCCCGCCATGAAAGAATAGTGAAGTGGACCCCAATTTTCAGACCAGGGGCTAAGGTGGAACCTGCTCACCAAAA
>CAYWLO010000050.1:0-31654 GCA_964459035.1 uncultured Polyangiaceae bacterium | reverse complement strand
AAGTTCTTCTGCCAGGAGAGTTTTTTCTGCTCGCTTCCACACTAGGCTTCCCCAAACGCTCATGGCGACTTGCTCATCAACGATGAGCAAGAGAGAGTCTGGAATTTCTTGCGCTTCTTCTTGAGAAATTACGTAGTCTCGTTCCATTCTCCTAAAGAGCACGTTGTGCTTGCGGAGTTCCTTTGTACTGGCGAGTTGGACCGGGAGGCGCGGGATCTCCATTAGATCGGCCGCACGCTCAAAGAGAAAGACGCAACTGTCTGCGTGGATCATTCCGAGGGCCTGTAAGTAGCCATTGATAGACTTAAAGCCCCCCGATAGGTTGAAGACGATAGTCCAACCTTGTTCACGGTAACCGGGCACTATTTCGTCGATTTTAACGCTCAACTCGGAAAGAGCTGCGCGAAAATTGAGGAGATTGTCCGTACGTAAGCCAGCCGTGGTGAGTAGCTGCACGCTCTTTTCCTTTTCCTCCAAGATTCCTTGCACGAGGGTGGCGGTGGCTGCTCCAGCGGCAGTGTCCGTGTGGACGAGGTAATGGGTGACCCTCTCGGCAGGCCAGCGCTTCAGCACCGAGTGGATCCCGTTCAACTCAGCGCTGAGTTTGCGTCGTTTTTCATCGTCGGCGCCTTGAAGAGATTCTCTTCGAGCGGTCACTAGGACTTGGAGCTGTTTTTTATCGTCCGCAATCAGATCGGAGTCGGTCTGATTGGAGATCCTGCTGAGCCAATCACGCTCTTCGGTGGTGGCGCCATTGGTCAGTAGGCTAGTTCCACAAGTGGAGAGAAGGAGGAGTTGATTCGGCATGATTCAATCCTTTTTCCCAGAAAAGTTGTTGTGTTGGGCAGGAGCCCAGACATCAATGAGGGTCTTTAGTGTGGCGAGCAGTTCCTCGCCGGTCTTTCTGATTTCTCTTAGGTCGCTCTTTTTGCTCGTCCACGCGTGGTCCATTCCGTTGCGGTACTTGATGGCCGTTTGGAAAGTAGGGCGCAGTTTCTTCTCGATGAAGTCGGGCTCGCCTGCTTCGTCGAGTGTCTTACAGAGGTGATCGTATTGTTCGAGAGGAAATTGGGCTATTTTAAGGTCGTCTTTGCTGTAGTTCTCGGTGGTAAAATCTTCGCGCGCGATCATCTGAATGAATATTTCGCGCTTCCGGCTGGACTTTCGTCCCTTGTTGCTCCCTGGAGCGAAGGATTCTCCGACATTGACGAGCGATCCCAGCAGTTCCCGCAGGGCCGTATACCCTTGCATCCAGAGTTGATGATCGAGGAGTACGCGGGAGAACTCCCATTGAGTCAAAAAGTAGTCGCGATTGAAGGCGCGGTCTGCGTCGGGAGCGTTCCCTAGTTTTCCAAACTTTGATTCCGCAAGCTCCAAGAGAATTTTTCCCGAGAGCATGAGTTCGGGTTTTTCTTTTGTCTCTTTGAGCAGGCGAAGAGCATCCGTGGCCGCAGAAGCCACCTTGTTTGCGTCGACGGTTCTCAGCACGAGCGTAAGAGATTCGAGGGTTTGGGCGAGGGCTTGATTCTTCAACGCGGGGAATTGAGAGGATCCGTCTTCTTTCTTCCGCATCAACTCGGCGAGACGACGCGCGTCTGCTTCTTCTACCAATCGAGAGACCGCGTCCGTCCAATCTTGGATCGCGTAAAACGAAGCGTAATCGACAATCTCTGGAGGGTTTTGGTCGTGTACGCCGTAGAGGACAGACTCAATTGTGATATTTCGTGCCACTCGAAGGAAATGAAGTGCGCTGGAGAGAACGACCGGAGCGGCGCGGAACCCGTGCGTAATGTCCACGATGAGACTGTCTCCGTCCTTGACGTTCGACAAGACAGTTTGAAACATTTCCCATTGGCTCTCAGGCGAGAGTTCGGACGGGACGCGGAGGAACTCGGGCTCATAGCCGAGAGCTTTTATTTGGGGTTCGAGCCCTGAGCCTTCCTGAGCGTCTTCACTAAAGAAACATTTCTTTCGAGTATTCCAACCCTTGGCGCGCGCGCGGTGTGCTTTCTCTGCGGTCTCAGTCGAGAGAATGATGACCCGGTCCACAGGTACATCCACCCTCTTTAGAAGCTCAAGTTCAGCGCATTGGGCGTAGACTGTCTCTGAAGATTCGTGCTCCTTGTCGGAGAGAGACCATTTATATTTGCAGGGGTCGTACTTTCCCACCCCTAAAAAACTCATAAAGATTCTACTCATTGGATATTTCCTTTTTCGATAAGGCTCAGCGACATTTCGCTGAGGGGGCACAATTGATGCGGTCTTATTGTGGAAAAGGCCCACGTGGCTTTTGTGCGCGACTTGGGGAGGGGCGTTGCGGCGACTGAGCGCAGCTTAAGCTTAGTCCGGGAGTTTGCGCATGGGCTTCTTTCCTGCGTCATTCTTTTTCGAATTGATCTCTACCTCCATCCCTTCCTCAAGATTATTCTCGAAATTAGGCGTGAAATTGGCGATGCGCTCATCTGGGTTTTTGCCCTGACTCTTATATCTCACACATAGCTTCTTCTTCTTTTTAACAATTGACGCCTTGAGCCAATTGTCCTGATGCTCAGCTCGTCTAGGTTCTTGACCCTGCGCATTATTCTGTGGCCCGTTAGGAAAGAACCACTTATATTCTCTCTGGAGGTGCTCTAAGAGTCTTGGGTTGCGGCCGAACGGATATCTGCCGCCCGTTCCGCGATGTCGAGCCTGTTCGCGGAGGTGCTCCTTATCGTTGTCGCCGATGTGGTTCCAATGACGCCTGAGTTCCTCCATTAGAGAATCAATTGCGCGAGATGTTGTTTTCTCGCCAAGATGGTCAGGGAAGCTACCAATGAACTGTTCCGCTTCGGTGAGCAATATACCCCTGCCGTAGCCTGAGCTTGTTTTGGCGCCAATACCTAGATCCGAAAAACCCTTTTGTAGAATTGCGTAGGCATCGTGAAGGAGCCCCTTGGGCGCTCGAGAGGTCACCTCAAGCACGACAAGAAACTTGCCGGTTGCGGTGATGAAGGGGATCGGGGTGGGACTGTCCATGTCCATGCTCATGCCTTCCCCCGGCCCCTTCCCTTGGTAATATTTAGGGTGGTGCACGGTCATGATGTCGGGGGCGATGCCACACGGGGCGCCAGGGGCACTTGATGGGATAAACCAAGCGTCGTGAAAGAGTATCGCTCCGCTTTTTTTGACGGAGCCAAAAAGGGTCTCGTGCTGGGCGCCTGTCGTTTTTCGCCAATCCTCACCCTCGGCCAACAAGTGAGCGGTCGAAGCGGCTAGCCCCTTGAGCGCACTGCCGGAGATCATGGGAACCCCCCAGGTGTGTTGAAGGAGCATTCCTGCTTCGACCACCCCCTTGAGACCAAGACCGACTACCATACGGCCTCGGACGGTGAACGTCGCCGTGAGGATTTGTGGGGCGTCTTGGGCGTCTTCGGGAGGGGTTTCGAAGCCATTCTTTCGCTGCTCAAACGCCTGCAAGTAACCCTGGGGCAAGGCTACCTTGCTCGCTTGGGCGAAGGTCTCGGCCTTGAGGGTTGCGGGCTCGCTCCCCTTGTCGGGCTTCCATTCAGCGAATCGATCGAGCAAGAGACCAGGATGGGAAATTTCTTCTGCGTTTGGCTGAACTTGATCGCGTCGCATCAGTCCCCCTGCTCTTCGTCTACATTGGAGAGTTCAGCCTGAGCGATCCTTCTCATCCATTGGGCGGCACCCGCTACTTCTTGAGAGAGTGCCATGTAGTCGATTGTCGCTGATGTCCGTGCTCTCCTCAGAAGGGCATCTTTCTCAACAGCTACAACTTGAGCAAGATCTCCTAGATAAGGAACCCAAGAATCGTCTCTACTGAGGAAGTGGAGAGCCTGTACGAGCCCCGATTGTTGTAGGAGCGCCGGAAACCTCATGCACATGGTCTTGTACTTGCTCTTTTCTGTGCCCCTAAGGTTGCCGTTCTGCGCCTTGACAGAAACGAGTTCGAATGCCTTTTGTGCCCACGTTTGTTGGCGAGTCATCGGGTCGCGCCGTTCTCATTCTGCCCCGTTAGGTAGAAGGCGCTGCGCCCCCGTCCTACTGTAGTGTTTCCACCGAGGGAGAGGGGCTGTTGCGTCAATGCACGTACGTGAGCGAGGATGGCGTTCTCGTCTTGGTCGGCGTCGCCATTTTGGCGAGGCTTGCGGCTCGCTGTAGCGCTCAGGGTGGAGATCAAGATGCTTTCAGTGGGAAGATTTTCTTCTGTCCACAACTGACCCTTCTTGACGGTTTTTGTTTCATCTTCGAGGCTAATGCGAGTGGCTACGTCCATCGCGTATTGGGTCATAAACGAGAGGGTGTCGTCGTCGACGATGCAGAGCCTCTCAGAGATGGACTTCTTATCGTGATCCGAGAGTCCGGAGATAGTCGAGGTGAGGTGCTCAGCCCACTCTTTTGCGACCGCTTCGCTGGCCTGTAAGTCGAGTTCTTCAAGGATCACCTTATTGCCCACGAGGAGGGTGTCGCCTGCGACGAGACAAGCGGCCTGCGTAACTGTAGGCACACTCCATTTTTGCGAGCCCGCGATCCCTGCTAGCTCAGCGTCGCGCTGAAAATTGCGGAGCTGATGGGGGCTCGTGAGGAAGGCAAAGGTGCCTTTGACGCTGCGGGCTGGAAAGAGCAAGAGGTTTGCGTCACCGACGGTGAGGGCGCCAGCGTGTTCACTAGCGTTGGTGCTCTCGGGACCGAATACGTGCGTTGTCGTGTTGGGCGACAATTGTTGAGAGCGAGCGCGCAAGGAGCCTTTCAGGCTTGAGCCGGGAAGCAAGGGGTATCCCGTGACCACATCGCGGGCCACAGTCAAATCGATCGCCCCGGTAGATTGTCCCGTTCCGGCGTGTAGCGGGGACAGGCATTGTATGAAGAGTAGTTGTGTCGTCATGGTTCTTACAGGGGGTGCGTGAGGTGATTATTGTTGCAGAAAGTTGAGAAACGCTTGGAGTGGATCGGGTTCGCCGTGGAGAGGTGTGATATTCTCAGCTTCATTGCGTTCGAGGCTCGCTTCGACCCCCCTGGGCGTGCTGGGGCCTTGCGCGCACTCTACAGCGGGCAGCTGATGTCCTAAGACGAGGGCCCCGACCTGAAATCGATCGCCGTTCTTCACGGGGCGTAGGATCAGGGGCGAAGCCATGCGCTCATACCCCTTTGGGTTGAGGGTATGAGCTTTGGGTTCGCCTTCGCCTTGGCCCTGAAAATGAAATAGGATTGGCATACCGAAGGCCGCTCGGGGGAATTTTTGGACCGGGTGTTCGGGCTTGTGCGCGGGCGCGTGCCTCTTCGCAAGGCGGCGGATTTCATCCGCTTCGGGCCAACGACTGCGACCGGCTGGGCTACGACTATCCTGTGCTGCTCTATTGCGACCCATATCAGGACCTTGGCGAAAATGCTTCAGAGCGGCGAGGCATTGATCATGAGCATGTTGCGCATCTCTGAATTCGTGGTCATTGCCAACAGCCACAAACTTACCACCGGGAATGCCCGGTACTTCGTTCAGAGTTCGATGCTCCTTAAGAAGGTCCTCAACATTGAGATGAGGCAGTCCCTCGCTCGCGAAGAGGGCGCCGAACCCTCGGCGTGTTCGCCCTCCGATACCGCCGAAGCGAAATAGTGCTCCTATCGCGTCCAATACTTCCTGCTTATCCTTGTTGATCAACTTTTGTCCGGCGCGAACACTCACGCGGAGTTTTCCTTTGCCGATCAATTGATGGAGCTTTCCGTTGTCGGTCTGGTTGTTTTGGCCGCCTTTGTGTTGCAGGGCGAAGGCACCGTAGGCGAGAGGACTGGATCTTAGGGCTCTTGGATTGTATTGTGTCTTGTCCCTATTGGGCTTGCTTTCGAAGATCTCAACATCTTTGCCTAGCGTCGGCGTTTTCAAGAGCTCGATCTCAACAAGGCCGGGGCCACCCGCATCGGCGGTGCTCGCAGCTGCACCAAATAATTTGGCCTCTTGTGTCCGCATCTCATCGACACTCTTGTACTGACATCCGTGAGTGGCCCGCCACCAAAAGCGAAGTTGACCGCGTATTCCGAAAAGACGCACGGGGGTGATAGGATCGAGAGGGTTGCCGAGCTTGGGCTTGTTTTGATCCCAAGTGGAGATGCCTCCGCCGTGAACGAAAGTCCCTACCGTAAAGGTCACCTCGGCGATCGTCCGGCTTGCGCTTGATTGCTCGATTTTCCACTGAATCGCCATTATTTTACTCCTACAACGCAGAGCCCAAAACCATCGCGCCGATCTTGAGCGTCACTCGAGGTGTGTTGGAGCCATGCCTCAGCGCACCACGTCGCCTTGTCTTTGCCCTGTGGAATTTCTACCCAAAAGACTGAGCCGGCCGGGAGCATCCGGCGGCTGGGCTTGGGCGTGCGTCTCGCAAAGTCCCAGCCGCTGATCGATTCTGGGCGGGGAGTGAGCGCAGCGATGATCTTGGCGCCGAATAGTTTCTTGCTTGTCGGCAACGAGCCTCCGTCAAAAAGGGCCGGCGTGATCAAGATGATCCGTCGTACGAGTGACTCCGCGTTCTTTACCTCGTCGGGGCAATCCGGCCACGCGCGCGGAGCCGTCTTCAACTCGGTGACCGTACGCTCTCCGCCAAAAGAGAGCGCGCCGGGATGAGGCGCGTGGGGTCCGCGGCCCTGCGCCGGAGTGGGGGGCTCAAGAGTGCAGTCGACGAAGAGTCCCAATGCGCTCAACTGAGAGTTTTGGTTTCTAGAGAAGCGCAAACCTCGTGTGGAAAAGAGTTGGCCCTCGGCCGCCGTGTGTGTGGTCGCACCAATGGCTACATGAGTGCGCTCTTCTTGCTCCAATTGTTGAATGCTCTCGCCCCCGCTGCCGTCGATCCACGCTTGAGCGGTGGTTTCATCGAGAAAACGTGGTGTTTCAGAGGCGCCGGGCGCTTTCAACCATTCAAAGAATCTTTTTTCTGACCAGAAAGCCGGGCCTCTGGCCACCTTCTCTGATCCGGCCTGGGCGCAGAGCCCTACCAAGGAAAGCGCCTCTGCTTCCTGAGCGTCAGGCTTTAGATCGGTGAGCCCTCCTCGAGGGGTGGGTTGGGGGGTGAGCCGCCATTGCTTGAAGCCGGCCTCTCCCCGCAGGAGCACTTGATCGCGGGGGGCCGGAAAGTAGAGGCGCACCTCAGGGGCTTCTTGGCTTTTTGTCTCGCAGAGTATGGGACCTCGGACGCTCACAGCGGTGAGCAGTTGCTTTGCTTCGTCAGGATTGAGAATAAAGCGCCCGGATGCGTCGGAGCCAGCTCGGGTGCGCATCATTCCGGCGATGGTGGAGGGCCATGGAAAGGGCAGGGTTCGCCTGCGGTTGCCTTCTGCTCCTGCCCCGTCTCCCAAGACGACTCGGTCGCGCGGTTGGATCAAATAGGTTGTCATTTAATTGGCCCTCGCGGAGATTGCTTCGTTTTCGTTGGGATTGGGCGGGAACTCTTTTGAGGAGCCTGTTGGGCCAAAGGCAGTTTGGTAAGCGTCCAAGAAGAGGACGGCGATTTGCAGGGTCTCTGATAGCTCTTGCAGAGAGGCGGCGGGCGCGTCTTTGTTTATCTGTTTCTCGATCAGGGTTTTGATTCCTGGAGCGAGTGAGAGCTTCTGGGAGTTACTACGTTTGCGCAACAGCGTGCGCTGGATCAGAGAGGAGATCAGCTCTGAGCTGGGTTGGTTGCCGCCCACCATCAAAGGGGCGACGATGGTTGAGATTTCGTGGATGAGACCTCGGGGGACATCGTCCTCAGAAAAAATCTTCGCCCACTCGTTGATGAGTTCGTCTGGTTGATGGCTCCAAGAGTTGACCAACGCGCGCTCTGGGCCGCTGCGTTTCTCTACCAAAATTGCGAGGGCGTTTTTGGGTACGGGAGGGCCACCCGACTTCGCTGGTTTGGTGTAGGCCTTGGCTTGGCGCTCTGCTTTTCGAGCAAGCTCAAGGGCCTCGGCCATGTCCGTCAAGTGGTGAGAGATAGCAATACCTACTGAGAGGGTTGGAGGGTGCTCCAATTTGATGTCCGCAAGGGCTAGGTTGAGCTGCGCGGAAAAGTCATCGTGCAGCTCACGGGCGCAGGCCAACACCGTGTGTAGCGGCAACAACGCGAGCACGTCGTCACCACCTGAGTAGATGAGGCTGCCACAATGTTTTGCGACGATGGCGTCACATTGGGTGGCGAACTCGTCCAACGAGCTGCTTAAATTTCGGTGACCCTCGTGGGTTGTGATCGCGTCGATGGCGGCTCCCATGAAGTCGCCATCGGCGAGGAGCAGCGCGTAGTACGTTCCGGGCTCTACCCCTTGCGCGCCGCCCATTTTATGTAGTTTTCGGACCGCCGAACGCAGGAGGGGCTCGGCTTGAGGATCGAGTTCTCCGTGCTGCTTGGAGGGGTGATGGGTGATTGTATCGGGGATTCTGTCTTCGTAGAGAAGATAGCCATCGTAACCTATGGCGGCGGGAGGGGCATCGGCGCCGCCCTGGGGGAGCATACGCGCCGGGGTGGCGACGGACTCGATCGCCGCTTTGTCGGTTGGAGCGTTGATGAGCGGATTTTTCGCGATCCCGCTGCGTTCATCGTTGACGCGAAACGCGCGGAGGTTGATGTGTGGTGCCGCGCTCGCCAGATATTCCTTCAGAGCGTCTTGCCCAGCCTCGCCTGCCGCGGCAAGGCGCGTACGCCAAGCACCGGCAGCGACGTGAGATGTGCTGTGAAAATGAGGATGATGAGGTGTAGTTGGGGCCTCAGCGTCGGCACTGTCGGCGGGTTCCTCGATACCGAGTCGCTTGAGGAGGCCGATCCCACAGAGGCGCTCCTTGCCTTTGACGTAGTACTCGCGGCGGAGTTCTTCGGGAGAGAGCTTCTTGTATGCTCTCTCCGAAATCACTGACTCGCGGACGCCGTCGAGAGCAGACTTAGGCACTCGACCTCCGTTGGCACCATCGACATCATGACGGACAGGGCCCCAAATGCGCGTATTTTTTCGGGCCGCCATGAGGCGCTCTGCGTTGCGACGAGCTTCATCGTAGGCGCCTGCGCCTTCAGCAAGCGGGACGGCTACCCACAAGAACTCCATCAGCTCTTTGACGTGAGCCTCGGCGAGAGCACGATTTAAGTACTGGCCGCGGCGACCTTGGGGAGGTTGGGGCGAGGGTTGAATACGATCGAAGGCGCTCTTTGCAAGTTCGTCGAGTCGGTTAGCCATTGCTTGTTTTGCATTTTCTGCGAGCTCGGCTGGGCTTTTTCCAGCAGGTGTCAACACGACCAACTTATTGGCGACCGAGGATTGAACGCTGGGGTCGGCATCTTGGCCTGCGCCGAGGACACTGCCGGGAAAAACCATGGCTTCTGCGCCACAACTCGCTTTTAAGGAGAGCGCGGCTGACTTTGCTAGTTGGCTGAGGAGCCAACTGCCATACCAGAGATCTTGGCAGCGGCGCGCGCTGCGGATGAAGTCCTGAATTGGTCCCAGGCTAATCAAGAGTAAATGCTGAGGCATTGATTGTTTCTCACGACAAGTGGTGGTTTAGGGGAAAAGCCCGCAGGGCGGCGCAGTAGAGCACAATTGTTTTTCACGGGATAGTTCTTGTTGAGCAATTTTTGCTTGTTGTCGAAAGTGCCGGCGGCTCACCCTTCATCTCCAACAGCCTTTCCGTCATCTAACGATGACGGCTCCATTGAAGCTTGGACGGGCGGGCCTGCGCTCTCGCTTGGGTTTGTCTTTCCGTCATCTAACGATGGCGGCTCCATTGAAGCCTCGGGTCCACTTCACCAGGGCGGGGATCATGATCTAGAGTGCGAGTGTGGACGAGTGCTTCGGTGGTGCCCAGAACAAACGCTGCGTGCACGGGCATCAGAACGTTCTCGTACATGCCGGACTGAAAGAGTGAAAGAGTGAAAGCGGGCCGCCCAAGCGATCGCCCACCTTACACAGGGGGTTACGAAGCAAGACCTAGACCGAGAACGTCGCAAGCACCTACGCATAGGCTAACTTGCAACAAATTTGGTCAAATACGTGGTAAATTGCACATCTATGCAAAAAAAAGTGCAATTTACCATGCTTTTTGGGGGCCTTCCAGAATTTGCTCGTATTCGTCGCATGAGCAAACGAGACGCTCGGCACTCGCTAGTACCTCGTGCCGGAAGTCTGTGCCGGGTTTCACCAGACCCAACTGAAGTGGGGGCCTGATGAAACCCGCAATAGCCTCCCTATTTGCCCTCGGTACTACTTTTTGTCTCATGGGTACCAAAACCCGGCACGAAGTTCCGACCTTTGGTACTAGTCTTCGACTGGCTGGAGTTCTCACAACACGAAATGCTCAGCATCTCCCACTCGCAACATCCGGGAGCCGAGACATTCACCCCTTGCAATCTGAATCCTGGTTGCCCGCGCTCACGCACGAGGCTGGACGAAGCAAACGGCCACCGCCCTCAAGGGTAAAGAGAAGCTTCAGTGGGCGGCTCCAAATTTTCCTCGCCTTCACATGCGAGGCTGAGGCCAAGCATGAGCGGCCATGCGAAACGGCAGTTCTTCAATTTCACCGGGTGTCCGTAACACGAGGATGACTCAACACCCCGGCGCGAGTCGCCCCCCACCCGGAGAGTCTATTGTCTCGTTCTGCATCCCATCTCCAAGGCGCACCCGAAGGTCGCTTGCTTCTTTGCGGTAAGGCGGCCGACCCCCATGGGCGTTTATTGGGGCCGAGCAAACATGCCGGCGTGAACTCCGTATCGCTCTGGACTCTAAGAGCCTTCGCCCGTCTGGCTCTCAATCGGGGCTTGCGAATTGCGTGGGAGCCTCTCTACAACCCCGAACGCAAGAGAACTTTCGCCACGATTGCTGGAATTTCACTGCTCGGAGAATTCTCAAGAGGAGCATGAAACAACATCCGCGTGCGACTTATTCCTAACAAACTGCTCGCTTCTCGTGGTCGTTTGTCACTATCTACCCGCTGACCGCTCCCTCTAAGTACAAGCCATGACCAAGACGACAAATACCTTGGACGGAACTTGCATGCGACCTCGTGGCACGCTCGATTGGACCGCCACGCCAGGTACTCATGTGTTCAGGGCGAGGGTCGTTGCGGAAACATCGTGCGTAAATTCGCGAACTCGGCCGAACTCTTGAAATACGCATGGGGAGCTGATTCCGGCTGGTAGCCCGAGGACATCATGACGTTCGACGAGAATTTCGTGCGTCTGGGCATCTATCTCGATGACGGAGCGCTCTGCGACTCTCTTCAATCACTACAATTGCCGAGAGGGCACGCCTTCATTCAATGGCAGCCGCAGCCACTGAGGTAGGCTTCTTTACCCGAAGCGCTGCAACAGGCGTTATTGATATTCTCACACATCTTCTCGCAGTCTCTGTCTTTGCAATTTGTTTTGCATGAGGAGCAAGTGGACCAACAATCGCGGGACTGAGCGTCCGCTGCTTTTGGTAGGCCAAGGAGAAGAAAGGCAAGAAAAATGGACGGGGCGAAGAAGTAGCGGAGCATTTTTGTCTCGGAATTGTTCCACGAACTGTACCACCGACCTTGGGCCTTTGAAAAGTCGCCGGTCTCGAAGACTTTTCTTGGTACCGGACTTTTGCTTGGTGCTAGAGACTTCTTAGGGGCTTTAGTTTTTCAGTTGCGGACCGCTATTGGTATCGAGTCGCTGGAGAAGGTCACTCTGCCCCTGAGACGTCATGGAGACATCCCAGAAAACGAGTCGTAATTGTAAAGAGTGGGAGATACATCGTGAATGTAGGTAGTATTGGGGCGACCGCACCGAGTCATGCGGCGGGAGGCCTTGGGAGAGCCGGTGCCGCCTCGGGAGGTCAAAAAGAGCAGATGGTTGCAAAACTTGATGCAGCGGGGATCTCAAAAGAACAAGTGATGCGCGCCAAGGCAGATGGCCCGGACGCGGTGAGGGCCCTGTTTAGAGGGACGGGCATTCAACCCCCTGCCCAGGCATTGTCTGGGGGAGGAGGGGCGAGCGCCGCCGAGTCTCAGACCCCCCCAGCGGCAAAGTCTCCGGCGAGCACCGACCAATCTAGTCTCGACATTGTCGCCTAAGAGCTACTGGCGATTTTTAGTTGTGCACCAGCCGCGCGACCCCTGAGCTCGCTCCTCGACGACGGGCGCCTTGTATGGCACCTATTGAATTGTGCCAGAGGACGTGACGCGCGAGGGTTTTTTACTCTTAAAACAATGGCGTGATAGTCGCGATGGTATTCGCCTAGAGCTTTGGGTGGCATCTAGCCCCGCCCCCTTGTGTATCGCATTGACGCACCAAGAGGCTGTGATGTTTGTAGAGCGTTTTGTGAAAACCCAGGCGGGTCGACGCAAGCCTGTTCAACTACTGAGCCTGGCGGGTAATCCCGTTGATGCCTTGTACTTTGCTCACCAACGAGAGCTCGTTGCCGAACGGGATCGCTTGCAAGCCGCGGGCGAGCGACCCTGCGAGGCCGACGTGAAACCGATTGAGCGATTTTTGATGGAGCGATTCATTTTGGGAGGGCTCAAGGCGACGGGGCCCGCAAAATTACATCGGGGAGTGTTGTACATGACCAACCCCCGTCTGAGTCGGGCGGAGGTGGTCCCGCATTTGCGTCTTTTATCCCTCGACATTGAAACGATTGGATTTGAGGGCGAGCTTCTTTCTATTGCCTGTGTGACCGAAACTACCGAGAGAGTTTTTTTGGTGGGTTCGGGACCTGAGCCCCAAAAGAGTTTGCATCCAGACGGTAAAACAATTCGCTTGGACGATGCGCGGGCGACTCTTCAGGCATTCTTTTCTTGGGTGGCCCACGTCGACCCAGATATTTTGGTTGGTTGGAATGTTATCGAATTTGATCTCAAGTACTTGGCTAGTCTGTGCAAATCTCTGAATATAAATTTTGCACTAGGGAGGGGCGGAGAAAAAGCTGAGATCTTGGCCCCGCGCAGTCGAAACTTTCCCTACGTTGCTCGCGTGCCTGGGCGCGTTGTTTTGGACGGAATCGCCACCCTTAAAAGTGCGACATTTCGCTTTGAGAGCTTTGCATTGAACAATGTTGCCCATGAATTTTTAGGGCGGCGCAAAAAGATAGATCACGGCAAAGATCCAGTAGAGGAGATCACTCGCATGGCGCGCGAAGATCCAGATGCATTGGCCGAATACAACTTAGAAGATTGTCGTTTGGTTCTCGATATTTTTGAAAAGGCAAGGCTTGTGGAATTTGCCGTCGAGCGTCAGCGACTCACTGGCTTGCAGATGGATCGTCAAGGAGGATCGGTCGCTGCTTTTGATCAACTTTACCTGCCGCGTCTCCATCGAGCGGGGTATGTCGCGCCCAGCTTGGGGTCTAGCGATTTTCAAGAGAGCAGCCCAGGCGGTTATGTGATGGAGTCTAAACCAGGATTCTATCGCAATGTACTTGTGCTCGATTTTAAGAGTCTATACCCCAGCATCATTCGTACCTTTTTGGTAGATCCTTTGGGGCTTGCATTGGGCGACACTCAGGGGGTTGAGGGTTTTGAGGGTGCTTGGTTTGCTCGCAATGGACATATTTTACCAGAGATGATTCGCAAAATGTGGTCTGCCCGTGACGAGGCAAAGCGCGAGAAAAATGCGGCCATGTCCCAAGCTATTAAAATCATCATGAACTCGTTTTACGGTGTATTGGGTACACCCGGCTGTCGTTTTTTTGACCAACGTTTAGTGTCCTCTATTACTTTACGCGGCCACGATATTATTCAAAAAAGCCGTGCTTACCTAGAAAAAGCAGGTTTTGACGTAATTTATGGGGATACAGACTCCCTTTTTGTCTTGCTTGACCAAGGACTTGAAGATGCTCCCTGTAGAAAAATAGGCAAAGAGCTAGCCCAGAGCCTGACCGACTATTTTAGAGAGCTCCTGCGTAGAACTATGCAAATAGAAAGCCATTTGGAGTTAGAATTTGAGACGCATTTTCAGCGGTTTTTGATGCCGACAATTCGTGGTTCCGACGTCGGAAGCAAGAAGCGCTACGCGGGGTCTATCGTAGGAAAAGACGGAAGTACCTCCATTGTATTTAAAGGTTTGGAGGCAGTGCGGACCGACTGGACTCCCCTTGCTCGCAATTTTCAGCGCGAGCTGTATCGTCGCATTTTTTCCGACGAACCTTTTGAGCAATACGTGCGGCAAATTGGTCGCGAGTTACGAACAGGGCAATTGGACGAGCAGCTTGCTTACAAGAAAAGGTTACGTAGGCCGATCAATGAGTATGTGAGCAATGTGCCGCCCCATGTGCAGGCTGCGCGGCTTTTAGAAAAACCAGGTCGTAGTGTCGAATATGTTATCACCGTCAATGGTCCTGAGCCTGTGCAAAAACGCAGATCGCCTTACGATTACCAACACTATTTGGAGCGCCAGTTGGCCCCCGCCGCCGACGGAATTCTTTACTTTTTTGAGACAGACTTTGCGCGTCTGGCAGGCAATCAAATGAGTCTTTTTTGAGAGTTTTCTTCGCAAAATCTCCTTAAAATACAAGTGCGTCCCCCTAGGGTCGCAAAAACGGCTCTTTGTCGAGAGCTACCTGTCCCAGGCTATGACAATACGGTTCATGGGCGTGATCTCTTTTGCAATGGAGCTCCAATCAACTTGGTACCCTTCGTTGGCCATAAGATAGGAGCGTGAGATGTCTATATTGGTCTCCCTGCCAAAAATTCTAGCAAGACTGGGTATGCGAGCTTGGTGGGCCTTGCCGTAGCAACAAGGCATAGCTGCGATGGGAGCCTGAGATAAACGGGCGATCTCTAGGCAGCGATCTGTCAATGGTCCGCACGCGTGCACCGAGAGTAGACTGGCGAAATGTGGAAGGGTGAAGGGCTCGTGCAGCGATTGGGTCGTGTAGGTAACCTTGTCTTTTACCCAAGGCGCGATACTTGTGAATGCTGCAAAAATTCGGTCGAAACTCTCTGGTTTTCGTTCGTCGATAAGAATTACCCTTTGCACCGTAGGTTCACAAAGAGCAAAAATTAACCCGGCAAGCCCGTGACCCGCGCACAGATCAACCACTGTTTCTCGTCGAATACGTTTGCGTACTTTTGCGAAATATTCGAAGGACTCAAGAAGTTCTTTGATGTGCACGACCCGATGTGCGGCTAAGGCACGGGCCAATCTATCGGGTAGTTCGTCCGATGGAAAAAGCTCAGAGGGCAAGGAGTGCAAGCGATGTTTCATTCGCGCAAAATGGCGAATCGCAGGAGCGTTGAACTGTTTGTATACAGAAAAGGAAGGGGAGCTGGGCACGCGAATGGATACTTGGTAAAATGCGAAGACTGGCGAGCCCAGTACATTGGCCTCTTTCTACCGTACTCACAAATATCGCGCAGTAACGAGGAGAAAAACACCCCAAGCCCGAGAGTTGCGCTTACCCCCTTTGCTCTAAAAAAGTAACAACTCGCCCGCGGCAAGAGCTGTATTCTCGTCGTCGCCGTCTGCGCTCACGCCGTCGTCGTCAAAAAGTATTACGTGACCAGCCGATGCATCAGTGTGCGAATGAACGGAGCCTACGTGTTCAGCAAGGTCGGCGTTGCCCGTGCGCAAGACCTCGACCGCTGTTTCGTTGACGCGAATTATGTCGGCCTCAATTTGCGTGAGACGCTGGGCGCAAGGATCTTGAAATTGTAGGTGGGAGAGTGCTTCTTGAGAGTGTTTGAGGATTTTCGCGATTCTGTCGTCCCCTTCGCGTAGCGCATCAGTAATTGCGCTTTGCAATTCATCAACAACGCTTTCAACTTCGGCGCTTTTTTGGTCGAATTTTCTGGAGAAATCGTCCATATCAATACGCAGTTGCTCTGCCATCTCGGCGATTGCTGGCAAACTCCCCGTAAGTCCATCGACTATCTGCACAATATCGTCACTTTGCTTCTGCATGTTCTTTGCAAAAGATGACATTTCGCTTGCAATCACGCCAAAAGCGCCGCCATGAGTACTACTTAGCCGCGCCGCCTCAATGCTTGCATTGACAGCTAACATGCGGGCTTGATTCGATACGTCAAGAATATGAGACCCTGCTCGACGCACCGCGCTCAATTGCTTGAGGGCTTCTTTGGCCACGCGATTCTGTGATGTAAAGGCAACCTCTAAATCCCGGAGGTAGACCCCCAACATCTTTCCTTGCTCTTGAATCGCCCCAATGCCAGAGGCATCTTCTGATGTTGATTTGCTTTCATCGCCATCGTCACTAGCCAGACTCAATTCGTCATTTTGATTGGCCACAAAACGGCCCATTGTGAGACGCATGTGTTCTACATAACTACGCGACTGGTTTACAATGGAGTTGAGGGAGTCTCCTACTGCGAGTGATTCGTTGGCGGTCATTTCGTTGACCTCGTTGACGCGCCCCATCGACCAGGTGCGCAATCTATCGAAGAGGGTGTTGACGGCATCTGTTAAATGACGTGCCACCTTGGGTTCTTCTTCGTCAGAATGGACTACAGCGTTAGATATCATGGGTCTTGTGGGGCGATACGACTCCAGCGAGGCGAGAGTTTAGGTTTGACAACTGAGGGAGCCCAAATATGTCTTCGCAGAGTAAATCGGCTGCTTGGTCCTCAACATTCTTGTCCAATGGCCGTCCGAACAGCGTGCCAACTAGCGTTTCCAGAACGCAGAGGGCGTAGATTGATTCCCCCGGAAGGAAGAGCATGTCGACAGACAAGAATGATAGTATACTCCATGAACTGGTTGAAGAGGCGGTCATGAAGGTTTTTGACGCGTACGATGCGCCTCTCACGGCTAGTATCGAAGCCCACCCTGGGCACGAAGTGGTTTCGGTTATCGGCTACGCTGCCGATGAAGTGCGAGGTGGTTTGGCATTAGGGATCAGTAAGGCTCTTGCCGAACGCACTATGCCGACTGCAGACACTCCCCTTTACGATTGGGTAGGCGAACTTGCCAATCAAATATTAGGGCGTGTGCGCAATAAGATGTTGGCTTATAAAGTCGACCTGCAAATTGCGACGCCCGTAGTTCTGCATGGCCTTGGTGTGCAGGTGGCTCCTCCTGGTGAGGGCTTGGCAAAAGACGTCGTCTGTTACAGATCGGGGGACGATATCTTGCAAGTACTACTGGAAGCCCGCTTCGAAGAAGGCTTTGAAATGCCCGAGCAGGCGGAGGAAGACGGGGTTGTGGACGAGGGGGAGATGCTCCTGTTTTAGGTGCTTGATCTCAAAAAAGACTAATTGAAATAATTCGAAAGATTTGAAGGAATATCGAGATGGGTAAAAAAGTTTTAGTGGTAGATGACTCAGCAACAGTGCGACAGCAAGTGCGCATGGTTCTGGAGCAGGCAGGTTTTGAGGTCTCGGAGGCAGTGGACGGCCAAGACGCCGTCACCAAGGTAAATGCCGAGACATTCTCAGGAGTTGTGTGTGACGTGAACATGCCGCGCATGAACGGAGTTGAGTTCGTCGAAAAGGTAAAGCAAGATGCGAAGCACGCAAGTCTTCCTATCTTGATGCTTACTACTGAGGGGGCTCCCGATCTGATTCGGCGTGCTAAAGCGGCGGGGGTTAAGGGGTGGATTGTGAAGCCCTTTAAGGCAGACCAAGTCGTCGCAGCGATCACCAAGTTGACTGCCGCCTAGAGCACCTATTCCGTTTGAAGAGAATACGCGGCATTTTCACCCGCCTACCCCTTGTAGGAGTGAATAAAAGTGTCTAATTAGCTCCAACTATGCCCACAAATCGGCGCTTTTGATTACCCTTGGTGCTCTTTTCTCATTGGTACTCAACCGGGAGTGAACTTTCGGTTTTGGTACTGATAGTCGAGGGGTAGATCGCCAGCTCGAGGGGTCCAGAGTTCTTCAACGACCCTGTATCTATCTCTCTTTTGCACCAAGGGTTTTTTATGATGAACGATGCATTTCACCCTGTAGCGGTAGGGGGTGAAATGCAAGTTACTTTCCCTTTGCTGCGGACTCTTCTGCTTCGGCGAGGCGTTGGGCGATGCGCTCTTTTACGACCGAATAGTCCACCGTGAGTTGTTTTGCATGAGTGATAGCCTGAATACGAAGCGAAGCCGTCTGCACATAAATTTGAGGGGGCAAAGGGCCTTGGGGAGCGGTAGGTGGTAAGGCGGGGGCACTTGTGGGCGCTTTTTGTGTCTGGGCCTGCAAGAGCTGAGCGTGCAAAGCTTTGTAGGCAGCCCAACTATCTAGTGCATCATCGCTCGCCCGTTGTCTTTCTCTCAATTCGGCCAAGAGGAACGATGCTTGGGCCTTGTAACGCATGCTGTCGTTGCTCAAGCGGAGGGCCGCGGTCACAAACTCTTGAGCGCGTGCCAGCTCATTTTGCTTTATCATGAGCTCGGCCATGCGAAGGTGACCGAGGGGATTCTGCGGGGCGAGTGCGATGGCGCTTTGGTATTTGGCCCCGGCGCCAACAAAGTCTTGAGCCGCAAAGAGGCCATCTGCTTGATTCATTGCCTCCCAGAAGGGCGAGATACCCTGGACTCCTTGAGGATCACGGCGCACTTCGCCGGTGTCGCCTGGGTTGGTCGCTGCAGAAGTAGGTGATGCTACCGCAGTAGTAGTTGGTGCTACCGCAGAAGACGGTGCGGGGCCGCTGGCCGAACCTGCACTTTGAGCCCAAGCGCTAGAGGGCAAGCAAAGAGCCGAAAGAAGTAGCAAAGTGCGAGAAGTGGGGGCCATGGGAGGAAAATAGCCTTGATTGCTAGGTAGGGGCAAGCCTTGCGCAGATTTGGGCCCAATTGCTTCGCTGAGGCTCGAATCGTAAGACGCAGGCGCATGGCAGAACACATTGGAACCCACTTTCGCCCCATGCAAACGCTCGTTGTTGTGTTTGTCCTTCTTTTTTGGGCGGGCTGCAACGACGAGAAGAAGCCCTTCCCACAAAAGCCGTTGGCGGCGGCGCCCACAGCACCGAAGGTGCAAAAGCCTGTAGTGCCCTGGTTTGAGGGGGAGTGGACTGGAACAGGCTCCCTCGAAAAACTTCCCGATGTGGGTGCGGTAGACAGGCTTGCTCGTTCTACGAGAAAGAAAAAAAAGCCTCTCTTGGTCGAATCGCCAGAGGAAGTGGAGCTTCTCGTCCAGCTCTTCGTCAACGAGAAGAAGGAGGTCACTGGAGAGGCGCTCCTTGCGAACCAAAAAGTGAGCCTGAGCGGGCTGCTCGACGATGGAAAATTGCGAGTACGCCTAAGCAGCGCTCATTGGGGAGGAGTTTTGATGGGCTTGCGCAAGGACGACGCCTTGGGCGCAAAGGTGCATCTCTCGCGAATCACTGCCTTGGAGGGGGTGGTCGACCAGAGCGCCTTCGTGGGCGCCATTGTATTGCAGAAGCTGCCTTTGCTTCCGCCTCACGGTGCTCTCGGCTCTGGACCAAGATGAGGTAGGGAGCTAGATCGATTTGCAATGAGCGAGGTCAATGTCCGAGCGCGTCTCGAGTTTGAGCGTCAACGAATTTCCAATGCAGCCCGGCGAGCTCAAAGAGAGCCACGTGATGTAACAATTGTGGCTGTCTCAAAAAAGCAGAGCATCCAAGCAATTCGGGAGGCTTATGAAGCCGGTCAGCGCGATTTTGGTGAGAATTACGTCCAAGAACTCGTAGAAAAGGCCAAAGAATTGCAAGACTTGCCCGCGTTGCGCTGGCATATGATTGGGCACTTACAAACGAATAAGTGCCGTTTCGTCGCGGGCTTGGTCGAGAGAGTGCACACGGTCGCGACGGTGAAAGTAGTGAACGAATTGGCCCGTCGTTTGCTCCAGGAGGACCTGGTTTCCCCCGCGTCACCTCTTGGTGTTTTGGTCGAGGTAAATATTGCACAGGAAGAGAGCAAAAGCGGCTGTCGACCATCTGACCTTGCTGAACTTTTGCAAGCAATTGATGGGCAAAAAAACCTAAAAGCTTGCGGTTTGATGATGATAGCTCCCGCCTCGAAAGACCCAAAAAACGCCCGTCGCTATTTTGACCAACTAGCCTATTTGCGTGGTGAGCATGGTGGGGCGGCACGCTTGCCCGAGTTGAGCATGGGCATGAGCCGCGATGCGGAAGAAGCCGTGGCCGCAGGTGCTACCCATGTGCGTATTGGTAGCGCAATTTTTGGCCCCCGGGGAGTTTGAGTCATGGGGCGGCGAGACCAGAACGAGGGTACACCTTCTCTTTTAGAGCACGCGGGTCGATCGGGGCGTTTGGGGGTCAGTGTGCAGTCTCCTTTGGCTGATAGAATGCGACCGCAGATTTTGGACGAGATCTGCGGGCAGGGTCATCTTTTGAATCAGGGTAAGTGGCTGCGCCGAGTAATCGAGAGCGATAGAATGCCCAGTTTGATTCTTTGGGGGCCTCCTGGTGTTGGTAAAACCAGCCTTGCGCGCGTGATTGCCGGGGCGACAAAGCGACACTTTGTTGCATTTTCTGCAGTTCTAGGAGGGGTGCCCGAGTTACGTGTGCTCTTGAAAGAAGCCCAAGAAAATCGCCGCTATCGAGGTGAGTCGACCATTCTATTTATCGATGAGATGCATCGTTTCAACAAGGCGCAACAAGATGCGCTCTTGCCCCATGTTGAGAGCGGTATGGTGACTTTGATTGGCGCAACCACCGAGAACCCCTCCTTTGCCATCAACGCCGCGGTGCTTTCGCGCGCAAAAGTTCAGCGCTTAGTTCCCTTGACCGTTGAAGATTTAGTCGAGCTTTTGCGGAGGGCAATTTTGCATCCCCAACGTGGTTTGGGGAAATATGTGGTGCAAGTAGAGAATTCTACCTTGCTCACCTTGGCGCAGGCTGCAAGTGGAGACGCGCGTCGGGTTTTGAGTCTATTAGAGGCGGCCACGGCGCCAGCTTTGGCTACCCTAAAAGAAGGGGAGACTCTCCGGTTTGAGCAAAGTTTTCTTGAAGAAATTATCGACAACAAAACTTTGCTTTACGATAAGTCAGGAGATGAGCACTATAATATTGTCAGTGCCCTTATAAAGAGCATGCGAGGCAGTGACCCCGATGCGGCAATTTATTGGCTTATGCGCATGTTAGAAGCGGGCGACGACCCGCTTTTTGTGTTGAGGCGTCTCATGATATTTGCAAGCGAGGACGTGGGCAATGCGGACCCTCGGGCCCTGCAAGTTGTGGTTTCTGCCGACCAAGCTTATCAGCGAATGGGCATGCCCGAAGGGTATTACCCTATTAGTCAGGCTTGCCTGTATTTAGCGAGCTGCCCCAAGAGTGCGGCCGTAAAAAAAGCATGGCAAGGGGCGCGTGCCCTAGTGAAAGATCGCGGAGCATTGCCCGTTCCCCTCAAGTTGCGCAATGCGCCCACTTCCTTGATGCGCCAGGAGGGCTACGGAAAAAACTACAAGTATGCCCACGATTTTGATGAGGGGTTTGTGCCTGGTGAAACCTACTTACCTGACGAAATTGTAGGAACACGTTTTTACGAGCCGACAAATCAGGGTTTAGAGAAGGCCATTTTTGAGCGCCTTGAACGCATTCGCAAGGCGAAGCCCTAAAATTCGAGAACTTTCACAGAACGTGCAGCTCGGTTGAGCAATTCTATGAGAGTTAACTGGATGAAGCATGAGCGTACTTGTCCAATCAAAGCAGAAAATTGAGCCAGTTGACTGAGTGGTTGGTGATGGAGGTTTTGGGTAATGAAAAAATATATCGGTGCAAAATAGGCGCTATTTCAAGATTTTACGCGTAAAATTCTCAATAGGAGCATAGGGTGAGTGACCATGAACCACGAAACACCCCTGACTGGCCGCCGTAAATTGCGCCCCTCGCTTTTAATGTTTGCGCTCATCGGCGCACCCTGCTCTTTAATTCTTGCTTGCGGGGGAGATGATGGCGGTGCGCTCGGAGACGGCAGCGTCTCAGGCTCTGGGGGAAGTTCTTCGCCAGGTGACAATGGCTCGGGGGCGGCTTCACAGGGTGTCGACGGTTCAACTGGAACTGGCGCTACTGGGGCCGGCACGGATACTGGTGGACTGAATGGGGGAGGAGCCTCCGTGGGTACAGGCGGTACCGACGGTTCAGGAACCGGTGGCGGAGGCGGATCTGACAGTGGCGGCACGGGGGGCGGTAGCCCAGAGCCAACTGCCTGTGTGGCCGGGGCAATGGTCGCGTGCGCCACGGCTCGTCCGGACTTTCCAGTGGGTGAGACGCTCTGCGGGAGTGACGGCGCAAGTTTTCCTAGTGCTTCGACCGATTGTACCCTGTGTGAGCCTGGGGCATCTGTTGCTTGCTCTTTTGCAAAACCAACTAGTGGGGCAGGAACAACAAAGTGCGGCGCCGATGGAGCAAGTTTTCCGAATGCCGATGTAGATTGCGAGCAAGCATCTTGCGCTGGAATGTCCCCAACGGCCTGTGCTGGTGACAATTGTTGCGCAAGTATCGCAGTTCCAGCCGGTTCTTTTCCTATGGGGCAAAGCGAGGGTGCCAGCGACTACTATAAAAATAGCCGCCCTAAGTATGCTGCCGCAAATGATAGTGAACGCCCCGCGCATGCTACTACTGTGAGTGAATTCTCTTTAGATAAATATGCGGTGAGTATCGGTCGCTTTAGAAAGTTTGTGGACTCTTACGACGGGACAGCTCCTCGAAGCGGAGCGGGGGCTCATTCGAAAATTACCGACAGCGGTTGGAATTCTGAGTGGAACTCTCTCTTGCCTGACTCTCAAGCCGCCTTCAAAGAAAGTTTGGACTCCTGTGGCCCTACTAATCGAAAGCAGTGGACTGCCCAGTCAGGGGCCAACGAGAATAAGGCCGTCAGTTGTGTGAGTTGGTACGAGGCTGCAGCATTTTGCATCTGGGATGGTGGGCGTCTTCCTACGGAGGCCGAGTGGGAATACGCAGCGGCAGGGGGAGACGAAAATCGCATTTACCCCTGGGGGAACGCGGCACCCACAAAAGACGAGGTCAATTCAACTACCGTTTTTGGTACGACCGCACTCCGAAAAGTAGCCTTAGTGGGTGATTTTTCTCCAGGGGACGCCCGTTGGGGACATCGGCAAATGGGGGGAAATGTCTACGAGTGGACTCTCGATTGGTTTGATGCTGACTTCTATGACGGGGGAGCCGTTTCAGACGTCGCTAACTTGACCCCCGGTCGCTATCGGGCTCTGCGTGGAGGCTCTTCGGACGATGCCGGTCCAAGTTATCGCTCGGCTTATCGCCAAAAGGCGGATCCAGCGGCCCACGCTCTTTCTTACGGTCTACGCTGTGTTCGGGGCGAAGAAGCGGTGAGCGTAGGTTCTTCGGGTGCAAGTGGACTTCGTGCAAATACTTGCGATCCAAGTGTGGCCACTAAGATTTTTGAGGACCGCGTCAAACCAATTTACGACGCCAAATGTACTAGCTGTCATGCCAGCCGCAATGCGCCCAATTGGATTAACGAAGGGGATTATACGGTTCATTCCAGAAAAAATACCCGTCTGAAGTTGATTGAGCCCGGCGATCCAGAGATGAGTTATCTCTGGCAAAAAATCAAGTACACCTACCGCCCCAATGTTGAAAAAGGCTGGTACCATCGCATGCCTGACAATGGCAATTGGCCCTTGCCCGAAGCCGAGAATCAAGCGTTCTTCGACTATATATCGGCCGCCTGCAAATAATTAGCTAAGCTATGTACCAAGAGCCAGAGAATAGTATTGATTCTCTGGCTCTTTTTTATGCAAAGAGAATTACGCAGGTTGAGCGTGTTTTGGCACTTGTTCTCATGAGACAACAAGTAGTGCCCAGGCAAGAAGAGGGTATATCACTTAGCCCGTGAGGACCTTTTTGCCGCTTCACCTCAAGGGCACAGCTGCCTCATATTGCGCCAATATAGGGTAAGTTGCGCAAACGTTGGGCCCAGTCCAGCCCGTAGCCCACTACAAATTCATCCCCAATTTCAAACCCCACGTAGTCCGGTCGAACGGGGGATTTTCCAGCGGGCTTTTCTAATAGTGCGCAGACTCGTAGGGAGTTGGGCTTACGAGCGCCCAACACTCGCTTCAGGTATGCGAGGGTTAGACCCGTGTCGACAATATCTTCTACAATGACTACGTCCTTTCCCTCGATACTTGAACTAAGATCACAGGTAATTTGTACCGCACCACTCGACTTTATGTCGTTACCGTAACTTGTGACCCCTAAGAACTCGATGGTAACTGGCCCTGGTAGAGCGCGGGCCAGGTCCGCGGTAAAAAAAATGCTGCCTTTGAGAATACAAAGCAGGGTAATTTCTTTGTCTCCGAGCTCGGCTCGAATTTCAGCTCCCAGTTCTTTGACCCGACGGGCAATTTGTTCCGCAGAGAGCAGAAGGCGAACTTTTTTTCCATCGGATACATGGGGTGTAGAGTCGTGAGAAGTATTCTTCGCATTGGTTGGGACCATTTTTTTACAATGGCGGAGAGAGAGGTGGAACTAAAGCGCTGAATTCATGGTGCCAAGTCTGGGGCGGAAAATATTGGGGGTTGGGAGGTGGTTTTTTCGAAAAGCTTCGCACAACTTGGTCGTTTCCATCGGTTGACCAGGTAATAGAACCAAGGCGGTCGGTTCTCATGATGTTGATAGATCGTGGGGTACCGTCGGCCTTTGTCCTCAAAGTGCGCAACGTAGTAGGGCGTGGATGATTGAAGCGATTGCGCACTCCGCAACTAATGAATGCATACTTTGGTTTAACTGCATCAACGAATGCTGGGCTTGAGGACGTAGCGCTTCCATGATGGGCGACCTTGAGTAGATCGGCGGCCAGCAAATGGGGGCTTTCTTTTAGCAAAAGTGCCTCGGCGCGTTCTTCAATGTCGCCGGTAAAAAGAACGGCGCGTTGCTGATGAGTGATACGTAAGACCAAAGACGCGTCGTTGGCATGAAAAGGAGGAGTTTGAGCGAAACAAGGAGCCAAAACCTCTATTTGGGCGCCTCCAGTGGCGAAACCGCCTTTCTGTTTGCTTGTGCGTGCGCAGAGCTCGTCCGAAAATACGATTCGTGTGCCTTGTTTGCGAGCGAGAGCAAGGAGCCTGGCCAATTGTCCTTTTTTTGGCACCCCGGCACCTGGAACCCAAAATTGGGAAACTTTAATTGCTTTGAAGAGGGAAAAAAGTCCATTCATGTGATCGGGGTGGGGGTGGCTGAGCACAACAAGATCGATTTTTTTGAGTTTGCGAGAGCGTAAATACGGCAAAATAACCCGTTCTCCGGTGTCGGGAATGCCTGTGGCAAATCCCCCAGCGTCGACGAGGCCCGTTGAACCATCCGGAAAATCGATGAAGAGGGCGTCACCCTGACCTACGTCCAGGGCGGTGATACTCAGCCGATGCGCTCCACTTGCAGGGGTGAGTTCAAGCTCCGTTTTTGCGGGGTAGGTACGAGTCAAAAAATGGAGAGCGAGGCCCGAGACAAGGAGCGCTGCCATGCCCCACGAGAGAGCGACTTTTCTCTGAGCTGAGCGCCAAACAAAAAGCACGACAAACAATTTACCTAGACCATTTCGCACAAGGGGCATGAGTTCTCGAATACAAAAAATTACGGCAATGAGCCTTGTGATGTCCCATGGAGAAGGAAAGGGCACTGCAAAGACGGCCTCCTGAACCGAGGCGCTCCACAGGGCGACCGCACGTACGGCATAGAGGGCACCAGAGCCCAAAAGGGCCAGCCCCGACTCGAGGGCGGGAAAGAAAGAGACTGCCCCGTGCAGGAGACATGCGGGTAAGGCAATGACCTCGCCCAAAGGACCCGCCACCACGTTGGCGAAGAGAGCTGCAAAGGTCATATCGCCGTCCATCATAGAAAGTACGGGGGCGCAGGGCAGGGTGCTGGAGATAGTGGCGACCAGGCTGATTGTGAGTTGCCGCAGGGGCGCGTGGGCAAGAACTCCTCGATTGAGAATGTTGGCTAAGGGTTGTCCGATGCCAATGAGCCCCGAGGTGGCTAAGGCCGAGAGCAGAAAGGAAAAGTCGGAGCCAGCAAGGGGGTCGACCGCTATTCCTATTAAAAGAGAGCTGCCCAAGGCGCTGGCACCATTGATGCGTAGCCCCAAAGCGCGGCCTCCGCAGACAATACAAAGCATGAATGCCGCTCGCCAAGCCGACCCGCTTCCGCCAGAAAAGTCGGCATAAAGAATACTCAGAATGGCACCCAAAAACGAAGAAACGCGTGCAACATCGAAACGGCGCGCGAGAGGGCCGACTCGAACGAGCAAAGCGCGCAAACCCTGAACCAGGGCAAAAACAGCGATAACAAGGTGAGTGCCACTTACTGCCAGCAAGTGCAGAAGGCCACTATTTCTAAAAGCTTCGGCGTCGTCGTCGCCCAAGTCGTTTTCTCCTAGAACAAGGGCGCGTCCCATGGGTGCCGTGAGAGGACTATAAGTTTCTACAATGCGTGCGCGAACATGAAACCTCAAGTTGTCCACGAGCGTTTTCCAACTTTCCCCCGACTTGACGCGCTCGGCAAGGACGGCGCTACCACTGAGCAGAGCACGGCGGCGGGCTGCCCCTGGCCATGGGTTGGGCAAGGAAGCATTGCGAAAGAGTCGAACGGGAGCCAGCTTTGCAATGATTTCGACTTCGTCTCCCCGGGCAAGGTCATGGGGGCCACCGTATAAACGCAACACACGCGAACCAGTTAGCTGGGTGCCTTCACAGTCCAAAAAATCTATCCTTCCAGTCCACAAGGTAACGCGTTCGTTTCTTCCTTCTGGGGTTTTTCGTGAGCGCAATGTGGGTGATGTGATGACCTTTGCAATTCCCGCGCAGCGGCTTGGTTTTTGTATTTGTGTAAGGGTTTGAAAATAGCTTTCTTGAAATGAAACGATGGCAGAAAGGGAGCGCTCTCTTCCAACTAAGAAGAGGCAAGCGACAAAGAGCAAGCGCAGGAATATACGCTTGTGGCTGGTCTCTTTCGGTGCACCTCTTAAAAAAGGCAGGCCAGCAAAGAGCAGCCAAAGGGCTGCCACCGTGAGGGCTGGCCCTTGCGCAATTGGAGCGATGCTTCCACAAATTGCTAGAACTGAACAGACAATCAGAGAATTGTGTCGGAAGGACCTTGCCTGATGTTGTTCCACGCATTGAGTGATTGCGAGGAGTTCCTTTGAGGCCATATAAAGTACTGAGCAAGGCCTATGCCAGGGAAAAACAACAAGATTTCCCCTCTCAATAGAGAAGCGTGGGGTGGCGCACCAGGGGGGCTTCGGTGGTGCACCATGGGGGACGTCGGTGGGACACAAGGCAAGGGTCCAGGAGGATCTGACGGAAGGAGTTTTACATTGCTGATCCTTCGGCCAAGGTAGGGTAGCGTTTTGCTCAGAACTGATGGTTCTCTTTTCTATGATCCCCGTTTGGTCTTCGGCTCTCATCGCTCTTTCTTTGGCCGTGAGCGCTGCGCATTCTCCTGCCACACCGCGTCACGACTTTCACCAAGTTGTTCCTGACGTGGCAACGCGTACCCAGGGTGCAGCCACTCGCTTTGCCAACCTTTCTGTAGGGGAGTGTCGTCAGCAACTAAAGTTGACTGGAAAACTTGGCAAAGCATTTAAAAAAGTAGGTCGCCGCAACGGTATTGCCTTGCCCCTGCGTTTTGTGGGACCTTTGGGAGAGGTGACGTTTCGCGTGCCTCCACCAAAAGTCAACTATGGCATGATAGATTGTCGCCAAGCATTGTTGTGGATTCAACTTTTGCCCACTTTGGAGGAGCATCAAGTTGCGAGCATTCGTATTGACAACTTCTATCGCAATCGCGCGCGTTTGGGGCGCGGTAAAAAAAGTCAACATGCATACGCTTTGGCAGCTGACGTCGTGTCTGTGACCCTCAAGGATGGGCGTGAACTCAACGTGCTGGATGATTTTTTTGGTAAAAGAGGGGAGCCGCCTTGTGGGCCTCAAGCCCAAATTCATCCACCGACGGGGGCTACTCAAGAACAAATAGAAGAATCAATTCTTTTACGTAATTTAGTGTGTGAGTGGGGTCGAGCCGGGGCATTTCATCATATTTTGACGCCCAATTACAATAAAGCCCACGAAAACCATCTGCATTTGGACATAAAGCGCGGCAATCGGTGGTTTTCTCTTAAATAGCCCTTGGTGATAGACGCCTCCGAAATAGAAAAGCGTTACTCTTGAACGCATTTTATGGTGATGCGAATAGATTTTGAGGTTGGCGTACGACTGCGAGCCGCATGACTATTTATAAAAACTAGGGGGTTGGTTTCTGGAAAATAGGCCATTGCGGAGCCTGGGGGTAGGGCATAACAATGGGCGCGCAACCCTTGAAGAACGCGGGTTTCGCTCTCGCCCTGGGAGTTTGTAAAGTGGCTTGTTACTTGTAAAAGGTCTCCGCTTTTCAGCTCTCTTTTTTGCAAGTCCTCCTTGTTCAGTAGGAGCACTTTACGCGTGCCATAAATGCCGCGATAGCGATCGTCGTTGGAATACACCGTGGTATTGAACTGATCGTGACTGCGTACCGTCATGAGTAAAAGCTCGCCCTCTTTTAATTGAATACGAGAAATTTCGGAGGCGATGAAGTGAGCGTACCCGTCTTCTGTTGTGAAATTTCGCTCGCGGGGGCCGTTGGGTAGTTCAAAACCGCCGGGTGCAGCGAGACGTTGGTTGTAGCGCTCAAAACCGGGAACAACTTTTGCAATTCCATCGCGAATCGCTTCGTAGTCGTGGACCCATTTTGACCACGGTGGGGTGTGAGGGGAGGGGGGGCAGATTTCTAGAGCCAATCGGGCAATGATACTGGGTTCTCCCAGCAATTGAGGGTGCGCTGGACGCAGTTTTCCCCGCGAAGAATGCACCACACCCATCGAGTTTTCTACGCTGACCTTTTGCTCTCCTGAGCTGGTGATATCTCGCTCTGTACGACCTAGGCAGGGTAGGATGATGCCAATAGATCCGGCTGTGAGATGAGAGCGGTTGAGCTTGGTAGAGACATGGACTGTCAAGGCGCATTGGGCGAGGGCTTGACCGGTGAATTGGGTGTCGGGGGAGGCGCTTAAAAAGTTTCCACCTAAGGCAAAGAAGGCTTTTACTTTACCCTGGGCCATGGCCTCAATTGTGCCTACTGCGTCCAAGCCGGGAGCTTTTGGCATGGGCACTTGCCATTCGTGTTTCATGCGGCGGGCGTGCTCAACAGGGAGAGTGAGAGCAATGCCCATGGTGCGATCTCCTTGGACGTTGCTATGGCCTCGTACAGGGCATGCCCCGGCACCGGGGCGCCCCATATTACCGGTGAGCAGGAGTAAGTTGGTGACTTCTTGGATGGTTGCGACGGCGTTTTGATGTTGCGTCAGCCCCATGGCCCAGCATGCAATCATGTTGTCTGAATTCTCAATGAGGCGGGCCAACCTTTCGATTTCTTCTTGAACGATGCCCGACTCACTAACAATTTTTTTCCAAGAGCTTTCTTTGCAGACTTGCAAAAAATCATCGAAACCTCGGACGTGCTTCTTGATAAACGGGTGGTCAACAGCGCTCTCTTTTTTGCCGTCGCTTTTTAAAAGTGACTTATTTATTCCACGAAAGAGCGCCAAATCGCCATTTATATTGAGCTGCACGAAATGATCGGCAAGGGGGGTGCCGTCATTGAGTAGATCTTCTGGATCTTGAGGATGGGAAAAGTTGATGAGGCCCGTTTCTATTAGAGGGTTCACACTGACGATGGTCGCGCCATTTTTCTTTGCCTCTTTGAGAGCGCTCAACATGCGTGGGTGATTGGTACCGGGGTTTTGCCCAATGACAAAAATAAGATCACTTTGGGCAAAGTCCTTGAGGCGCACAGTGCCCTTGCCTATGCCTAGGGTCTCTTTGAGAGCGATACCGCTCGACTCATGACAAAGGTTGGAGCAATCGGGTAGATTATTTGTGCCAAATTCTCGCGCCATGAGTGAAAGCAAGAATGCGGCTTCGTTGCTAGCTCGCCCCGATGTATAAAAGGAGGTTTTGGCGGGTCCCCAATGGCGCATTTTTTCACCGATCAACGAAAATGCTTCTTCGTAGGTAATGGGTGAATAGTGAGTGCTGCCCGAACGCAAGATCATGGGCTCTAAGAGTCGCCCTTGCTCGTTGAGCCAGCGTTCGCTCTTTTCTTTGAGGGCGTCGACAGAATGTTGAGCAAAGAATGATCTGCCCACTTTGCGCGTCGTTGCCTCATCGAGAATGGCTTTGGCGCCATTTTCGCAAAATTCTGCAGGGGATCGCGTTTCGGGATCGGGCCACGCGCACCCTGGGCAATCAAAACCTGTCTTTTGGTTGGCAGAGGCGAGCACACGTAGTGCCCGTGGGATACCCGTTTGTCTTTGGGCGTGGTCGAAAGTGACTTTTAACGCGGTGAGCCCGGCTGCGCCCCTACAGGGTTGTGTTGTGCGACCACTTGTAGATTTTTTCATCGAAGTTGTTGAGGATGTGTGTAGATGGAGAGCTTGTGCTGGCTTGCAAAACCTATCAAGGTAATCTGTGAGCGTTCGGCTAGATCGATTGCCAAAGTAGAGACGCCGCCCACAGCAACAAGATAGCTAATTGATGCGGCGAGAGCTTTTTGCACAATATCGTAAGATACACGCCCCGAGACAATCAACGCGAGCTCTCTCTGCAACGAGCCTGCATGAAGAAGGTGCCCTATCACCTTGTCGACCGCATTGTGTCTGCCGATGTCTTCGCGTACGCAAATGAACTCTCCTTGAGGGGTGATTAAAGCAGCAGCATGAAGTGAACCTGTCCTCGCGAATACGGGTTGGTGATTTCTCAAGTTCTCCACCGCTGTTGCAAAAATTGCAGCATGAAAGGAGCATCGATGAGCAAGAGGAGCGGCCTCACGCATGGCTTGCTCAATGGAGCGCTTGCCGCAGATACCGCAACTACTTGTGCTATAGAGCTGTCGCGAAAATTTCTTGCTATCAAAGTCGACCCCGGGGGCAAGGACAATTTGTATGATGTTGTCTCCTTGTTCACCAATCGTGCAGTGGGATATTCTTTGAATTGCCGAGTTTTTGGAAACAATGCCCTCGGTGAGGGCAAAGCCTCGGGCCAGTTCTTTGTCGTGTCCAGGGGTGCGCATGACGACAGCCAAGGGGATCTGCGCGATTCGAATTTCGAGGGGTTCTTCCTCGGTGACGTAATCCTCATCGATGACAGGGTCACCTTGAGAGAACCATTGATGGCGGGAAACTTTGCGAGTTGAGTCGGTGGGGGGCATTGAGTTCCAAGGGGAGCTCGGCGACCATGGCATGGGAGCGATTCTCCTCGAAAATGAATTCGAGATATTTCTAATTCACCTCGAAACACACGCGAATTACTGGTGCCTCTGAAACTATGGGGTCACAATAGGTGTAGGTGCAGAGTTTGGGGGCCTGGCTTGGTAGCAAAGAATCGTCCTGGGGGGAGAGCGTGAAGGCAGAAGCATTCTTTAGGCGGCTTTGGGGTGAATATGTGAAGATTGCCCCGCGCGCCCTGGCTGTTCACGACCATGTGGCGCGGGTGTTTGGGCGAGTCGAGAATGACCATGTAGCATTTCGCACCTTCAATCGTCCGGGGTTTTCTCTTGATGAATTGTTCCCCGCCTTCATTCGCCTGGGCTACCGAGAGGGCGAAGAATATGCATTTTCAGAGAAACATCTGAGAGCGTGCTCTCTTTTACCACCGTCGGACGAGCTGCCGCTTGTATTTATAAGCGAACTTTGGCTCCTCACCAAAGTCTATGGGTGAGCTGAGGCTCAGGAAGTCTCCCCATTTG
>CAYWLO010000049.1:0-31969 GCA_964459035.1 uncultured Polyangiaceae bacterium | reverse complement strand
TTTGTCTCATGGGTACCAAAACCCGGCACGAAGTTCCGACCTTTGGTACTAGTCGGAGAAAGCACCAGAGTGGTGGCCCCAGAGAGAAGGGGCTAGTGTTCGGTAGAGATGACTCGTTTATTCATAGCTTGCCGGGCTGTAGATCTTCTTTATTTTTCGCTCGTTTCGTGCGCGGCAGGCGTAAACGACGACACAATGGGGCCCGACGAAAGCAACGGTGATGCTTTGATGGGCTCAGGCGGTGCTCTTGGCACGGGCGTTTTGGGTGGTGGTACCGGGGGCGCTTCAACGGGTGGGATAGGTGGAACCGGCGCAAACTCAAGTAGCGTTGGCTCCGGTGGCGTGTCTCGTTCGGGGGGAGCCACCTCGACGGGAGGCACATTGGCCACCGGTGGTTCGATTGCAGGCACCTCCGATTTACCCTTGCTCGGGGCCTTCGTTGCGGTGACCAATGGTCAAGAACCACAGTATTGGGACAAGGTAATTGTGCAAATGGCGGCTCTTCAAATGAAAGTCGCTATTGTACAGACTGAGTCCTACTTGGTCCCGGGGAGCAACGGGCGCAATGCAGTGACGACCGATCGTTTGCAGGCCGTTTTGGATGCAGGAGCCCGAGAAGGCGTGGAGATTTGGATGGGAGTGGCCCTGCCAGAAAGAGGAAATGGCGATCTCACCTTAGCGAAAGATGCGAATTTTATTGATGGGGTCGTGGCCGCAACAAAGACTTCAGCCGATCTCGTGAACTCGCGTTTTAAAAACTCAAGAGCCTGGGCAGGATGGTACCTGCCTCTTGAGTTTTGGACTCCTGATGAGAGCGGTTTAGGAGAACTTCCTCGTTACGTCGACGAAGGGAGCGCATATCTTAAGTCTGTGAATGATTTACCTGTTTTGGTCTCGCCCTTCATCTCCACCTTGGGTGTCGACCCCCAGCTGACAGAGAGTGCGTTTACATCCCTTCTTTTGGCTGCCGATGTCGATGTTGTCGCTCTACAGGATGGCGTTGGCGCTCGAAAAATTTCAGCAGGAGACCTCTCAGTTCGGGTTACTCCTTGGTTGGAAGCGGTTCAACGAGCTTGCGAAAGTGCCGGTTGCGAGACCTGGCTCAATGGGGAATCATTTTACGGCGTGGCGCCCTCTGTAGCTGCCTTGCCTTCCAATTTCTCCCAACAGTTGGCCGTTGCAACAAGCCGAAGCGTGCCGGCCATTTCCTTTGAATTCTCCAACTACTGGCTATTGAGCAACGGGGAGCCGGGCGCGCTCTTCAATTGGTACGCAGCCCTCGCTCCGTAGAGTGAATCTGCTTCTCAACAAAGCGCGGTAAAGCCTGGAAACTGCCTTAAGGATTTGCGCTACCGGCAGTGGCGGCGGCATTTGACTCGAAATTGTTGATGGCTCCGTCGGGGCTCGCCTGAAAAGAGTTTGGAGGGTTGGGCCAAAGCCCACTTGTGGCAAAAGGCTGCTGGGCAATGAATTCCCAGGCTCCCGAGTTACGCCTCAAATAGAGATAGGCGAAGGCGCCAGGCTTAATTTGAAAGGTGCACCCTTGCACGCAGTTTTGCTCTTGGGTGCACTTGCCTGTTTGATTGCGAGCCACTGCGTAGGGTTGTGCCGCGGTGAGCTTGAGATTGCTTAGGCGACAAGCATTCTGAAAATCGATGCGCGATTCGTTGTTGGAGTTGTCCAAATTGGTTGTGATGTAGAGATCGTCAAGATCGACTACAATTTCGGACTGAAGAGCGGGAGTGTAGAAAACTTCGACGAAACCATTCCCCGAGTTCATGATCTCGTTGATGTTGAGAACTTGTTGTAGGGTGGCGGCATCCAGCTGAGGCGGGGTTCCACCAGTGCCCCCGGTAGCGTCGGCTCCCCCGGTAGCGTCGGCTCCTCCAGTGGCGTCGGCTCCCCCAGTGCCCCCGGTAGCGTCGGCTCCTCCAGTGCCTCCGGTAGCGTCAGCTCCTCCAGTACCGCCAGTAGTGTCGGTTCCACCTGTACCGCTAGTAGCTCCCGCTCCACCAGATCCTCCCGTTTCTGCGCGGGGAGATGAGCCACCTGTCTGCCGATTCACGTCGCCACGGGCGCCTCCCGGGCTCTCACCGAGCGGAGAATTGGCCTCTACGTTGCAGTCCAAACCATCCACGCAAAAATCCGGATCGTAGCTCTTGTCAAAAAAGAGGCAGCCAGTGACGCCTGGCGAAAGTGCTAGCACCATGAGGGAGCATCTCACTCCTCTGCCGACTTGATTGTATCGTAGCGAATTGATTGCCAAAATTTGCTTGCTTCTCTTACTCATCATCGCCATCCCTAGCTCGCCTCATAGCATCTTTTAGCCGCAGGATGGAACTCGATTGGCCCGGCCGCCGGGGCCTCTTTTACTAAGAAGTCGTCCATTTTTCCTGTTTTCCTATCCTCTCCTACGGTCGATAGACGTCTTTGGAGAGTAGGCATACAGTCGTAGGTGGAGAAAATGGGGATATGATGAACATTCGACAACTTGCTCAAACAGGAATATTTGCATGCATTTGTGCCGGAAGCTGGGCCTGCGGTGGCGCCGGAAGTCCAGCTGCTGCACCCGAAGCGGAGGCCTCACCAGAGCAGGCACTTGCTCAACCCAACGGTTCTAAGGCGGACATGGGAGTGGATGAGTCGGGCGAAGGTGAAGAAGCTGTCGAGGAGGGAGCGAACGCCCCTGAACAACAGGAGATCACCCCAGATGATTTAAGGGTGGCACTGCAGATTGTTATTCATGACGAAGCATTGCGCTCAGCTCTCAATCTTGGAGAGCCTGGACGGTTTCCCCTTCAGATACATGGCGAAAATTTTCCCTCCCATTGGGAACTGACGGCAGAGTCCGAAGCCGTGAAAATTGTGCCTGCTCCAGAAAATTCTAAGACAGAGCCTGTGTTGGTTTTTACAAAAGCCCAGCAAAAGGGTGAGTCAATCACTTTTAAGTACCGCTACGATGTCGAGGGTGTGATTGGAAAGTCCACTGTGATTCGCGTGGACGGTCGTTGGGAACTCAAAGGCAGTCGTGTTAGCGCTTACTAAGCTGCGCTTACTAAGCTGCACTGAGCTAAGCTGTTCATGAGCTAAGCGCTCCAGTTCATGAGCAGCGCGCCTCAATGGGAAAGGGAAGATCCCATACAAGGGGCGTGAGGTGGGGAACTTTCTGCGACATGACGTCCTGTATTCTCTTTTTGTCTAAAATGCTTTGCAGGGCGCGAACAATGCCTGCATGAGTAAAGACGACCTCGACCTCTGCCGGTTTTAGATTTTTGTACCAAGAGGAGGCCCTGTGCATGATCTCCTCTAGCGTTTCGCCCTCAGGAGGGCGCGCTCGCTGCCAATTCTTCATCCACCTAGTGAAGTCCTCCCGTTTCTCTAGATCTTTCCAGGCAATTCCTTCCCAAAGGCCAAAGTTGAGTTCCTGCAAGAGAGGATCTTGCTGAGGAGATGTAAACCCTAGCTTTTGCGTTACCTCAAGACAGCGAAGAGCCGGAGACGACCAAATGCGTGTCTTTTTTCCCTTGCTCAACTCCGAAATAGTGTGGCTGAGTCTTCTGTAGTCCTCAGGGGGGGCATGGGTTTTGACATCACAGCGCCCGTAGCAAATGGAAGCATCCACCGCAGGAGCATGACGGACCAATAGAAGGCGGAATTGCTTCATGCGTGGGTTTTCAAATAAGCGACAGTACACAGAAGGAGTACCATCTCGAGGACCTGTTCTGTTGCTCCTAGAAAATCACCAGTAAAACCACCGGCGCGTTTTTTGAACCACAATCTCATCCAGAGGCTAATGACAATTGTGAGCAAGAGTTGGGAGAAGAGAAGAGTTAGAGCCACTCCTCCTAGAGCGGCGCCGATACATGCGAGTGCCGCCCAAAAAAGCGCAACCACAAACTGAGGCAGTTGACCTCCTTTGGCAATGCTTGAACCCTTAGCCCCTTCACCTGCCACGTACGGGAGAGTTGTCATGAGAGCCACGGGGCCCGTTCGCGCTAGGGCGTGAATGAACGCCAGGACGACTATTAGCTGAAATGCGATGGAGGGGGGAGTGTGAGCGAAGTCTAGGAAGGACGAGAGCAATGAGACGTCCGAGAGTAATCGGGCAATTTCAACCAAAGCAAAGATTCGAATGACTAAGCTTAGGATGAGAGCTGAAGCCCCATATGTGCCAATACGGCTATCTTTCAGGATTTCGTGAAGCTTCTTGCGGCTGTGCGCCCCCCCCAATGCGTCGGCAGAGTCGGCCAAACCATCTTCATGAAAAGCCCCGGTCGTCCAAATAGTGAGGGCTAAACTGAGGGCTGCACAAAGAGGAGCGCCCAGTACCGGGACTAGAAAGAAAGGGAGCGCGCCCAGAACACCAATGCAAAGACCTACGAAGGGAAAGTGTGCAGGGGCCCAGCGGAAGTCATCTTTACTATATGGAAAGCCTCCCAAGGGAATGCGCGACATGAAGATAAAGGCAGCGCGTATGCCTCGCAAAGCAGGAGGCGTCATGTGTCGCTTTCTGGAATGTCGGCGGAGGTAAAGGTGGCCATATTGTTATGAAGCGCACAGGCGCTTTCTACCAAGGGGTAGGCGGCGAGGGCTCCTGATGCTTCACCGAGGCGCATTTGTAAGTCGAGCAAAGGAGTTGCTTCTAGGTATTCGAGGAGATCTCCATGGGCTTTCTCTTGGGAACGATGGGCAAATATCATTCCATGCCGTGCCGAAGGTTCGGCCTTTACCAGAAGTGCCGCGATTGCCGTAATGATAAACCCGTCAACAAGTACAATGGTGCGCTGAGCCAGAGCAGCTCTCATGGCTCCATAGACGCATACCATTTCTCTGCCTGCCAATTGACGTAAAACTTCAAGAGGGGAAAGTGTTGGGGGCAAGCGCGCTACAATATCGCGCACCACGTTGCGTTTGTTTTCTAAGAGCTCACCCTGGGCTCCGGTGCCAGCACCGACTACCTGACCAGGATCGGCAGAGCCCAGTAGATAGGCTGCTAAAGCAGCCGCTGAAGTGGTGTTTCCTATGCCCATCTCTCCGAGAATAATGACTCGATCATCGTCACAATGATCTTTGACAGCGCGCTGACCGTAGCGCAAACATTGGGCCAGGCCCTCTGAGCAAAGCGCTGGCTCGGTACGAATATCGCCCGAGACAACGGGAGGGACCATTTTGTGCAGACTAATACCCTGAACTTTTGCTTGGAGGGGCACCTCCTCCCCGCCTTGCGGGACTTCGACGCCACAGTCAAAAACGTGGAGAGGGAGTTTACGTTGTTGAGAAAGAACGGAGGCGGCTGCTCCTCCGTTGATGAAATTGGTGAGCATTGCTCGCGTAACAGCGCTGGGGTAGGGGCTGATACCATGGCGGGTGACAGGGTGATCTGCGGCAAAGATCAAAGCAGATGCCGGCCGTGCTGAAGGCGTTTCATTTCCCTGAAACGCGGCCATTTGTACGGCTGTGTTCTCCAGAGAGCCGAGACTTCCCGGAGGTTTTGTGAGTTCCCCCTGGCGCGCAAGGGCCTTGGACTGGGCGCTGCTATCGGTAGGAGGAAGGACGGTGTCGAAGGAGAAGGTCATCGATTGTAATATGATTAGAGTGTAGAAAGGAAGGTGCGGACAAGGAGCTATTTTACTCTGAGGGGGATGCCTGCGACCATGAGAATTACGTTGTCAGCGCGAGCGGCTATGTACTGGTTCATAAAACCTTGAATGTCTGTAAACTTGCGTCCCGACTGGGTGGGCGCATGCAGGCCCTGCCCCAATTCGTTGGACACAAATATCCAATCATTTTTGAGTAAGAGGGCAGAGTCGAGTTCTTTTTTTGCATTCGTGAGAGCAAGCTCTTCGTCTTGTTTGGCATCAAGAAAGAAATTGGTGAGCCAAAGGGTGACGCAATCAACTAAAATGACCTCATTTTCCACAGCGATGACCGAGAGAATCTTTTCTTCTTCTACTCTTCGCCATTCGTCTCCCCGGTCGCGAATATGGCGTTCAATGCGTGCTCGATGGTCGTCGTCCCAAATTCTTGATGTAGCTAAATAGATAGGGTTTTTTGAGAGGGCGAGAGCGAGTTTCTCGCCGTGGCTACTTTTTCCCGAGCGGGCTCCGCCTAATATAAGTGTAATGCTCATGAGTTGAGTCCGTAAATAACTAGGGTGGGTCCCTCTGGTAGTTGTTTGAGTTCTGCCCTTACGCCAAATACATCAGAAAGAAGTTGGGGCGTGAGAGTTTTCGAAGGAGGGCCGTCTGCCACAATCTTTCCTTTGTTGAGTACCAAAATTCGACAGGCATGGCGTGCGGCCAGATCGAGCTCGTGGGCTACTGCCAAAATGGTGCCTCCTTCTTGAGTGAATTCTCTTGCGATATTGAAGCTGCGCTCGCGGTGAGCGATGTCCAAGTGTGAAGTCGCCTCGTCAAGGAGTAAGAGCTGGGTTTCTTGGCAATGAGCGCGCGCCCATTGCACTCGCTGTCTCTCTCCATCGGATAGATGGGCAAGGCTCTTATTCCTGAATATCTCACAATCGAATTTCTTGAGGGCAAGGTTGATAGACGCTTTGTCTTGGGGCGAAAGCCCCCAACCTTGGCGATGAGGAAATCTTCCGAGGCTCACCACTTCGTGTACTCGTAGCGATTGATGACTACGTACTTCTCGACCAATGAGAGCGAGCTTTCTTGACCTGTCGATATGGCTGAGGTGATTGATGTCTTCTCCCGCGAGCAGAACTTGTCCGGATTGTGCAGGGCGTACCGCACTAACAGCCTCGATGAGAGTGGTTTTGCCGGCTCCGTTGGGTCCCACGAGGGCGGTGAATTCACCCCGTACCAACGTAAAATTGATATCGTGGAGAATAGGAGTTGAGCCGCGAGAAACCGAGAGCGAACTTACAGAGAGGGGAGAGGTCATACTTGTTTCTCCACAAAATGATTGCGCAAGAGCAGGGCGAACCAGGGGGCACCGAGGGCGCCTGTAATGACCCCTATGCGGATTTCTCCGGGAGCAATAGCCAGACGCGCCACAAGATCGGCCAATACGACGACTAAGGCACCCATGATTGTGCTGCCGAGTATGAGTTTTCCGTGAGATGCTCCTAGAAATCTGCGCGTAATATGTGGAACGATTAGCCCGATAAAACTAATAATGCCCCCCATGGCAACAGCCACACCAGAAAGCACAGCTGAGGCGACCACTACTTCTCTTCTTATCTTGATGACATCCACCCCCAAAGAATGGGCAGTGGCGTCCCCCATGGTTAAGCCGTCGAGATCACGAGCCCTGTAGATGAGCCAGGAGACTCCCAAGGCAAGGGGCCCCGCTCCCCAAAAAACGTGCATCCATGTGCGACCATCCAGGCTACCCAGCATCCACGAAAGCAGGCGCTGGGCAGTCGTAAAATCGCGCAAGGCAAGGGACATCATCAGGGCGCTCAAGGCCACGGCTACTTGACCCAAAGCAACGCCGCCTAAAATAAGGAGTTCTAAAGTGCCCGATTGGGCGCCACGAACCAGCCGAAGAAGTACAAATGTGGCCACAATGGCTCCTAAAGTAGCGGCCAGAGGTAAAGCCAAGGGCCAAAGCACGGCCCAACCTGTAAAAATGGTGACTTGGGCAAAGAGGGCAGCCGAAGAAGAGATACCTAAGACAGATGGATCGGCCAAGGGGTTGCGAAAAAGGCCCTGGAGCGCTGCGCCTGCCGCCCCGAGGGCTCCTCCGACTAGGGCCGCGACGAGAACACGGGGCAGGCGTACGTCAAAGAAAATTAAGGACCAGAGGGGGCGCCCTGCGATATCACCACGAAATGACCAGAGGTTTCCTGTGCCGCCGACGAGGGTGGAGAGTATGAGTGCTCCGAGGAGCGTGCAGACTGCCAAGATGAAATATTTCATGGGGTGGTTTTGGTTTCTTCTTTTTCCAAGAGGACTCGCGCGTCAAGATACGCCTGGCACGCAAGCAATGCATGATGGCTTACGGAGGACATCCAAGGACCTGGAACGACGAAGACCGCTTTGTTTTGGTATGCCTTCACACCTGACCAAGGGATGCCAGGGGGGAGATCTTGGAAAGTTGCTTTTCTGAGCTTTTTAGTATCACCGGCCACAAAAATGATGTCTGGAGAGAGAAAAAGAAGGTGCTCGACGTTGACTGAGGGATTGGTTCCCCATTTTTTGTCGACAAAAACGTTTTTTAAACCGGCCATCTTCAGGCAATCGCTTTGCAAGCTTTCGCCCCCATAACTGAACATTCCTTGAAGAAGTAGAGCCTGCGCTTGCGTATCGAAAGTGCGAGCGTCTTCTTCTATTGCTGAGATGGTGCGCCGGGCTTTCTTCGTTCTTTTGCCAATTTCTTTTTCTAAACCAAGGAGGGGGCCTAGTTTTTCCCATTCTTGGAGGAGTTGCTTAAATCGTGGTGTGCCGCGCACAATATGAACGGGAACCTGGGCACTGGTGAGCTGAAAGTTTGTGATTGCTTTATTGTAAGAGGACACCAGCACAATATCGGGCTGCTGCGCGAGAATGTCCTCGGCTGTACCTGAGGTGCGTCGAATATGCGGTGGGAATTTACCGTAAGCATTGGTCGCCGAGGGCCAATCGATTATATAGGAAACCCCCGCCCAACGGGGCCAAGGGAGTACGCCTTCAAGAAGCTCGTCGCTTAAAAGTGAGGCCGAGAGCACCCGCAGCGGGGGGGGGGCGAGCAAGTTTTCTTCTTGGGCGATAGGGGCGTGGCGCAGGGGGCGAGCACTTTGTACAGTTGCCGCCCCCAAGGTGATGCCGCCGTCGTTTACCCAAGCCGCAGCCCAAGAGCCAACACAAAGAGGGAGGCCCCAAAGCAGCGGCAGGGGAAAATGACTCATCGATGGGAGATTGAAACGGGTGGCAGACCGACGGTGGTCTCAACCGTGACTGGGTCGAGCACCTCGAAGGATCCGTCGGCACTCAATTGAACCCGTTGGAGGACCTTTTTGTCGCCGTCGGTCATGAGGCAAATATTGCTGCAACCAGGGGCACAGCTCAAGCCGCCGTAGACAAGCCCTTTGCCCTTACCCTTCTCATCGGCGTTCGCCTCCAAAAGGCTCTGAGTAGAACCGTCCGTCAGATTGAGTGCAAAGAGCTGATTGTTGCCTTCACCGCCCCAAGGGGTTTGAGTCTTGAGGAGAACGACGTCATCGCTAGCAAAAGCGATATTGGACTGGAGGGGGAGGTTGAGAAGATCGGCGGCTTCGTACACTTTCAGTTCTTTGAAGGGGCGCTCTTTTACGTCAAAGATGATGAGCGCGCTTTGTTTGATGTCCTCGCTGACGCCTGTACCGTCAATTCGCCCCGTGCATGCAATGGCGAACTTGGTGCCATCAGGAGAGAGGGTTGCTCGCCCGCACGCTTTTCTACCAGGAATACTTTGCTCCCAAGTGACGGTTTGCGTGGCGGGGTCAATGCCTACGTAGGTAGCTTCTCCAGCTGTTGAAAAATCGAGAGCGATCCTGTCTAAGGTGACAATGACTTCGTCCGCGATGAGCGCGAGGCTGCCCGGCCGAGCTGGAAGGTCGTCAGCTGTGGGCATGACAAGGCTTTTCACGATCTTGTTGTCCTTGAGATCGATGACAAGCACATCACCGCCCGTGTCAAAGTCCTCTTTACCGGGGTCGGCATTTTGGCCCCAGCGTGAAACGAGGGCGAGAGAGTCTCCGAACTCTAAGTATTGTTGAAGATTGGACTCAAACCCAGTTCCTACTTCGAGCTGCTTGAGTACCTTGGCGCTGCTTTTTTCTACCCAGGTGATGACGTTGGTGCCGTATCGGTCCAAAAGAACGAGGTTGCCTGAGGAGCTGGGCGTTGCGGGTAGCGCTACATCGCCAGAGAGCGCGAAGGCCAGTCCGTCACTCGCGCTTGAAGCGGTTGAAATAAAAGATTCGCTTTGGGTTTTACCTTCTAGATCACTGAGGGCAACTTGGGTGGACACATAGTCGCTCAGAACGATGGCAACTCCGGGGGCACAGATCAGAGCCGGTGGTTCTTTAGTTGTGTCGCCGGGCTTGGTTGTGTCGCCGGGCTTGGTTGTGTCGCCGGGCTTGGTTGTGTTTGCTGTCGGGTTGCTTCCTTGTGCAGGCCCGTCATCAACCCCTCCTGTATTTTCTCCTGTGCTGTCGACGCCGCAGGCACCGAGCGCTAGGGAGAAAATCATCCAAGATGAATTGAGAGAGAGTTTCTTAATAAGGTGGGACATGATTACCATTTTGTTTCTAATGAGAGGAATGCGCTTCGACCAGGAAGCGGAAAACCAACGACGTCATAGCGGGCCGCGTCAAAGAGATTGCTCACTCGGGCGCGGAGGGTGATGAGTTCGTCGCGAGAACTTGCGCCGATTTCTAAATCGGTAAAAAACTGACTAGGGATCACCGCTAGACCAGCAGGATCGGCGTAACGGTTCGATTGGAAATAGGAGCGTGCTCCTAAGGTGGACTCTTTGAGCCAGGTTGAATCAAATGCCCAGGTATATTGAGCCCGTAAAAACGCGGTTGCCCTTGAAATATAGGGCAAAATATCATTCACAGTGACGCGCGCGGGGCTTGTATCTCGCGCGTCAATGAGGCTGATATTCGCTTCTAAAAGTAGGGGTGCTATCGGGCGAGCGCCCACTACAAATTCTCCGCCTAGTGCTCGCGCTTTATCTCTATTGACCGGATGTAGGTACCCTTGAGCTGTGCGCACATAAGTGAGCAAGTTGTCGGTAGAGCGCACGAACGCACTTGCGTCCAGCCAAAGAAGTGCGTCTTTGCCGGGGCGGTTTAATTGCGCGCGTAGCCCCGTTTCAAATGTGGTACCACGCTCGGGAACAAGGGTATCGTTGCCACGTACTAAAATTCCTGCGCCATAAAGCTCACTCAATGTTGGTAAGCGCGTAGCGTGGCCTCCGTTGAGATAGACCTCCCACAGGTTTCTTTCGTAGCGCACTCCGGCGCGCGCGGCGGGGGCCAATTGTTTGCAAAGTTGCAAGTCGTTTTCGCTGGTGTCAAAGCAACGTATGGAAAGCAGGGCGTCCATATGGGTGTTTTCTCCCAAAGAATATTCGCTACCCAAATTGAGGCGAGTATTGATTCGTTTGGCTGCTAGTTGCAATTGGGTGGTACCTTCACGGCGCTCGTAGCGACGAATACGCTCTACCCCAGCGACAAAAGACTCACGCATTTTGAGGCGAGGAGTGAGCCAATGACTCAGGGTGATCTCTTGTTCTAGACGCTCTCCTGGGGTCCGAGTGATTGCGGCTACCAACCCGAGTTCCCGTTGAGGATCGTCCAAAACAGTCGTGCTGGAAACGCCACTGGTCACTAATTTGAGTTCACCATCCCATTCTTCAAGAGGAAGGGAGGACGTGAGAGCGAGAAGATTACGCGAAAATTCGGCTCGGGCGTTTTCACTGGGAACCAAGGCCAACTTGAGAGCGCCTTGCTCGCGCTCGGCGTGGTGCATTACTAGCCCAATACGTGCTTTTCCCAAGCGCTCTTCTCCCGAAAACCAAATGCCCAGGCTTTGGGTATCAGCGTTTTGAAGAGTGCTTTCTTCGTCATCGTTGGGCGAAAAAAGTGTGCCTCGAGAGTTTTGAAAGGTGTAGTCGTTTTCGGCCGCCTGCGCTTCGACTGCGACCATCACTTTGCGCTTCTCTTGGGACAGAGCGCTCAATCCTCTGAGGGCTCGGGCGCCAAAACTCCCGAACTCACCTTGAACTCGGCTTTCGTCTTTTTGTATTTTTCTGGGTACAAAGACCAAGGCCCCACCGACTCCTGCTTGACTCACACTTTGGGGAGCATGGCTGCGGTACACGCGAATGCTTTCGATCATAAAAGCGGGCATCGTCGAGAGGTCGGCCGCTCCACCTACTTCGTCGTTGATACGTACTCCGCCAAAATAGATGGGCGTTTGAGCGCTGGTGGCTCCTCGTAAGCGTGCTGTTGCAGGCGAGCCTAACCCTCCCGATTGGGTGATCTGCATTCCTGGGGCTTCTCGCAGGGCTTCTGCTGCGCTGACTCCGGGTTGTTCGAGGCGTTGTCTATTTATAGTGCTGCCGGCGATGGATGCATCTTGTTCGTGACGTGAGGGAGGAGCCCTCTTGCCATAAACGATGACTTCTTCTTCGCGAACACTAGCTTTTGGTTTTTCTTCGAAAGCAGGTGCTTTTTTATCTTCAGCCTGAGCCGCGCGCAGGGGCACTATGAGAACTAGTGCAGATCCCCATGCACAATTGCGCGCGAAGACTCGAACACGATTGCTGAGGAATCGAAGGCGAGCGATCAACGGGGAATGATCTGATCTGGCGGAAAAATGAAACAAGAGGGAGCTTGCAAAGGGGGAATTCTCGCTGAGGGGGAGCGAGATTTGGACGCAATGAGCCATGTGTGCCTCCAAGAGACACGAAATAGGTACAATTGAGCCTTATTTTTGACTTTCCTTCCCTCGAGGAGGCCAATGGGACGCCGAGGGCGCCATCGCTATCAGGTCTTCGGACTCAGGGCTTGGCGCTACGCGCCTCCTACTAACCACCGCTTCCCAGCAAAACTTGCCAGTGCTTCGAGGTGGTGTTTGTTCCCAATACCGCTGCGGGGCAGCTCCGGATTCTCACCGGATTCCCTTGAGTCAGCCCCGAGGACTAACGATAGAGACGGGCTCGCTCTAGCACGAGAGATCGATTCTACAAGAGAAGCTTTTGCGCTTTTTGAGTACTCGCCCTCCTGTGAAATGTTGCCCCCTTGAGTTCAAGCGCCGAAGGGCACCCACTTGATAGAAGTTGGCAAGCCCCAGCTCGGTGTTGCATGGGGTTAAAATTATGATGGGGATATAAAATTAAAGTAGGGGTAAATGTTTTTCGCTATCGTGCCTTGACTGTCGTGAGAAGTCGTTGATAGGGGGCGCGCTGAAGCTATAGAAATAGCCATGAAATCACTCTCTCTTGGTTGTACGTTCCTTTCCTTGTCTTTTTTGCTGCTCGCGGGCCCTGTTGCTTGCTCGGCGGGAGTGGACGATAGCGGTGGGACCGGGGGCGCCGGGGGGGCGAACAACGTGAACGGTGCAGGGGCTAACAATGCGGGTGATGGTAGCGGAGCATCGACAGGTGGGGCGAACGCTGGTGATGGCACCGGGGCTGCTGCAAACTCTACGGGCGGCGCGACAGATCCCGGCGGAACCGGCGGTGCAGTGATGAGTGGTTCAGGAGGAACCGCGACGGGCGGCACTGATGGGACGGGGGGGGGCGATGTTGCGGGTACGGGAGGCACACCAGGTGGCGGCACCGGCGCTGATACGTGCGCGCCCGGAGGCAATGGATACGAGAAAATGGAGGGATATGTTGTCGACAAGGCGACTTGCTTATTTTATCAAACGGTCGCGACGCCTGTAGAAAAACTATCGCAAGCAAATGCGATGGCCGCATGTGAAGCTCTCAGTCTAGGAGGTTTTGATGATTGGCGTATTCCCACCCCTGAGGAGCTCTTGGCTATCAATATTCCCAAGCAGCAACCCGCGACTGATGCCGCGTTCTTTCCCAATACAGACTTTTCCTATTATTGGACCGATAAACAGGTATCCGGCAAAGCAGTCGTGGTTGATTTCAATTGGACCGGAGGTGAGCATAAGGTGGGGCCTGATGGGGCTCAGGCTTACCGCTGCGTTCGCAAAAGTCTTTGAGTGAAGAAACCCCACCCTAGCGTTTCTCTTGCCACGACTCCGTCGGTGACGGCCTTTTCGCTGGTGGGGTTTTCTATTGTCTCCTACCTCATCAAATATGCGACCTCCATTGTTCTGGCGCGAGCTTTGGGGGTTGAGCGTTATGACGCCTACGCAGTGGCCGTGGCCAGCTTGGTTTTGCTTGCGACCTTTGCCGAGTTGGGACTAGGAAAATACGGTTTAAAGGCCCTGCCCGCCTATCTATTGGTGGGAGAGTTACGCCTAGCGCGCGCCTTTGTGCGATTCTCGTTGCAGCGCGTACTTGTGGTTTCTCTCTTGGCCGGAGGGGCTCTCGTCTTGGGAGAAGCTTTCAATGGGGGACACGTGTCTCTGCGGGCTCCATGGATGGTGGCGCTCTTTCTCCCCTTTGTAGCTTGGGCGGGGGTTGGCTCGGAGTTTTTGATGGCCACCGGCAAGGCTCTCGCAGGGACATTGATAGCCCGTGTGCTGATTCCTGTAGTACCCCTACTCTTTGTCCTCTGGGCTTCTTTTCTTCACCCTGGAGAGGGTTGGCTGGAGCCTTCGGTGGCTCTATTTGTCTATGGATTGGGCTGGCTGCTCGGGGGCATTGCCCTCATTACCCTGGCTCCTCGGGCGCTCTTTGGAGGCGAAAAATTGTCTCTGGACAAAGGCGAACGGCGTAAATGGCTGCAAGGCGGCCTCGGGATGGCCAGCGTGGCACTCGCCATTAGTGGTCTATTTGAGGGGTCGCTCATTTTAAGCGACTTCATTGATATGCCAGAAAGCGATGTGGCCATATATGCTGTGTGTATGGAGACCGGCGGCTTTTCTTATATCTTGGTTAAATCTCTCGATAAGTTTTACATGCCGATGATTAGCCGTGAGCTTTTACGCCTCAGAGTGAGTCGAGTGATCGCAATACGTCGGCGCCGCAACCGATTGATGGTGGGCGTTTGTTCCGCATTTATTATTGCCCTCTTTCTTTTTGGTCGACAATTGTTGGGGCTTTTTGGGACCGGTTTTGAGCGTGGATATTGGGCGCTTTTACTGATTGCCGTGGGAACCATCGCTTGGACTTTAACGTCTCTCTCTCAATGGTTTTTGGTATTTGTGAGAGGTAGTACTTATGTGCTTCGTATCACAATACCTACTTTGTTAAGCTTGGTAGCGGCAGGTTTGTTCTTTGGGCCCACCTATGGTGTCACGGGTATGGCCCTTATTTATTCGCTTTTAATGGTGAGCATGTGCGCGCTGATGGAGTGGCGCGCCCGGAAGGAATTGAGCCGATTGCCAGAGGGGACATCGGGCAATTCGTTGTAGGCGCTGGGTGAGAGATTAGTCTTCGAGACTCATCTCTTCGTATTCTTCCTCTTCTTCGTTGGCTCGGGGTGCGGCTTGACTATGGCGACGAAAGGAGCCCGGTAACTTTTTTTCTAGTTGTTTTTCGAGAGCATCAAAATCGTAAAGCTCAGGTTTATGTCCCCCTGGTAAGGCGGCGATATCATAGGTGGCACTGCGTGCTGCATCGCGGCGCAATTTTTCGAGGCCCAATCGATCACCCAAAAGCGCGAGCATTTCGTTTTCTTCTTTGTTGATGATTCCGTCGACCTTGGCTATCCACACCGCAAATGCATAAGTCAGGGCACTTTGCCAATCGCTGAGGGGGGGCAAGTCAATTTCGTTGAGAGCGAGCCCTGCCTGCGCTCGTTTCTCGATGCTGGCGAGCTCCTCCGCTGAGACTCCATAAACTTGTGCCGCTCGGCGAAAACCTTCTAGCTCGCCTTTGCGGATCTGTCCGTCGGCGTAGACGATGCTGGCAAAGGTAAGGAAACAATCGGCTGGAAGTTGGGTGCTCATGATGGCAGCAGCTTAGTCCCGCCAGTAGGTAATTTGAAGACTTCTTCTGCCCTGGCAGTTTTTCTTATTTGGGGGCGACTTTCGCGTCTTTGGCTTGGGAATTGTTCTCATTGCCAGACGAAGTCGTGTTTTCTTCGACCTCTTCTTTGCGCGCGAGGTAGAAAAAATCCCGCATGGATCGCTCGCGCAGGTAGAGCTTGTCGCTGAACTCAAAACCATCTGCCAACTTGATTGGTTTGAGGACTTTCTTGTCGTCCTCTTCAAAGGTAACAAATTTTGGATAGGACCAATTGACGTCCATTTGCGCGACAGTATGGGCTCCCGCATGGTGCATGCCGGCGCCCATTACCTTTGCCGTGGTATGGTTGGAAATACCTACGTAGAGAATCTTTCTGTCTTTGCTCAGCCCCACTGCGCTTCTGCGTATTACAGTGTTGCCGTCGAGGGTTGCTCCCCATTTACGTGCTCGATGTACTTTGAGATTGGGATGCATTTTACCCCCCTCAAACATGCAATTGGGAGCCTGGCGAAACCAGCGCATTGTATGCAACTTGTCTGCAACCTTCGACCAGGTTGCAATTTCAAACGAACCGTCTTGATAGTGCACGAGAGTGCAAGCTTTTTCTTTTGGATCGATGAAAGTGATACCGTCGAAATACACCCCATAGTTGCCGTGCTCGGCCATGAAACCGCCGTTGAATGCTCCAAGAAGGGCTTCGTAGTGCTGGGAGGGTATTTTCGCGTGGCGCGTGTAATTTTCAGCTTCTTTTTTTTCGCTGCGGGGTTCTTGGTATCCCATCACAGGTAAAACGGAGACTGTGCGGAGATCAACTGCAACCACAAAGAGCTCGGCCCATGAGCGGCTCTCGTCGGGATGCAGCAACGTTTTCAAGAGGCGGGGGCTCTCAGTGGGACGTCGCGGATCGCTCATTGGTACCCATTCCCCGTCTCCTTCGGCCGACCACGTTGCGTGGCTTGGGCCGGGAGTGGGGGGAGCGAAAGGCGCAAACTCGGGCATTGCGTTTTCTCCCTCGGGAGCTGTTTTGCCAGATGTGGACTTTTTGGCCCCGGCTTGCCCCAGATGGGGGGCGGTCTTTGCTGGAACTTTCCAGTATGCCTTGGGTTTTTGGTTGGCCTTGAACCTTCGGTTGACCTTGTCCTCCACTGAGTAGACAAATTCCTCTAGGCGAGTGACATTTTCCTTACCAATGGTGGCGCGCAAGGTATTGGCCACCAGAGGGCCCATCCAAGGGATGCTGTGTACGGCTATCCACAGAGCGAAAACAAGAAAAGGCGAGAGTAACAAGAGCCCACCTAAGACCTTTTTCCACAAAGGAAGGCTTTTGTACCGACCACGAGGGGGAGAAACAGCTTGGGTCTGTTCTTTTGATGTCACTTTGCTTGTGTCCGCCGGGGGAGACTCCGCGTCGAGAGAGGGGGCCGCTTCTTCGCTCATTCTCCTCTCCCGTACGACATAGGGGCTAAATGGCAAATCTTCTGGGGATCTTCCCTTGAATCAGCCCGTACTGTTGTAGAACCCAGCTCCAATTCAATGTTCGCCCCTGGGGATGAAAGAGAGCGAAAAAATCGCTCAAGCGAGTTACGAGCGCGAGGCACAGCCAGGAGGGCAGGGTGCTGGAGCCAAAACACCAATTGGTGCGCCAGCCTGTACTGCTTTCTTCTTCTAATTTTCGTTTTCCTGGGGGTCCCTAGGTCCAGTTTTGCCCAGGCAGAAGGAGAATTGAAGCTTGCACCGCCGGCGTCCCTTGGGGACTACCAAGGGAGACACATTGACGAAGTGCGGGTGTCCACTTTGGGTGATCTGTGGAGGGAACCTATTGAGGTGCGGTCTGTGAGGCGGGGGGATTCTCTGTCTGGACAATTGGTTCGGCGCGCCTTGAGAGAGCTGGACAGAACTGGAAGGTATGCAGATCTCAAAGGGGAAATCTTGGAGGAGGGCGCACGATTAGTTTTGCATCTTTCTGTGCGTCCCCGTCGTTTGCTCGATCAAGTTTCAATTGTAGGCAGTGCAATTGAACGATCCGAAGAGCAACGAGTGCTCGCGTTGGTTGCTGGAGACGCGGTGACCGACCGTGAAATTGAGCGAGCAAGGAGAGACTTAATAGCTCTCTACAAAGTTTCTGGGTACCCCGCAGCTAGAATTGAACTGAGACCCGAAGACACGGACGATACGCGGAGAGTCATTTTACGTATCAATATTTTTCCAGGATTGACGCAAAGGGTCGAAGCGATTGCATTCTTGGTTGACCCGTCACCCCATCACCCCTCCCTTGGTCAGTTCCTTGATTCTTACGGGATGTCGGTAGGGGACGTGATGAATGACGAGGCAATTCAGGTTGCAAATAATAAGCTTACCAACACTCTTGTTGACGGGCGATTTTACGAAGCTGCCGTGTCTTACAAAATTCGGGCGGGGGGAAAATTACAGGTACTCGTGCAAACCGGAGCGAGGTTTTCTGTTCGTATCGAAGGAAATAATGTTTTTGGCCGAGGGGAGTTAGAAAGCGAATTACGTCTAGCTCAAGAAAAAGAGGCTCGCCCTGAGCTTCTTGAGAAAAACCTTCGCAATTTCTATGTTAAAAGAGGCTTTTTTGACGCGGCCATTCGAGTTGAGCGACTGGATGATACACTTGGACTGGCCACCGAAATCCGCGTGTGGGTGAGAGAAGGAAAGCGATTTCGCGTTGTGCGCCGGGAGTATCCTTGTCTGATAGGACCTCGCACCGCGGAGGATATCGATGAGGAGATTGAGGGGGTTCTCAGTGAGCAGTTTCCAGCGGCAACGTTCCTTGGGGGCGCAGATCCTCAAGTGGTGGATCGGGCAACGGGTAGCGAGAGTGCGACTCCCCGTCTAACTCCCTATCGCAATGAGCCCTGGCTGAACTTTTCTGCCCCCAGCTATGCCGCGGTAACCGCCCATCTACAAAAGCTCTACCGAACTGAGGGCTACTTAGACGCTCGCATTGGACCTGCCACCCTGGTAAGGCGTCAATGTCGCCGTGACTCTCCACCGGGAGAGTGTCTCTTGGACGGAGACCCTCAATTGCCTCAAGTAGATTGTGCGTATCCCTCGAAAACGGACGCTACGATTCGTCAATCGTGCATACCCGATGTTTCTCGCGCAATACGTTGTGAGTCCGAAGGTATTTTGCACCTGCCCATTCATCCTGGAAAGCAGGCTGTCCTTTACGATGTCTCAATTGAGGGAAATACCCACCTTACCGAAGAAAAAATATTCAAGTTGGCAGAGCTGCCCTTGGGTAAACCCTTGCGCCAGGCCGATATCGAAAAGGCCTTGCGAAGAATAGAGACGAAGTACCAAGAGGAGGCTTTTGCCTTTGCTCAGATTGACAGTGAAATAGAGCTCTCGGCCGATCATACTCGTGCTCGCCTCGTGATCAGCATCACCGAACGACGCCAAGTAAAGATTCATCGCATTGATATTCGCGGGGCGTCCTTCACTCGCGAGGGTTTAATTCGCAGTCGTCTCTCCCTCAAAAAAGGAGGACTCTATCGGCGCTCGTTTGTACAAGGCAGTCAACAACGGCTTGAGTCCCTTGGCGTGTTTACGAATGTAAGTATCTCTCTTGAAGATCCTGGTGTTCCAGCAAGTGAGAAAGTGGTGATGGTTACTCTCAGTGAGCGACTTCCACAGTATTTGGATATTAAAGGAGGCTTTGGCTCTGTTGACGGTTTTCGTATCGGTTTTGAGTACGGACATCGAAACCTAGGTGGCGAAGCCATTCAGTTTTCTCTTCGCTCCCAGCTTGGTTTGCGTCCTCCCTTTCTCATTGCCGAAAGCGATGTGAGAAAAAAGTATGAGGAGCTTTCTGCGTTGGAGCGTATGGAGCGCCGCAATACCATTACCTTAGCCTTTCCGGAGATAGGTCTAGGACCGCTTTTTCGTTTTGAGGTCGAGCTGCTCGACTTAGGTAATAATCAACGCGACTTTATCCAAAATCGGGACGCTGGAACGTTGCGTTTACTCTATCGACCCCAACGCCAGTACTTGATGCAATTGGGAGGATCGATTGAGCGAAATAACGTGAACATTTTGGGGGACGCGCAAGGGCTGGACGACTTTGTACAGGATTCTGGTCAGGCTATTCGCGTGCCCGAGGGGCTTTCAATAGCCTACACTCAGAATTTGAGCGCCTCTTGGGATGCTCGGGATCAATCTCTCTCGGCTAGAAAGGGTTTCTTTTTGAGAGCAACGGTAGAACATGTCACTGCGCGCCCTTTGGGTGACCAAGCGGGGCAATGCGATCTTACTGGGGTCTTCGACCCAGTTTGCAGTGAACTTTTGCGTTGGGATGGACGGGTTGCCGGTTACCTACCTCTTTCGAAAAAAGGTCTCACATTTGCTCTCAGTTTTCGCGCTGGAACAATTCAACACCTAACGAGTTTTTCACGTACCTATCCCGATCGCCTATTCTTTATGGGCGGGGTGGATACATTGCGAGGCTACGCGCAAGACTCCCTCGTCCCTCAGGACGTCGCCGACGAATTGCTCAACCCCTCCGATCCGGACAATCCTATCACCATTGAACAGGTGGTATTGCGTGGCGGTGATATTTTCGTGAACCCTCGTGCCGAATTGCGAGTACCAATAACCAGCTCGATTCAAACAGCTTTTTTCTTGGACGCGGGCAACTTGTGGCGAAACGGAAGCAATTTCAATCCTTTGGACCTGCGCTACACGATGGGTACGGGTTTGCGCATTGAGACCCCGGTGGGGCCCCTCGTTTTCGACTATGGTTTCAATATTGGTCGAATATTGGACGCCTTGATGCCTCAGCGCGAAAATATGCGTAATTGGGAGGACTTAGGGGCATTTCACTTCAGCATCGGCCTCTTTTGAGGGGTGCGAGACGCCCCCTTGTGGCGCGAAGCCCCCCCTTGGCCTAGATCTCCACGCTCCTACAATGATCTTGGATAAATTCGATTCGGTACCGGTTTCAATAGCCGATCAATTTCGTCGTCATCAACGGCGCTACATCATTGGAGTTGTTCTCCTTGCGGTTTACCAAACAGCGCAATATTTTTTCGACCTCAGCTTGCGAGAGGCGATTGATGAGGCCACGAGCGGTCATCAAGAGCGTGCTCTGCAAATAGGAGGTGTCCTCGTTAGTTTGGCAGTAGGTGCGTTTTTTGTGCGGGTGCTCTCGCGGGTTATCATGTTCAACGCCGGCCGCATTGTCGAATACGAATTGCGCGGTGCGCTCTTGGCGCGCCTACAAAAATTGGGCCCCTCATTTTATCAAAAAATGCCCGTAGGTGAGATCATGAGTCGGGCGACGAATGACCTGACTCAAGTGCGACTCTTGTTAGGTTTCGCAATTCTCAATGCTGCCAATACCCTATTTGGTTTGGTGAGCGCATTTTTGGCGATGATGCACTTTAGTCCCAAGCTAATGATAGCCTCATTGGCCCCCTTGCCTCTTCTTTTTTGGATCACTCGGCAATTTGCTGGAAAAATTTATACCCGGCAAAAAGAAAACCAAGAAGCCATTGGTGAGATGAGCGCCCAAGTGCAGGCGAGTATCACGGGAACTCGGGTGATTCGGTCTTTTAATCTCGAAGAGAGTCAAGCCGAGCGGTTTTCTGTCGCCAATTTAAACTACTTAGAAAAGAGTCTAGCTCTTGCGCGTTTGCGCGGTTGGATGGGACCAATTATGCAATCGGTTACCTCGTTGGGGGTGTTGATTGTATTTTGGTATGGTGGTTCCTTGATGGTCGCGGGGGAACTCTCTGACGGAGAATTTTTAGCATTTTTCCGTGCACTTTCCCGTTTGACATGGCCATTGATGGCCCTTGGCTTTTTGGTTGGTTTGGTGCAGAGAGGGCGCGCGGCGTACTCTCGACTTGCCGATATCTATGAGGCTGTGCCCGATATTGCGGATGGTCACTTGCAGGCCCCAGATAGGGTTCGCGGCGAGCTGAAAGTGGAGAACTTGAGTTATAGCTACGGAGAACACGAGGTTCTCACTGACGTGAGCTTTGTACTCCCCGAAGGGGCCTCTCTTGCTATTGTGGGGCGTACGGGAGGCGGCAAGAGCACCTTAGCCAAGTTATTGCCTCGACTTTTTGAGACCCCGCATGCAAGCGTTTTTCTTGATGGGGCAGATATTTGCGAGCTACCCCTCAAGACTGTGCGCGGCGCAATTGGTTATGCGCAGCAAAATCCATTTCTATTTTCTACGACTGCGGGAAGAAATATCGGATTAGCTCTCGATGAACCGACCACGGCTGATTCGTTGCTTTCTATTCGCGAGGCAGCAAAACGAGCCCACGTATTGGACGAATTGCTTTCCCTACCTGATGGCATGGACACTGTGGTTGGAGAAAGAGGCGTGCAGCTTTCTGGCGGGCAAAAGCAGCGTGTCTCTTTGGCAAGCGCCTTTGTGCTTGCTCCGCGTATCTTGGTTTTGGACGACCCTTTGAGCGCTGTGGACGCGAAGACTGAAGGGGGAATATTGGACGCAATTGATGAACAAATGGCCGAGCGCGGCGTGATTTTGATCACCCACCGTGTAGCGGCAGCCCGCCGATGTGATTCCATATTGGTTCTCGACGAGGGGCGTGTTGTTGAGCGAGGTAACCATGACACCCTCTGTCGTCTGGGAGGCATCTATTCTCAATTTGCCGAAGAGCAGCGTATCGAAAGCGAGCTGGAAGAACTCAGCCGGTGGAGCTCCCCCGGAGAGTCATTGCCCTTGCCCCATGGTCCTTCCCTGGTCTCTTTGGAAGGCGAGGACGTATCATGAGCAAGCAAACAAGGGCGCGTTCAGAGGAGACTATTGAGCGCTATCATCAAGAGACTGGCGGGACAGAGTTTGATGATGGCACGCTACTGGCGAAGATTTGGCCCTTTCTCAAGCCCCATGGCGCGTGGCTCATTGCTTCTCTCTCGACAGTGGTGCTCACCGCAATATTGTCTTTGTTGCGTCCCATCATCATGCTCAAAACCATCGATGAAGCTGCCGCCTCGGGAGATCCTCGGGTCATGCTTTGGGGAGGAGCTCTCTTTGCAGGGGTGGCTGTACTCGAACAAATTCTTGTTTTTGTTCATGTCTACGCGACCCAAATTGTCGGCGCTCGCGCTATGGCAGACCTTCGTTTGGCCGTCTTTCAGTTCTTGGGACGTTTGCCTCTTCGTTTCTTTGACAATCAGCCTGTGGGGCGCTTGGTAACGAGGGTCACCAATGATGTTGATTCTATTCAAGAACTCTTTGGCTCGGGAGCTCTCAGCGCGGTAGGCGATCTGCTACGTCTTACTGGCGTGGTGGTCATCATGCTCTTACTTGACTGGAAATTGTCCCTGGTCGGTTTTGGGGCGTTGCCGGCCGTTGCACTTCTGATCTTATGGGTGCGTAAACGTGCTCGCGAGGCGTTTCGTGCAATTCGCGGAGAGACCGCCCGTATGAACGCCAATATGAATGAACAGGTGAGCGGAATCGCTCTTGTACAGGCATATGGCCGCGAAGAAGCCATGATGACCGACTTTGACGTGATCAACGGAGCCTACCGCGATGCCAATATTCGTGCCGTAAAGTACGATGCCATTCAGGATGCGGCGATTGACGCCGTCAGCGCGACGAGCCTGGCCCTTGTTGTGATGGCTTTGGGGTATCGAGATGCTTCTTTTGGAACGGTTGTGGCAATTACAGCCTATCTCAAACAATTTTTTGAGCCCATTGCCATGCTGGCGCAGCGTTTTACCCTTCTTCAAGCCGCCCTTGCAGGTGCTGAGCGTGTATTTGGCCTCCTGGACATTCAAGATAGGGATGCGCCGATGAGAGAGCGCGCGTTGGCATCGGACGGCGACCCTGCATATGCCCTGGAGCTTGATAACGTCACTTTTGGTTACAAGGAGGGGTTGGATGTTCTGCACGGGGTGAGTTTGAGAGCACGCCCGGGCGAGAGCATCGCCCTTGTTGGTCCCACTGGTAGCGGAAAAACAACGATAACGGCTTTGCTTTTGCGCCTCTATGAGCACCGCTTGGGCACTTTGCGCGTAGCCGGACAAGATACTTCAACTATGTCGCGCGATGAGTTGAGGCGAAAATTTGCAGTGGTTCCTCAAGATGTATTTCTCTTTCCTGGAACTTTGGCAGAGAATATTGCAGCGGGGGAAGTTCCCGATCTCGCTCGAGCTCGCGAAGTGTTAGAGCAAATGGGCGTGTACGATTTTTTGACACGTCGCAACCGTGGTTTGCAGGCAGAAGTGAAGAATGGTGGCGGAAATTTTTCCGCTGGGGAGCGGCAATTGATAGCTTTTGCTCGCGCTCTCTATCGGGACGCCAAGATTCTTATTTTGGACGAGGCAACAGCCAGCGTCGACTCGGACACCGAATCGCGAATGCAGCACGCGCTTAAAAAATTATTAGAAGGGCGCACTGCGGTAATCGTAGCTCACCGTTTGAGCACGATTCGTTCTGTGAATCGTATCGTTGTCCTACAAAAAGGAAAAGTTGTAGAGCGAGGCACCCACCAAGAATTGGTCGACATGGGGGGGCTTTATGCCGCCCTTCATCGTTTACAATTTCCCCCCCCCGAGGCTTCACCTCCTCAGTGATTGAGGGCCGGTTGCACCGCGAGTTCTAAAGCCACTAACTCCCGAGCCTTTTCGTTATTGTCAGAGACAAGAGTGACCAGGCTGGAGCCTGCTTCACGTTTTACTATTCTCAAGCTCCTAATGTTGAGGTCCGCGTCCTTAAATCGCGCTGCCACTTTGGCTAGGGCACCCGGCTCGTCCTTGAGGCGAATAATGAGGGCGTCTTCACTGAGTGCTGGAAATCCTGCATCCCTCAGGGCTATCAATGCTCTATCATAGCGATCGACAGTCATGGTGACAATTCCATGCTCTTGAGCCGACTCTCCGTCTAAAGTTTCAATGTTGACACCTTGTGCTCCTAGTACTTGGGTGAGCTGGGCAATAATACCCGAGGAGTTGTGAACAAGGACCGTGATTTGTTTCATCTGGAGTCCTTTTCATTGGAGGAACTACGGGTGGAGATAGAACGCACACCGGGGGAGAGTAGGGGGCAGCTTACCTGCGCATGAGGAGGCGTGCGTAGATAGTCCTGAATAAATTGATCGACCAAATTCTTGGTCACATGGGGCATGGTTATCATATGGCCGATGTCTTTGTACGGAGCTATTTGCCACTTGCGAATGACACTTTCTGAGGGGCGAGGAAAAATAACGGTAATAGAATTGTGATTTCTCCAAGCGGGAATTTTCCTTTTTTCTAGTTCTACGGTCGCATACTGCGCCAGTTCAATACAATGGCGCACATTTTCACGCAGGCCGGTCTCACCCAATCTCTTGAGTGCGTACCAAAGAATCAACGGAGAAAATGCACTGCGAGATCCACTGAGGGTGGTGTCCAAAGCCCCGACGTATTCTACCGAACGTGCAATACGATCTACGTAACTTTTCTTTGCCAATAGAATACCGCTGGGCAAGGGGGAGCCCAACATTTTGTGTCCGCTAATTGAAATACTGTCAGCTCCTGCAGAGAAATTCCATGCACCGGGCTCTTCTACAAAGGGTAAAATCATTCCGCTTAAGGCGGCGTCAACATGAATATACGATTTTGCTACTCTCAACTCACGTAGCATTGCACGAAGGCGTCCCACATCGTCGACAGCACCCTTCATAGTAGTTCCCACATTGGCGAAGATGATGGCAGGTGAATCTCGGTGAATGCGCAAAGTCTCAAAGAGATCTTCGTAATCTATCTCGCCGTTCTGCTGCGATTTGATCATGACACTGCGCGTGCGCAATACGCGGAGAGACTTTGCAACCGAGTAGTGAGTTTCCTCCGAATAGTAAACAATGCCGTCGGGATACAATTCTCTCGCAAGATAGAGACCATACATATTCCCCTCGGTTCCACCCGTGGTGACATATCCCCAAAATTCGTCTGAAGGCGCTTGGGTAAACTTTGCGAAGATCTCTAAGACTTCTCTCTCGATCTCAAAGGTGTTTGCTCCAAAATTCGAAGAGCCAAAGGGATCTCCGACGTTGTTTGTATGAAACTCCAAGAAGGGTAGGAGCTCGCTATAGTCGAAATTTTCATTGCAGGGATAACCAACCATTGTGTTGGCGCTCTTTCGCACACGCTCAAGGAGCTGCTGAAGACGTTTGCTGTCATTCGCCGATAACTTATTCCATCGCAATGCGCTTCCCCTCGCTTCTCGTACCTACAACCTAGTCTGCGCGTCCAGCGCGCTCCCCAGGTATTTTGTACTGCGGCAATTGTAGCGCGAAACTCAAGAGGCGCCTCCATGAACCCAATTGAGGCTATTGACTCTGTGAGTTAGACAAAGAAATACCCGTCTGCCGAGCAGCTCCTTAGCGCGAATTATTGATTAGAAGCGCCAGCCAGATTCATAGCTTGAGGCCCCTGGGCAGGATCAGCGAGTGCAACGAGACGAACGTGGAAATTGGCGCAGGTGTCATTTCGAATTTGAATGAACTCGTCATTCCACGCTTCAATCACAGCTTGATTGCCGGCGGTGGGGGCTAGACTATTGGGCTCCGTATACGAAATGGGATCGGAGGCATCATCGGTACTTGGATCGAGTCTATCCTTAAAGCTTAGAAATATATCGATGCTCACTGGTGTCGAACCCAAACCGTGCATCAATTTGTAGCGACGACCCTGAGGAAAATGTAAATATTCTCCGTCGACAGTGGAGGACTGGTAGATGGTCGATGCCGCGTTGGAGACACCTCCCGTGTACTCAATTGCAGTCTTACCGCCTACGTCGCAGGGAGAGCAGCCCAATTGAGAGGTTGTGCCACCAGAAAGGCAAAGAGCAAGGACCACCGCTCCTAGATAGGATCGCATGGCTCCTTCCTTAACATAAATTGCGCGTGCGTGCCTCTGGGCCCGGGGCAGGGACCAGAGTATCCTGTGCTTGCTCACTATGGTCGATGAAGAGACAAAAACGCCTGCGGAAACCTTAAAAACGAAGAACATGGCCAACGGCCACGTTTGGCTCCTTGGTGCAGGCCCTGGCGATCCCGATTTGATTACTTGGCGAGGTGTCCTCCTCTTGGGAAAGGCCGAGGTCGTGTTGCATGACGCGTTGAGTCATCCCGAGCTGCTGCAGCTCTGTCCACAAGCCGAAATCATAGACGTTGGAAAAAGGTTTGGTCAACGAGCCACACCTCAAGAGGTCATTACCAACAAACTCATTGAGCTGGCCTCCCAGGGTAAAGTTGTCGTGCGACTTAAAGGGGGAGATCCGTTTATGTTCGCACGGGGCTCCGAAGAAGCTCTCGCATTGGCCGATGCAAATATATCATTTGATATTGTTCCAGGGGTTACCTCGGCAATTGCAGCAAGTGCATTCGCGGGCATTCCTCTAACCCATCGAGACGCCTCCTCCTCTGTTACTTTTATCACAGGAAGCGACAAACGAGGTAAGGAGTGGTCGCCCGAGGCATGGAAAAAACTAGCCACTGCTACCGGTACAATTTGCATTTATATGGGCATACGGCGTATTGAGGCCATCGCCCAAGCTGTGATGGATGGCGGTCGCAGCCCCGATACCCCTGCGGCCGTGGTGCGCTGGGGAGCGCGCCCTCAACAGGAGACCCTCGTGGCACCTCTCAAGGAGATTGCCCAAAGGGTGCACGAGGCGGGCCTGCGCAGTCCTGCCATTATTATTATTGGGGAGGTGGTGGAACTCAGAAAAAAACTTCGCTGGTACGACAAGCGCACCCTTTTCGCAAAACGCGTACTGGTCGCCCGCCCTGCCCATCAAGCCGCTGAAACTTGTCGCGCCCTGCGAGAGCGTAGTGCGGCACCCGTCGTTTGCCCTGCTATTGAAATATTGCCCTCACCCTCACCTGATGAATTTCGCCATGCGGTAAAAAACGCAAGATTGTTTGATTGGGTGGTATTTACAAGTGCTAACGGAGTTAGAGCCTTTTTTCGCGAAGTAGAAGCTGCAGGCTTGGACGCTCGGGTGTTTGGGGCTGCACGCATTGCTGTAATTGGTCCAAAAACTGCAGAAGCCTTGAAAACTTACGGTCTTCGTGCCGACTTATGTGCGAGAAAATTTGTAGCAGAAAGTCTGGTTCTCGATCTTTTGGACAGCAAGGAGCAACCCCAAAAGTTGCTCCTTGCGCGTGCCCAGGAGGCTCGTGATGTTTTGCCTGAAACCCTCGCTCAAGCGGGTGTAGACGTGACGGTGGTGGCCGCCTATCAAACTCGTATTGTATCGGGTGAAAAAGCCGCAATTTTGAGAAAAGCCGTAGAGTCTCAGGTTGATGTGGTCTTACTTACCTCCAGTTCAATGGTGAGTTCTTTGGTGCATGCGTTGGGTGATGACGCTCTCACTCTACTTGCTAAGAAAATAGTCGTGTGCATTGGTCCCATCACAGCGAAGACGGCCAAAGACTTTGGCGTACTGGTACACGTTGAGGCTAGTATATATACGGTGGAGGGAGCCTTGGACGCTCTCGAAGAATACTTAGCAAACTAAAGTTCACAGAGCCTTGTCTCCTCTTGCACTCACTCGGGGCGGACTCCTTTATTTTAAGCTCGCCGTAAATGCAATAAGCTCCACGGTGCAGATTGCCGCTCTGCTACTTTACTGAGCCCGAGACCATTGAAGATGCACTCAAGCTCGTGAATATCCTCGTCCAGAAGCCCGGTGAGCATCAAGCTCCCTTGGGGACAGACGCGGGCGGCGAGGGCGGGGGCGATATCTCTCAAAATGGGCGTGTTGATATTCGCGAGAACCAACTGAAAGGAACTCTCGACACTCGCGGCACTACCTTGGGAGCATGAGATGTTTGATGACTCGTGATTGAGCTCGCTGTTCTTGCGAGCTGCTTGTACCGAAATTTCATCAATGTCTACGGCGACAATCTCTGTAGCTCCAGATTTTGCAGCCACGAGACTGAGGACCCCGGTGCCCGTTCCGACGTCAAGACACGTAGTCTTAGGTGCTGCTTGGATGAAGTCTTCGACAAATTGCGAAGCGAGGCGGGTGGTTGCATGTTCGCCCGAACCAAAACTAGCTTGCGCCTCAAACCAAATGGTAGCCTCATGGGGTGGGGCGGGCGCACAATGAGTCGGACGAAGAGTATAGGTGTCGGTTATCTTCTCTGGAGTCAGCGCCGCCAACCATGAGTCGTGGTAGTTGGCTGATATTTTTTCTACTTCGATTTTGACATCTCCCTTGTCCAGCTCGAGGCGTCTGACAAAACCATTTACAATACTCCGAAACTCTTGGAGCTGCTTTTCCCCGTCGGGGTAGCAAATTAACTCACCTGCGCTCTCTTCGACTCCCGGAGCTCCCCCATCTATTAGAGCAAGAGCAAGAGCATCAATATGCGCTTGAGGAATATAGATCCGCAGGCGGGGGATGGGATCAATCATGGAGTAGAAGCCAGACGGATATACTTAGGAGCTAACGACGCGGTTTCGCCCGCCGTCCTTGGCCTTGTAGAGGCGCTTGTCTGCGAGACCAACTAACGCCCCGTGGGGTGCGCTTTTGTCAATTTCTCGCCGGCTGGCACAACCAACGCTAGCAGTGACCTTGAGGGTGAGAGCTTCGTGCTTTATTTCAAGACCTTCGATGATGGCGCGAATTCGCTCACCGGTGGCATGAGCGCCCGGTAAATCGATATTTCGGAGCACCACGCAAAATTCCTCGCCGCCGTAGCGGCAGAGTGCGTCTTCGGCACGCAATTGCTTGAGTACTGCCTTGGATATTTCTACGAGAACCGTGTCTCCGGCGGGGTGACCGTGCGTATCGTTCACGCGCTTGAAATGATCAAGGTCAAAAATGACGAACGACAAATCGTGATCGTGGCGTCGTGCGTAGGAGAGCTCGGTGACCAAGAGAGTCCCAAGGTACTCACGATTACGTGCTCCGGTGAGGGCGTCGGTAACACTCGTAGAATAGAGTTGTTCCAGAAGCGCCTTATGATCTTTATCGGCGACCGAATAGCGAAAGATAGCGCTGGGACCCAATTGAATTTGGTCTCCGTCCTCGAGCTTTTTGCGAGTAATTTTTTCGCCCTGTACAAAGGTCCCATTCGCTGAATCAAGATCTTCTAAAATGAAAGAACCCGCTTCTTTGATGAGACGAGCGTGCTTTCGACTGACACCATCGTCTCCTAGCCAGAGATCGGCGTCGGCGGAGCGGCCGATAACAGTTTCACGAGCTTTGAGCTCGCGTACACGGCCCAACTCGGTTCCCTGAACGTGCACGAGTAGGAAATGGTCTTTTTGACCAGGTTTTGGACTTTGGCGACTGATATCACTGAGAGTGATTACCGCGGTGGCCTCGTCGTTTGTCCAATCCTCGTCAGTCACAGATAGTTCTTTCGCTCAAGCTGGTCACCCTGAAGAATAGCAAATGCTTGAACACAAGCACCCCTGCTGGAGATCTTAGGTTGGGCAGATCTCGGGCGGAGAGGCGAGAAGAAGTTTCTTCGCACCATAGCCCGGGGCAGGAGTACTCGGTTTTCAGCGTGGCTCATTCTGATGTGAGACGAGCAATTTCTTCTTTTATGAGTGTCTCAGCGAGAGCCGGCACGACTTCCCACACAACTTCTTCAAGCACTGCACGAGATAGAGCCAGAACACCCTGGACCTGATCACTCGTAAGACCCATCGCTTGGAGCTTGCCTTGCATGCCATTGACAGCAACTGCAGCAGGCGCAACTGCAGCAGGCCTGGCGGCGGGTGCTGCGTGACTCGTAGCGACGGCCGGAGCCGCGCTAGCTACCCGCGATGGAGGTGCTTGGGGACGTTGCGCTGCGAGAGGTGCTGCCGCGGGTTTTGCCGCAACGGGCGCCCTGACTGCGGCGGGTCTCGCTGCTGCAGGTGTTACCGCCGCAGGTGTTACCGCCGCAGGTGCTACCGCCGCAGGTGCTACCGCCGCAGGTGCTACCGCCGCAGGTGCTACCGCTGCCCCCTCACCGAGTTTGTCGATCTTATCGAGAAACTTTGTGGAGTCGTAGGGCTTGTCGAAGTGGTCGTCCACTCCGGCAGCCGTTCCTTTGGCGGCGTCGTATGGGCGCTGCTTGCTCGAGAGCAAGAGTACCCGAACGCTCGGAGCAACAGTTTTAATTTGTTTGCACAAATCATAACCATTGGTACCCGCGAGAGCGCCGTCGACCACCGCGATTTGCGGCGGGTTCGAACGAAGCGAACTCAAAGCGTCGTCAGCAGAGCCAACTACGGTAGAATTAAAAGTATCGCCAGCGAAGGTGATTTCGAGCACCTTACGCATGGTCTTGCTGTCATCGACTGCGAGCAGCTTGGTAGTCACCAAGGCCTCCCTGATTATTGGGTAGAAAACTGAATGAAATCATCCGGGCCCCAGCAAATTCTGTCAAGGAAATTACAGAGTCTCTTGCGATTTGCGTAGCTAAATCATTAAGCAGAGCGCAAGAGTGCACAGATTTCATGAGACTTGATTGTATCAGTAATTTCCAGAAGACCTATATTTCTTGTATTTATTCAAGTACTTAATCGTTTGAGCGGCGCCCTTTGACCTAAGAACTGGGCGGAAAGAGTGGCCATTGACCGAAGCTCAGGGGCCGGTTAAGCCGGCTCATGGTCGATTTGTTCCGCTCTGCTTCCTTTCGCACTCCTTTTCGCCGTTTTCGGCGAGCGACTAGTGCTTTTGCTCTCGTTTCATCTCTTGCCCTGGTTGCCTGGGCGCAGACGAAAATTGCTTTCGTCGATACGCAGCGCGCGATGATGGAGACCGAGGATGGTCTGCGCATGCAGGCAAATATTAAGAAAATTTTCGACACAAAGCAGAAGCAACTCGGAATCAAGCAGAAAGAGTTGGAGCGTGAGCGCGCCGACATCGAGAAGCAGCAAAGCGTAATCAGTCAAGAGGCTCTGCGCCGCCGAGCTGAAGAGTGGCAGCGGGAAATGGTGGCACTGCAGCAAATGTCAGTGGCTTACAATCAAGAACTCCAGAAAAAGCAGGCGGAGCTCACTCAACCCATCATTCAGAAAACTATGCGCCTCATTCGTCGCGTCGCCACGAGCGAGGGATACGATATGGTGATTGACAAGCAAGCTGTCCCCTATGCTCGCGGTGATTTGGATCTGACAGATCGAGTTATCACTTTGTACAATGGCGGGGCGTTGAGTGCAGTCACTCCACCCAAGGTAAAGACTACATCTTCAAAGAAGGCTGCCACGTCGTCGAAGAAAACAACGACGACGAAGAAGAAGTAGACCTTTTTGAACAAGATCTTGATGGATACGACAAATTTCTTGTGTCCATTTTTTTTGTCGTGTGCGGTTTTCTGATGAGATCGCCGCTTCTAGAGCGTCTCTCAGTTTGAAGGAAATACGCGGAATTTTGCCCACCTACAGATTGTAGAGGTGGTCCAAAATGCCGCACTAGCTTCAATTGTGC
>CAYWLO010000048.1:29342-32522 GCA_964459035.1 uncultured Polyangiaceae bacterium | reverse complement strand
CAAATGGGGAGACTTCCTGAGCCTCAGCTCACCCATAGACTTTGGTGAGGAGCCCTCTTTAGATACTATTGCTAGATTGCGAGGAAAGAACCATGCAATGAAATCATGGGGGCTCGCGCTTGCACTCATGAATTCATCCTGGACCTTGCATGCGCAAGGGGCAGACGAGGCTTCTCAGGCGGTGAGTGAGCCGGCTCCGCCTCAATATCAGGGGGTCGAAGGTGGGGAGTCAGACAAAACGGGTACTGGTTCCTCAAAAGATAACTTCGCGTCCAGCGGCGAAACAACAGCTTCAGCAGAGGCAGAGGACGAGCCAAAAACGGAAAAGAAGGAGGAAGAGGCGCGTTCCGTACGCGGCAGCTTTGGCATTGGTTTTCAGGTGGCCACGGCCTCGGGTGACTTGAGTGAAGCTGCCAACTCATTTGGCCTGGGGGCGCAATTTCATGGGGCTCTTGGCCCCGTGAGCTGGCCTGTTCTCTTTGGCGCACAATTTGAGTTCGCCAATTATTCTGGACCTTCTAAAGAGTTTACCTATCAAGGCCAGGCTGGTTCTTATTCGTTAGACACCCTCTCGCACCTGGGCCAAGTCTTTGTTCGGTTGCAGCCTTGGCAGTGGGCATTGAACCCTTACCTAGACGTATTGGGCGGCTACTGGTCTTTGGGCGTGAGCGTGACCGAGCCTTTAGATATTTTTGGTGGCGATCTGGACGGTAGGATCGGTTCGTCTCTCGCGGGGGTCTATGGTGTGCGAGTGGGGGCTGATATTTTATTGAGCGGTAGAAAGGGCAAAGGGCTGATGTTTCTCAGCCTGGGTCTCCAGTGGACACGAGGAGGCACCTTTTCTATCCCAGACACAGCCTCGGCAGAGGTTGTAGGCGGAGAAATTCAATTTCCCAATGACGTAAGAATTGAAAGTCCGACCCAATTACAGTTCATGATTTCCCTCGCGGGGGTAAGTAACAATGAAATTCCCTAAGGGGTGGGGCTTTTGAGTTCACTCATAAATGAGTCCCAATCGAGGATGAACTCGCGTAGATGTATTGGGTCGCGCACAAGAAGTGGAAAGGTGGAACCCACCTGAATGTCCCCGCTACGGAAAGTTTCAGGCACCGTCTCATAGCGCGTGATTATTTGCTTTTTTCCTGTTTTTAGTAGGACTTCCAACCTGAGATCTACAGAGAGGGAATCGTAGTGAATACTTTCTTGAACCCCAAGAACCACCGCAGAGACGGCTCGTCCCGATTGTTTCAATTGCTTCACTCGCTCGCTTTTTCTGACTTCGAATAGGCTTCCGACGACGATAAGTAACAAGAAAGCACCCAGGACCATGTACTCGGCAGGACCATCCGGGGTGGAATCAAATTGGGTTTCATTTTCACAACCCTGAAGAATGAAGGCGAGATAGATGAGTGGACTAAGAGACAGGACAGATGTGCTTGCGTGAACTTTATCGATCAAGGACATTTAGTGGGGCCGTTTCTTTAGTGCTTGAGTTCTTTAAACAGTAGAGACAACGAGCATAAACCTTGAGAGCCATTGTTTGAAAGGGGGCGCACAATCGAAAAGCTGAGGGGCTTTTCTGTTTTGGTGTGATGGCTCGTTGTTCCCTTGATTCTCAGCCGAGGAGCCCGCAGGGCACGTCTCCATTTTGCTTCATTCAGCTAAGACCGCCTTGAGAAACCGGATATTTCATCCACTTGCTTTGAGTGCTCTTGCCAAAAATAGGTGCAAAGTGCACATGTTTTACTAAATTGTATCAAAAAAGTGCAATTTACCATGCTTTTGCGAAAATTTTGAGATTCGCGAGCTGGTGTGCATCGTTCATTGGCGGGCGGGAGTGAGGCGGCTTTTCCTAGGGGGGCTCAGTCTTGAGCCCTCCTAAAAATATTGGAAATTGGGGCGTACTTTACCTCATGGCTGAGATGACCCCTGCGGAAAAAGTCGCGCGCATTCAGGAGGTATGCCCCATTCCCGAGACCGCGGCGCGGGTGATGCGCTTGTGCGGAGAGGCTGACTTTGACCTGCAAAAAATCACCCAAGCAATTGCAACCGATGCCGCTCTTGCCTCGGAGGTTCTGCGCCTTGCCAATAGCCCAGGTTTTGGGGGAAGGCGAGAAGTGGCCGATCTGCCTCATGCTGTGAGCATGATAGGAGTGCAAGGGTTAGGAAATATTGCCACAGCCATGGCTATGATGGGTGCCTTTCGTTCGAAGGTACAGGACCAATTGCCATTCTATGAGACCTCAGTTCTCTCGGGGGGGGATCTGTCGAGCCTTGGCGATTGCTGTAGGTGCGGACAAGGGCACCGGGTTTCTTGTGGGTTTGCTCAATGAGCTAGGGGCTATGGCGTGCGCCGCGGTTGATCCTGAAGGGTACTTGCAATTGCATACCGAATGTCTCGACTTGCCGACGCGCTTGCGACGCGAGAAAGAACGCTACGGCCGCACTAGTACCAAAGGTCGGAACTTCGTGCCGGGTTTTGGTACCCATGAGACAAAAAGTAGTACCGAGGGCAAATAGGGAGGCTATTGCGGGTTTCATCAGGCCCCCACTTCAGTTGGGTCTGGTGAAACCCGGCACGGACTTCCGGCACGAGGTACTAGTCCCACGATTGGAGCCTTGCTCTTGGACAAAAATGGTTTACCAAGAGAGCTTTCCGAAGCGGTCGGCATGATTGTCGTGAGCGATAAGTCGACCCCTTTGGGTAGAATTAGCGCCTTTGTTCGCAACTCGATGCCAGCGATTTGCGGTAAGAGTAGTCCTGCAACTCAAGAGATGCTTGCCCAGGTTTTGCCACCACTTGCCGGGCATTATGGTATCGACTTGGCTGAAGAGGAGCTTCTTGAGTGTGTCTGGGGCGCCTTGGAGAAGGCCCAGGTAGCCTGAAGGTGAGTTCGAGAGCCCGTAGGGGCACCCACTTGGACTCAGTTGGCAGGCCAAAAATTACTGAATATCAGTCCGCTACCTATTGGCTAGTACCAAACAAACTCAGAACGTTCCGGTTTTTGCACCAACGAGACAAAAGTAGTTCCGAGGGCAAATAAGGCGGCAATTGCTGGTTTCATCATGCCTCCACTTCTGTTGGGTCTGGTGAAACCAGGCACGAATTTGCGGCACGAGGTACCAGAGCGGCTCTCAGTTTGAAGGAAGTACTCGGCATTTTCGCCGAGCTACAGATTG
>CAYWLO010000048.1:9837-29242 GCA_964459035.1 uncultured Polyangiaceae bacterium | reverse complement strand
AGCCTCAATTGTGCCCACATATCGGCGCTCTAGATGTCCTGCTTTTCGCGACAACCGGTAAACCGGTCGCCGCTCTAGAGCGGCTCTCAGTTTGAAGGAAGTACTCGGCATTTTCGCCGAGCTACAGATTGTAGATGTGGTCCAAAATGCCGCACAAGCCTCAATTGTGCCCACATATCGGCGCTCTAGATGTCCTGCTTTTCGCGACAACTGGTCGCCGCTCTAGAGCGGCTCATTTTCTGCCAAGTGAGCAGGGCTAGTAAAATGCAAATATGCTTGAGGTGTCTGCCGGCGAGCGGGAATTACAATTGGTCGAGTTTGGCAGCCAAAATGAAGTCACTTTCTGTGAGACCGTCAATCTTATGAGTCCAGATTTCTACTTGGGCGTGTCCCCAGCCGAGGGTTATTTCAGGATGGTGGCCCTGTTCTTCTGCAATTTCACCGGCGCTATTGGTAAATGCTAATGCTTCGACAAAGTTAGAGAACTTATAGTCTCGACAAAGATGATGCCCCTTGACCGCTGCCCACTGAGGAATTTGAGAGAGGAGCTTTTTTTGTGCACCTGAGTCGAGGGGAGGCACGCCTCCCTGGCAGGGAGTGCAGGTCTTGGTGAAGAGAGTTTCGTTTTGATCGTCGTGGGCCATGATGCTGGTTACAGCCCGTGTCTGCGGGCGTCGAGGGGAACAAGCCGCTGAGGTCACAAAAAGCCACCCCAAGACGAATTGGAGTGGCTGAGAGGGAGGAGCTAGGGCAGCAAGGCCCGAGAAACTCAGGACTATCGGCGGCGAATATTCTGCGGATCGGCCTTGGAGGGAACCTTCTTTTTACCGATCGCTTTGTTGGCTGGCACCTTTTGTTTGGAGGGCGTGGCCTGGCTTCTCCCGGAAGACTGCCCTTGAGGAGCGGCCTTTGAGCTAGGAGCGGCCTTTGAGCTAGGAGCGGCCTGCGCAGCCTTAGCCAAGTCGGGAAATTGCTTGGCCATGAGATCGCCGAGACTGCCCATTGTGGTGGCTTGACCAGAAGAGTCGCTCTTATTGAACTCGCGGTAGTTGTTGCGCTCTTCGACCTGAGCAACTTTGCCCACGCTAAAACGAAGGCGGCCAGTGGAGCCGTCACGATTTACGACGACCACCCGTAGCTCGGTGTCAACGGGGTAGCTGCGTCGATGATCTGCGCCGGGGGCGAGAGAGAGTTCACGGGTGGGAACAAGACCGTCACCCTTGGCGGTGGCTACAATCAAACCGTTGCCAACATGCTTGACCACTTTGCCTTCGAGAATTTCGTCTTTGCTGGGAGCAGACTTTTTGTCCGACTCCGAGGGCTCTTCGAGAGCTTTGAGAGAAAGGCGAATACTGAGTCCTTTGTCACCACGCTCGACTGTGAGAACTTGAAGGCGCACATCTTCTCCCACGGTGACAACGTCTTCGGCTGTGTCAATTCGTGCGCGAGAAAGCTCGGAGATAGGAATAAAGCCTTCGACCCCTCCTAAGTCGACAATGGCGCCATGACGAATGGTCGCTTTGATATTGCCTTCGACAATTGCCCCGGGAGCCAAGTTGGAGGCCATTTCGTTCTCGGCTTGGCGGCGCTCGTCTTCTAAAAGTTTACGACGGGAGACAACGACATTGCGACCGCCCTCGCGAATTTCCATTATCTGAAAGTCGAGAGTTTGCCCAATGTAAATATCGGGCTCGTTGACGTAACTAGCATCGATTTGTGAGATGGGACAAAAGGCACGAATGCCAGCGAGCTCTACCGAGAAGCCGCCCTTATTGGACTCGGTCACGGTGCCGGTCACAGGGGTGCCGCCTTCGAGGGCGAGCTGAAGAGCGGCTGTGCTTACCGCAGTTCCGCCGCGACCCAGCGCCAAGGTGAGCTCTGGTCCGTCACGGCGAGGGTTTTTTACTGTGGCGCGCAGCTTGTCTCCGACTTGCACAACTCGATCGGTGATCTCGTTGAAGTCGAGGGTTGCGTCTGCCGTTGAGCCGATGTCGACGATAATTAGCCCGCCACTGATGGCGAGAATTGTACCCTCCACTTGTTGACCCGCTTCGAGTCGAACCTGTTGGCGTCCATTGTCCGAGTCCGACGGACTTTCGAACATTGCTGCGAAATCACCTTTTGCCATGAGGCGCGCAGCATGGCATTGGGCGCTCGGGGAGCAAGAGCCGGCGGCGTTTTCTAGGAGGAAAGACGCGAATTTCGTCCGTTGAGGCTCAGTCCATGCAAAATTGGGCTAGTGAAGCCCCCTTTGCGCGAGCAATTGCTGACAAAGGGGGCCGATGGCGACTGATTGGCGGGCTCAATTACCTGTAGACACTGGGCGCCGGGGGTGGGCAGCTATCGTGTGATGCTTGCACCGATTGACTGACGGTGATGGCGGTCATGTGCACGATTGTGTCGACTGAAGCGTTTTGCTGCAAAACATTGACGGGTTTTCGCATACCCAAAAGCATGGGACCTATTACGTCCGCGTTGCCGGCTGCCGAGAGCATTTTGTACGCGGCGTTGCCCGCGTCCAAGTTGGGAAAGATAAGGACGTTGGCATTGCGTTTGAGACTTGTGAAAGGGTAGTTCTTTCTGTCGTCTGCATTGAGAGCCACGTTGACCTGCATCTCGCCATCGATGATGAGATCGGGACGACGCGCTTTTACAATACGGGTTGCCTCGGCCACTTTGAGTGATTCGGGATGAGGGGCGTCGCCAAAGTTGGAGAAAGAGAGCATGGCCACACGGGGTTGAATGCCAAATTCCTCCACTCGCTCGGCGCAGAGTAGGGCTATCTCGGCGAGGGTTTGTGCGTCGGGGCGAATATTGATTGTGGTGTCGGCGAGAAAATGCACAGCCTGTTTGGTGACCACCATGTACATGCCGCAGGCTCGTTTGAGCCCTTCCCGTAGGCCGATGATACGCAAGGCCGGGCGAATTGTAGCAGGGTAGTCTTGGCGAGCTCCCCCGACGACGCCGTCGGCTGCCTCTAGGTGCAACATCATCATTGCAAAGTTGGTTCGTGACTTACGCACGTCTAACAAGGCGGTTGTCGGGGTGACGCCCTTACGACATCTCAGTTGATAATAGGAGCGACTGTAGGCTTCGAGATGTTCGCTTTTTCGCGGGTTGATGATGCGGATGCCCTGAAGGGAAACCCCTAACTCTTTGGCCTGGCGCTGAATGATTTCTTCGGTCCCTAAGAGAGTGGGGCGGGCGATATTTGCATCGACCACTCGGCGGGCAGCGCGAATGATATTGTCGTGTTCACCCTCGGGAAAAACAATGCGACGGTCGCTTCCTTTTGCTTCTTCTGTGAGATTCCACAAAATTCGGCGTGCCGGCGATAACTTTTGAATGAGTTCGTCGCGATAAGTTTCGATATTGATTTTTTTACGAGCTACCCCCGAATCGATGGCGGCTTGAGCCACCGCAGGCGCAACCCAATGCAGTACGCGGCTGTCAAAGGGTTTAGGAATGATGTATTCTGGGCCAAATCGCATCTTTTTGCTGCCATAGGCTCGCAGGACATCGTCGGGAACATCTTGACGCGCGAGGGAAGCTATCGCTTGGGCGGCCGCTACCTTCATCTCTTCGGTGATGCTGGTAGCGCGCACGTCTAGGGCACCCCGAAATATATAGGGAAAGCCCAATACATTGTTTACTTGATTGGGAAAGTCCGTGCGCCCAGTGGCCACAATTGCGTCGGGGCGTGCTTGGGCGGCCGAGTGGTAGTCAATTTCAGGGTCGGGATTTGCCAGGGCAAAAATAATGGGCTTTGGAGCCATGGTTTTTACCATGTCCTGGCTGACAATGCCGCCCGCTGAGAGACCGATGAGTACGTCCGCCCCTTTGATGGCATCTGCTAAGGTACGGCGTGGGTCAGATTCTTCTTTGGCAAACATGGCTCGAAATTCATCGAGATCTTCCCGCCCATGATGCAGCATGCCAATATTGTCCACCATGGTGATATGCTCAACAGGAACCCCTAGGCGCACCCATAAACGCATGCACGAAGTGGCCGCCGCCCCGGCGCCGACGCAGGTTACTTTTACCTCGTTGAGTTCCTTTTTTTGCAGCTCGCATGCGTTACGCAGGGCCGCCGCAGAAATAATTGCCGTACCGTGTTGATCGTCGTGAAACACGGGAATGCTCATGGCAGCGCGCAGTTCTCGTTCGATGATGAAGCACTCGGGAGCTTTGATGTCTTCGAGATTGATACCCCCAAAAGTGGGTTCAAGGGTTTTTACGACATTGATAAACGTTTGGGGGTCCTTTGCGTCCAATTCAAGATCGAAAACATCGATATCGGCAAAGCGTTTGAATAATACGGCTTTGCCTTCCATTACAGGTTTGGCAGCGCGGGGACCAATATCACCCAGACCTAAAACTGCGGTACCGTTGGTGACGACCGCCACGAGATTTCCGCGAGCGGTGTAGTCGTCGACTAGATCTTCGTTCTTATGAATTTCTCGGCAGGGCTCGGCTACTCCTGGAGAATAGGCAAGAGAGAGGTCAAGCTGAGAGGCGACCGGTTTGGTCCAAACTACTTCGATTTTTCCGGGGCGCCCTTCCTTATGGTAGCGCAGGGCGTCGTCTCTTTCGGTCATGGACCGAGTCTCTACCCCTTACTCGACGAAGTCGACCCAAACGGGCCAAAGTTCTGTTTCTCGATCGCATTATTGCGCGCAAAATACGTAGATTTACGTTTGCGACGTCAGGACCAGCAATTGCAGCAGGTCAATGCTATGGCGCAAGGGCCTTGTCCCCTCCCCAGAACGATGTGCCTCCTATGGAAAGCTTTAATGACGAGTTGATGGCCGGCGCGTTGCGCGAGGTAAAGCGAAGTTATCGTCATTACAATCACTTTCTATTCTCTGAACTTTTGACCGTGCCCGTCTTTCAATGGTCGGACAAAAAGAACGAGTGGGGAGCATGGCTCAAAGGCGAGAGGGTGATTCGCCTTTCCCCCTCACTCTTGGGGCTTGGTTGGGGGAGTTTGACCGAAGTGCTCAAACACGAAATGGCTCACCAATATGTGGACGAGGTCGAAATGCCTGGAGAGCATGAGGGGGCTCATGGGGCTACTTTTCGCCAGGTGTGCGCAGATCGCGCCATTGATGCTCGCGCCGCAGGAGATCCCGAGTCGGTGCAAAGGGGGCCACGCTTAGAGGTTGAGCAAAACTCGGACCAAGGGGGATCTCGTCGAGGTATTTTATCCAGAATCGAAAAGCTATTAGCACTTGCACAGAGTGATAATCGCCATGAGGCTGAGGTTGCCATGACAACTGCGCGCAAGTTGATGCTCAAATATAATTTGGAGGAGCAGGCCCAAGCTCAGGGGCCCGGTGATTATCATTTTCGGCAATTGGGTGTGGCAACGGGGCGCCGCATGGCGTGGCAAAGAGTATTGGCCACAATATTGAACTCCTTCTTTTTTGTAGAGATAATTATTGTGCCGGCCTATCGCCCCAAGGTGGAAAAAAGTGGCAGTATTTTAGAGGCATCGGGTACCAATACCAACTTGGACATTGCAGCTTACGCTTACGACTTTTTGGAGAGCACAGCTTTTTCCCTTTGGGAAAAGCATAAAAAGGAGCAAAGTTTACGTCTGAATCGAGAAAAACAAAGTTTTCTCTACGGGGTAATGAAAGGTTTCTATAGTAAATTGGAGGCAGAGGCAGAAAAAAATTGTGAAGAAGGGCTGGTTTGGGTGGGGGATCCCCTTCTGGACGAATATCATCGTCGGCGCAATCCACGTGTGCAATTTGTGAGAAGCCAATCGCGGCTACCTGATGCCGCTTATTCGGCTGGTCACGATGCGGGACAGCAAATTGTTTTTCATAAAGGGGTGCAGAGCGGTAATAGTGCCTCGGAGCCACGTCGTTTGGGCGCTTCTTCTTCCTTCGAAAAGGCGAATTGAACGTGAGCTCTCCACCGAAAATATCCAATAAAGATACTTTTGCAGAGCCCGTGTCTTCTCGCGAGCAGGCAGAAATTCGGCGCTCTATGGCTCCTGGTGCTCTCGCCAGCAATGGTGAAGATGCCACGACGGCGCCTGGAGATGTTCTGGAGCGAGAGGGACGTGTCTCTGAAGCCCATGAAGAAGTGCGGGCAAGCCGTACCGAGCTAGTGGGAAGCTTGATAGGAGAGCGATACCGAATTCGACGTCTCCTAGGCGAAGGAGGAATGGGTGCTGTTTTTGAGGCTGAGCATATTCATATGCAAAAGCTCGTAGCGCTTAAAATATTACATTCTCATATGGGAAGTAGTCCCGAGGTCGTGGCGCGTTTTGAGCGTGAAGCCGTGGCCGCCGGTCGCTTGGATCATCCGGGTATTGTCTCTGCAACTGACTTTGGCAGCTTAGCCGACGGTTCTTTCTATCTTGCCCTGGAGTTGATTGAAGGACTGAGCCTCGCAGAAGAACTGAGGACCCAAGGGGCTCTTGCACCCGAGCGCGCGTTGGCAATTGCCTACCAAATCAACGACGCTCTCTGTGAGGCTCACCGTGCTGGTATTGTGCATCGGGACATGAAACCCGACAATATTATGCTTGTTCGGGGGGGGGATACCTCAAAAGAACTTCAAGAGGACTGGGTGAAGGTTCTCGACTTTGGCATCGCTAAATTGAGTCTTGAAGGCGAGTCTCAAGAAGGACTCACTCGCGCTGGCTTGGTATTTGGAACACCCGAGTATATGTCCCCCGAGCAAGCAAAAGGGCAGGAGGCTGATGCCCGCTCCGATTTATATGGCGTGGGTATGTTGCTTTATGAAATGCTGGCCGGTCAGTCTCCATTTCATGATGACAATGTGACCGCGATGCTGACGGCGCAGATAGTATCCCCTCCTCCCTCGCTACCCGAGAAAATACCAGAAAGTATAGCCTCGCTCGTCTACAGTCTCCTAGAGAAAGAAGCAGACAAACGCCCACAAAGTTGTCATGAATTAACTCTGCAAATGGAGGATGTCGCAAAAAACCAAGGATGGATTTTGGCGCCAGCGCATTCGAAACCCAAGAGTGCTCGCCCGAAAAAAGAGGGGGAAGGGCTGCAAAAATCCTCACCAGGGGGACTGGTTACTAGGAACTGGGGTTGGGTTCGATCTTTTTCAACGGGGCGCCTTGCCGTCGGAGGGCGCCTTGCCGTCGGGGGCCGTCGAGTTCCTCTATGGTTTCCTCTTCTTGCCACCGCCTTCGGAATGGTCGTGGGAGTGGGGGCAATGCTTGCACAAGAGGAGCAGGCTATTTCAACTCAAGCCGTGCGCGCCGAGCAAGAACAACTGGACTCAGAGGCCCAGCTTCTTGAAGACGCAGGACGGGGCGATCGCGATTCGGTGGCCGAGCTGCGAAAATTAGTAGGTCTGAAAGACGCCGCCTTGGAGAGGGCCGAGGACAGAGGCGAGTCTGTGGACGCGGAGCTGGTGGTGGCTCAGTCCAATCGATATTTGCACCTAGGGCGGGGCTATAGCGTGATAAAGCACTACCCGGCTGCTATTGCTATGTATCGCGCTGCTGTGGGCCTAGATGCACACTTGGCCGAAGACTCCGCTCTTCTTTTAGATGTGCGCTCGGCCCTGACTGCTCGCGATGCCGTGGACGAGGGGCTAGAGTTTGCGTTGAAGGAGTTAGGCGCGCACGGCGCCGATCTGATTTACGACGTGTACCTTGACCATTTGGGGCAGCCGGGCATGACCCCCGTTGTTGCACGAGCTATGAAGTTAGTAGACGGTGAAGCTATTTTAAAAAGGGCCACTCCGGAGTTGAAGGTCGCGTTGGCCCTGCAAAAAGCTAGGTTATGCGGCGAGTATAGGTCAATTTTACCGAACGCAGCTCAGTACGCAGACGAGCGTAGTTTGGCAAAGTTGCGTCTGTTGCAGCAGCGTCGTGGTTGCGGAAAAAAAGCTAGGAACGATTGTTTCATATGCTTGCGCAAAAATGGCATGACCTTAGAGGCGGCTGTTGAGCGAGCCAAGTCACATACAGCTCCCATTTTTCTGGCGCCTAAAGAATCTAGAAGTAGGCATTCTCTCTAGCCCGCCCGTTATGTCTGCGATGCATCATCTTGCCCTAGGATCTCATGGGGTCGAAGCTTTGGCCGAGTTTTATCAAAGCGTATTTTCTCTGGAGAGACGCGCCACCAATGTTTACGAAACTGGAGAAGTTCGATCAATCTGGCTCGATCTTAAGCCAGGTATTTTAATGATTGAGCAGACGTTGGAGAAGGTTTCTCACGTTGAGGGCATTGGTGCTGGTCTCTTTTTGCTTGCGTTTACTGGCTCTGATTCAGACCTAGATACTTTTGGCCTGCGCTTGGAAAAATTTGGCTGCGAGGTAGAAACAAACACGGAAAAGACCACCTATGCTCGGGATCCCGAGGGTAATCGTATTGCCCTGAGTTCTTACGTGGCTCTTTAGGCTCTTTCAGATAGGAAAAGAGTGCTCTAGACTGGAAATCAGGCGATGCTCTCAGGGGAGAGATTCTTGGTTGTTTCATGAGTAAATTTCAGAAAACCTTGGGGGGGATATCTTTCAGTGATACTCCTGCCTCACAGCGACCCTCCCAAATTCCTCCACCTTTAAGTCAAGACGGTCTGAGACGTAGTCGCCCGCCTAAGGGAGGACGCACTCCGCCCGTCGGGGTCGAAGTTCCCGACTTGGGCAAGTTGGCTGAAGACGCACCCAGCTGGATGAAGCGGGCTCGGCGCATGGTGAGTGCCCTAGAAAAAGCGATAGCCGAGGGCGAGAAAAACCCCGTGCAGCTTGCTGCGATTGACAGAGCATGGAGTGCTTTTGAATTGGGTGGCGTGAGTGACGAACACATCGTCCTTGTCTCGCACCTCTGTGAGCGAACCCATAGGGCAATCAGAGAGAGGTTTGCTGGCCCTGCAGAAGCTGCTTATTTAGCCTGCGGAGAAATTCTTTACGCTGGCATGCCCCGCAGTATTCGGCGCAATCTCGAACTTGGCGAAGTCGTCGGTCTAGTGCGCAATATGCGTCGAGAGGCCGACAGTTGGGCGGCTGTGGTGGCCACCACCTCAGTTCTCTTGAGGTGGGACCATCGTGCCCGATCACAAGCCGCTCACGCGATTCGCGTAGCCGTTGACGCTAGTCACTTACAAAAATAGCGCACTAGCAAATTGTGAAGAACGATGCATCCTAGGGTGGTTTACCCCCAGAAAAGTACTCAGTAGCGAGATATTTTCGGATCAATCTCTTGGCTCCAAGCATCAATGCCACCAACAAGATTATATACTTCTTTAAAACCTTGTTGCACGTACTGCTCGGCCGCTCGGGCGCTTCGATGACCATGATGGCATTGAAATACAAGAAGAGTGTCTTTAGAAAGTTCCGCTAGTTGCTCGGCCAAAGAGGAGTCAAGAAGCTCCGCTCCCTCAATGCGTGCCTTATCCCATTCGTCGGGGCGACGAACATCAATCAGGCGTAATTTTTCTTGGCGCTCCATCTTACCTTGGAGCCCACTGACTGTGAGGTCTTTTACCTTGCCCGGCTCATTGGGATTGTTCAACTTAAAAGCTTTACCTTCCTTGGTATCGATGAAATCAATGACCAAGCCGTCGGCTCGGGTAGCGCTGAGTCTGTCCAGTGCAATGGTGATGTCCTTGTCTTTGCTGAGGATAGCCATTTGAGGAGCGGGACCAATACTGAGACCAGGCTGAAAGTCGCTATCAATTTCAAGGAGGACTACTTCGTTTGAGTCAGCGATATAGCCTTGAAGTGCTTCTTGGGCGCTTGGAGTAATCGTAATTTTTGGTGGCTCTGCGTCGTCAGGAGCCAGACCAAGACTTTTCTGAAGCTCCCCTGATTCGTACATTTCGCCGATAATATCGGCTCCGCCTACGAATTCACCTTTGACATAAAGTTGAGGAATGGTGGGCCACGAGGAAAACTCCTTGATACCTTCCCGGATTTCGGGGTGAGCGAGCACATCAACTGTAGAAAACTCGTTCATCAACGATTCGAGCACTTCGATAGTCCGAGCAGAAAAACCGCACGAGGGTGCCTCGCGTGTGCCTTTCATAAAGAGCAATACGTCGTTTTTTTCGATGGCGTTTTTGATCAGTGTCTCAACCTTGGGGTTCATGGAGCCTGGTTTGGCACTCCAGAAGGCGTCGGGAAAGGCTTCTAGGTCGGTTTTAGGTAAATACCTGCAGTTTTCCGTTGAAAGGCGGCGATAAACGGGTCAGCTTGCCGCCGATGTCCGATCCTAAGTCGCAGCTTGAGCGAATCGCAAAAAATCGCATTCTTGTCATTGATGGGGCGATGGGAACCTCTATCCAAGGCTACGGCCTAGAGGAGAATGACTATCGTGGTGAGCAATTTAAGAATGAGAAAAAGGATCTCAAGGGTAACAATGAGTTGCTGAGCATTACGCGCCCCGAGATCATCACCGAGATTCATGAACAATTTTTGGCCGCTGGCGCGGATATTATTGAGACCAATACCTTCAATGCAAATCGTCTTTCTCAGTCCGATTACGATCTTGAGCATACTGTAGTTGACCTCAACGTGGCCGCGGTGAAAGCCGCGCGCGCTGCAGTCGACAAGTACAATGATCTCACTCCCGACAAGAGGCGATTTGTTGCAGGTGCCCTGGGACCGACAAGTAAAACCCTTTCACTTTCTCCAAAAGTGAGCGACCCGGGATATCGTGCCTGTACCTACGACGAGGTGGTTGAGGCATACATGGAGCAAACCGGTGCGCTGATTGAGGCAGGAGTGGACATTCTGCTAGCGGAAACGGTTTTTGATACGTTGAATTTGAAGGCGGCAATTCGCGCAATTGAGCTGACTCAGCTGGAAAAAGGCACGAAGTTACCCTTGATGTTGAGCGTTACTATCGCGGACAAGAGCGGTAGAAATTTGAGCGGTCAAACAATCGAAGCGTTTTGGGATAGCGTTGCTCATAGCAATCCTTTTAGCGTCGGCTGCAATTGCGGTCTGGGGGCGGAGCAGATGCGCGAATACATCGCGGACATGGCAAAACTTTGTCCTACGCTCGTGACCTCTTATCCCAATGCAGGTTTGCCCAATCCTCTTTCGGAAACGGGGTACGATCAACCACCGGCGACCACAGGTGCTCTATTGCGTGAGTTCGCCGAGAGCGGGCTAGTCAACATGGTCGGTGGCTGTTGCGGCACAACCCCTGAGCATATTCGCGCAGTTGCCGAAAGCGTGCGGGACATTGAGCCGCGCCAGGTGGTGAAGCCCGCGGACGAGAGTCGATTTAGCGGTCTTGAGACTCTTGTGATCAACTCGAAGTCCAACTTTATTATGATCGGCGAGCGTACCAATGTAACTGGTAGTGCTCGTTTTGCCCGACTAATTAAGGATGAAGACTACACTACGGCCCTAGAGGTCGCTTTGGATCAGGTGCAGGGCGGGGCCAATATTATCGATATCAACATGGATGAAGCCATGCTTGATTCGGAGGCCGCTATGGTCAAATTCTTGAATTTGGTTGCTGCAGAGCCCGATATTTGTCGCGTACCCATCATGATAGACTCCTCGAGTTGGTCCATCATCGAGGCGGGGCTCAAATGCGTACAAGGTAAGGCCATCGTCAACTCTATCAGTATGAAAGAGGGGATTGAAAAATTCAAAGAGCAGGCGCGGCTAGTACATAGCTATGGTGCGGCAGCTGTGGTGATGGCCTTTGATGAAAAAGGGCAGGCCGAATCGATTGAGCGCAAGTTTAGTATATGTGAGCGAGCCTATAGAATTCTTGTGGATGAGGTCGGTTTTGCTCCAGGAGATATCATTTTCGATCTCAATGTCTTTGCTGTCGCTACGGGTATTGAGGGCCACAATCGCTTTGCAATCAACTTTGTCGAAGCGACTAAGTTAGTTAAAAAGCACCTCCCAGGAGCATTGGTGAGTGGTGGTGTGAGCAACCTTTCTTTCTCTTTTCGAGGAAATAATGTCGTTCGCGAGGCGATGAATAGCGCCTTTCTTTATGTCGCAGGAAAGGCCGGTATGGACATGGGCATTGTCAACGCAGGGCAGCTCGAAGTTTACGCCGATATAGAAAAAGGGCTCCTAGAGGCCGTAGAAGATGTACTTTGGGACCGTCGTGAGGACGCAACGGAGCGCTTGGTCGAATATGCCGAGCAGGTACGAGGCGGAGGAAAAAAACGCGAGATTGATCTTTCTTGGCGCGAAAAAACCGTAGAAAAGCGCATTGCGCACGCTTTGGTTCGGGGCATTACCGAATTTATTGAAAGCGATTGTGAGGAGGCACGCGTTAAGCTGGGGCGTCCACTTTTGGTGATAGAAGGCCCCATGATGGACGGCATGAGCACCGTGGGCGACTTGTTTGGTGAGGGAAAGATGTTTTTGCCTCAAGTCGTAAAAAGTGCCCGTGTGATGAAAAAAGGAGTGGCCTACTTAGAGCCTTTTATGGCGGACGAAAAAGGTCAGGCCAAGTCTCAAGGTAAAATATTGATGGCCACCGTTAAGGGCGATGTGCACGATATTGGTAAAAATATTGTGGGCGTGGTCTTGGGTTGTAACAACTACCAGGTAGTCGACTTAGGGGTGATGTGTGCTTGCGATAAAATATTGGATGCCGCTCTTGCCCAAGACGTGGATATCATCGGTCTCTCTGGTTTGATTACCCCCAGTTTGGACGAAATGATTTTTGTGGCCAAAGAGATGAAACGTCGAGGTATCAATAAACCTCTCCTCATTGGTGGTGCCACCACTAGCCGGCAGCATACAGCTGTTAAAATTGTTCCAGTCACAGAGTTTCCCGTTGTTCATGTATTGGACGCCTCCCGGGCGGTACCCGTTGCCCAGGCTCTTTTGGACGATAATCGCCGTGATAATTTCTTGGCCAAAAATCGTGAAGACCAAGCGCGCCTGGTTAAGCTACACGCCGGCAAGAAAAAGCGCCCCTTAGTACCAATCGAGAAGGCCCGCGAACGGCGTTCAAAAATTGAGTGGAAACAAGAAGATCTGGCGAAACCAAGCTTTCTTGGGCGGCGTCTGCTCTCTAAAATACCAATTAAAGATTTGGTGCCTTATATTGATTGGTCGTTTTTCTTCACCGCTTGGGAACTGAAGGGGCGCTACCCAAAAATTCTTCAAGACGAAAAGTATGGTGAGGCTGCTCGGGAACTTTTTTCCCATGGCCAAGCCATGTTGCAAGAGTTGATTGACGGCGAGAAATTGACGGCAAACGTAGCCTACGGTTTTTGGCCGGCATGGGCCGAAGGGGACGATATCGTTCTTTTTGAGGATGAATCGCGTACCCATGAGGTGGCTCGCTACCCAATGCTGCGTGAACAAAATAGTCGCGGTGAGACAGACCCTTGCCTTTCTTTGGCCGATTTTGTGGCGCCACAAGAGACCGGGCTCATGGATTATATGGGTGCATTTGCCGTTACTGCAGGCATCGGTGCAGAAGAGGTGGCTCGAGCCTTTGAAAAGGACAACGACGACTATTCTGCCATCATGGTAAAAGCCTTGGCAGATAGACTCGCCGAAGCTCTAGCCGAATATATGCATGCGCGGGCCCGGCGAGAGTGGGGGTACGAGACCGAAGAACCTTCTAATGATGAATTGATTGGCGAAAAATATCGGGGTATTCGCCCGGCGTTTGGCTATCCTGCGTGTCCCGACCATCGGCCAAAATTTGCTCTTTTTGAACTTTTGCAAGCGGGTGAAGCCGGTATGGAACTCACCGATAGTTGTGCGATGACGCCCGCTGCCTCTGTGAGTGGACTTTATTTTGGTCATCCACGGGCTCAGTATTTTAACGTAAATCGAGTCGCAAAAGACCAACTAGAAGACTATTCTCAGCGCATGAATTGCTCTCTTCGTGATTCCGAGAAATGGCTCCAGTCCAATCTCGGTTACGAAACGGAGTGAGACGCGATGTTTGAAGCTTCTCTTCCCATGCCACATCTCCGGGGTGCCTCATGTTGAGCCTCGGGGTGGCCGCTATCTCTTTGAATCAGACTCCTCTTGATTGGGAAGGAAACCGACTCAATATCGCGGAAGCCCTTCAGGCGGCGAGAGCGGCCGGGGCAAGTTTGGTGGTTCTTCCCGAACTCTGTCTGTCTGGTTATGGTTGCGAGGACGCGTTTTTATGGCCAGCGACCCGTGAAACTGCCCTGGAACTTCTTCAAGAAATTGAGGGGCAGACGAAAGGCTTGATAGTAAGCGTGGGTCTACCCTTGGAGGTCGATGGGCGAGTCTACAACGGCGCAGCGCTTGTCGTTGATGGCCGTCTGCAGGGGGTGGCGCTCAAGCAAAATCTAGCGGACGAGGGCATACATTACGAGCCTCGTTGGTTTACTCCCTGGCGTGCTGGTCAGAAAAAAGAGCTGCTCATTGACGGCAGAAAGATACCCGTTGGGGATCTCGTCTTTGATATTGGCGGTCTCCGCCTTGGTTTTGAGATATGTGAGGACGCTTGGGTGCATGAGCGCACAGGAATTTCACTGGCTCGGTCTCGGGTTGATATTCTTCTTGGACCCAGTGCGAGCCATTTCTCTTTTCGCAAATTCTCGCAGCGGCGGCGCGTGGTAGAACAAGGGGTTATTGAGTTAGGTGTACATTATGTGTACAGCAATCTGCTTGGTAATGAGGCGGGGCGTGCCATTTACGATGGGGACGCTTTTGTTCTGGAGTCACGAGGGGGAAAGGCGGTCGTTCTTGCAGAAACGACTCGATTTTCCTTTGCTTCTCGAAGTGTTGCCCTCGCTCGACTCCCCTTGCCCCAGGGCAATACTCGTCCTTGCTTGCCTTCTCAGGAGGAAAGTGGTGGGCCACAGCTTGTGAGTGTTTCTTTTGATTTTTCAAAAGAAGAGCGGCCGACCGTACATGAAAACAAGGGCGCACCTAGGGCCTCATTGCAAGAACTTTCAACAGAAGAAGCACTAGCGCGCAGTCTTTCTTTGGGACTTTTTGACTATTTGAGAAAGTCCCATTCGCGCGGGTTTGTGGTTTCTCTCAGTGGAGGAGCAGACTCGGCGGCGGTTGTGACCTTGGTGTATTTGATGGTGAGTTTGGGACTCAAGGAGTTGTCTCAAGGTTTTTTGGAGCGTCTTGGCCTCGAACTTCCCGAAATGAGTTTAGCTAAAAACGGCCCTGAACAAGTTAAAACAATAGTTCATCAACTGTTGGTTACTGTTTACCAAAAGACCGTAAATAGTTCACAAACCACTTGCGCCGCTGCTGCCGAACTTGCAGGTGCGCTAGGTGCCGAGCATCACGTGATTGACGTAAATTTCCTGGTCGATCACTATCGTCAATTGAGTGAGAGTATGCTGGGCCGGGAGCTTTCTTGGGAAAGGGATGACTTAGCTTTACAGAATATTCAGGCGCGTGTTCGTGCACCCAGTGTGTGGATGATGGCGAACCTCAAAGGGGCGCTCTTGTTGACGACGAGTAATCGATCAGAAGCGGCGGTTGGCTATGCCACGATGGACGGAGATACCGCGGGGGGCCTTTGCCCTTTAGGAGGCGTGGGCAAAACGTTGATTCGAAAGTGGCTCGTTTTTATGCAAGAGCAAGGATTGCCCGAGACGGGGCCCTTGCTAGTTTTGGCCGCTGTGAACTCTCAGCAACCTACCGCCGAGTTACGTCCCGTCGCACGGACTCAAACGGACGAAGAAGATCTTATGCCTTATGAGATCTTAGACAGGATTGAGAGGGCCGTGGTATTTGAGCGCCTTTCTCCCAAGTTAGTGCTCAAAAAAGTGCGTGATGAGTTTACCCAATATGAAAGTGAGCAATTGCTTCATTGGGTGAAGCGTTTTTATAGGCTCTTTTCCACCAATCAATGGAAAAGAGAGCGCTACGCGCCCAGTTTTCATGTGGACGACACCAACCTAGATCCAAAGACTTGGCTTCGTTTTCCTATACTATCAGGAGGATTTCAGCGCGAGTTGTCGCAACTGAGCTAGCATGTGCCCAAGGTGTTTAGGTTGTCCATGCCTCTTTGGTATCTTCTAAGGTATCTAAAAGTCCCGTTGCCTGGGCAATCTTTGCAGCGGCTATTGCTTGCTCGAGACGCTTGAGTGCTTCGTCGTAGCGCTTGCGACCATAGGAAACGTGGGCGAGAGCGCCTAAAATCTTTGCGCGATCGGGGCTCGTGGGGCCTGCTAAATCAAGTGATTCACGCAATACGCCGTCGGCGTCAGAAAAATCACCGGCGCGGGTGAGGGAGGCTCCAAGTTTGCGGCTAAATATGAGGACGGCTCGCATGGGATCGTCAATTTCTCCACGAGAAATTTCTCTGCGGGCGATATCGAGTCCTCTGCGAAGAGAAAGTACCTCTGCTTGAGTGTCTCCTACGGCTGTGGCGCGATCAGCGACTTGCTCCAAAAGAAGAAGCGCTTGAAACGATGCCTGGCACTCAAAGGCGTGGTGGGCTCGTGCCTCAAGAGGCCCACGTTTCTTGTCTTCAATTCGCAATGCCCGACGGTGCAACTTTCTCCTGGCCTCGCTAGGAATTGCCGAGAGGGTAATTTGGCGCAAAAGAGGGTGGCTTACTTGTGCCTTGCCTGCTGAAACGGTGATCATTCCGCGGCTTAACAAAGCGCCTATTGCTTGTTCGATGCCGTCAATTTGTATCAGCTCGGCGATGTCGGAAATTACTGAAGAGTAACCTATAACACACAAGCCTTGCAAGACTCGTCGAGCGTCTGCCTCTAGGGTATCGAGTCGCTGATGAATTAAGTCGCCCATTCGCTCGGGGATATGGGTGCCTCCCTCAAAATGATAACGGAGTGATTGTTCCAAATAGAGGGGAAGAATACGATCCCCCGGAGGGCTTGTGATGCCTGGGGGCAAAAGATGACGCACTTCATGCATCTCTAAACCGGAAAGAACTCGTGCAGCGGTAAGAGCAGCGCCCCAACCCGATTCAAATCCGGGGGTGTGAGCGCCTATCATCAATGCGGCTACTCCCGGCGGATCTCCCATGACGTCTGCAAAAGCATGGAGGGAAGGGCCATCCATTCTTTCCATATTGTCTAAAATGAGCACCGGCATGCCGGGGCCCCGGGAAGCGGCTTGAACTAAAGCCCAACTCAGGGCGGAGGCGATGGCATGGCGTCGCTCCATAGGAGAGCGAATATCGCCACGAGTTGTTCCCCGTAGGATATCGTTGAGTCCAGAGCTTACCTCGTTTGTACAATCGCCAAAGTCGGCGCCATCGATGGCGTCTTGGTTGAGGCGCGCTAGCAATCGAATAGCTGAACCTACAGAAAAGTAGGCTACTTGGGTGCCAAAGGGATCGGCCTCAACCAAAATAACCTGATCACCCTGGGCGCTCACTGTTTGTGAGAATTCTTCCAAAAGTCGAGACTTGCCCGTGCCTGGATCTCCCACCAAGCGAGCCCCCGCTAACTGAGGCCCAGTCGGACGCCTTGAACCAAGCCACGAAAGCTCCTCTGATCGTCCGATGAAAGGAGGGGGAAATTGCGTCGAGTGATCTTGGGGAAGGGGAGCTGCACATTCACAGCAAAAGCGTGCTCGCGGTACTGTGTAGCCGCATGCCTCACACTCGAATACTTCTCCAGCGACGAGGCTGGGCGCTCCCCCTTCGACAGCCAACTTTGGTTGGGCACTACTGGAGGTGCCAGAGAGCGCTTTTTCTAAAGCGTCCGAGAATTGATGAGCGTCGACAAAGCGGTCGTCTGGGGCCTTGGCGAGGGCGCATTTGACTACTTCAGCGATGCTTGCAGGAATATGTCTTCGAGGGGCTGCTTGGCGAGGATCGGGAGCAGGAACGGTGAGATGCATCATCACCACTTGTGTGGGGGACTCGCCTTCGAAGGGAAGGCGTCCCGTTAGGAGCTGAAACAAGATGACGCCGACCGCGTAAAGATCGCTTCTTCCGTCAATATTATCGCCGCGCCCTTGCTCTGGGGCCATATAATCGGGGGTACCGCAAACAATACCAGGGCTTGTGACGCTCGGCCCTGGAACATCTGCCTTGAGTTTGGCTAAGCCAAAGTCGAGCACCTTGACCAAATCACCACCGCGACGTTTGGGCTGAAGAATGATGTTTTCTGGTTTGAGATCTCGGTGCACGATGCCAAGTTCATGGGCTTCGCCCAGAGCAGCAAGTACTTGGCGCAGAACGTCCACGGTGCGAGCGAGGGGCATATCCCCCTCTTCGTGGGCAACCATGCCCAAGTCGCGGCCGCGTAAAAGCTCCATGACAAGATAGGGCTGGCCATCGTCTGTACGCCCAAAGTCGAAAACGGAAATACTATTGGGATGGTTGAGTTGGCTGGCCGCTCGCGCTTCTGTTAGAAAACGCACCGCGGAGTTTTCGTCAGCGAGCAGGTGGGGGTGAATAATTTTAACCGCGACGGTTCGACCCAAGACAGACTGTTCTGCTCGGTATACCCGCCCCATTCCTCCAACACCGATCAGATCCATAATATGGTATCCAGCCGGAAGAGTCGTTCCTATAAATTTATCACTTTCGTTCTTGGGAATGGTCCCAATAGGAAACCCACAAGCCGGACAATATTGACTGCCCGTTGCACAAGAATTGTTGCAGTGAGGGCAGGTAGCGGTGCCGCTCATGGTGGCTGCTTTTGCGGAGGGGGGACTCATGGGTCGAGGCGTGACTTCATGTACTCAAGAAAAATTATTCAGCGCGCGGACTCTCTTTGGTACTTTTGAAAGTATTTGCGCTCCTCCGCTCTGGCGCAGGGGAGGCAAAGTGTCTCTAACTTAGCCTCTTGGAGCAAATCCTTTGAACTGATGGGGGCCAAGGGCCTCCTTTGCTATACAATCGGAAGAAGATGACTGTCCGCGCACGAATTGGAGAACTATTGCTCGAAGCCGGGCAGATCACGCGGCAGCAGCTCGAAGACGCCCTTGAGATCCAAAAGAAAGATACACGCAGGCTGGGGGAAATTGTCGTCAGCGAGCAGATGGTGACCGAATCAAAATTGACTCAAGTCCTGAGCCAGCAGCTCAGCGTGCCCTGGGTTTCACTTCAGTATGTTGAATTTTCCAGACGCTTACTGAACTTGGTGCGGCGCGAGACTGCTCAAGAGTACAATCTACTTCCAATTTATGTGCGTCGGGGCAATCGGCGCCGCGAGACCCTTTTTGTTGTCATGGAGGACCCGAGCGACGAGGAGGCATTGGAGGCAGTTTCCGATTACTGCGGGCTGACGACCCGAGCGATGATCGCGCCTCCTTCGGAGATAGCCCGAGCGATAGACTTGTATTATCTCGGTAGATGCCCCGATTCAGACCCTCTGACTCACCCACAAGCAAAGCTAGAAGAATTGAGTGATGGTGATGTGAGGAGCGTTCCACCTTCGAGCAATCTGCTCGAGTCCGAGGAAATTTCTTTTCTCGAAGGGGACGCTGACGCTGCGAATGCCACCGACGCTGATGCTGCAACTGATGCTGCAACTG
>CAYWLO010000048.1:0-9737 GCA_964459035.1 uncultured Polyangiaceae bacterium | reverse complement strand
GACGCTGACGCTGCGAATGCCACCGACGCTGATGCTGCAACTGATGCTGCAACTGATGCTGCAACTGATGCTGCAACTGGGGAGACTCACACATCTGCGCCAGATACCATTGTATTGACATTGTTGGACGGCACAAAAATTCAGCTTCCAGCTCGAAAAACCAAGATGCAGTAACTAGAGGCTTGCCAGAATTTGTCGCGAGTAGAGTTTGTTGTGTGCCATAAAAAGGTTAGAGATTGATGGTAGAAGAGAAAGAAGAGGTTCTCAGCGTTTATGAGTTAGCTCAGGGCCTGAAGCGAACGGTCGAGGACGCAACTTCGGGGCGTTGGGTTGAAGGAGAGGTCGGGCGCCTGTCACGGCCCGGTAGTGGTCATCTCTATTTTTCTCTGAAAGACGAAACACGCGACGCGTTGATTGATTGCGTGATGTACAAGCGTGACGTTTTGCGTTTTGGTGGCAAAATTCGTGAAGGGGGCCGGGTTCAATTGCGCGGCAGGGCCACATTTTATCCTCCTAGGGGTAGGTTGCAGTGGATTGCAGAAATTGCTCGTCAGGCGGGGCAAGGATCCCTGCTTGAGGCATTGGCTCGCCTTAAAGAACGCCTCATTGATGAGGGCTTGATGGCCATGGACAGAAAACAGCAATTGCCAAGAGATCCCAGGGTGATTGGTGTTGTTACTTCGGGTACTGGGGCAGCTTTTTCAGATATTGTCACGGTTGCGCGCCGCAGAGGTAGTGTGCGTATTCTCTTGGCCCCGGCTATTGTTCAGGGTGATGAAGCACCCGATTCAATTATTCGTGCTATCGATCTCCTGGAACGAGCGGCCCCTGATGTGATGATTGTGGGAAGAGGGGGAGGGTCAGCTGAAGACCTGATGGCTTTCAACGATGAGCGAGTAGTGCGCCGACTCGCCGATTGCGTCATTCCGACAGTGAGTGCTGTGGGTCACGAAGTGGACACCTCTCTGAGCGACTTGGTAGCGGATGCACGGGCTGCAACACCTTCGCAGGCCGCAGAGTTGGTCGTGCCGGATGACGAGAATCGTCGCATGGTACTTTTGCGTCTTCAGGGACATATGGCGCGTACGATGCAATCGATAGTTACTCAAAAACAATTGAGTCTCGAGAGCATTCAAAGAAAAATAGCGGATCCTCGCTTTGTTTTGGCTGACGCTCAGCAACAATTGGACGACTTGCGAATTCGTTTGGAACGGCGAAGTAGTGCAAGTATCATGAGAAATCGCGGTAAATTGGAGGAGAAAAATCGGAGGCTCTACGCTCGTCATCCTCAAATTGTGCTCTCCACTGCGCGCGCTAAACTAGGGCCTTTGGACGCTCGCCTAAAGTTAGTGGCCAGGCGAGTGCTGGACAAAAAGGGGGCGGAGCTTTCTCAAAGTGCTCGCGCCCTCTCGGCCTTATCCCCTTTAGCGGTTTTAGGGCGAGGCTATGCCTTGGCTCTGCATGACGGAAAACCCGTTCGACGAGCCGATTTGTTGCACCCTGGCGACTCTATTCAAGTACGCGTAGAGAAAGGCAGCTTTTCGGCAAAGGTAAGCTCGACTTTATCTTCAGCCCCAGACGAACTCGGGTTTCCTGGGGGAGAGCGGGGCGAAGTTTGATGCGGATTATGCGACTCCTAAAAGTCTACGAGAGAAAAGTTCTGTGAAAGAAAGATTTGTATTAATAGGCCATCCCGTGGCTCAATCGGTTTCTCCGGCTATCCATCATCAAGCTTACGAGCTCTTGGGCCGAGAGGCACAATATGATCTATGTGATTGTCCAGACGAAGAGGCTGTGCGCGTTCAAGTCGAGGCGATTCGAACTGGAAAATTACGGGGAGCCAATGTCACTGTGCCCTGGAAAAAGGTCGCGTACAATTTGGCCGATGAACTACATCAAAGTGCTATTGATGTGGGGGTGGCCAATGTGCTCTCCCGCACCAGCGAAGGACGAGTCATAGCTTACAATACCGACGCCATGGCCTTGGGTGCAGAACTCGCTCAAGCAATGAGTGAAGCAGGAGTACACCAGCAAGAGCGAAATGCGGCGCTCATTGTTGGCGCCGGCGGTGCCGCCTTAGCCACTGTTGTGGGGTGTTACTTAGCTGGAATTAAAGATGTGGCCGTCACCGCCCGGCGCTTTGACCCCCAAGGGACCCGTAGCGAATGGCCTGGCGCTCAAGAACTAGCTCGTTTGGGGGCACAAACCCTCTCTTGGCCTGCTTTTGGAAAAAGTGAAGTGCAGGCGCATCTTTCAAAAAGCTGTCTATTGGTTCAAGCGACCAGTGCCGGAATGAAGGGCAAGTTGGGCGGCGAGGAACTCTGTGAGGTGATACCCTGGGAGGCTTTTCGCTCCGGTGTCGCTTATGATTTGGTCTACAATCCCCCTGTGACGGCCTATCTTGCGCGAGCCAAGAAGGAGGGGCATTTTTCTCAGGGTGGTCTCGGTATGCTGGTGGGGCAAGCCGCCCAGGCTATAGAAATTTGGTGGGGTAAAGCCCCGCCCATGGTGCCCTTGATGAGCGCTGCCCAGCGGGCCTTGGGAATATGAATCAAAAACCCAAAGATTGGGTCGATTGGCAGGGCTTGGGCGATGGTCCTTGGCCCTCCGTATTTGTGAACGGTGATTTGGAGGTTGCTGAGGCAGAGTGGCTGTGCGCCAATAATCTGGGGGCTTATAGTATGAGCACCGTTGCGCTCATGCACACCCGAAGGCAACACGGTTTATTGGTTTCTCATTTAGCCGAAGACTTTCGCCGCCACGTAGTCCTCAGTCATTTGGAGATGACCCTTGAGGTAGCCGGGCGCTCTCATTCACTGTCTACCCATCAATTTCCCAATATGGCCCCCACCTTGGGTTATCGAGCTCTTGAGAGCTTTTCTCAAGATCCGTTGCCTCGTTGGGTGTACCGGTTTCCTACAGGTACTATTGAGCGAACTGTTAGCCTTGTGCACAATCGCCAAGCGGTGGTAATTGCCCTTACGTGGTCGGGGCGCGAAACCGCACGCCTTAGTTTGCGCCCTTTGATGCCCATGCGCCCCGCCGAAGACTTATGTGATGAACAGGCGTCGATGCTGCAAAAAGTATCCCTTCGTTCCGGAGAGGTTGAGGTACAACCTGTCTCTCACTTGCCTCCGGTGCTTTTTCAGCACGAGGGGGTATTTATGGGTTTTCCTGATTGGTGGCGGCGATTTGAATATCTCGACGATAGAGACCGCTACGAGGAATTTCAGGAAGACATGTGGTCCCCCGGCGTTTTTGAGTTACGCATGGAGCCCAGAAAAACAATGTACCTGGTGGTCTCTGTGGGAGGCGTTCCTGATGGCTCCCCGCAAGAACTTGTGCTTGAAGCTGCTCAGCGCCGCTTAGAGGTCGACCCTCGTTTTGGCCAAGTGGGCTCAGGCCAAAAGGAGGCTGTCCATATTTCCACCGAGGTACGAGCTCTTTGTGTGGCCTCGGAGAACTTCGTGTTTGCTGAGGGTGCAGCCATTATAGCTGGGTACCCTTGGCTTGACGTATGGGCGCGCGATACCTTGTTAGCTCTTCCAGGAATTTTCTTGGTGCGGGGCGATATCGAAAGGGCAAAGCGCTCTATTCGACATCTGTTGCGCAATACCGTCGATGGTTTTTTGGTGGGCTGCACGACTTTAAAAGAAGATAAACCACGCCCCTGTGTCGAGTCTTCGCTGTGGATTTTTCAAGTTGCCTGCCGTCTCATAGATTCAAGCCGTGACGATGAGACATTTTGTGATGAGGTATACGAATGTTTAACCGGTATATACGCTCGGTTTTGCGAAGAAAGACAGGAGTTTTGCTGGCTTACCCGTGAGGGTCTATTGGTCAATTCTGCGCACTATCCCCTGACGTGGATGTCTTCTGTTTACAACGAAAAACAATTTACACCCAGAAGTGGCCTTGCCGTAGAATTTCAAGCCCTTTGGTTTAAAGCCTGCAAACTCTTGAGTCACGAAGCCGATAGGCGGGGGGCTACCTTGTTGGCAGCCGATGCAGACTCCCGAGCTCGTCTGGCAAGAGAATCATTTAAGAAATTATTTTGGTGTCACGAAACGAATCATAGCTTCGATTGCATGAGTGAGTTGAGAGACTCTGCAGACGCTTGGGCCGATCCGTCGGTGCGCCCCAATGCTTTGATTTGCCTGAGCACAGCTCCAGAGCTTTTTGAGCCGTGGCAGGTCAGCGAGATCCTCACGTGCGTAGAAGAGCGCTTGCTCACTGCACGCGGGGTTCGCACATTAGATCCCGCCCACCCTGAATATATTGGCCACGCGGGTAAAAGCATTGCGGAGCGCGCGGCGGCGAGTCATCAGGGAACGGCCTGGCCTCATTTGCTACTTTTTTACGTGCGCGCCAAGTTGCGCCAGAATCCTGAAAGTCGTTTGCAACTTTTACAATTGATTCAAAAGGTTCTCCAAGGCGGGCGAGCATTGGGTCATGTGGCTCATAGCGCCGACGGGGATCCTCCACATCGTCAGTGGGGGATACCTGCTTCAGCAATGTCTACGGGCATGCTCTTAGAAGCTTTGGTGGTCGATTTGGGAGAAGCTCTACGGTGAACTTGACGGTGCACGGGTAGAGTCATCAACTCAGCCGACTCAATAGTCAGCGTATCTGGCGTGAACAAAGACCAAGTCGCTCGCTCAGCTTGAGTGAGTTATCGCCCTTCCCAGCGTGCGAGCGGCGTGACTCTTTTCGGCTCATATTTACGGTTCCTTCCATGTCTTTCGAAATACCCTGAAGCGGACATTTCTACTTTGGAGAAACCGGACATTTTCACTTTGCGCTTACAACGACGTGTCAAAAACCATGGTAAACTGCACATGTTTTACAAATCGACTACAATTAAGTGCACTTTACCATGATTTTTTGAGGCACCTCTCCTGTGCGTAGCGATTTGTTCGTCCTAGTTCGTGGCAAGTACGTTGTTTTGCGCCCCCTCAAGAGAGATTCAAAGGACTTGCCACGACTTGCCTTTACCTCATCTTGCCTCACCCCGAGGTGCCAAAAAAAAGCCCCACCTGAATGAACAAGAGGGGCTCAATTGAGGGCACGATTCGTCTTAGAACGAATCCCACGCAGGCATCAGCATCTTATCGACTGCCTTCGAAATATTGGAGAAGTTCGTTCCTAGTCGAAAGAACAATTGTCGAAGTAGGATCTACAATTTTCTCGTAGGCCAATAGACTGCGTGTGAACGCGTAGAACTCAACATCGCTTTCGTATGCTTTGGCATAAATTGCGATGCTTTGGGCTTCACCTTCGCCGCGAATGACCTGAGCTTTTTCGTAGGCTTTTGCCAGAATGATCTCACGCTCTTTGTCCGTAGCTGAGCGAATGACTTTTGCCTCTTCGTCGCCCTCAGCCTTGTATTTACGAGCCATGCGATCGCGCTCGGCACGCATTCGTTGAAAAACACTTTCTTGAACAGCCTCAGGCAAATCGGCGCGCTTAATACGTACGTCGACCAGTTCAATACCAAACTTGAGTAGCTGGGGACGAGCTTTTGTCGCCACCTGCTGAACTAAGTCTTCACGCCTGTTGCCAATGATCTCGCCAAAATTACGTCGGGCAATTTGACCTCTGAGCTCACTGTTGACGATATCGTCCAAGCGGGCTTTTGCGCCAAACTCATCGCGCACAGTCGTGAAAAACTTGAGTGGATCCGTAATTCGCCAACGACTAATTGGATCAGCGAGAAGCTTTTTCTTGTCGAGAGTGAGGTACTCGGCAGGAGGGGTGTCGCTGCCCAGAATTCGTTTCTCCATGAGAACGACTGAGTCGACCATGGGGGTTTTAAAACGTAGTCCGGGAGTCTTGAAGTCGTACTTGAACTTACCCAAGCTGGTGACAATACCTTGCTCGGATTCTTGCACTACAAAGAACGAGTTCCAGCCGATAAGACCGAGAGCACCTAGGATAAAAACGAGAGTATTCTTATTCATTTTGCCGTTCCTTTGCTTGCAGCAGTAGCTCCGAGAGCGCCAGCCGCGACTGCCTTTTTGCCCAGGGGTAAGACGGGCAATGTGGACCCAGGTAACCCTGCATCTACGATCGTTTTCTCGGGTACTCGTGCAAGTACGCGCTCCATTGTTTCGAGGTAAAGGCGTTTACGAGTTACATCTTTGGCCTTGCTGTACTCGGCGTAAATGCTCTCGAATTTCTTGGCGTCACCTTGAGCGCGCAGAACGCGTTGCTCTTTATAAGCTTCGGCGTCACGCGCCATTTTGACGGCATTACCGCGGGCTTGAGGGATGAGATTTTCTCGATAGCCCTTGGCCTGGTTGATGAGCTCCTCTTTTTTCTCGCGGGCCCGTACCACTTCGTGAAAAGCGTCCTTGACCTCGTCGGGAGGATCGACACTTTGCAGTTTTACACCAGTGATGGTGATGCCGCTATCGTATTGATCCATCAAACGTTGGAGCAATACGCGGGTATTGGCCTGCACTTCGCCGCGGCCTTTTGTTATGGCATCGTCAATTGTGGTTTGACCGATCACGCTACGTAGGGCGACCTCCGCTGTGGCATGAAGAGTGCCCTCGGGGTTGCGCAAGCGAAACAGGTATTTGCTTGCATCAGAGATACGCCATTGCACAATCATTTGTGCGTCGACAATATTCTCGTCACCTGTGAGCATTTGTGCCTCTGCGGGGCGCGCCTGATCACCTCGAAAGCCGACCTCTAGGCGCTGCACAATCGTGACGTTGACCGTATCTTGAGTGTAGATACCGGGTACGATGAAATGAATACCGGGGCCTGCGCGCCCGCTTTCTTCGCCTAGTCGCCGAATGATGGCAATTTCACCGGGCTCTACTTGGTAGACGCCCTGAACTAGTACAAGAAGTACCAGACCCAAAAAGATGAGGGGTCCAAAGTGCTGGGACTTGCGGCTGAGGCGATTCATGACCTCCTCCATAACGTCTGCGGGATCTGGAGGTCCCTTGCCGTATTTTTTGCTCATTATTTCTTGATTCTCCCGCCTCGAACCTAACTTCAGTTGTCCACAAAGCAACTATTTCCTTGGGGGGAGAGACGAGCGGGACGTTGAAAATTTCTATTTCTTGCTCGTTCCAGTGGGGCTTTATTGGCGAACGCGCCAATTGCCCGGAAAAACCTGCCCCAGGGTGTCGCACGTCGGGTCGGTGACAATGAGCTCGGGACGTGAATTGTTACAGTAAATGATTGTATTTTGCCGAAATGTGCGTCCAAAATCGACGGCTTCTTGGCGATCGATGTCGTGAACCAGCCAGGTGGGCTCCCGCCAAGCGATTTCGGGCTCGTCCTCGTACCCAACGCATTGCTCCACTCGGTAACAACCTAAAATGAGCAGCTCGCGCATGACCTGATGGCGTTGCTCGTTGACCCGGCGGGGCAGGAGCATGGAACGAGGATTGTAGGCAGTGAGCAGGGCGAAGCGACGCTGAAGCAATGGGGGTAGATCCGGATCTTCTTTGGAATCTTCTCCGTCGAGGGAAGCGCGAATGGTGCCCTCAGGAGAGGGTAAATCGTAGACTGAACTAATATAAGCGCGGAGTAAATTTTGATCCATGGGTGGCCTGGGGGAGTGTCGGTGGGAGGAGAAGTTTTAGGAGCTGAATCGGTAGCCTACACCACGCACGGTGAGCAAGTGGCGGGGGGAGGTCGAGTCGTCCTCTAATTTTGAGCGCAGTTGAAGCAGAAAATTGTCGATTGTGCGCAGGGTGCCGTGATGTTCGGGGCCCCAAACATGATTTTGAATGTCTTCTCGCGAAAGTACTTGGCCCTGTGCGGCTACTAAACACCAAAGCACCTCGAACTCGGTCGTGGTGAGGTTGACCGGGGCTCCGCTTTTGAGCACTTCGCGGGTGCCTGAGTCGATGATTAGTTTTTCTGTCTTCACAATGGGGGGAAGAGTCGAAGACTTTTGTTGCACGTGCTGACCGCGCCTGAGCACAACTCGTATGCGCGCGAGGAGCTCGGCGAGGCCGAAGGGTTTAGTAATGTAGTCTTCTGCACCCAGCTCCAGACCCATTACTTTTTCCGACTCGGAGCCCCGAGCACTCAACATAATGACAGGGGTGAGCACGCCAGACTCCCGCAGCCTGCGCAAGACCTCAAAGCCATTGGTGCTGGGCAGCATGACGTCGAGAATGACTAATTGTACCTCGTCTTTCAACGCGTGCTTGAGTCCCGCTTCACCGTCAACTTCAACAGCAACATGATAATTCTCGGCCTCCAAATTAAGTTGTAGACCCAGGGCGATACTCGCGTCGTCTTCTACGATCAGAATGCTCGTTTTTTCTTCGGTCATATTACGATTTCTTCAATTGAACAGGTGCGATCCTGGGGAGTACGATCGAAAATACGCTACCTTCTCCTGGACGGCTGTTGATTTCTACCTTGCCGCCATGGGCTCTTACCACATGGTTGACGATGGCGAGGCCCAATCCGGAGCCTTCTTGCTGGCGAGAAAACCTATCGTCCATGCGGTAGAATTTTTGAAAGATTCGCTTGTGTTCGGTGACGGGAATACCCTTGCCATTGTCCCTCACCGAAATATAGATGGATTGAGCGGATTCTGCGCACTCCACCTGAATTTTACAGGGTTTACCACCATATTTCGCGGCGTTGGTGAGTAGATTAAGAAGGGCATCAGAGAGCGCACCGCGGTCGGCAAACACGTGAGTGCGCTCTGGAGGCAAGAGTACTTTGACGGAGATGTCTCGTTTTTCTCGCATGGCCTCAAAAGCTTCAGATGCCGATTGAACGATAGAGCGTACGTCTGTATCAACCCGGCGATATTCTCTGCGCCCGCTCTCCATCTTTCCCCAATCGAGGAGTCGGTCAATGAGTTCTTGTAGGCGGGTTGTCTCTTTTTCTAGGGAGCTGATGCATTGTTTGCGAGTGTGGGGGTCGTCGGGACGTAGGGCGAGGGTCTCGGTAAAGAGGCGAATCGACGTGAGGGGCGTGCGTAGCTCGTGACTGACCTTGGAGACAAAGTCGCTTTGCAAACGCGAGAAGTTTCTCTCTCGCCGAACAAATACCCATACAAGTATCACGCCTGTGGTCGCTGCCCCCGATAGAGCAAGGACCAAAATTCCCATCAGAACATTGCCCTCGAACCGCCCCAAAAAGAGGAGGACTGCGCCCAAGGCAAGCAAGAGAGCCGTAGGAACGATGATCAAAGAGACCAATAAGAGTACAATGCGACGGTACCCGAAATCGATTAAATCGCGTGAAGCCACTGGTAGGACTGTAGCGCACTCAGAGGCTCTTCGTCTTGACCTTTTTTAGGGCAAGCTTTGAACGCTGATTCGACGATTTTTCAAGGAGAAGAGCACATTAATTTACTTGTGCCTTGAAAAGAGGTGCCCCGTGGGGAGGCAGACTATTGAATGAAAAGGCGCCACTTGAGCGCTTGTTCACTGATGGGCAGCTGCGCCCAAACGGGCGCGTAGAAAGACGAAACAACTGCGACCAGGCAAAGGTAAGCAAGGACTCCAGTTTTTGAAATTTCTTTCGAACCTTTTACAAAAGTAGATAAAATACCAGCCCACGAGACGAGTAAAATGGCATAGACCGGCAGGTAGTGGTAGATGTATGAGTCGCGATTTGTGACAACCCATGGTGATAGGTAGGCGATTGCGGCAAGTACGAGCCATGAATTTCCTAGCCAAGGCGAGCCTAGAACCTCGTGCCGGAAGTCCGTGCCGGGTTTCACCAGACCCAACTGAAGTGGGGGC
>CAYWLO010000047.1:10181-32992 GCA_964459035.1 uncultured Polyangiaceae bacterium | reverse complement strand
TCACCAACTCATAGGATTTGGCAGCAAATCACCCACTGATTCTGTTGGGGAGCCGTTTAACCTTGGTCGGACCTGGGACGGATCTCGCAAAAGCAGATCTTCAAGACGCGAATCTGCAAGGGGTGAATTTGGACAATGCAGACTTGGCTAAAGCTGAACTGGACGCAGCTCAGCTCACCGATGCATCGCTCATTCAAGCCGATTTGAGCGATGCAAACCTTGATAAGGCAAACTTAACCAAAGCCGATCTGAGGGGGGCAGACCTAACAGGAGCAGATCTAAAGGACGCCGTGCTCACCGGAGCCAACTTGGCTAATGCTGACCTCACCAAGGCTGACCTTTCTGGGGCGGACTTAACAGGGGTTGATCTCAGTATGACCACCCTCAAGGGTATAGAAGGTGTGGACTTGCTCGCGTGTCCTAAAATACTTCCCCCTGAATGGTCCTGCAAGAATAAGAACTTGGTTGGTCCGGGAGCAGATCTGGAGGGGGCAGATCTCTCCGGAGAAGATCTAACTGGACTTGATCTTTCAGCAGCAAAACTGAAAGACGCAAACCTTCAAGGAGCGAACCTTACAGGTACCGATTTTTCCGATGCCGATCTCAAGGACGCGCGCTTGAATGGTGCTGTCTTAAAGGGCGCTGATTTGAGCGACGCCACTTTAGAAGGGGCCGATTTGAGCGATGCGGATCTCACCGGTGCGGTCGTTGATCGAGGAACTGACCTCAAGGACACACAATTTGACAATACGATTTGCCCTGATGGCACAAACTCAGATGCAAACGGAAATGGCTGTGGCTAAGTAGGTGCGGAGGGAGTTGTTCCAATATTATTCCCAAAGCCTCTATTGAGATTCTTCCTTCCACCGTTCACGGGAAGGGGGATCTTTTTGTATCAACCTAAATTATTTTCCCTGAGCGGTAAGTGATTCTAAAATTATATGGTATGGGTGTAACATGAGTCGTCTCTTTTGGGCATCAAGTAGGGGTGTGTGGTACTTGTCGGTGGCTGTTTCACTATCGATTGGCTGCAATAGTTTTCCTGAGATAGATTCTCTCGCTGGCGGAGAGATGGGCACGAATTCTGAGGGGAGTGGTGCTAGTTCATCCGGTGCTGGCAAGGGATCCAATATTGATCTTGGCCTGGGGGGAGCACGGGGCAGCGGGGCTGCAGCTTCCTCGGGTCAGGGAGCAACTGTTAGTTGCTCGGAGTCCGACGAGGAAGCTACCTTAGTTCCGGCCAACCTGCTCTTTGTGGTCGATAAAAGCGGCAGTATGAATTGCAACGCTTTTGACAGCGAATGCAAGCTACCTGAGAAGATCGATTCGACGGAGCTCTCTAAGTGGGAGATTACTCAAGACGCACTTACCGGGGGCAACGGTGCTCTTCAGACTTTGGCCGGGCAGGTCGGGGTCAGTGCGGGGCTCATTGCCTTTCCCACCGACGCTCATTGCGGTGTCCCGGCGCAAGGTGATGTGACCGTTTCTCTTGATTCACTCACTGTCGATCAGTTGGCGAGTCTAGGTGAGGGCCTGAGTCTAGCTGCGGCCGGAGAAACTCCTCTAGCGGGAGCTGCAATTCGTGGCCTAGAGGTCTTACGCCGAGGAATTCATTCCGGTGAGTTAGAGGGGGACAACTATTTGGTCCTCATGACCGACGGGGTAGAAACTTGCCAAACGGACGCAATCGAAAACTTGAAGGATTTTGTCACAGAGGCGGAGAAATTCTACGGTATTCGTACCTACGCAATTGGAGCGCCTGGAAGTGAAGGTTCGCGAGCTCTTCTCTCGGAGATAGCCGTACTTGGCGGAACGAGAAAATCCACCGATTGTAAGGAAGACGCTGCCGACGCGAGCGAGGCGTGTCATATCGACCTGACAACGAGCACTGAGTTTGCCAAAGATCTCGGAGCTGAATTCAGGGGAATTACTGAGGAGACAGCCAATACCTGTGAGTACGACGTTCCTGCAAATGCGCTCGTTGATCCGAAATTGGTCAATGTTGAGTATACTCCCAGTGGAGGAAAGAAGTCCTTCATTGCCCAGGACGCGGTTCAGGCTGGTGAGGGCCAATGTGAAAACGCCGAAGGATGGCAGTTTAGTCCCGACGGAAAACAGATTGTGATCTGCGGGACCGTTTGTGACGATATATTGAGTGACGCGGGAGCAGATGTTCGCGTTATATTTGGCTGTCAGGAAACAGTGACGGTTGTTCGCTGAAAGGACTTATGATGAACTTGAATAGAAGAACACCCACTCTTACCGTAGTTTCCGGGCTGACCATTTGCTCTTTGCTACTTCTCAATGCCTGCTCAAGTTCTTTGGGCGACGAGGGCGGCGCAATGGGTGGAGCCGATGGCAAAGGGGTAAACGACGCATCCGGAGGAACGTCGGGGCAGGGAGCCAGCTCGGGTTCCATGGGGGCAGCGGCGGGCTCTGGTGAAGGTGCGAGTTCCGCAACGGGCGCACAAGGAAGCGGAGCTAGCTCCGGTGCAGGAGGAACTCGAACACTTCCGACGGATATTACATTCTCCTACGATCCAACTAATGATGCTAGCCCCACGACTTGCACCGACCTTAAAATAGAATCCCGAGAAGTGTTTCTGGACATGTTTGTCATATTGGACAAATCGGGATCGATGACCAAGGGGGCCGTGGTTGATGGAAATAATACAGGAAACAACGACAGTGGCGGATACTGCGACATAGGCGAGGCGAACGTGGGGTCGCGTTGGTGTAATTCTATCAATTCACTCTATGGTTTTTTCGATGACCCTGCGCAGTTGGAGACCGGCGTGTCCTACGGAGAGTTTCACAGTGGCTCTTGCGACGCATTTTCTATGGACGTACCCTTTGGAATTTTGCAGCAAAGCGGCGTCCAGCTGGCAGCGGTTCGCACCGCGATGAATGATGACGACCCGCGTAGTGGCACCAACACGGAGGGAGCAGTTGATACTTTGATTGCTGAGACCGGGAGCCATATGCCGACGGGAACAAGGAAAACCGTTGCCATCTTGATTACGGACGGTGACCCCTCATCTACATGTCGTAAACTAAATAATGATCCCGACGAGGATGTTGTGCAGAATGTTATTGAGCATTTTACCGAACTCAATGGGCTCCTCAAAGACAATCTGACGAACAACGGCGTGCCCACGTTTATTATCGGGATGGATGGGGTAAACAGTGACCGTTTGGAGACTCTTGCAGCGGGCGCCGGGGCAACCCCTCACGCTAACTGTCTAGCCGACGATACGAATCCCCTTTGCAGTTATTATTCTGTGGGCAATGGCGATCCCGCTGCTTTTCAGCTGGCTCTTGGGGATATTCGTGGTGCCGTGTTGGGTTGCGAGTACGTGCTACCAAAATCAGACGTTGGCCTTGCCAATATTAGCTCTCTAGAAGTGCTATTTACCCCTAATAACGGCGCCACTCAGTTGCCCCTTGCACGGGTTACTGCTGAAAACGATTGCACCAGTGCGCAAGAGTATTGGGTCGATTTTTCAGGCTCAGATCCAATTGTTCATCTATGTCCGGCAACTTGCGATACTCGCGGCACCGGAGCTTCTGTGGATATTTCCCTGCAGTGCGAGGGTAGTTGAGCTGAGAAAATTTATGTGCTGAGGGCTTATAGAGCCGTTGCGCACAAACTTTGAAACCAAAAAGCTAGGGAGGCGTATTGTTGAGCGATGAACGCTCCGGTACGCCCCTACCAATTCTACGATATTGCAGTCTCTATTTGCTCGACGTGCTTGAGGCGCGTTGATGCAAAGATAGTGTTTCAAGAGGGGTGCGTCTGGATGCTCAAGCGCTGCTCAGAGCACGGCGCCGAACGTGTCTTGATAGCGGACGACATTGACTACTATAAGCTGTGCCGCGAAGTCTACGTCAAGGAGCCCGAGCAGGTACGCCAGTACAATACGCTTTCCCACTACGGGTGCCCTTACGATTGTGGTATTTGTCCCGATCACGAACAGCATGGTTGCAACTTGCTGTTGGAGGTTACAGATAGCTGCAATCTGCGCTGCCCCACTTGCTACGCGGAAAGCGCCCCCGAGAGAAAAACTCATCGCTCCCTAGCGCAAATCGAAAAAATGCTCGATTTGGCGGTGGCCAACGAGGGGACGGTTGAAATTTTGCAAGTTTCCGGCGGGGAGCCAACGCTACATCCCCAGTTCTTTGAGATTCTTGACATGGTGAGGGCCCGTCCCATCAAACACATGATGCTCAACACCAATGGGCTGCGCATCGCCAACGAGAAAGGATTTGCCGAACGTCTCAAAGAATACGAGGACGACTTTGAGGTCTATTTGCAGTTTGACTCTTTTAAGCGCTCAGCCTTGATGGATTTACGAGGGGCAGATTTACGCGCGATTCGCGAAAAGGCGTTGGACAAACTGAATTCGCTCGGAATTTCTACGACCTTGGTCGTCACTGTAAAACGGGGGGTAAACGATGGCGAGTTGGGGGCGATTATCGAGTACGCACAAAAGCAGCCCTGCGTTCGTGGTGTTACCTTTCAGCCTGTGCAGGCCGCTGGACGTCTAGAGGGGTACGAAAACGGTTTCGATCCTGGACGAGATCGACTGACGTTGACTGAGGTACGGCGTAATATTCTCAGGCAAAGTGATACTTTCAGCCCAGAAGATATTATACCAGTTCCTTGCCACGCGGACTCGGTCTCGATGGCCTACGCCCTCAAGAAGAAGGGAAAGCTATTGCCCCTTACAGGGTTCATCGAACCGAAGATGTTGATGGAAGCTGCCCGCAATACCATTAGCTACGAAGCTGAAACTGGCCTGCGAGAGAAATTCTTTGATCTATTCTCAACGCGGCACTCTTCGGTGGGGCAGGCGTCTGCCCTCGAGGAACTTTCATCTGTGGCAAATCACGGCGCCGGAGAAAAGTTAAAAAAGGAAGATGTTTTTCGGGTACTCATCATACAATTTATCGACGCATACTCGTTTGATCTGCGCTCAATTCGAAAAACATGCGTTCACATTTTACACCCCGATGGGGAGAGGGTCATACCTTTCGATACATACAATATGCTTTATCGAGATGACCTAGAAGAACGAGTGCTCAAACCTTTACGAGCTGAGCGCGTGCCAGGAAAGAAGGCAGGACCACTACCTCTCGTTCAGTTGGGGCGAGGCGAAAAAAAGTCGAGTACGGCATTGGTCGATTGAGTCGATATGCGAAAGAAAAGAAAGAGAATAATGTTGGCAATAGGCGCATTCGTTCTAATGCTTCTCTTAGGGGTGGTGTATTATGTCGTTCGACCTGACGTATCTCGTTATTCTCATGAGTTGCCGGTCAATTTTCCGAATGATGGATTCAGTCATACCTCTTTTGAGGAACTATTGCTTGAGTACGTCGAAGAGGGGCTGGTCAATTATCAGCGCTGGCATGACACGCCCAAAGATCGCCGCAAGTTGAAGCGCTACCTCGGGGCGGTGGCCGCGTTGAGCCCTGACAACGCACCGCAACGTTTTGCCAATGCTAGCGCCCAAACCGCCTACTGGATGTACGCCTACAACGCGCTTGTGATTGACGCAATTTTGGATCGTTGGCCGATTGAGAGTGTTACCGATGTGAAGGCTCCGATTGAAGTCGTCCAGGGACTTGGCTTCTTCTACAAGTTGAAGTTCACCTTGGGAGGCGAAGTCCTTTCGCTCTACGAGTTAGAGCACCAGAAGATACTGGCGAGAACCCAGGACCCACGCGTGCACTTTGTTCTCAACTGCGGGAGTGGAGGATGTCCAATTATGCGACCGCGCCTGCCTACGGGGGAGGAACTTGAGCCGTACTTAGCGGCGGCAGCAGCGGATTTTGTAGGCGATAAAAAGAATGTGACCTTCGATCACCAAAAAAAGATCTTGAAGGTTTCAAAGATTTTCTCTTGGTACAAGGAGGACTTTCTCAACGAATTGAGGCGTCAAGGACAGAGCACAGGTCGAGGTATTGTTGACTACCTGAAGCTGGTTGCCACCGGCGAGATGTCTTTAGAGCTGGAGAGGGCAAGGGATTACACCGTGGAAATGAATGAATACGATTGGGCACTAAACAAGACGAAGGAAAAAGAGTGACAAAAGTTCTCACAGAAGCGACGTGTGTGACATCTTGCTGCTCCGGATTCTATGAATTACCGCTCACCAGATTGCTCTTGGGCAGTAGTTATCATCCCGGCGGGTTAGAGCTTACGGATAAACTGGCCCGAGCGGTGGCATTGGGACCAAGGGATAAGGTTTGCGATATCGCCAGTGGTCGGGGTGATACTGCGCTTCATCTTCTTAAAAAGTATGGATCCCAAGTTGTGGGGCTGGACTATTCGGAAGACCAGGTGCAAAAAGCGAATGCGCGGGCTCAAGAGCAAAATATGGACCATCGGGTCTCGTTTGTTCAGGGGGACGCCGGGTATTTGCCTTTTTCGGATGGTGCTTTTAATATCGCGTTTTGTGAGTGCGCTCTTTGTACTTTTCCTCAACGGATTCAAGCCGTAAAGGAGGTGCACCGTATATTAGATAATCGCGGAATATTAGCTCTCTCGGATGTGGTGCTCAACCGTCCACTACCCGACGAGCTACAGGGCATTGTGGGGCAGGTATTGTGTATCTCGGGTGCTCTTTCTGTAGAGGGCTATCACGATGTTCTTCGTGAGGGTGGCTTCGACAATATTCATTATCGAGATGAGAGTGATTCCCTCGTTTTACTAATAGCCCAGATTGAGTCTCGTCTTTCAAAAGTTGCAGAGATGGACTCTTCAGAGTTCGTCGAGGGCCTGGACCTGCTCGAAATGAAAGAGACCTTAGGGGCAGCCCGAGAATTTGTTTTGGCGAAGGGTCTAGGTTACGCCACTTTCGTGGCTAAAAAGTAGAATTCACTTAGTACAAAACGCTGAAGGCCCGGACGGCATGTGTCGTGGGCCTTTTTATCTCACCGCGGGGAAACAATTGTACAAATTGTGCGGGAGGAGCTGAGAACTAGACTTTAGAACTCTAGGGGATAGCGACGGGTACCGCGTACCATGGCTATATCAAGCCGCCCTCCCAATGCCTCGGCGTAGCGCTCCAGAGTGGAGAGTAGGTGATCGCTTCGGCGCTCCAAGCGACTGAGGTCTCCTTGGGACATGCCTGCCTCTTTGGCTACCTGCACCTGGGTCCTACCCAGTTCTTTACGTACTTCACGCAGGGTCATGCGCTTCAATGGCTGAGGGGGGAGTAGTGCTTCTGAGTTAAGAATGAATGATCGGTCTTCTGCTGCTTCGCCCATGGTGTTGGCTCCTTCTATGGTTTCGAGGACACGATGTCCCCGAAGCAATAACGGCAGCTTGTCAACTTGCTAAAGACCAGACCCCAAAAAAGTTGACTCAAATTGTTGAATTTTCTCTTTAAAGCAGAAAAAGCCCAAATTTTCTCGAAGTTTTATTCGAAAAATATTTGGGCAGTGCATCTGCTCTACACTCTAATCCTTGAGAAAATTATAGTGCAGACAGAAACCTGGAGACTTAGTTCTCTTTAACGGGCAAAATGGGGGCCCATTGAATGCTATCGAGGAGTTCGTCCTTAATAATCATACCTTTGTCACTAAAAAACAGACCATTGTCGTTCTTTGTATCGTGACTTTCGGCAACAAAGAGAATGCCTTGTCCCTCGGCATTGTAGCCAAGTTGAACTACAGCATTTTTCAACCAGCGTCCGCCGCCGTCGAAGTTGATTTCGTTGGGTAGGGTGTAAATTCCCTCACTAGGTAGCTTTTTAAGGGTTCTAGACCATGTGGGGCTGCGTAGGGCGGTGGTGGGCTCGCCCCAAAACCAACGATTTCGTCGATTCTCGCCGGGACGTACTACAAACTTTTGTCCCGCCTTTTCGCCAACGTAGACTAGGGCGTTCGCGGGGAAAGCCTCCTCGTGTCCGGGCATTGCTGTAGTAGTGCGGTAGAGGCCATTTTCGGGTAAGTCGAGCATTTGAAGTGAATCTAAGGAGCCTATCGACCCGTGGCAAGCCCTCTCCCAATGACTTTTTTAACTTGGTATGAGATCGGCACAATATGGGAGGCGCTTTGGGCTACTTCGTGGCAATATCGCGCGCTCTCATTGAATTTATCGAACAAGTCATGAAAATCTTCTCAAGTTATAGAAATATCCCTCTCGTTTTGTGTGCTCTTTTCGCCCTCCATTGCGCGTCGGAGGGGACCAAATCGGGAGCTGACGAGGGGCCCGGGACCTCTGCCGGTCCCTTTGAGGTCCAGAAACTCACATTTGGCTTCGATTCGTCTCGCCTACTCAGTTCATTGTCCGAACAAGAACTTGGCGTCGCTTGCGAAAATTTGTCCCGGGTTGTAACCGACGCCGACGAGAAGGTGAGTTGTCAGGTCGTTGCTACTGGCGAGCACGCGACAACCAGTGCTTGTACCGACTCGCTCAACGATTGTATCGTGTCTCCCAATGATGTGCTCTCCAAGACATCGATTCGCTCCACCCCGGCAGCTATCGATTGTTCCGCATTCAATACGCAACTTACGGGTTCGTGCGACGTAGAGGCCGTTGCGTTGGAGGAATGCATCAATGCCATGGCCTCTCGCGTACTTCCTGCCGCAGAAGCGGTTTCGTGCGCCAACGCCGAGACATTTTCTTCGGTCGCAGGTGCTGAGGGCACCGACAAGGCCGCGCAGCTCAACGCGGGCACTGACTATGTGATCAAGTGTGTGGGGCTGCTCGGCTGTAAAGAGTTGATAGCGGCCCTTACGACTCCCAACCCATCGGCAATGGGTGGCGCTGGGGGAATGAACTGATGGCAGCGAAAGAAGTCGAAGGCTCTACCGAATTGAGCTTGGTTGGTAAAAAGGCCCCTCCATTTAAACTAGAAGATCAATCGGGAAAGAGCATCTCTTCGACGAGCCTCAAGGGGAAAGCCTACGTGCTTTTCTTTTATCCAAAGGACAATACTCCCGGCTGCACTACAGAATCTTGTGATTTTCGTGACCAAGAGGAGAACTTTCGTGCGGCGGGGGTGACTGTATTAGGTGTGAGTCCTGATTCAGTAAAAAGTCATGTTGGCTTTGCCAACAAACACGAATTGCCCTTTTCTCTCTTGAGCGATCCCGAGAAAGAATTGGCGAATGCATATGGCGTTTGGGTGCTCAAGAAGAACTACGGGCGCGAATATTGGGGAATTGTTCGCAGTACATTTCTTGTTGGCTCCAACGGAAAAGTATTGGCCGAGTGGCGCAAGGTACGTGTTAAAGAACATGTGCAAGCTGTCTTGGCGGAGGCTGATCAATCATGAAACCATCAAGTATGTCTTTGAGTTTTTTTCGTAGAACGCATTTACTGGTGCTCATGAGCCTCTCTCTCCTCGCATTTGGGTGTGAAGACTCGAGTGAGATCAGCGCCAGGAAGGCCAAAGGTCACGCCGAGTTCCTCGTGAAATCAGCAAAGAGAGATGTCTCTGAAGTGCGCAAAGGCTTGCCGCCCGCGGCTAAGATCTTGTCGTCCGTATTCAAAGAGGCCGCCCCTGAAATTCCTGCCGCTGTGGATGTTCGAGAAGCATTGCTTTCTGTGCGTGATTCGAATGAAGATCTCGATGCGGCAAAGAGTACATTTATGCTGGTTGCGGCGAGCGATGGCACAATTCTCAGGAATAATCTTGAAGAAGACGACATGGTGGGCAAGAACCTATTTGAGGTATATCCCGAGGCAAAAAAAGCCAGAAAAAGTTCATACTTCGAGTTTGGTGGCTCGTGGGATATTGCCCGTGGAGTGAACGGGCGTCCTGACGGACAGTGGGTAGGGGCAGCTCCTATTCAACTCGATAAGAAAGACGTGGGGCTCTTTGTTGCGGGATGGTCTTGGTCTTCGTACGCGTATCGTTTAGAGATGTCTCTGCGATCTGAGATTTTGGGGGCGACTCCCGAAGGTCATAAGGTTCCGCTCATCTACGTTTACGTACTTGTGGGCGACAAGAGTTATGGGACACCGATCTCTCCTCAAATCAACGGCGCTGAACTTTTGAAGATCAAGCCTTTGGAAAAAGCCAGGAGTCGGGGAGGTCTGTGGACTGGTCCCCTTCAAGTGGAGCGTCATACATTTGGAATTGCCCTGGCCCTCGTACCGGAGTTGGGCTCCGACGTGATCATTGCTGTATTACGTTCTGAGACATGATTGAGTCACGGGAGGGCTGATTTAGCCATTTCCTGGGCTGATTCGCCTCTTGTATTGTAAAGCCCGCGCCAAACTAGCAATATGCTGGGCGTTCAGGCAATTGAGGCGACCTGGGGCGATATTTCATGAGTGAAGCACATGTTGCGACAAGAAGAGGGGGCAGCTTTTTTGCCGGCGCCCCCTGGCTTCTCTTTTGTGTTCTTCTGAGCGCCGCGTGCGCTCCCGAAGTAATGCCCGATCCGCGGGATGCCGCGCGGGCGTACGCTGACGCTCTTGAGCGGAGCGATGTAGACACTTTGCATCAGTTGATGTCCAGCCATGCTCGCCAAAACGTTTCCAAAAAGGATCTCGTTCGATTTTTGACTGAAGATCGCATCGAACTGGAGGAACGGGGACGTACAATTCGCGAAGAAAAAATTCACATTCAAGGAAGCGCACTCATCTTTTTGCAAGAGGGACAAATTGTTGGACTTACCCTCGAAGAAGGTAATTTTCTTTTAGAAAATGATGGGGTTCTCCCGGCGCGTTCCCACGAGATATCCGACTTGCTTGCCCTGTTTCGTCGAGCGGTGCAGGCCAGGGACGCAGCGCGTATTCTAGCGCTCCTGAGTAAAAATGGTCAGGCGGCATTGAGCGAAATATTTAATTCGTTAGATCTCGCTCTGATGAATTCGGATCAGGCGGTGGTCAATCTTCGTGGTGACAAAGCGGTACTGGAAATGTCCAATGGTTTGGTGCTTACATTAAAAAGGGAGGATGGCTTGTGGCTGGTGGACGATATTCGCTAAGGGGCGAGGCGACTGATCCTGGACGTCGTGTTTTACTAGGAGGCGCTCTGGCACTAGCGGGGGGGCAGTTGACTTCTGTTTCCAATGCGTTGGCATTTGGTGAAGAAGGAGCATTTCACGCTCGGATTTTGTCGATGAACCCCCAAGTTATTCCAGAGGAAGTCTCGGCCGCGCGTCGTTGGGCTTGGGAGTTGACGCGTCGAACGAGCGCTCCGGGCCGTCTCTCTGCTCAGACGATTCGACCTTCTAGTGCGGCTCTGCTGAGGGAACCTTTTTGTGTTTGGTCAGGAAAGACCGATCCGGGGACTCTCGACAATCGGGCTATACGGAAGTTGCGGCAGTACCTGCGCATGGGCGGAATGATGGTGGTCGACGATAGGGACCCTCACTCTGGAAAGTTTGGCGCTGGTGTACGCAGAGAGCTTGCTCGGGTGGTACCCGATGCAGGTATTGTTCGTCTGCCTAAAGAGCATGTTCTCTTTAAGACCTACTATATTCTGGACGCGCCTGCGGGGCGTCTTCAGGGGCCGGCGCAAATTGAAGCTATCGTAAGGGGAAAGACCGCTCAGGTGATTTTTCTCTCCCATGATCTAATGGGAGCACTTGCGCGAAAAGGCGAAAGCTGGGCTCATGCAATGGAGAGCGGGGGCGGGGAGGCACGGGAGCAGGCCATCCGATTTTCCATCAATATCGCCATGTATGTACTTTGCTCAGACTACAAGGACGATCAAGTACACGCTCCATTTCTAATGCGAAGGCGACACAAGAAGCGATGAGAACTTATGTTACCACACGTTTAGCCAATTGATGACACCTCTTATTTCTGCTCATTCGAGTGTGCTTTCGTCGTTTGTGACGTCATGGTGGGCCCCGTTGCGTCTCAGTGGAGACCTTTCTGTTGTGACTCAAGTAGGAGTCTTGGGGCTTCTTTTTTGCACATTGATTCTCCTCGCTTTCGAAGTGCGCGCGCAAAAAAATTGGAAGATACTTCTTTTTGCTTCAGGAGCCCTGGGAAGTCTACTTCTCTCCTTTGCAGTGATGCGTCCAAGCAGGCTGATTCAAAAAGGGCACGCTGTGCCTGGAGTCGGCATTATCTTACTCGACGACTCACATCGTTTAGAAATTCCCCTGGAGGTGGGCGGTGAAAGCCGTCGTTCCCTTGCCGAAAGATCGGCACAGGCTCTTGAGGCCCATTGGAAAAACTCGCGCATTCAAGTGCAAAAATTTCCGGAGAGTGATCTCATCGCGCAGCTTGCGCACGTTGCAGGTGCTCAAGGGGAGCGTCCTCGCGCGATCGTCGTTGTGAGTGATGGTCGCCTGACTCGTCCTGGACCAAGCACCGGGGCAGCCTGGCGCGAAGAGGTTAAAAAGGCTGCAAGAGGTATCAAAGTTCACACTATTTCTATCGCGAATAAGAATCCTCGCGATAGAAGCATTCGAAATGTGGGGCTCACTGGCAGTGCTATAGCTCATCAAGCCTTTTCCCTAGCTCTCGAAATTGGCTGTTTTCCCCACAGCACATGTAACGACGTGGAAGTTGTTGTGCGCGAACTAATTGAGGGGCAAGAACCTGTCGAGTTAGTTCGCGGTAAGACAAATGGGCAAGAGGGGATTGCTCGCTTCGATCTGGACGTGACTCTTGAACGAGCGGGCGAGCGTGTGATTGAAGTGGAACTCCTTGGAGACGAAGCTGACGATATTCCGCAGAACGATAGACGTATTTTACCCGTGCACGTAGAGCGCGATAGATTGCGCATGCTACATGTGGCTGGACGACCAACCTACGATGTTCGCGCCCTCAGAATGTTTCTTAAGTCAGACGAGAGCATCGCCTTGAGATCATTTTTCATTCTGCGTACTTTAAGTGATCAGGTGGAGGCTCGTCCTGATGAAATGGCCTTGATTCCTTTTCCTGTTGACGAACTTTTTAGTGAACATCTTAAGAGTTTTGATGCTGTGATCCTTCAAGATATCAATGCCCGCGAATATCAACTAGATCGCCACTTTCGCTCCTTGAAGAATTACGTTCTCAAAGGGGGGGGGCTCATTTTGGTGGGAGGGCACACTGGCTTTTCTGCTGGTGGCTATGGAGGATCTCTCGTTGCCGACGTACTGCCTGTAGACTTGCCCCGTCGTGGCGAATTAATTACTCAAAAGGCCTTTGAGCCCCGCTACACCGAGGCCGGGCGGGCCGCGCCCATGCTCAATGCCCTGCGAGCTACCATGGGCGAGGAGCTGCCGACGATGAGTGGGGCCAATATTTTAGGTGCGGCTCGGGACAACGCATTAGTTTTATGGGAGCATCCGTCCATTTCGCTTGCCGACGGTAGTAAAATGCCCATTTTGGCACTCCATGAGGTGGGTGACGGTCGCACGATTGCAATTTCTGTGGACGGAACCCATCAATTGAGATTTGGCGACTCGGGGGCGAGAGCGGGAGGGCGAGCTCATGCTGACTTATGGGGAGGTCTATTGGGGTGGTTGATGAGAGATCCGCGATACGAAGCAGCTCAGCTTCGCTTGGAGAACGATTGCATAGCAGGGCGCGATCTGTTGTTTCGAGTTGACTCACATTTCTCGGACGATGCTAAAATTTCTCTTACTTTGGAACGATTGGGAACAAAGGTGAGTGATGTGCGTAATATTGCAATGGCTCCCGCTGGAAAAGACGGTGGGCACCGCTTCATCGCTCGTGGGCTGAAGCCTGGAGGATATGCCGCGCGGGTAAAGGTGGGGGCAGCCCCTCCTACCAGGACAGTCTTTGCATGTGAATTCGGTGGTCAGGCATGGGCCGATAGTCGCCCGGACTCCCCTCGATTGGCCGCGATTGCCGAGGCTACTGGCGGGACCGCCGTGACAGCCGACGACATTTCTTTACTTGCCCCGCCCTCGTCTGCTTTTGTGTTGGCCCAGAGGGAGAGCCGTCCTCTATTGCCACCGTGGGCTTGGGCGACCATGGCGGCATTTTTTATGTCTTTACATTGGGTCGTGCGCCGTATGGTAGGTGCTCATTAGGACATGAGTGGAGAGTGATAGGTGACACTATGAACACAAAACGTTTTCAAACAATTTTCTGCTTGTTTGCTCTTGGAGGCGTTGTTTTGGCATATGTGGGACCTAGTAAAGCCTCTTCCATGTGGCCTTCGGGAGGCCGTGCAATGGCCGAGATCTTGGAGAATGGCGGGACGAACTCTCGTCGTGCTGTCGTGGTTCAATTGGCGACGACTCCTCTCTCTGTGGCGCGCCCGCTCATTGTGCAAGCACTCCTGGACTCAGATATTCAGGTTCGGTTGAGCGCTGCTAGCCTACTAATTGCTCGGCGTCTGCCGGGCGCAGAGAGCATCCTGCTGCAGTGGTTGGGTTCAGGTGTTCTCGATGAAAGACTCTTAGCTGCAGAGGTCTTGGGGCGTGAGCCCAAGGGGCGGGTCCTCTTGGCCCTTGGGCGGGCGCTCGCCGATTCTTCACCTGATCTAAGAAGGATAGCGGCTCAGGGTTTGGGGCGTGCGGCGGGTACCGAGCAAGGGCGCGCTAGTTCCTTTTTAGTGCGTGGTCTACACGATGATGCTCTTGCCGTGCGTCTCGCGGTCGTGCGTGCCTTAGGGAGTGTCGCCGCGCCTCGGTCGGCTTCCTCATTGGCCGCCTACCTACAAGACCCCGAGGAGAGCGTGCGTTCACAAGTCGCCCTCGCTCTAGGCGTGATAGGGGAGCGGCGCGTTGCCCCTGCTCTTGTGGTGGCCCTCTCGGACGAAAATGATAATGTGGTGATTGCCGCGGCGCAAAGCTTGGGAAGCCTTGGCTATCATGAAGCCCTGCCTGCCCTGAAATCGCTGTTTTCGGCGAGTTCTACCCAAGCGATCCAAGAGGCGGCAGCGAACGCCCTAGCGCAAATAGGCGGGGCGGTGGCGTGGGCTGCACTGCTGGAGCAATTACTTGCGGGTGACAATAAGCACCTCCTCGACGGAGTCCTGCTGGAGTACCCTCAAGAATCCCAGGCGATACTCGAAATGTGCGTTCAGGACTCAATTGGAGAGACTCTTGAACAATGTGCGCGGGGCCTGTTGCAAGTCGAAGGCTCTGTAGAGGCACTCTTGACGGCGTGGCGTCAGGGACGCCTGGGTGAGGAACGCCTTTTTTCCCTATTCAATCATAGAAAAGAAAAGAGCGTGGTTGTCTTGGCCCTCGAAGCTCTTGGTCGCCCGTTGAGTTCAAGTAGTGAGCTGGCACTTAGTTATTTGGAGTCTCTCACGGACGTTCCTTCTGGCGCATGGGAGCCCCTGGTAAATATTGTAAAGAAGCAGCGCTGGTCACCCCAGGACACTTCGAGGCTATTGCTTGTGATGGCGCGAGTATCGGGGAAGCGCGAGAGTTTATGGGGGCGAGAGTTCTTGGACTCGACCTCGCCGCTGGTACAGGGGGCAGCCGCCTATTTACTCGTTTCAGAAGGACTCGCTGGAAATTCGTTGGAAGAACTCTTGCTCCAAGGGGAGCGTGACACCGTCGAGGGCGCACTCCTCGCACTCAGTCGGGGATCGAGCGTGGCGCAAGCACAGGTGTTGGTGAGTATCGTGGCAAGAGGTGCCTCTGGTCGGCGCGACAGAATTATCGAGGTGTTTTTTGCTTTCCCAGCCCATTTGACTCGCTCAACGACCTTGCTTCTTGGTGAACTTCTTTCGACGACTCGCGGTCCACAGCGTGACCTTCTTCTCAATGGTCTGGCTCGCAATGGGGACTTTTCCCTATTAAAAAGAATCGGAACTGAGGGTGCCCGTGAAGATCGTAGAAAACTAGCTCAATTAGCCATCTATCATCCAGAAGGCGCGCGACTTGCTCGCCTTCTGACCAAAGACCTTGACGCACGCACCAGTGCATCGGCGCTCTATGCATTGGGAGCTTTAGGAGATTCTACGGATGCATCGCTGATAGGAAGCTACGCGCGCAGCTTGAGCAAGGGTCCACGCCCCGTCCCTCGTTTTGTTCAAGCAAGCGCACTCTTGGCCCTTCGCCTCCTGAGAGAGCGCGGCAAGTTGGCAAGCTTGCCCGACGACCTACTCTCCAATGAAGTCTGCAGCTCTCCCCATGTGGCGCTCCGGCGGCAGGCATTACGCCTGGCTCATAGTTTTGGCAAAGCGTGTGACTCTCAGTCATTGACCGAGCTTCTCCTCCAAGAGCCCCAACCATTCATTCGACAAACAGCGGCCCAACTCTTGGATCAGAGTATTGAATCTCTCCGAATTCTGAGACGTTGTTCAATTTACGAGATGCGTGCTGAGGTAGCCACTTCCTGTCGTGCTCGCCTGGCGGCGCTTACCAGAGGCAAGGTGCGTTCAATGCCCTCAAGTACCACCGGGGTTTCGAAACTCGTTTCTCGCGGGGGCGAGTTGGTCCCGGGCGCTTCTTTGCCTTTTCAGCTGGTAACCATAAAAAAACTCACGGGGGGGCTGCCCGCCCGTCTTCAGCCGGTGTCTTTCCGCATTGCCGAGCATGATAGGGTCTTTATCGCTGACCGTTTGGGGCAAATACTGCTGCCCACGGGAGAGTATAGGCGTCTCGATGCATCCCTTTCTTATTGATCATACCTTTTGAAGGGGTAAATTTGATTTCTTCTGGGTGCTTTGGCTAGCGCCGAGTGCAAGCGTCGAGTATCCAGCGGCAATGATCCCCCTGTTGGCCCCAGACGAATATCTCCCGGCTATTTACGCGTCTTTCATCAAAGCACTCGAAAACAGTGGTTTCTCGGGGGAGATTCGTACGGACTACGCGACCCGCCTAGTTACGGCCACTGACAACAGCGTCTATCAAATAGTGCCTCTTGCGGTGGTCTATCCCCGAAACGAGACAGATGTTGCCTGCGTTTTGGAGCTAGCCAATGATGAAGAATATCGTGAGGTAAAATTGAGTCCTCGGGGGGGCGGAACTGGCACGAATGGGCAATCCCTTTGTGACGGTGTCATCATGGATGTATCCCGGCACTTCGGAGAAATATTAGAGCTGAACCTGGCTGAGGGATGGGTACGGGTACAACCCGGCGTTGTATTAGATCAACTGAACGCATTTTTGGCCCCTCACGACGTCTTCTTTGCCCCCAATTTGTCGCCTAGTAGTCGAGCTACCTTGGGGGGGATGATCAATACAGACGCCAGTGGAAAAGGCTCAAGAATCTACGGTAAAACGAGCGACCATGTGCTCGCGCTACGTTCGGTCATGATGGACGGCAAGATTCTTGAGACTTTGCCTCTCGACCCTGAAGAATTTGCATTGGCTTGCAAAAAAGAAGGCATGCCGGGGCGTGTTTACTGTCAAGTTGCTGAAATTGTGGAAAGTAGTCGGGAGCGAATCAAAACAGATCTGCCCAAATTGAAGCGATTTCTTACGGGATACGATCTCGCCCATATTGAGACACCCGACGGAAAATTCGATCTCTCGCGAGTGATAGCGGGCTCCGAGGGAACTCTTGTCGTTCTCACTGAGGCCAAGTTGCGCCTCACGCCCATTGCGCGCCATCGGCAATTGGTGGCAATTCGCTACCCCGAATTTGATAGTGCTTTGCGTGACGCCGGAAAACTTGTGGCAAGTAACCCGGGGGCCATCGAAACGGTTGATGATACGATAGTTGGCCTCGCGCGGGGAGATACAATTTGGAGTTCTATCTCCCATCTCGTTGAAGGAAAAAATGAGCCTCCAGCCGCAGCTATCAATCTTGTTGAGTTCGAGTCGGATGATCCTGCCCTTGTTCAGAATAAGGTAGAAGAGCTTTGCGCGAGCCTAAACACTCACTGCGGAAAGAGCGGCCAAGCCTCGGGATATACTGTAGCAACGACCGCTCAAGACATTGCTGCCTTGTGGTCCTTACGTAAAAAAGGGGTGGGACTTTTGGGAAATGCAAAGGGGGCGCGCCGCCCCGTCGCCTTTGTCGAAGACACAGCTGTCCCCCCTGAGCACCTCGCCGACTATATTCGCGACTTTCGCGCTCTTTTGGATAAGCGTGGCCTTCGTTATGGAATGTTTGGGCATGTCGATGTCGGCTGTTTGCATGTACGGCCGGCTCTCGATCTGAAGTCGGAGAAGGATGAAGCCTTGCTTCGGGGAATTACCGACGAAGTGGTTGCTTTGGTGAAGAAGTACGGGGGGGTGCTTTGGGGAGAACACGGCAAGGGCTACCGAAGTGAGTACACACCCACTTTTTTTGGCGACGCCCTTTACAAAGAGTTGCGCAGGGTAAAGTCTGCGTTTGATCCTCACAATCAGCTCAACCCTGGAAAACTAGCCACCCCATCGGCAAGTACGGACCAACTGGTGAGCGTGGACGCCATGAAGCGCGGCGCCTACGATCGCCAAATTGCTGAGCCGACTCGCAAAAAATTTGAAGCGTCAGTCAATTGCAATGGCAACGGCGCGTGTTTCGACTGGAATCCAGATTCTGTCATGTGTCCCTCATCAAAGGTGACCCGCGACCGTATTCATTCCCCGAAGGGGCGAGCCGGGATCTTGCGAGAGTGGCTTCGACTATTAGCTCAGAGCGGGCACGACGCAGGGGCCAAGATGGGAGCGGACGATTCATTGTCCACGAGCACAATTCGGGGTCGAGATAAGCCGCGTGATGATTTCTCTCATCAAGTATACGACGCAATGGCTGGGTGTTTGGCGTGCAAAGCATGCGCCACTCAATGCCCAGTCAAGGTGGATATCCCTGCGCTCCGTGCTGAATTCTTGGAGCAATACCACGGGCGTTATCGCCGACCACTGAAGGACTACTTTGTAGCCGCTCTTGAATCCATATTGAGCATTTTGGTTCTTTGGCCGCGTCTGAGCAACTGGCTGATGACGTGGGCTCCCTCAAAGTGGTTCATTCGAAGATGGGTTGGCATGATTGATACCCCCCTGCTTGCCGAAGATACCTTGAAAGCAGGGCTCAAAGAGCGCGGCGCCGAATCGTTCGACTTTTCATCAATGAATGCTCTTTCCAAAGAGGACGCAGGGCGAGTTGTACTCATTGCACAAGACGCCTTTACCACATTTTATGAGCCTCAAGTGGCTCTCGCCGCATATGACTTGCTCACAAAGTTAGGGCGACGGGTGATATTTTTGCCTTTCAGAGAAAATGGCAAAGCGCTTCATATCAAAGGGTTCTTAGGGCGATTTAGGAAAGTCGTAAGAAGCAATTCGGTGTACTTTGCGAAAGTTTTTCGACTCGGCATACCAATTGTGGGAATAGAGCCCGCTGTAACTCTGACCTACCGCGACGAGTATCCTCACGAATTGGGGAAAGAAATGCCCGAATTTCGCATTCAACTCTTGCAGGAATATTTGGAAGAAAATCTTGAGGCGTTGATAGGTAAGCGTGTGCCCACAGCGACATCGAGGCAAGAGCCTTATCAGCTATTTGGCCATTGTACCGAGCGTACATTTGAGACAAAAAGTCAGGAAAAATGGAAAGCCGTGTTCGAGAGATTTGGTGCAGCGGTGTCCGTGAAAGCAACTGGCTGTTGCGGCATGTGTGGTGTTTTCGGCCACGAAGAGGAACATCTTGAGGAGTCTAGAGGCATCTTCGAGATGAGCTGGAAAAAGCAGCTTCCCGAGTCAGGCGCTGAGCGGGCACGTGTGATGGCAACCGGACATTCTTGTCGTAGCCAGGTGAAGCGATTTGAAGGCTTTGTGCCTCGCCATCCGGCGGAAGCGCTCTTGGACTATTTGAACACTGCCTCATCATCCGAAGAGTGAGACTCTTTCGACGAAGATGGACAAAGAAAAGCCCACCGGGGGGGCTTTTCGAAGATGGACAAAGAAAAGCCCACCGGGGGGTGGGCTTTCAGAGGACGATTACTGTGCGCAGTTCATCATGCACATGAGGTCGTCTTTCTTACAACCGCACTTGCTTCGCGTACTCTTCTTTTTTCGTGGCTTGGGTTTTGCCGTGGACTTGGTGCCACTGGTCGCCTTCTTTGCAGTCCCGCCGGTTCTCCGCCGTGTCGTACGTTTTGCGGTCGAGCCTGACTTTTTCTTTGGCGCGGCTTCGTCCTCTTCTGTCCCTGTCGAAGGAGCCTTTGCTTCGGTAGTGGGAAGCGTTGGAGCTGCTGCTACTGGGGCTGCCGTAGCAGCGGTAGCGATGGGTACAGCACTGGCTGCAGGCGCAACCTCGGGCTCAGGGCTCCCGCCCATTTGAGTAATGACAGCGACTGCGATTGCCGCCACAAGACCAAAACCACCAAGAATAATTACATTTTTGCTACCGCCGCTGGATTGCGGCGGAATGGATGCTCCAGAGCCGAGACTAGGTCCACCGAGAGGAGAAGCTGCTGCACCCGTTGCACCGAGAGGCGCTGCTGCCAAGGGGCTTGGCGCAGCCAAGGGGCTTGCGCTGGCATCTGCGGCTGAAGTGAGCGCTTTGAGGTCGATCAAACCCGAGTCGTCGTTGTTTGAAACGGCGGAAGGTGGAACCGAAGCTAGCGGCGAACTAGGACGAGACGCAGTGGCACCTGAAGTGAGAGCACTCAATGAAAAGAGTACCGAAGACTCGTTGCGCGCGCCTGTGTCCGCAGGAGCAGCGGCAGCCGCCGCGCCAAACGGACTAGGATCGGAGGTCTGGTCGGCTTCGCCGCCGGCCTCTGCCACACCGCCAAATAGATCTGCGCCACCACCGGAGGCTGGGGGGCTTTCAGCAGGTGCTGCAGGTGCGCCGAGCCCACCGGCCTCCCAGGGGTTTTCTTGAGGTGCGGTTGAGGCACCAGCAGCAGAGACCTCATCCGTCGGTGCAGTGGGTGAATCTTGGGCGGCCGCGCTGTGTAAAGACGCCACGATTTCCTCTACCTCGGAGAGGGCAGTCCAATCTGCGAAACCATCCGCCCAAACGAAAGTCTCGGGCGTAACAGTGCCATCGTTGTAGGCCGCCACAATTTCCGGAACGGTCATTTGTCGTTGATCGCTCTCACCGAGGTCAACTGAGTAAGTCGTTGTCGGAGCAGGTTCTACTGCAGGGGCGACCGGTGCAACCGCTCCTGCGGATGCACTTGCGCCCGCATCTGCGGCGTAAACATTAGCCGGCGAGACGTTTCCATCGATAACGATGGAGGTTCCGCACTTTCGGCAACGGATCTTGGCAAGGCGACTTTGGACTTTCTCGTCCGCGATCGAATACTTAGCTGAGCATGAGGGGCAAGAGATCTTCACGAGGGGGGCTCTCCGTCCTCCTAGTCTCGCGAAAATACGAGCTAGGGGGCGCTTGTGTCCGTGTCTATTCGGGCACGATTCTGATGAATCGCAGTTATCAAGTTCGACGTTTATGCGGGAAAAAAGTTTTATGGAGTCTAAATTCTCCCTTTGCTTTTTTGCGCGCGCCCCTTATTAACATCGATTGAAGGATTTTCCAGGGGAGACGGATCTTCCTGTGTGCCTTTTTTGGGTAGTGAAATTCCTGACAAGCGTTAAAACCATTCTAGTCACCCAAAACGAGCGTCCAGGCGAGGAATTGAGGTCCCGCTGACGGCTAAGACATCGATGTTTTCCCATTGAATGTCCAATTTTACCAAGACTGAACAGTTTTAATCACCGTTGACTTTTATCGTGAGCAACCCCGGCGAGCTGAAGGAGGGCGTGGTAACGCTTTTCAAGCTCTTCATTCAGGTTTTCGCTCAGAAGGGCCTTTCTGAGGAGGTGTCGGGCTTCTTCCCACTTATTTTCGCTAAGAGCTCGCTCCAGCTGACGGGCGTGCAAACGCCCTCCGGGAGTTTTGCAGGCGGACTCGAGACTTTCTGAGGTGCGAAGAACTTGGGGGCGGGCCTTACCCGGAGTGAGGCGTAAGACTCCTTGGGATAGGGCGAGATCATAAGCCTGTCGAGACACCTCGCGACGTAATATCCCATACGCTTCAGCTCCTCGACTATAAATTTTGGCTACTGCCTTTTGAATATTCTCAGGGGCGGCGCGGTGTCTATCGGGATGAAAGCTTTTAGAAAATGTATGAAAAGCATTCTGTATGGCGTCGTCATCAGCAATTTCTAATAGACCAAGCAGTTCATAGTAGCTCGACGAATCAAGAATATCGAGCCAGGAAACAATCAGGTCGTAGTTGGGGGACGCGGTCATTGTTGGCTGGGGAAACGAGAGTTTTGTGGATTGATTCGACTATTCTGAAACGCCGACAAGCATTAAGCGAGCATCGGCGGCGTTTCCGCTTGCCAAATCGCGGGCAGTTACTTGAAGCATGCCGCTTTCGTCCAAAGAGAAACTGACGTCTACCTTTACAGTGCCGCGCAGACCTTGTGATAGTCCAGTGAGTTCGACTTCTCCTAGAACAGTGTTCTTTTCGAAACGACCTTCTTCTCCCTGACTTACGCGAATTCGTACCAAAGGCTGGTTGTCGCGGGTTGTGGCAAATGTCCTAGTTACTTCGCAGGGTATCGGACTATTGCGTTCGATCAGCTTGTCGACGTATCCGCCGCTGACCTCAACCCCCAAAGAAAGAGGAGTGACATCGAGAAGTAGAGGGGCTTGGGGACGGTGCCCCTCTGCGGACTGGCTCAGTGCACCGACAGTTGAATCGTCCAGAGAGATGGAGGAGTCTAAGGCATTTCCCAAAGGCTGAGTCGAATGCTGGGGAGACTCAAGGGTCGACAAATCAAGGGGAGCCGAAAGCTCTGATTCGTCAGAAAGATCTAAAGGAGAACTCGCTGCCCGAGAAATCGACATGCTGGATGCCTCCTCAGGAAGCAAGGAGGCGATAGAGAGTTCGTCAAATTCCTCTGCGAGAGGCGCTTGGAGGGGGGCCGGAAGTCCCACCATGGTTGCCCCGAGAGGATCCGTCCTTTTTTCGCCAGGAGAAGGCAATGCGGTGGCGGGTGAGGGCAGTGCGGTGGCGGGTGAGGGCA
>CAYWLO010000047.1:0-10081 GCA_964459035.1 uncultured Polyangiaceae bacterium | reverse complement strand
TGCGGTGGCGGGTGAGGGCAGTGCGGTGGCGGGTGAGGGCAATGCAGCACTCGCCACCGGTAAGGAGACGCTAGGCGTGGGGAGAGATGCCGCTGTTTGCGGAAGTCCAATCTCATCCTCCAGAGCAAACAAAGAACTATCTCCCAGTTCTTCCGCCTCTTCCTCGGAGGGATGGGGGGCGAGGGGAACCGGAAGGTCTGCATCCAGAGGGGTCCCGCCCTGTCTCGTCGCCGTCAGGCTAGCCGCGTCATCGAGAGAAAAGAGCGCACTATCTCCTAGTTCTTCAAAGTCGTCCTCTTTCACGGGCACGGGAAGATCGTCGTGAGGTTCGATGAGTTTTTTATCGAGGGCTGCGGCCTGGGCCGCAGCTTTCTCTGGGGGAACGACTTTCGTGGTTTCTTCTTGAAAGCCAGCGAAGGCATCGAGTTCTGGCGAGTCGGCCTCCATGGCTTCTAACTCAGCTAGATCGAAAGTCACCGACCCATCCTCCGGAAGGGACGCTGCACCGGGAATGGTGTCCTGTTTAGGTCGAGAGGGGGGCGGCTCTGTGCCGGCGGGCGAAGAACTTGTTTGCACCCCCAGACCCAAATTTGTGACGCCCTTTTCTCGCCCTATCATTGCACTGAGACCTGGGCGTTTTTGCCCCCCGGCAATTGATTGAGTCAAGAGCGGATCGTCAGCTCCGACTCCCGCTAGAGTTTTGTTAGGGCCGCGTAAACCCTGAAGACCTGAGAGTACGGAACGACTCCCTCCAACGGGGCGAATCGAGCCCTCACCAGTGCCTGAGAGGGTTTTTGATAGGCCGGCGAGTCCCGTTTTGGTTCCGCCGCCGGCGACGCTCACGCCTGCTTGAGCTAGGGGGCGCGGGGCCCGCGAAGGGTGAGTGCTTTGTATCGCAGCGCGAGGAAGCGGGGCAGAGGGGATACTAGCCGTACCTTGTTTCTCCTCTAAAGTGGCTGCCTGAATGGCTGCCCCAATGGCCACGACTTCATCGGGGTTGATACGACTTTGAGGCATCTTCCCAAAAAAACTGGAGGTTCGTCTTCGTACCAGGGGAATGCGCGTTGAACCTCCAACCATTAGAATTTGGTCGAGATCTCCGTTTGCAATGCCGGCCACATCCATCGCTTCGCGACAAACTTCTAAGGTACGTGTAAGTAGGGGTTCGGCCAGCTTTTCGAACTCTGAACGTCGCATGACAAACTCGAAATCGAGTTCCTCGATACGCGCCTTGCTCATACTCCGCGTCGACAACTCAATCTTTAGTTTTTCGGCGGCTGCGCGCAATTGTTCACGAACTAGGTTGTCCGAATTCGCGTCTACCTTGTTCTTCTTAAGGAGCTCTTCGGCCATGCGATCCATGATGGCTCGGTCAATATCGTCCCCCCCTAAAAACGTGTCGCCCGCCGTTGCAAGTACTTCAAAAACATTGTCTCTGAGGTCGAGCAAAGTGACATCAAAAGTGCCTCCCCCAAAATCGTAAATTGCAATACGTTCACGCCCCTTTTTACCGAAACCGTAAGCAAGGGCAGCAGCGGTCGGTTCGTTGATGATACGAAGTACTTCTAGACCGGCTGTGCGACCTGCAATTTTGGTCGCGGCTCGTTGTAAATCGTTGAAATTTGCGGGAACTGTGATCACCGCATCGGTGGCACTTCCGCCCAAACGTGCCTCGGCAATTTTCTGCGCCTGTTCAAGAACAAAAGCACTAATCTCCGGCAGGGTATAATCGTGCCCGTGACATTGAACGAGAGTGGATTTTCCGGGGCCCTCTTTGAGTTCAAAAGGAAAGTGTTTGAGGGACTTTTGAACATGCTCGCTGTCAAAAGTGCGACCAATCAAACGCTTGGCTGAAAAAACCGTATTATCAGGATCGATGGTCCGGCGATTTTTTGCCTCATACCCAACCTTTGGCGCTCCCTTCAATGTGAAGGATACAACACTAGGGAGGAGTGCTCGCCCCATCTTGTCCTTCAGCGCAGTGGCTCGGCCATCGCGCATGGCTGCAATTACGGTGTTGGTGGTTCCAAGGTCGATTCCGACAACTGTCATCTAGTGAGGTGCCAAGGGGGGTAGGGGAGTACGAAGTGGGACAAAAGACTACCACCTCAGAGTCCGAGGCGGGGTCAATCCCCCTCACCCGTAGTCTGTAGAGAGGGAAATTTCCAAGTTCTTCGTTACTTTAGGACATCTCCGCCCAATAGTCCTCGTCCATTGAGAATATCTGCGGCCGGTTGCACTTTTTTTCCTTCCAACTGAGCCGAGAGAATTCTTAAGGGAGCGCTACCAGTTCCGACCAAGAGAATTCCGTCTGCAACGCTTACTTCCCCTGGAGACAGTCTGTGAGGTGCGTTTGCATTGGAGGGGGCCAATTCAACCTGCAAAATCTTTAAACGCCGAGTGGGGGTGTCGGTTCGTTCAATTTGTGCGGTTGCTCCAGGGCGAGGTGCGAGGCCTCGAATCTGGTTCATTAAGTCTGTTCCACCACGCCTGAAGTCCAAGGGTGTGTCCTCACGGGTGATAGGCGGGGCATGGGTAGCCTTCTTGTGATTTTGCTCTTGAGCACAAAGCTGGCCCTGGACGTAACGCGCTAATTCTTCTCGAGTTACAGTGGCCGCGAGCTCCCCTATCTTGTGAGAAAGAGTTCCAGTCGTATCGCTGGGGAGTATGGAAAGTCGATGGCAAGCTAAAAGGTCCCCCGTATCCATACCCTCATCCATCTTCATCAAACAAACACCGGTTTCGGTTTTTCCGCTCATAATTACCCGCTGAATGGGGGCGGCTCCACGGAATTCGGGGAGGAGGGAGGCGTGCAGATTCACGCATCCAAGACGGGGTGCGGCTAGAGTCTCAGCGTCTAAAATTCGACCGTAGGCAATGACCAGTGCGACATCTGCGGTGAGCTCCCGCATCCAGGCGGCGAGGGAGCCATCGCGAACTTTGGTGGGCTGGTAAGCTTCAATTCCCAATTCGGCAGCTCGTACTTTTACCGCCGGGGCGCGCAATTTCATACCCCTGCCGGCGGGACGGTCCGGTTGGCAGACGACACCTACAATTTCACTTATTTCAGCAGCTGCATTGAGCGCTGGCACTGCGATTTCTGGCGTTCCACAAAATATTACCCTCACTTGCTCCTCCTTACCCTCATCGTTTCTTGTCCGCTACGGTTGTTCCTGGGCAAAGAGTGGTTAGCTTGACGACTGGCCCCCGGGGCTACAAAACCAATTGGCTGAATTCTAAAGATTATCATGAGCGACCAAGAACCATCCTCCGTTCCGCCTCCACCCCTTGACGAAGACGAAATCGACTTCGGGGATGAACTGCCAGTTCTTCCAATACGAAATGCGGTGCTTTTTCCGGGTGCGGTAGCTCCCTTTGACGTGGGCCGCGAAAAATCGGTTGCGCTTGTTGAGGACATCCACAACTTGGAGGGTCCGGTCATCGCAATCTTCGCGCAGAAAGATCCCTCCACAGACGATCCTACCAGCGAAGATCTTTATCCCATGGGCTGCGCGGCGCGTGTGCTCAAGGCGCTGAAACATAGTTCCGGCAATTACTCTCTTATCCTCCAGGGGCTGACTCGTATTCGAATGGGCGAGGTCACTTCTAGTGAGCCTTTCTTACGCGCCAAGGTGACACGTATGCCGACACCTCCCGTCGAGGACGTTGAGGCAGAGGCGCTTGCGATGAGCCTGCGTGATGTGGCTAAGCAAGTCATTCAGTTGATGCCTGAGCTGCCGCGCGAAGCTGGAAGCTTGATTGATTCGATTCAAGCCCCAGGGGCCTTGGCTGACTTGGTCGCTGCCAATTTGGACGCGCCTGTCGACGAGAAGGCTCAATTGATCGAAACGGTCGAGGCAAAAGAGAGGATTCGAAAAGTCCTGCGCTTGTTGACCCGCCAACTCGAAATTCTCAAAATGCGCGAGCGCATCAATTCTCAAATTAAAGAGGAGATGGGCAAAAATCAACGAGAGTATGTTCTGCGTCAGCAGCTCAAGGCTATCAAAGAAGAGCTCGGCGAAGACGATGGGGATCAGGGCGATCTCGATGGTTTAGAGGAGCGCTTGGCAAAAATCGATTTTCCGAAAGAAGCCGGAGAAGTCGCAAAAAAGCAATTGAAGCGATTGCGCAGCATGCAGGTAGGGAGTGCCGAGTACACAGTTGTTCGCACCTACCTCGATTGGTTAGTCGATATCCCATGGAGCGAGTCGACGGCCGACAATCTTGAAATTCTCGAAGTACGAAAGGTGCTTGACGAAGATCATTATGGTCTCGACAAGGTCAAAAAGAGAATTGTCGAATACCTTGCTGTTCGTAAGTTAAAGAAAGACAAAAAGGGTCCCATTCTTTGTCTGGTGGGTCCTCCTGGCGTAGGCAAAACCTCCCTGGGACGCAGTATTGCCAAGTCCTTGGGGCGTAAATTTCATCGAATCTCCTTAGGTGGAGTGCACGACGAAGCCGCTATTCGCGGACACAGGCGCACCTACGTAGGAGCTTTGCCCGGTCAATTGATTCAGGGAATGAAGAAAGCAGGAACCGTAAATCCTGTCTTCATGATGGATGAGATTGATAAGGTTGGCCACGACTTTCGTGGCGATCCAAGTGCTGCGCTTCTTGAGGTCCTTGACCCCGAGCAAAACAATACATTTGCAGATCATTATCTCGAAATTCCTTATGATTTGTCCAATGTGATGTTTGTGGCCACTGCAAATGTGGCTGATCCCATACCGCCGCCTTTGCGCGATCGTATGGAAATATTAGAAATTCCTGGTTACACTCGTCGCGAGAAATTGGCGATTGCCAAAGAGCACTTGATTCGTAAGCAGCTCGAAGAACACGGTTTAACCGAGGAGCGTTTGGTAATTACCGACGAAGCCGTCGAAGAAATTATTGAACACTACACTCGCGAAGCTGGTGTGCGCTCTTTGGAACGCACTATCGCAAGCGTTATTCGTGGTGTGGCTGTGAAGGTTGCCGAGGGTGATACTTCCAACCATATCGTCAAATCGGAAGATGATTTACGGGAGTTCTTAGGGCCCGTTAAATTCATCAGTGAAATGGCCGAACGAACCGAGGAAACGGGAGTCGTCACTGGCCTTGCTTGGACAAGCGTAGGTGGGGAGATCCTCTTTATTGAAGTGACGCGCATGTTTGGTTCTGGTAAATTGCAACTGACCGGGCAGCTGGGTGATGTGATGAAAGAAAGTGCTCATGCGGCTCTTTCATATGTACGTACCAATGCTGAGCGATTTGGTATTGCTGCAAATTTCCTCGAAAAGAGCGATTTGCACATTCACATTCCAGCTGGAGCCATGCCTAAGGACGGGCCTAGCGCAGGCGTGGCCATGTTTACGGCCATCGTTTCACTTTTGAGCGGTATTCGTGTGCGTCACGACGTTGCTATGACCGGAGAGATATCTCTGCGTGGTCGCGTATTGCCCATTGGCGGCTTAAAAGAAAAAACTCTGGCGGCTCACCGTGCGGGCATTAAGCGGGTCATCGTTCCCGAAAGAAATCGCGCCGATCTTGAGGAAGTTCCTAAAGAAATTCGCGATGAGCTTGAGTTCGTTTTTGCTAAAAAGGTCGAAGACGCTCTCGAGGCTGCTTTGGAAGAAATGCCCCAACCCTCCCAGAGCTATCTCGACGAAATGGCTAAGCGCGAATTAAAACGACCAGTTAAACCCAACTGATCTCAATTCGCTTCAACGGGAGACGTTGAAAGAACAAAAAAGAGGGCATCGCATCTGCGGTGTCCTTATTTTTTGCTATCCACCTACCCAGTGGAAAAAATCCTAGTACGAGTTTTTGTCTCCTTCAGCCTTGTGGCCTTAGGTCTATGCAACGCTTGCGACGAGAAACTTGAAACCGGTGCTTTGAAGCAAGGGGCCTCTCAGCCGCTTCCCATTGAATTCAAGAACGATGAGCGCTCCCTGCCTTTGGGGGCATCTGCCCCTTCTCAAAAAGCTGAGCTAGTTCAGAATAGCTGTCTAAAAAGCCTTGAGAAATTGGGCAAACAGGCGCTCCAACCAGGAACTCCCTCCCTGGACAAAAACAGAGCACAAATATTAGCTCAGTCACGATCGGTGCCCGTGGTTTTTCGTCGTGCTCCCCGGGCTGCCAACGATTTATCGCTCCTCAGAAAAAAATTGCGGAGACAATTGCGCGATGCCCGTGACCCTGCATCAGTTATCTTGGAAATTTTGCGTAAAACCCGTGGAAATTACCCTGCAAGAAGGCAAGTCTTTCTATCAGAGCAATACCTTTACGCGGACAAACCCCTTCTTGCTTTGCGCTTGTCTCAAATTTTACGTTTGGACCATCTCTTTTCTAAAGAGAAAGAACTCATCATTGAGCGGGGAAACAAAATATTGCGACTCAAGCGCATTGACGGGCGCTACTGGCTTCCGGCAGATGAAAGTCTGAAAAAATTGAAGAGAAAGCACAACGGGCGCTTGGCCAGTCTACTCTTATTCGATCGGGTTCGGGCAATTGATGGTGAATTCAAACAGGGGCTGCATATTGATTTACGTCGATTGCAGAACTCTCTTGGATTTTCCAGAGCGCAGGTGGTGGCCATGACTCAAGATAGAATGGAACTATCTCTGCAAACTTATGGAGTGAAGTCCCGTGCGCTCGTCGCCATGAAGGAGGGAGCGCTTGGTGTAGAATGTGAATTCGTTCAAGGAAGCCAACACAAGAAGTTGGCAAAGGCCAGGGCTCTTTGGCTTGAAGATCAGCGGTTGATTGAACCCATTTTGACGGCTGCCCACCAAATGATTGCTCGGCGCTTGCCCTTTGACGAACCCAAGACTGAAGAAGGACAGCAAGACGGGCTCCTGCGTATTCAATTTCGCAAAGCGTATCGTCGTTATCAATCGACCTACGAATTCAATGGCGATAATTATTATGTCTTTGATGGGTATGGCCGTCCACGGTTGCCCCAGGTTTGTATAGATTTTATTACAGACGCATTCGATTGGGGAACAGGCGGGGGCTGGCCTGTGCGAGGTGAGAAAAGAATGCGTCGCAAAGGGGCCCTGCATTTTTCAAGTCTTGGCATCGAAAACCCTCGCAGCATAGAGAGTCTCGCTTCTTTTGCCGATCTCTATCCCGATTGGTTTGATATGGATCGCATACCCAAAGAGCAACAAGTAAAGTTTCGATACCGTAAACGATTTTTTGAGGCTTTGGCTCGGGATGAAGCCCGCTATCGACGAGGGGATATCGTATTCATCTATGGCCTGCGCGACGACGAAAAGTTTCACTATCACTCGTTTTTGATCGATCAAAAAGATCCGATAACCGGCGTGCCCACGGTGGTACTCGCCAACGCCGGGCCACCCCAGGCACGCAGCTGGGAGGGGGAAATGCAAAACGCACCCCAGCGTAAAATAGTCGCCAGAATGCGTGTGCGCCGCGAAACTCTGCGCAGAGCTCACGCCCAGGCCCTAAAACACCCAGGAGTTCCCCTAAAAGCGCCCGAGCCTGTTTCGGTTGAGCTAGAAGGCGCGTCACGCTAGAGACTTTGTAAGTGAGTACGATAAATGTTGCCCCCAAGGGCTCGTCCAATTTGAAGAAGCCTGTGCGCGTGGCCCTTTTGGGGTGCGGAACTGTCGGAGGAGGGGTCCTACGGCTTCTGGCCGAGAACGCGACTTCACTGGCCCAAAAAGTGGGTGCTCCCATTGAGGTTGCCCACGTGCTGGTTCGGGACAAAGACAAGTCCCGCGTGCCCGAGTGCAAGCCCGAGTGGTTAACGACCGATCCTGAAGATATATTTTCTGACGAAACGGTTGATTGTGTCCTAGAGCTCATGGGTGGGCAAGAGCCGGCCAAGTCCTACATTGAGCGAGCGATTGACAATGGGCTCACGGTCGTCACCGCCAATAAATTTTTGATGGCCACCCACGGTCCTGATCTCTTAGCGCGCGCTGCCGGTAAAGAAGTCGATTTGGCTTTTGAGGCGTCAGTGGGCGGCGGCATTCCCGTAATTCGCACCCTACGGGAGTCCCTTACAGGCGATTCTATTCTTTCTATTCATGGTATCATGAATGGAACCTGTAACTATATTCTCACACGGATGAAAAACGCGGGTTTGGGTTTTGATGAGGCCCTCAAAGAGGCGCAGGAACTTGGCTATGCCGAGGCTGACCCCGCGTTAGATATTCAAGGAAACGATGCGGCGCAAAAACTAATTATTTGCAGCATGTTAGCCTTTGGCTCCAATTTTGGTGCCGACGATACACCTGTTGAGGGTATCACAAAGATCGACACGGTCGATTTTGCAGCGGCCGAGCGCTTTGGCTTTACAATTAAACACCTGGTTGTTGCGCGCGAGTTTGGCGAAAGTCTCTCTCTGCATAGTCATCCTGCCTTGGTGCCCAAAAGTAGCGTTTTGGCCAATATCGACGGTGTACTCAATTGCGTCTATATCCAAGGAAAGGGCCTAGGGCCTTGCGTAATCGTAGGACGCGGAGCCGGAGACATGCCCACGGCTGTAAGCGTAGTGGCCGATTTAGCTGATGTTGCCTGCTCTCGCATTGAGGGTCATCGTGGGCTTTCTACCCGGGCGATTCAATGCGGCGAGCGTAAACTTCTACCCGCCGAGGAACTGTCTTATCGCTACTATTTGCGCTTTGAAGTCGAAAACGCTCCCGGTGTACTGGCCGAAATTGCCGGGGCCCTTGGCGCATGCGGCGTGAGTATTGGTGAAATGGTGCAAGAAGAAGAGAATGACTCGGCTACTTTGTTGATGATCACTCATGAGTGCAAAGAGGGCGCTCTTTTGCAAGCATTTGAAAAGCTTAAGGCATATTCTCATCAAACGGGTGAAGCGCGCTTCATTCGTATTGAGAATATCTAAGCGCTTTCACCCATTGCGTAAGAGCCCCTATCAACTTGAAGACAAGAGAACCCAAGTGAAGCCATGAGAAGCAGCCGCCAACCCCTGGGGGTATTTGATTCAGGCTTGGGTGGTTTAACCGTGGTGCATGCCCTGCGTGAGTCGGTCCCTCAAGAGAGTATTGTCTACTTGGGAGACACCGCGCGGGTACCTTATGGTACGCGCTCTGCCTCAACGGTCATTCGTTACGCTCGCTCTTGCGCGCGCGTCTTGACCGAGCGAGGGGTGAAAGCCCTTGTGATAGCTTGCAATACCGTGAGCGCAGTCGCCGTGGACATTTTACGCGCTGAGCTTGACATGCCCGTGATTGGCGTTGTGGAGCCAGGGGCGCGAGCCGCGGTGGAGGCCGCACAACTTGAGGCCGATCGCACTGGGGGACCACCGCCAAAAATTGGAGTTCTAGGAACTGCTGGCACAATTAGTTCGGGGGCCTACCAACGTCAGGTACAACAGCTTTCCACTCGCTTTGAGGTAGTAGGGCAGGCGGCTCCGCTCTTGGTGCCCTTGGTTGAAGAAGGCTGGCTCACAGGTGAAGTGCCGGAGTTGGCTGTGAAGCGCTACGCGACTCAATTGCTTGAAGCAGGGGCTGGCGTCGTGGTTCTAGGCTGTACTCACTACCCACTCTTGCGACCCGTAGTAGAGAAGGTGCTCAAGGAGTTGGCTGGGCGACCCATACCAGTTGTCGATAGCGCGTTGGCCGCAGGGCAAACGGTTTGCGCCATGCTGCGTGAGGGGCGCATCGCCCCTACTTTTGGTTTGGACGAAAATGCCAATAGTTTGGCTCCTACATCAGCCCCTCTCTCCGTACCTCTCAAACTTCTCGTAACCGATCAACCAAGTGGTTTTCAGCGTTCGGCGGACCTATTTTTGGGAGAGCACACTCCCGAGGTCGAACAAATTGATTTGAGAGTCGAGTAAGAGGAATCTTGTCGGCCAAATCTGCACGGCCTTGGGGGGAGTCGATACGGCTACCGAACACGATTTTTTGACTCTTTTCGGAAGTCCTTCACAATAGGTAGGGACCATGCGTGGGAACTCTCTTCTTTTATTGGGCGGATTGTCAGCAGCCGTGGTTGCGGCAGCGTGCACTAGTCAACCCGAATTTCTTCAGGGCGGTACAGGAGCGGGGGGGATGTCCCGCTCCGTGTTGATCATCGAAGCGGCGGTCGGTTGACTTTATAT